>JBGSQW010000039.1:0-2717 GCA_041737885.1 Pyrinomonadaceae bacterium | reverse complement strand
GCGAGAAGCGGGATCGGAGTTAGTCTCCTTTACGCGGTCAAATAGCCGCATGAAAAAATTCAGCTTCAAGCCTCTCTACTCCAACGTATTTCAACATCAGAGTACATCGCCACCGTTTAATTCATCATGCCATCTCCTTTTTGATTCACAGAATGGCGGCACGCAAGTAGGTTCGACAATATTGCGTACAGGCGTCATGGTTGTGAACGGGATCTTTTCTCTGAATCTCGATTTCGGTGCGAATTTCCCAGGTGCGAACCGTTTCCTCGAGATTCGCGTCAGATCGGCGGGTGGCGGTGCGTTTACGGCTCTTACACCCAGACAGCCGTTAAATAGCACGCCGTATGCGCTGAAGAGCCTTTCCGCAAACTCAGCGGACACTGCGACAAATGCGACAACGGCTGCGACCGCCGGCACATTTACAGGAAATCTCGCTGGTGATGTGACGGGCACGCAAGTCTCAACCACGGTCGCACGGCTTCAAGGCCGAAACGTAGCATCTATCCAGCCTAGCAATGGACAGGTTCTGAAATTCAACACAACGAACAGCCAATGGGAACCGGCAAACGATGAAACTGCAACCGCAGGCGGCGGTGGCGGAACCATCACGGGTGTAACGGCTGGCACAGGACTGAGTGGCGGCGGCTCTAGCGGCTCTGTTGCATTGGGCATCGCCCCGGCCGGAGTCGGGCCACCCGAGATCGCAACAAATGCTGTAACAACGGCCAAGATCGCTGACGCCAACGTGACAAACACAAAGATCGCGACCGGTCAGGTGGTAAAAAGCCTCAACACGCTGACCGACGCCGTAACACTCGCCGCTGGAGCAAACATTACCATCACACCAGCCGGAAACACGCTTACAATCGCCTCGACTGGCGGCAGCCCGATCCTGAACCAGACCTCACAACAACCCGGGGCAAATTTCAACATCACCGGCAACGGCACAGCTGGAGGCACGCTCGCTGGAAATATCGTCAGGGCTGAAACGCAGTTCAATATTGGCTCCGATCGAATTTTGAGCAAGGCGGGAAATGCCAACCTATTTGCAGGTCTTGGCTCGGGCCTAGTGAATATTGGAGACGGTAATGCCTTCGTCGGTGAAAACGCTGGTTTCTCCAACACGAACGGATCTGCAAACACTTTAGTTGGTCATGTTGCAGGTTTTTCCAATACCTCGGGCCTGGGTAACACATTCGTTGGTTCCGCTGCAGGTGGCCTCAGCACGACGGCGAACAACAATGCTTTTTTTGGCCGAAGCTCAGGTTCCGCGAACACAGTTGGATCGAGAAACACTTTTCTGGGAAGAAATGCTGGTAACACGAATGCGACTGGTAACAACAACACAATAATTGGAGAAGGTGCAGACGTCATGAGCGATGGCATAAATTTCGCAACCGCTATCGGATCGGATGCAGTCGTTTCGACTAGTAATACGATCGGACTCGGAAGGACGAACGACACCGTCTCAGCTCCGGGAACGATGATCGTGGGCAATTCGACCGTTCAGCGTGGCGATGTCAATCTGTATTCAAATTCAGGTAACTTCGATCTTTATATGCAAGCGGCTGGTGCCGCGTCGGGGATCAATTTTGGGGTCAATGGCGGCCCAACGTTATTCATCTCACAATACGACGGGACAGCGTATCAGGATCGCCTGGTTATCACGACCGCTGGAACTGTGCAGGTGACGACGCTAGGAGCGGCCGGAGCAACATCGTTGTGCCGTAATGCTTCAAACGAGCTGGCGACCTGTTCCTCTTCGCTGCGATACAAGACAAACATTCATCGCTTCAGCCTTGGACTCGATGTTATCAGGCAGCTGAATCCGATCACATTCGACTGGAAGGAAGGCGGAATTAACGATCTGGGCCTCGGTGCAGAAGACGTCGCCGCAATCGAACCGCTCCTCGTCACTTACAACGATAAAGGGCTAGTCGAAGGCGTCAAGTACGATCGCATCGGCGTCGTACTCGTCAATGCTGTTAAGGAACAGCAGATCCAGATCGAAGCTCAACGTAAACAGATAAATGAACTAAAGCAGATCGTTTGTGAGATCCGGCCGCTGGCCACCATGTGTTCGCCAAAATAAACGGTCGCGATTTGGGTGGGACGGTACCCGCCAATTAACCACACACAACGTTTTCGTCTTTCAATTGAGTCTTAAGGAGAAAAATATGAATAACAAACTAACCATCCAGCTTCTGGCGATAGCGATTGCCGTACTCGTGTTTTCCGTAGCCGATGCATCTGCCCAATCGACGATCAATCTCGACTCTGGTGGCCGCGCATCCCTTAAAGCGACGGTCGGAGCGAATGGAAAGTACACATGGCGAATTTCTGGTAAAAAGTTCACGAAACTGGATTTCAGGCAAACGAGTGGGAGCGATCTGAGATACGAGCTCAGACAAGAGAGTCGAGTAATGTCGGCCGGCCGAACCAAAACGTCAGGTGTTATGGTGACGAGCGACGGAAAAAGTATGTATAGCTTAACGATCGTCAATAATACGGCAAAACCAGAAAACATAGCGTTTTCCGTAACTAATAAAGATTAAATTCGCAATAAAACTGTTCCAAGAAAGGAGATGGCATGATGAATTAAACGGTGGCGATGTACTCTGATGTTGAAATACGTTGGAGTAGAGAGGCTTGAAGCTGAATTTTTTCATGCGGCTATTTGACCGCGTAAAGGAGACTAACTCCGATCCCGCTTCTCG
>JBGSQW010000158.1:0-29510 GCA_041737885.1 Pyrinomonadaceae bacterium | reverse complement strand
CGGGACGTAGCGCAGTCTGGTAGCGCGTTCGCTTGGGGTGCGAGAGGTCGTGAGTTCAAATCTCGCCGTCCCGACCAATAAACATGGGGCTTTCGAAGAAATTCGAAAGCCGTTTTTTTGCGCAGATGGTTGAAGTTCTCGGTTATCCCGCGAACGGGCCGGGGACTAACCAGTTCTAGATCAATGGTTTAGGGTGCTAGCTAAGCCAGAAAAAACCGCAACCATTTTGCAACCATCAGTTGCCCCTTTCACAAACGAACCAAAACTGGTTTAGAGATGCACCGATCTGGTGCGTTAGCGTTCCGATTCCCCACGTAAACACCCAAAAACTCCAAAAAGAGGCGGCTGACAAGCGGAACAGAACTTGCGAATGCAGGAGCGGGTGCGTTTTTGGCTTTTTACTGTGATCTTTTTAGGGGGAGTTATGTCGGTTTTCAAAAGATACAATGGCAAGCGTATAACATCTTCCCATCCGGCTTACGCGAAGGCGCGTTGGTGGATGTATAAACGCCTGAATGGGAAGGTCTTTCACCAAGCCATCCCTGAGGCCATAACGAAACAGGAAGCTGAGTTAGCCGAACGTCAGATCATCAAGACGACTTTTAATCATAACTATGGTGTCGCCGATAGCACCACCACACTGGCGTCATTCATTGAGGCGAAATATCGGCCGTATGTCGAGCAGAACAATGTCAACAAAGGTGCAAAGAACCTCTATATCCGACTGCTATTGGGGCACTTTAAGAAGCGGCCACTGGCCAGTATAAGTCCCCAAGACTGCAGGGACTGCCGGTCCAAGCTGCAGACCCGGCAAAACAAACGCAAGAAGGAAAGTGAGTTATCGCCATCTTCGATCAACAGAATAATGTCGACACTCTCAAAGATCTTGAGTTTGGCGTGCGAGGAGGGAATTCTTGACCGAAACCCGATGCAGTACGTGAAGCCTTTACCGGAACCACCACCCCGAAGACGATTGCTCAATGAAAAACAAAAGCAAGATCTATGGAAAGAATTAGAGAAGGACACTCTGCTGTATAGACTGATCGTCCTGGCGGTCAACCTTCCGCTACGCCGTGGTCAACTAATGGCCATCACAGAAGATTTTATCGACTTTGAGAACGAGCAGGTACTTGTGATCGGCTCAAAGGGAAGGCCGCCACGTCTGGTTCCGCTCAACGCTACAGCAACAAAAGTGCTTAAAGCGATGATCGAGGACGATCAGCTGCCTTTCCCTGTAAAAGACTTTCGCAAGCGATGGTACACCGCACTCAGAAACGCGGGAATCAACAAACGCGGAGGAACCAGAGAAGAGAACTACCACTTTCACGATCTTCGAAGCTATTTCGCGAGTGAGTTGATCCGGAGAAATACTAACCCACTTATAGTTCAAAATCTCTTCGCCCACTCCGATATGAGCATCACGACCGTCTATGCCCAAACTGATGACAAACTCCTGCTGGAGGCGGTAAAGCGTCTGGATGAGACGGATTGAGCTATTTAACTGGTTCGATCGGTAGAATATTTTTGGGAGATTCAAGACTTCGGGTTCTTACCTGAGGATTCGCAGTACGCCCGGATTGGAATCCAAGGATTCTCAGGCCCCGGTAACTAATTCATCGTTCCCGGTTGTCGATAAACGCCCGTCTTTTTTCAGCACGATTCGCTGATCGGCTATTTTTTCAGCTTCGGCGTGATTATGGGTAACATATAAAAAGGGAATTCTTGTTTGCCGCTGAACCGCTTGGATCTCCTCGAGCAGAGCAGCACGAGTTTCTACGTCAACGGCCGACAGGGGTTCGTCCATTAAGACTACAGCGGGATCAGACGCAAGTGCTCTAGCGACTGCTACACGTTGCTGCTCGCCACCCGACATTTCCCGCGGAAGGCGGTTGCGGAGGTGCTCGATCCGGAACAGAGCGAGGAGATCGAGAGCTCTGTCGGACCTGGCTTTCCCGTCCTTTATTCCATACCCAATATTCTTCTCCGCATTAAAATGAGGAAACAGAGCGTAGTCCTGAAACACAAATCCAATGCGCCGTTTCTGAATCGAAAGATCGATACGTTTCGTTGAATCATAATAGGTCTCTTCTCCAACAATTATATGCCCTTGGTCGGGTTTCAGAATACCGGCGATCAGCCGTAGGCTAGTAGTCTTTCCGGCGCCTGACCTGCCCTCAAGTACGGTTATCCCGCCCTCGATCCCGAAAGCGATCTGAAGAGTAAAGTCGTCGCTCAAACGCTTTTTTACAGCAACCTCGATCATCATCCATACACCTGCGAGCGGCTGATCTTATTGGTCGCGTACACTGCAGCGATCGAAATAGCGGTCAGTATCAAAGCAAGGATCTGAGCATTTCGATCATCGCCTGATGCGACAGCTTCATAAATTGCTAGTGGCATAGTCTGCGTTTTGCCTGGAATATTTCCCGCTATCATTAGCGTTGCACCGAATTCGCCGAGGGCGCGGGCAAAACTCAATATCATGCCGGCAAGAACGCCTCGCTTCGCAAGGGGCAGGGTGATCCGCCAAAAGGTCTCAAGAACACCTTTTCCCAGTGTGTAGGAGGCTATTTCGTAATCCGGATTCACGCTCTCGATACTAGCCCGCGAAGCCTTGATCATCAGCGGTAACGCTACGACAACGGCCGCAATAACGGCGCCTTCCCATGTAAAAACCACTGTCCAGCCAGTCAGATCGTAGATATATTCTCCGATGACCCCGCGTCGGCCAAGAAGGACGATGAGGTAATAGCCTGTGACTGTTGGAGGCAAAACGAGCGGCATGGTAAGTACGGCATCTAGCAGCTCTTTTCCGCGGAAATCGAATTTAGCTAGAAGGAAGGCAAGGGCGATGCCGAGAACTGCGATTATAGCCGTGGCGAAGCACACGACGAGTAAGGATAATTTCAGGGCTTCCCATATCATCGTTCGGTAACGGCAGCGAATCCGAATTTTCTGAGAATCGTTTGCCCTTCACTGCTAAGGACGAGGTGAACAAACTTATTCGCCGCATCTACTTCTTTCGCTCCGCTAACGATCGCAATCGGATACAGTATCGGGTCATGCGTATCAGCCGGGGCCGGACCAACCGTACGTACGTTTTCGCCTGCAATGGATGCATCAGTCGAATAGACGAGCCCGGCGTCCGTTTCGCCGCGAGAAACATAATCGAGGACCTGACGCACATCTTCGGCCATTATTAACTTGTGTTGAAGCACTTCTTTAATTCTGAGTTTCTCAAGAACCTGATCGGCATACTGTCCGGCAGGTACTGTCTTTGGATTTCCGATGGCTATCCGCGTCACATCGGCTCCGGTCAGGTCAGCAAAGCCGCTGATATTGAGTTGCGACTCCCTCGGAACGATCAGTAAAAGGAGATTTCGTGCGAAGTCGCGTCGGCTTCCGGTATCGATCGCTTTTGCGGCGGCTAGCTCATCCATTTGCTTTTCGCCCGCACTCGCAAAGACATCTACTGGCGCCCCATTCTCGATCTGTTTCTGAAGTGCCCCGGAGGCCCCGAAGTTAAACAACACCTTAATTCCGGTTTTCTGCTTATATAGATATCCAATCTCATTGAAGGCATCCTTCAGCGACACCGCCGCTGATACGGTCAAAGTGATCGGTTCAGAAGCAGATCTATTTTCTTTGTTCGGAGGAGACTCACTACAGCCGTTTCCGATCAGGAGAAAAAGGAATGTTATCAGCAGACGTTTCATAAACTGATCAGTTTCCTGCTCGCATAATCTTAAAACCTATCACCTGCCGAACCCAGCGGCCCCCTCTTTTCTCGTCAGGGACGACAAGGCGAAGATCGCCTTCCGCTTTTGAGAGCGGTTTGCCGTCGCGCTTGTCAGCAAGAATAATGATCTTGTCCGTAAAACCTGGATCGATCTCAGGCAAAGCAAAAACAACCTGGTACTTATCGGCTGCCTCTACCAGCAGGAAAGTCGCCAGCCGTTTGCCCCGCAGCGTTTCACCAAATTCGATGCCTGCGAGCTTCAGAACTTCGAACAGTGGATAACCTTCAAAAGAAGCTTCTTTGCCATGATCGTTTGCCTTGACCGTGAGCCTCTTGATCTTTGCAATATCGGCTAAGCCGAGTATAGTCTTCTTCCCATCATCTTTCTCTACATAGAGAGAGTATATAGTCGTGCCCGTTCCGGTTTGCGTCTTCGATGCCGGCGTTGCTTGAGCGCTTAGAGCCGCTGGAAACAGGATCCAGGCCAACCCGATCATAATCAGAATGTTCTTTGCAATCCTCATATTTTCACTATTCCTAACAGAAAACAAGATGGTTGGATCCTTGTTAACCTGAATGCCTCCAAATTTAATCCCTGATCACCATAACCTCGGTAGCTTTTACAAGTGCGTGAACTCTTGTACCTTTCGTCAACCCAAGTGTTCGCGCCGAGGCTGCGGTAATTATCGAGACCATATGCTGTCCAGAGCCGATCTCGATCACAACCTCCGCCAATAATCCCTCGTATCGAACCTCCGCGACCCGCCCCAGCAGTTTATTGCGTCCGCTTATCGCGTCAAGGCCTTTTGGGAGATAACGCGTGGGGTTAGGTTGCCCTTTATCCGTTTCCAGAAAGCGGTCGATCTCTCCTTGCGGAATGCGATGATGACCACCAGCAGTTTTCACCGAGCGTATTTTCTCGCTATAAATCCATTGCTTGAGGGTCGGATAGCTTATACCCAAGCCTAGAGCAGCATCGTGCAGTCGTACCAAACTCATTCGTTTCTCCTTTTATACCGTTATGTATGATTTACTACAACAATAGATCGTACTGATTCTACGATTCTATACGAATTGAAATGAATCGAGGGTCGAAAATCATGAATTTCACTTGATTTTAATTGTTTAGGTAGCCGCGTTGACGATGTTGCGGGAGTAGGAAGCCTCGAAAGGTAATGATCAAATTGGATTTCTGCGGGAATTGAGGTTAAGTCAGCACCTTCTGATCAATAATGAGAACGTGGTCATTTTTTTGCTACAAATGAGTCAATATCCTTATCTTGTATCCAGCAGTACTCGATCTCAGTCGCAACGCGGAGGGCAGTGTCGATTCCGTGCCGATGTTCTAGAAATCCAAGGGTTATATCCATCCGAGCGGTTAAACCTGAAGAGGTGTAAAACGTAACGTCTACCACCCATCGATCTCGTTCATTCCATTGAATGTCAGAAGATAGGTCACTTGTACCCCAACCGATGAAGCCAGAGTGAAAGTAGCGATCAAAAATAGGCCGTAGAGTTAGATCTTTCGCGTCATATCAAGTTTTGAGTAGGTCCTGGATCAGTTATTTTACTCGACCACGGGTGAGGCGTGCGAAAGCACGATCCGCCAGATACCGTTGGCCTTTTGATAGACGACCGTCCACTGGTAAGTCTTTGGACTCGCCTCCTTGGTTCTAGTGCGGCCCTGGGCCACGGCAAGATCTTTTCCAAAGGCTTTTATTGAGATCGCTTCAGGTTCCAGAGCGTCGATAGTTTGAGAGTCGCTAATGAGCATCGTAACTCGTGCTTGCTTGTCATCGACCTTGCCCGAAGCGTGGGTATGCGTAAATCCGTCTGCAAGGCGGCTGTCGAGAAACTTCTTATTCTTCTCTTTGATCGCGGCCACAATTTCCGCCCGCAGCCCTTTGATCTCTTTCTCAGTTTTCGTATCTTGCGCTGACGCCGAAATGGCTGCTAACGCGATGACTACTATTGCAATTGCTCTACTTCTCATTGTTCTCCTTATGACTCAATGTCTATGACCTTCGTTTCGCGTAATACCCTTTTGAATGTCTTCGCGAATGAACTTAACGACCTCCGCGATCTGCTCGGGCGTCAACTTGTCACGATAAGCTGGCATTTCCTTTTCTTTCTTCTTTGCTTTTCCATTTGTCACGGTCCGTATGAAATCAGCTTCCGGGTGGTCGAGAGCATGGCCCGACGTTAACGGAATGCCCTTACTTGCACCTTCGCCTTTCGCTCCATGACATTCCGCGCAGTTTGCAGTGTAGATGTCAGTGCCATTGACAAACGCGATCTCACCGATCTTATTGAAGGCTATGTATTTGATCTTAGAACCAGTGCGAAGTATCTCAAAATCAACTTTATCACCCGCTCTTACTGCTTCAAGCAATGCGGAGTCAGCAACGGGCTCGGTCATTTCCATTGGCGACATGTAGCCGGGAATGTCTTCGTGATCGACGGTTATAAGGCCCTTTTCCTTGTCGACGCGTTTGACCACTCCCACCGAACGGTACGTCTGCGTTTCGACCGGTTGCGACGAATTATTGGCATTCGAAGTATTGCTCGAATGCGTCGAGCAGGCCGCGGAAAATATGAGGAATCCCAAGATTAGTTTTAATAAGTTTTTCATTTTGCTTTCGTTTGGTTTAGAAAATGGCCCCGACCGTAACCGGTAGTTTTGGAAGGGTTGTGCAATTTAGTTTTACGGTACATAAGGCGGGAACTTCGATAGCGGCAGTTCCGGCGGGAGCCATTTTCTAAGGTTGTGCGCCCGATTTCAGTCGAGCGGTTGTAGATCAGCGTTTGCTTGTCCCTGTTGTTTTGGGCCGCTAGTTATACTCCATGATTTCGAAAAGTAAATTTCATATTGAGTTCTAACCAAATACCTTTTTTACTCGCGGTAATCGTCGCAGGACAAACCGATCAAACACGAGAACGAGGATCAATGAAAGACCGACCAGTGGAAATACAATTCCCAGAATGGTGATGACTCCGACCGCCGTCTTCCAAAGCCCGACGTTATCAGGCAGCGGCGGAGCTCCGAGTGTTCCGGATGGTCGCCGTTTCCACCACATCACCGTCCCGCTGATCGAAAGGATTAGAACGGCCAGAGCCGCAAAAAGCATCAGTAGTTGATTCAGTGGCCCGAACGCTAGTCCTTCGTGCAGAGCGATCCCGGCCGTCACAGCCTTGGGAACCGTTCCATAATCCTGCCAACCGACATTGGCCAAGATATTTCCTGAGTACTGATCGACATGGATCGTCTGCTGTCGGTACGGGTCGCCAAGCGGCGCCGTGATCGTGAACACGCCGGTTTCATTCCTAGGAAAAACGATCGAATAGCCCGACATTACGTTTTGATCACGGGCGATCTTGTCGATGGCATCAAGGTTAACGCCATCGGTCATCGTGGGTGTCGTTCCGTCGTCTTTTGAATGCCCAGCGTGCGGATCAGACTCGGGCATCGGCATTTGCTCAACTGCCCAAGCCACCTTTTTATCGGCGGTTGTATTTAGCGAGCCGGTCGGAACGGATGCGACACTTGCCGGATTTTTCGAGGGCGGAAAGGTTGACCAGACGTTCGCGAAGGTCTCGCCCCAGAAACCCGTCCAAAAAAGCCCCGTAAAGATCATGAAGATCACGATCAGCGAACCATAGAAACCAGTCGTTGCATGGATATCGCGCCAAAATATACGCTTGCTCTTCGCGAACAAACGCGGCAGTAGTGTTCCGCGCAAGCCTGAGCCGTTTCGCGGAAACCACATGTACAGGCCGGTCAGCATCAGAACCAAAGCCCAGCACGCGGCTAGTTCGATCAACGTATCTCCAACACGTCCGATCAGCAATTCACCATGCAAAAGCACGGCGTAATTTTGTAGATTGTTATCGGCATCATAACTTCCAATAACCCGGGAATCGTATGGATTCACGAAGACGAAGAGGCTTCGCCTGTCCGTTGTCAAAACGTCAAACTTTGAACTCCGGTCCGGGGCAGAGGAAGGCGAGTAAGCTTTGACGACCGCATCAGGATAAGCTGACTTCACGGACTGCAGCTGATCGTTAGCACTCGCCTTTTCAGTTTTGGCCCCGACGAAAATCCGGTCGCGGTACATCACCGCGTCGAGCTGCGGCTTGAACAGGTAGATGATGCCCGTAATCGAGAGCATCACCATAAAAGGGATCGCAAAAAGCCCCGCGTAGAAATGCCATCGCCACACGGCTCTATAGAACCCTTTATTGTCGGATACGATGTTGCTTTCCGAGGTTGTTGTCATACCTTTGCGTCGTTATTTTGCTCTCGCAATTTCTTTTGCGATCTGTCTTGCTTGATCTGCCATTGGCACCAGCATTCCGCCGATGAACGTGTTTACTTCTTTGCTTGCCGTTTTTGGCGAACCTGCGTTGAATGGCGGTTGCGGATTATATTCGAGATAGAGTTGGATCGCTTCGGCGTAGGTACGGTTGCGGAGCTTTGCAGCGATCGAAAGCCCGAAATCGATCCCGGCAGTTACGCCGCCGCCGGTGATGATCTTGCGGTCTTCGACAATTCGGGCTTCGGTCGGTATCGCTCCGAATTCCTTTAGCACATCGAGCGTCGCCCAGTGCGAAGTTGCCTTGTAGCCTTTCAACAGACCTGCCGCACCGAGGATAAGCGATCCGGTGCATACGCTCGTGATGTACTTGGCGGTCTTCGCCTTTTCGTTGATAAAGTCGAGCGTTTCCTTGTCCTTCATCAGATCGGTCGTGCCCGGAACGCCGCCGGGAAGAAAGAGCACGTCGAGGTTCTTAGGCGTTTCCGCAAAGGTCGTTGTTGGCGTGATTTTGATCAAGCTGCCGGTCGAGACCGGTACTTTCTCTTTCCAGATTATGTGAATGTCGCGGTTCATTAAGGCTTCAAACACCGTCAGCGGCCCGACCAGATCCTGCAGGAACATTCCCGGATAGGCGATCAGGCCGATCGTCACTTTGTCGCCGCCCATCAGGTCGGCGTACTTGCCCATGTACTCCTGATGAAGCTTGTCCATGTCCTTATCAGTGGTCTGGCCTCCTGCTTTCTCAAAGCCGATCAGCGATGCGATCGCCGCAGCGACACCAAATTTCCCAAACTCTCTTCTGTTCATAACCAAATCTCCTATTCTGCAAAAGCGGGCGAGGCGCTTTCGATCACACCTCGCCCTATGATTTATCGTCGCGTGATCTTCAATGAAAACAACGCTTTGAACGGCGAACCCGGATAGATCGTGTCGTTGAATCCGAACGATGATTCGTAGTACCGCTTATTGGTCAGATTTTGCAGATTGACTGCCATTCGTACCCGAGTCTTTTCGTTGGCACTGAAATCATAAAAGGCAGTTGCGTCAACACGGCCATATCCCGGAATGCGTCCGAAATTTGCGATGCTCGTGAAACGCTCGCTGACGGCTTGGACGCCGGCGCCGATCCCGAAATTTCTCAGGAAATTATTCGCCTCGACAAAACGATAGGTCGCCCAGATGTTGCCGTTGCGACGTGCCGTGTTGGGCAGGAACCTGCCAACTAAGAGAGCATTTGTGTCTTTTGTAACACTCGCCTCCGTCAACGCAAGATTGCCGGTCAGATTGAGTCCGCGAATAGGATTTGCGGAAACATCAAGTTCGATACCGGGGCTTCGCTGTTCGCCGGTTTGGATCGAAGTGCCGGGATTCGCTGGGTCGGAAACGATCAGATCCGTAAACGTCAGGTTATACAGAGCGAGCGACCCGCTCAGCTTTCCGCGAAAGCCATTCACCTTTACGCCAGCCTCAAACTGCTCACCGATCGAAG
This sequence comes from Pyrinomonadaceae bacterium, assembly GCA_041737885.1. Classification (GTDB taxonomy): domain Bacteria; phylum Acidobacteriota; class Blastocatellia; order Pyrinomonadales; family Pyrinomonadaceae; genus OLB17. The sequence continues at coordinate 19,966 of JBGSQW010000158.1, read as the reverse complement.
GATCGAAAAGACGATTGTCGAGGGTGCGTTGATTTGGGAACTGCGGGGTGAACGAACTTCCGTACGACGCATAGAACGATAGATATTCGACCGGCTGATAAACGAAACCGACACGTGGACTGAATCGCTTATCGGTCGCACGTTGTATCGGATTGGGTTCCTCGAAGAAACGCTGGCTGAAAGAATCGTATCTCCCACCGACCAGAACTTTGAACTTCGGTGTGAACTCAATCAGGTCTTGAATATAACCGCCGACGGTTTTGAGTCGGTTTCCAAAGATATATGGGAAACTCGCTCCCGGAGCATTGCGAATATAGTTTTGGGCAAAATCGTAGCTGAGCGGAGCCGTAGGCGTGAAGATATCCGTCGTTGGAAAATCCGGGCCAAACAAGCCTGCCAGAAAGAACGCATGATTATAAACGCCGTCCGTGTAGCCATATTCAAAGCCACCGACGATCGTGTGCTTTACCTGTCCGGAAGAGAATCGTCCGGTGACGTTCGTATCCAAATAGTGCCATCGCTCCGTGAAGTCGAGATCTGCCAGATCACGATTCACCGTTCTGCCGTTTGCGGCAACCGGCGGTGCGAAATACAGCGACGGGAACACGCCAAACAATGCGTAATCAAAAAACTGCGTTCTGTATGAGCCTTGGACCGACCAATTTGCATTGAAGTCATACTTTGCCCGAATGCCGCCGTTTCGATTCTGCTGAAACGAGCGATTGAAAGGCTCGCCGTAGCTGCGCTCGACCGGAACATCAGGAACGCGGCCATTGACGAGCAGTTGCCCGACGTCCATACCGCGAACCTCGCGCAAGTATTGCGCGTCAAAAGAGATCTGGAGTTTCTCGATCGGCTTCCAAAGCAGAACCGGAGAAAGATAAACTCGGTTGCCATCCGCATCGTCGCGGAAGTTACCATCGTATTGATATGCGCCGTTAAAGCGGTAAAGCAATTTGTCCGAGAACAGTTTGCCGCCGGCATCGATCTGCGGGCGATAGAAATTGAACTGCCCACCGGTAAAGTCGGCGGAGAAGTAGTTCTCGCTTGTCGGTACTTTGGTTACAAGATTGACGACACCGCCGGGCTCGGCACGTCCGTAAATAACGCTCGCGGTGCCTTTTAGGACCTCGATCGTCTCAATATCTGCAGTTTCGTTCGCACCGTAGTTGGGAAATTTTAAGCCGTTGCGTAAGTAGGAATTGTTGTAGCTACCCGAAAAACCGCGAAGACGAAGGAAATCTCCTGAGCCCGAACCGGTCAGATCGGTTGTATGACGAGTAACGCCTGAGACATTCTGCGTAACAGCTTCGGAAAAGCTGAACGTCGCACGATCACGGAGGAGATTCTGATTGACGATCTGTATTGACTGCGGAATATCTCTCAGCGGAGCACTGATCTTTGCCGCAGTTGTTGCGTCATCAACCGTGTAGGTTTCAGCAGCAACCTCTACCGTCGCTCCCGGTCCGGCCACCGAAAGCGAAATTGACAGATTTGTCGCCCCGGCCGATACGTCCTGCGAATAGGCAGTAAAACCGCCTTTTTGAACGGTCAAGCGATAACTTTCGTTTGGCAAGCTCGAGATGGAAAACTCACCGTTTGCGTCGGTCGTGGCAGTCTTTGTGACGCCCGACCCACCTTTAACCTGGACAACCGCTCCCGAGATTGCCGCACCATTCTGGTCGGCAACTTTTCCCGCGATCGTCGAATTTGCACCTTGTCCGAATGCCGAGGCAACGAACAAAAGCCCTATAATTACTGTATTTATTTTATGTATCATCTGATTACTTAGTCCCGAGGAACGGCACAAAAATGCCGCCCGCTATTTCCACGGATCGCTGAAACGCGGATCCTTGATAAATTCCTTGTCTGTTAGTGACAGTAAGAACTCGATCAGGTCGGCTTTTTCGGCGGCGGCGAGGCGAAAACCGCTGACGAAGCTGCTCTTGAAAGGGTTCTTGCTGCCGTCGCCGGCATTTGGGCCGTCTTTGATGGTGCGACCGCCGGCTTTGTAGTGTCCGATCACGTCATCGAGCGTGGCGATGCTGCCGTCGTGCATGTACGGAGCGGTGAGCTCGATATTGCGGAGCGTCGGCACCTTGAATTTGCCCATATCTTCGCGGTCGTTCGTGAATTCGAAGAGGCCCGTATTGTTCGGCGGATAGCCGCCTTTGCCGTCGATGTTGTAGAGGCCGTTGTTTTCGAACTCTGTTTTCTCGACGGCTTTTCCGATGTAGTTCGAAGCTCCGGAGAGATTAAATCCCGTATGGCAATCCATGCATTCGAGGTGTTCGCTAAAGAAAAGCTGCTCGCCGCGGATCGCAGCCTTCGAGATCGCATCCGGCTGCTTTCCGTATTTATACTTGTCGTACGGCGAGTTGCCCGAGATCAGCGAACGCACGAATGACGCGAGCGAGTAATTGACCTGAGTCAGCGTGATTCGCCTAGCATCGTCCGGAAACGCATCGGCAAAAAGCCTCGCGTAGAGCGGTTCTGCTTTGAGCCGGGCGATGAGCAGGTCTTCCTTTCCAGCCATACCCATCTCTACCGGATCTTCACCAAAGATCGGATCCATCGGCTGGCGTTCGAGATGGATAACGGATGGATTTGCCCAATTGAGCGAAGCGGCGTAGGCGACATTTGCAAGACTCATCGAGTTTCGCGGATGGACTTCGCCTGTAGTCCCGACCGAGAGTTTCTTGTCCTCGGTAAACGCCCGTTCCTGCAAATGACACGTCGCACACGACGTTTTTTCGTTTATCGACAAACGTTTGTCGTAGAAGAGATGACGACCAAGTTCGACTTTGGCCGTCGTCATCGGGTTGTCGGGAGGTACGCGAGGCACGGGAAAGCCTTTTGGCAGACGCCAGTCGTAGGCTTCAGCCGTCTTAGATTGAGCGTCTGCTTTCGGCATGCTCGAATACAAAAGAATCCCTGCTAACGCCGCAAAAGCGATAACCACAAAGAGTTTTATGTCTCTCCCGTTTCGCATCGCGTTACCTCTTCAGTCCCGCCGAAGCTCTCGGCATCTTATCGACACGCATGAACGACTGCGAAGCCAACTTTGTATCGCCAAAGGCAAGGCCGAGACTTGTAAATACAGGCTTGCAATCGCTGTCATCCGGCGACGACATACATCCGGCCGCCGTCTTTTCCTGATTGATATCGACATTCGCCGCGGCGTACAGAGCCTTGAGATCAACGTCGATCACATCCTTGGCGGGATCAAACTTTGAGAAACTGAATTCCGGGCGGTTGGCGTTAGCGCAAGTTGTTTTTCCGGCCTCATCCGTCTTACAGCCAGCACTGCCGAGATGAAGAACGTAACCATTCGGCCGCCCAGCCGTCTTTGTATCGATGCGGACAAACTTATACCCGGACTGCCATGACCACATCATTCTTGTGATGATGAGAGGCGAGGGCTGCTTTGTCGCGTCTAGATGGTTAAGTTCCTGTGGGACACCGATGTTGAACTTAAGACCTAGGTACTTACCGTTTGCGGCAGTTCCGCGAATTGTTAGGTTAGTTTCCGTTGTGCCGCTGGCACACGTGCCGAGGCCGTTCTCAAAATCAAGAAGGGCTACTTTTTCTGTTTGAAACTTACCGTCGTCAGTCAATGACAGAGGCGTTTCTCTGCCGTTCTTGTCGATGAGCCTAATGTTGTGGACGAAAAACCGGAAATCCGAGACTGTCATCTTGGATCCGGTCGTTCCGATGCCCTCATATGTGTCACGACAATCGAAAACTCTGTCGCCAACGACGCCCTGAAAGTTAATTGTGACTTGTTTGGTCTGACCGTTTGAGGCCAGGACCGAGCCAAATAGAATAAGAATAGCGGTTGCGAATATGCGCATTTGATCTCTCCTGAAATACTTGGACCGCCTGCCCGATAGCGGCAAATGGTCAGACGCCCACAAAGATGCAGGCATACACAAACGGAAAATGAAGATCCGTTATCTAGGTGTTGAGTTTGAAAGTTAGATCAGGAAAGAGGTGGAGCTCGAGGTTGAAGGGAGCGGGAAACGGAAGTCGGCATCTCAAACTCTTCGCGCTCGAAATAAGGGTTCTCCGCAGCGACAAGAGTCTCTTTATACGCATCGAATCCAACGGCGGCGGGGATCGCTATCGGGAGAATGTTCCGTTGACTTGAAGAACTGACCGAGTCTCTTGAGACAAGGACGTTCCCCGGAAGTTCCGGTGAATTCGGTAGGTCTCCGAATCGAGAGAATGCAGTCTTACCTTCTTTTGAGTAAGCAAAGTAAAGATCGGTGACATCCGCGCGCGAAGACTGGCGAAACGCCGTGTTTAAAACGCTCAACAGCTGTTTCGAGAACTCTGTTTTCTTTTTGGATGCGGCACAAATCTCACTAAGCGGGGAAGATGGCGGAGCAATTTGCGGCGGATTCGCGTCTACCCATTTTTTCTGAAGAGGACAGAAAACTAAGCCCTCTTCCGACGTCTGAGTAACTGATAATGGAAGAGCAAACAGCAGTATGGACGTGAGCCACACTAATGCGAAAGGAATAAATAATTTTCGCGATATGCCGAGATACATCCGACTGTTCTACACTTCTCCGTACTAGATGATAGCCTCTACCCGAAGCTCTTCGCAAGTTAGCCAGAATTAATGTTCGTAGCTCAAGCTCAGAAGCGATTCTTATATTCGCATCCGGGCTCGAAAAGTTGCCAGAGTGGATGGGGGAGAAATCTCATCGCTAGGATAAGAAGTCTAACTTGCCCTTAATCCCATGGCGGTCTCAGCAGATTCAATAGTCGACGATCCGCGACCGTTACTTTCCATTACGATTCTGGAGCTGCATAATTTCCGCGACTGATTTGAGCAACTTTTGTCTTAATGATCTTGGCTGTTCCGAGTCTATAGCATGCATTCCGAGCAGGACATGGATCACTTTTATCGCAGAAAGGACGGCCTGATCGACGTCCTTTGTCGAATACCACGGATCGATGGCGATGCAAACTTTACCATCTTGGGATTGCCATGCTTCGACGTTTTCAGCGTCGATCGAGCGAGCGATCAGCTCCGTGTCCGCCGCCGCGGGCAACTCCAGAGCGACCGCACATCGATCGTCGTCGATCAGGAATGTGCTGTGGATACCGACGGTTTCGAGAAACCCTTGACGGAAGTCATCGGCAATCGATTCGAGAACCTTGAGAGTTGCTTTCATCAAGCGTCCCTGATTTTTAAGCACACGCGAAGCTTCGGGGGCGACTATAACGCCTTCCCGCATTTGCTTCCACAGGGGCGGAATCCGCCACGCTAACAGTTTCGTCCCCCGCACGGGAGGACCGCCGCGAACGGCAATTTCTCAGAAACCTTCCCAGCGTCCGAGCCAACGACTCATACTCTAACCTCCATCAACACATGTTTCTCTCTCTAATTCACCAGAACATTTATCGAACTGAAAATCAAACTCGAAACGTCACCGAAGCCCAAAAGCTTTCCCAGTCGAAATCCGCCACGTTGGAATGCGGGCGTATAAAATGCGTCCGGACGAACCATAGGCCGTTTTCGACGATTTCTAACTCTGCCAAGCCGTCTTCGCCGGTCCATGCGTGCGACGAGTAACTGCCGTCGTGTAGATGTTCGGCACCAGCTGATAGACGCAGATCAGCGATCGGCTTGCCGTCAAAAAGGGCTTTCACCTTCAGTTTGCCTTTCACCTCTAGTTCGGACGGATTCGATTGCAAAACGATCTCGAGTTTTTGTCCGACCGCCATGCCGAACGCCTTGTTGTCGATTATGACTTTCGCGAATTTTGCATAAGACTCGCGTTGTGGATCTGCGGTTTGATTAGTGACGAATCGAGGAGAGACGAAATGTTCTGCTTCCTCGCTGCGGATATAACCGGCGAATTTGTCAGCGTCCAGCACGATCGGGTGAGGGGAAAGGTCGAGAGCAACGAGTGTTACTTGCTTGGTCGATGGCAGGTATGCAACCAATGAATTTCCTTCGACCCGATGATCTCTAATTTCAATTGGATCGTCTCCCGCAAAGTACCGAAAACTCGCGATCCGTTCCGCCTTGACGGCTGATTCCGATTCAGGAAACTTATCGCTCGTTACCGTCGCGATCGCGATCTCATCCTCGTCGTTGCGAGGCACAAGCCACAGGTTATGGCCGAGTACGATGAGCGTCGAAACACTAAGCAAAAGCAACTCCGAGAGGCCTGTTGATTGAAGTTCGATAAACATAATTTCAGTTGAGTAATACTCCCTCGTCCATCCGAAGAACGCGGTGACAAAGATTTTTTAGCATGCTTTGATCGTGGCTCACGATTACAATTGCCGTGCCTGCCGCGGCGATCTTTGCGAAAAGGCCTAATATCTTTCTCGAGACTGATACATCAAGTGCCGAGGTGGGTTCGTCCGCCACGATGAGTTTCGGACTCGCGATAAGGGCTCTTGCTATAGAGATTCTTTGAGACTGACCAACTGAGAGACGGCGTGGTCTCGTATCCAAGTCTAGGCTTTCTAAACCGACCTTAGCCAAGATCTGTTGCGCTATATCACGCTTTTCGGATCTAGTGAGCTTCTCCGATCGGTGTTTTGCTTCGAGAGGTTCGGTGACGATACGCCAAACTTTCCAGTTGGCGTTCAGGCTGCTCAATGGATCCTGGAAGATCGGCATCACGAAACCGGTGCGTGCCTTTCTACCCTGTAGTTTTCGGGAATCGCCGCTTGTAACGAGGTCATTCTCAAACAAAACCGTGCCATGCGTCGGAGTATCAATAGTCGCCAGAAGCCGCAGGAGCGTGGACTTTCCACTACCTGATGGCCCGCAGATACCGACTATCTCTCCGGAGCGAACCGTCAGATCGGCTCGCCTGACCGCGTGCATCTCGGCTCCGGCTCGGACGTAAGTTTTGCGCAGATCTTTCGCCTCGAGCACGACGCGATCGGAAGTAATCTGGTCCTCGTTTTCCGTTTCAGCTGACGCGTCATGCAAGAGGCTTTTTGTGTGCTCGTGCTGCGGTCGCGAAAAGATGCGTGCGGCTTCACCGATCTCGACAATTCGCCCTTCGTAGCAAACGGCTATTTTGTCCGCGTAACGCCGAACTAAACCGATGTCGTGTGAAATCAGTAAAAGAGCGGCCCGGCTCGCCTTCAATGCCGCAAGTATAGATTCAGCCCGACTAGTGTCTAAGGCGGAAGTCGGCTCATCGGCAATGATTATAGTGGGCCGATGGGTCGCGGCTGCCGCGATAGCGGCTCGCTGCAACATTCCACCGCTCCATTCAAAAGGGTACTTGTCGGTGGTCCTACTGGCGTTCTCGATACCCAAATCTTCAAGCGAGCCGTATATCGTTAAGGCGTCTGGTCGCCGGGCGTGAACCCGCCACGCTTCGGCTAGGTGATCGTAAACTCTCGCTATCGGATTGAACGACGAAAATGGCTCTTGCGACACGAATCCAGCCATCAGTCCGCGCACTCGTCGCAGCGTTTTCTCGCTAGCTCCGACGATCTCGGTGTCGCCGGTGCGGATAGAACCCGAGACACGTGAGCCTTTCGGCAGGATGCCAAGAGCCGCTCGGGCGAGTGTGGTCTTTCCGCTTCCTGATTCACCAACGATCGCTAAGCATTGCCCAGCCTCGACCGAAAAGCTCACGCCGCTCGCGGCACGAAATCCATTCGGATAGTCGATGCTGACATCTTGAAATTCTAGGACCATATTCGACATAAAAAAAAGAACTATTCAATACGCTTAAGCCTGTTGCCGATCAAATTGACGGAAATGATCGTTAAAAGTATCGCGAACGAAGGCGCCAGCAGAAGGTGCGGGGCCGTCGTAAAGAAAAATCTGGCCTCGCCAAGCATAGCTCCCCATTCTGCGTCGGGCGGCTGTGCTCCTAATCCAAGAAACGAGAGACTGGCGATTGTGACGATAACACCTCCGAGATCAAGTGTGGCGACGATCAGCATTTGCCTGAAAACATCCGGAGCTATGTGCGTGCCCGTTATCCGCATCCAACCGATCCCGGCTAACCGAGCGGTTATTACGTCCGGCCTTTGCGAGGCCGAGAGTGCATAACCCCGGGCCAGCCTCGCGTAGTAGGCCAAAAACGATAGCACGACCGCGACGAGTAGATTCAGATACCCTACGCCGAGAACTCCGACGATCGCGAGAGCTAGGATCACAGACGGCACGGCGAGCACTACTTCAATAATTCGGGATACCACCGAGTCAATAATCCCACCAACCAGTGCGATCACGATCCCGGCGAAAACACTAAGACCGAGCGTTAGTCCAATGACCGCAACCGCCGCTCCAAGAGAGCGTCGTCCGCCAACCGCAACCCTTGTCAAAACGTCGCGCCCGAATTGATCGGTGCCTAGCAAATTTTCACTATCCGGTCCGCGAAGTTTCCGCGCCGGATTCTGCACGTTCGGTTCGTGCTGGGACGCAAGGGGCAGAATCGTGATAAACAGCAATAGAAATGCCGCGAGAATTACTCCGGCGACCGCTGATCTGTTACTGAAAAATTCGCTATGCAACAAAATCCTAAATAAACCGGGGCGTCGATTGAGCCACTCTCAATCTCGGATCGAGCCAAAGGGTCAGGACATCAACCGCCAAGTTTGACGAGATGTAGACCAACGTCGCGAGGAGTACGAACGCCTGAACAACCGGCAGGTCGCGAGCCGCGACCGCCTGAATCGCGTAGCTTCCGATTCCATTCCACGAGAAGACCGTCTCGACAATTGCCGCTCCGCCAAGCAGTCCGCCGAGGCTCATGCCGACTAGCGTTAGGAAGGGAAGCAATGCATTCGGCAAGGCGTACCGCCACAGTATCCTCCTGCGGCTTGCCCCGCGAGCCTCCGCGACAAGAGCGTAACGGGAATGCGCGGCGCTGAGCAGATCCGACCGCAAAACCTGCGTCCAACCGCCAAAAAGCGCCCATGCAAGGCAAAATGCCGGAAGCAACGAGCCCAGAAGCGAAACCTGCGAGATAACGTTTCCAAACCCGAAGCCGACTACGAGAAACTGCAAGATCAACAGTCCGACCATAAATGCTGGCACCGCGGAACTCGCTTGCGCTAAAAACTGGACCACGGGATCCGGAAATCGTCCATAATAAGCCACGCTCAACGTTGCGGCTGAAATCGACATGGCGATCGACATCAAGAGTGCAACGCTGGCGAGCAACACGGTTGCCGGGAGGCGCTCTGCGATCTCAAATACTACTGGACGCCTGGATCGAAACGAAACGGAAAAGTCACCCTGAACGGCCTTTCCGAGCCAGGTAAAGTACTGAACGACGAGCGGTTTCTCGAGCCCAAACTCATCGCGGACGGCTTGGATTTCAACCGAGCTTGGATTCTCGACACCGCGAGCTTGAAGCACTCTCTCCGCCGTATCGCCTCCGGCAAGCGGCAGCAGAGCCCACACGAGAATGCTTACGCCGAAAACGGTAAGCAATGCCTGTCCGATTCGCGACGCTATTAGCCGCAAAAAAATTCGGGAGTCGGAAAATGGGATGCTAACGCGGTTACTCATCAGCGGGTTTTGTGTCGAAAGTTACGTGGCGTAAGTAAGGCGAGGGCTTGTAGTCTTTGAACCTTTTACCCACAACCACTCGCGCCCGCGAATAAACGGGCCGCACCTCGTAAACCTTTTCGACGACTACGATCTCCTGAATCCTCCGCAAGAGATCGTTTCTAAGTTTTGTATCAAACGTTTGACCTAGTGTTTCGATCAGCCTGTCCAGTTCCGGGTCCTTCACCCCACCAAAATTTCTTTCACCCGTGCTCGATAAAAACTCTCTAAGCGGCGGTTCGGGAGCACCGCCGTGTGTGGTGACGCCGGGCGAGATGATGCCAAAATCCCAGTCATTTCCACCCATCGCGGCCTTGATGTCGTCAACCTGTCGAATGGTAACATCAAAACCTATCTCGCGAAGCTGCGCTTGAATCGCAGTCGCCAGAATAACCCAATCCGGCTGTTGCGGATATGTCAGTAACACCGCAGATAGTGTTGCTCCATTTTTCGAGCGAAGTCCGCTTTCGTTCGGCTTCCAGCCGGCTTCGTCGAGTATCTTCTTCGCCTCGGCAACATCCGTTTTCTGGTTTTGCACGGCAAAGGAAAAAGTCTGCGGGTAAAATCCGTCAGCCTCCTGAAAGATCCCGTCGAACGTATCGGCCGCGAGCGACTGGTATCTAATTCCCAAACTGATTGCCTGGCGAATGGCAACGTCGTCAAAAGGCGGGCGGCGAAGGTTGAAGAGCAGTCGCGGACCGCTTCTGGATTCTTGGCCGACCACGAAAAATGCGTTGGATTGACCGGCCAGCATTCTTCCGGTTTCTGCCGGAGGATAGAGAGCGATGTCGGCTTCACCCGACTGCACGGCCAGAATTCGTACCTGAGCGTCCGGTACGAATTTTATGACGATCTGGTCGAGCGGAGGAACGACACGCCAGTAATTGTCCGATCGCCGCAAAACGATCTCGCGATCGTCAAGGCTGGCAATTTTGTAAGGACCTGTATAACATCCGCCCTCAATGATCTTGGTGGTGTCGAGGTTAGCTCTTTCAATGCACTCGACATCGAAAATAGGGAACCCTGACTCGTCCGCTAAAGCCGCCGGGACGTTTGGATCAGGAGTTTCCGTTGTTAGAACAAGTTCCTGCTTTCCGGACGTTCTGACAGAGGCATTCGGCAAAAGATTTTGCGTCGCCGGCGAATTTTTGATCTGAAAATTCATTGCCGCGGCGAATGCCTCTGCGGTAACTGGCTTTCCGTTTTGGAACGACACACCATCGCGAATCACGAGTTTCCAGCTCCTGTCGTCAATTCGCTCGTAAGAGGCCAGCAAATTGGGCTGAATTGTAGCCGCGTCGTCGACAAACAGTGGAGTTTCCGCCACGGCATACTCGACCAAAAAGTAACTCGCCGACTCCTGCGGAGCGAGAGCTTGTATCCTGAATGACGTCGCGATCCGTAACGTATTCTTAGTCTCTTGGTTGTGAGTCGCATTGCTCGCCCCACAACCTGATAAGATCGTCAGACCAAGAAGGGTCAAAAATGACTGGTACAATTTCAGATTCACTTTGCCTTTATCCTAACCGCCCAAACTACGTCAGCGAAATTCCTTCCGTTAAAAGTTTAGTTTCGCCGACAACTGAAACGATCGCGGCCCGCCGATCTGATAAAGCGAACTCAGACCGCCGAGATTGGTGCCGAGCAGTTGCGTCGAGCGTCCGAAGTTTACGTTGCTCAGAACGCCCGACGGATTCGCGAAGTTCGAGCGATTGAGAATGTTAAAACCATCAACTCTCACAAGCAGATTCACACGTTCGCCTAGGGCAATCGTTCGACGCAGAGACATGTCTAGTTGATAAGCATTGAATCCGCGGAGTACGTTTCTGCCCAGATTTCCTTGGCGGTTTTCGCTCGCTGCCGGAACTACGAATGCTGCACGGTTAAACCGTCGACCACCCGGAGCCGTCGCGTCGTCAATGTAAAGCGGCTGGCCCGCGACCAGATCGGGCCGAAGGATCGTCGTCACTCCCAAGCCGAAACGGTTCACGCCGGAAACGATGTTCACGGGCGTCGCACTGCGAGCCCGGATGATCGTATCAAGTCCGAAACCGCCGAAGATCGATCGTCCAATGCCATTCTTAAACGGTGACGGTATTTCGTACGAAAGAGCGGCGTTAAATGCGTGCCGGACATCAAACGTCGATGGTCCTCGGTCAAGGTTGGGATCGAAACGGCCGGTCGGCGATTGGAGGTTGTTCTGTGATTCTTCTGAAACAGTGTCCAAGGATTTGGCAAACGTGTAGGACACGATCGCCTGAAAACCGTTCGTTAGTCGCCTCTGGTATTGAGCCTGGAGCGAGTTGTAGTCCGACGATGCGTCGTCGGTTACAAAATCAATTCGCCGAAATGGATTCGGTGCGGTATTGCGTATGGTTTCGACTCGGCCGAGCCTTTTGCCGCGGGCACCGACGTAGGAGAGCGAGACCGTATTGTTCGCGCCGAACGCCTGCTCGATTGCGGCGTTATACTGAAGCGTGTATGGCAACTTGAAGTTCGGCTCGTAGCCGAAAAGCCGGGTGAACGGCCCGTTCGGGTTGTTCGGCTGTGGCTGAACTGCGAAAGTCGGCGACGTAAAGGTCGTGTCGAACGACTGCCTGCGAGAGAACGGGAAGAGACCGGTACTGAATGCCGTCCCAGAGAAACCGTAACCCAAATCGTAAAACACACCGAAACCGCCGCGAACGACAGTGCCTTCAAAGATCTGGTAAGCCGCACCGACTCGCGGAGCGAAGTTGTTGTAAGTCGTTTCGTAAAATTTAGTGCCTCGGGGAGCGATGCTCGGATTCACGAAATTGTTGAGATTCTCGTCGTAGCCCGCGACCGTCAAAGGAAGATTACCGTTTGCCTCCGACGGAGCCGGGTTTATCTCGTAACGCAGGCCGTACGTCAGCGTTAGACGACGGCTCGCCTGCCATGTGTCCTGTGCGAAAAGTGAAAAGTTGTGATAGAGCGGCTCAAGTACCACGTCAGGAGCGATGATGTCGCCGAAACCGATGCCGTTGTTGACGAGATTGGCAATGCTGTCGGCTAGAAACAATCGTTTGTACGTGCCGCCATCAGAGATCGGAGCAAGTCGTCTGTAATCGACGCCGAACTTAATGGAATGTCCGCCAATCGTGTATGAGGTCGAATTTACGATGTTAAATTGCCGCTGGCGATTCTCATTAAAGAATCCGTCGCTGAGCGTATTTGAGCCGGTGGCGTTAACTTCGATGATCGCGTAACCGTTAGTTCGGGTGGTGAATGACGGATAAAGAGCGGAAGCAGGCGGGACGATCGCTCCCCCGAAATCGTCAATGAAATATGTCTGATTAACCCTAGACTCGGAAAAATTCACCCGAAAATCGTTAGTCAAATTTGGTGTAAACAGCTGCGTCGAGCCGACGGTAAACGTGTCAGTTCGGAATGTTAGATCGGCCACACAACTCGCGGCGCAGAATCGGGCTCGCTGCTGATCGCGAGACGGAGCGTAGTTGTAACGCCCGAAAACGGAAACACGATCGCTGAACGTGTGGTCTATGCGGCCGCTGAAGGCATCGAGCCGAGATGGGTTTGTGAAATTGGCGACGTACGGAGCTTCGCCGGTTGGCTGACCTGCGGTGTTTGTAGTTTCCGGGCCGGTTGGCAGCGGAAAAGCGTTAAGTATGTCGCGAATCGCTCCTATTGCATTCTGGCGTGCACGGATCGACGGCACGAGAAAATTGGGCTCAACCCGTCCCGGTTGACGAAGTCGAAGGCCTTCGTAACTCAGGAAGAAAAAGGTTCGGTCTTTGCCGGAAGAAAAAGCCGGAACACCTTCGCCGAAGTTCAGAAAGGGAAGCGGGCCGCTAAATGTTCCGCCAAAATCGTTCTGCCTCAGCGGCGGCCTCTCGAGTCCCGCGGCGTTGTCAAAAAAGTTATTCGCGTCGAAGACATCGTTGCGAAGGTAATTGAAAAGCGAGCCGCGATACTGATTTGAGCCGCTTCTAGTTACGAGCGAAACTTGTGCACCGGGTTGACGGCCAAATTCAGGAGCGTACGTTGAGGTCTGGATCGAAAATTCCTGAACCGCATCAACCGAGGCGAGACTGCTCGTGGTTCCTAATGCGGAATATGACGGAACGCCGCCTCCTGCCGACTCATACAACGTGACCGAAGCGGTCGAGCCAAAATTGGCCGAAACGCCATCGACCGTAAAATAGTTAGAACCGGCACGCTGTCCGTTTACCGAAAACTGTCCGGCTGTTGGAAGTGTTGATTGGGTCAAGACGACGCCCGGCGAGAGTTCGACCAGAGTTTGGAAACTTCTGCCATTGAGCGGCTGATTGGCAATAAACTCGCGTTCGACAACGGTTTTTACCGCAGGCGATGCATCGATCAGCTTTGCGGCACCAATGACTTCGACCGTAGCAGTCGCGTTTGCGACTTTAAGGAGGATTCGCAAATTGCTCTGATCGTTTACGTTGAGGGTTAACTCCGACCGAACTGGCGAAAATCCGTTTTGCTCGACTTGAAGTATGTAACCGCTTGGAGCGAGCTGCGAAAAGCTGAAATAGCCGTCGCCATTTGTTGTTGTCGTGCGTTCGAATGCTTTCGACTCGTCGGCGATCTTGACGCTTGCTCCGGAAACGACCGCACCCTGCGGATCAAAAACCGTTCCGCTCAATGTGGCTGTCGCCGATTGCGACAAGACCTGCCCACTAAAGGCAGCAAAAAAGATCGCCATGCCGACGACCGCAAATATACTTTTCACCATGTTTTCCCCCTTGAAAATCACCTTCAACTAATTCTGTGTTATCAATTGCAGTTTCGTGCCACTGAGTGTAACAGATTCAATTTTGGAGATTAATTGATCGAGAGCGGGAAAAATGGATGCCTTTAGTGCCGGTGGGTTTCGTTGCCCGCCACAATTCTTGCCGATGGTAGCGTTACGAAAAGATTGCCGTGCTTTACGCCTTTGAGACTTAGCAATCCCTCGGCGACGGAACGGACATTTCCGACCTCGCCACGTAAGACGATCACCTCGAGGCAGTCGTCGTGACTAATGTGGACGTGCAGCACCGAGACGATCAGCTCATAGTACCTGTGCTGCAGTTCGTTCATCTTTTCGCTGAGATCGCGAGCGTGATGGTCATAAACGAGAGTCAGGCTTCCGACCACTTCATCGTTCTCCGGCGCACTGTCGAGCTTGGCTTTGACAAGGGCATCACGCATCAGATCTCTCAGAGCTTCTGACCGGTTGCCGTAACCCTGACGCTCGATCAGCATGTCAAAACTCTGCATCAATTCTTCCTCGGCACTGACACCGAATCTTATTAGTTCAGCCATATTGAAAACCCGCTCTGTAAGATATCATGCCGCGAGACCTATCCAAGAGTCCGGTAGAATTCCTAAACTTAACAACTTGAATCTAACAGTGGTCCGTTGTCGAAACTCAGTCTATACAAATTGCGGCAAGCATTGTGTATTTCGGACCTCCGTTCAGGTAGCGATCTAAACTTGCAACGCCGATCCGGATTGAGCTCTGTCGTGGGCGGCGTTACGATGCAACAACTACTATTCGGGGATATATCGAGGAGAGCCGAAACTGAGTAGGCATTTTTTATGAAACGAGGAACCTTTATTCTTATCGTCGTCGCGGCCACCATTTCTGTCTTAGGGGCATCATGTTCAACTGCTGCTTCGAGCGGCGTGTCCGTGACTGGCAATGTTGTTCCGATCGTTAGCGAAAGCGACCCGGAACTGCAGTCGGCTCTTGAACTTATCGAAAAAGCTCCCGATTCGACCACTGCGTACAGCAATCTAGCTGTGATCTATATCAAGCGAGCCCGAACGAGTGGAGATTTTAGTTTATATTCAAAAGCAGAAGCCGCGGTTGCCAAAGCACTGGAAACGGATCCTGCTAATGTGACCGCACGGAAACTAAATGCTTCATTGCTGTTAACATTCCACCGCTTCAAGGAGGCTCTCGACCGTGGAACGGAACTTGATCGCGAGTTTCCGAATGATGCATTCGTAAAGGGCGTTATCACAGACGCACATATCGAACTTGGCAATTATGCCGAAGCGGTCGCAGCCGCGCAACAGATGGTCGATCTGCGGCCGAACAGCTTGTCATATTCGCGTGTTGCTCAATTGCGTTCGATACACGGCGATCATAAAGGATCGGTCGAAATGTACAAACTGGCGGTTCGAACAACGGATCCGGCTGACGTTGAGGCTCAGGCGTGGTGCCTCACTCGGTTGGGCGAAGAATATGCTAAGAACGGCGATCTCGCCGCCGCCGAACGTTCATTTGACGAAGCCCTATCTGTGATGCCGCAGTATCATATGGCTCTTGCAGGGAAGGGTAGTATCCGAGCGGCCACCGGCGATCTTTCCGGTGCGGTTGAAATTTTGAGTGGTTTAGTTGCACGCATTCCGTCGCCAGAGACAGCCGCTAGACTCGGCGACGTTTACACCTTGCAGGGCAATGCGGAATTAGCTAAATCCCAATATGACCTCGTTGAGTTTATTGAACAGAAGTTGGGGCCGAACTCCGATCAGAGGCGGCTTGCGTTGCTCTGGGCCGACCGCGACGAACGTCTTGGCGAGGCTCTTGCGATAGCGGAAAAGCATTTTGCCAATTCCAAAGATACACAGACGACTGACCTTTACGCGTGGACCTTGTACAAGAACGGCCGCTTAGTTGAGGCGAAACAAACTATAGCGAGTGCGATGCGGTTAAAAGGCCATGACGCAAAAGTTGTATATCACGCCGGAATGATCGAAAAAGGTTTGGGCAACAAGGCCGAGGCAAGAAAATTATTGAAGGCGGCGCTGAAACTGAATCCTGCCTTTGATCTGATCCAGAGCCAAAAGGCGAAAATTGCATTGACGGAACTGGAGGGCGGAAAGTGAAACGGATCCTCTTTGTGCTGACCGCACTATTTGCTCTGTCGGTCCCCTCAATTGCTCATCCTCTTGGCAACTTTAGCGTTAATCAGTTCTCTCGGATCGATGTCGGGCAGGATGAGGTCAAAATACATCAGGTCGTCGATCTTGCCGAGATACCGACTTTTCAGGAATCGTCAAAGATCGACACCGACCGCGACGGCAAAATGTCGGAATCGGAACTTGCCCGCTATCAAGAAGAACTCACTGCAAGCTTTGTAGGTAGATTGTTTCTTTCGTCAGACGACCAACCACAACAGCTAGAAGTGAAGCGACAGCGAATCAGTCTCATTCCCGGCGAAGCAGGGCTGCCTACGCTGCGAATGGAATGGGAACTCGTGGCTGGAGCGGCGTCTGGCTCGTCTGTTTGGCAATTGACCTTTCGCAACGAAAATTATGCGGACAGGATCGGCTGGCGTGAGATGGTTGCAAATGGGGAAGGCAGCGTTAAGCTGTTTGACAGTAGCGTTTATTCAAACACTCTTTCGGACGAACTTCGATCATATCCCGAAAACCTGCTCTCCTCGCCATTGGCCGAAACGTCTGCGTCGTTCGCCGCCACGACCGGTGAGGTACCTGCATCAAGTACTCCATTGCGTTCCCGAGACGGAAAGGCCGCAGCACCGATCGCCACCGACCAGCTCGCCAAATTGATCGCGGTGCCTGAGATCACCGCGTCCGTCGCGTTGATCGGACTACTGATCGCATTTGGCTTAGGGGCAGTTCATGCTATGTCTCCAGGGCATGGAAAGACGGTCGTAGGTGCGTATCTTGTTGGTTCGCGAGGAACGCCAAAGCATGCCCTATTCTTGGGCTTGACCGTTACCGTCACGCACACGCTGGGTGTTTTTGCGCTTGGTCTCGTTACGCTTTTTGCGTCGAACTACTTTTTGCCCGAGCAAATGTTGCCCTTTCTTGGATTCCTGTCCGGCCTACTGGTTTTCTTCATCGGTGCGTCGATGTTCAAGGAACGACTCTTCAATCTGCTTGGCTGGAATAGATCAACCGGTCATTCTCACGATCACGATCACGATCACGAACACGATCATCATCACGATGACGACCATGACGCTCAAGACGGGCATACTCATGAACACAACGGCGTAACGCATACCCATGGCGGCTCAACCCACACGCACGCAGTGCCGGAAGCGATCACTTGGCGAAATCTGCTTGCGCTAGGCATTTCAGGTGGACTTCTTCCTTGCCCGTCGGCACTTGTCCTAATGCTGTCCGCGATCGCAATAGGTCGCGTCGGTTATGGGTTGATTCTGACCATAGCCTTTAGTTTTGGTCTTGCCGCAACGCTAACCGTGGTCGGTTTGTTATTTCTTTATGTCCGAACACTCTTCGCAGGTTCGTCGTTTGCGAACAGTTCGGTATTCAAACTTCTGCCGGTTGCATCGGCGTTCGTCATCACAATAGTCGGCGCGACGATCTGTTACGGTTCGCTTTCCTGAGAAACTCATTGACCTCGCACGATAAATGATATCTATAAAACATTTATAGAAGCTGGTGCAAAGTGACATTTGTCTCCCGAAAGTGTCGCAAAACACTAAACAGGAGAATTAGTGTTTATTTTCGATCAGAATGTGTTATTTTGTTGTTCTCTCCAGTCTTATTTATCGACCTTCTTATTGGTGTAATCTTGGTAAGTTGGTTGCAAGATGGTTGCACTTTTGCCGACGCGTATCTACTCATACATTGTGAGCGAGACGCAATCACCAGATTTTGATTGGGTCTAAGCGTTTTTGAGAACTTGCGATTCGCCCTCAGGTTGGTTGGGGTGCGAGAGGTCGTGAGTTCAAATCTCGCCGTCCCGACCAGTAAACATGGGGCTTTCGAAGAAATTCGAAAGTCCCATTTTTCATGATTTCCAAATGGCCACGAGAGGGCGGGCTGCTAAACCTCTTGATTGCCACATTTACGACTCACCACCCGTCAAAAAAAGCTCCTCCATTTTGTAAACAACTTTCTGCACCTCAAGTTAGAGCTATTTGTGTGAAGAGACGCACCAAGCATGGTGCGAGGAAAAACCAACTGTCGCATCAGCGTTCCAAATTTCACCTTTTCGCCCAGATTCCCAGCAAATAAGCGGCTAACAGTAAGCGGATAGAACTTACGAAAGGTCGTGTGCGAGGCACGTCGGCTTCTGACGTCCCCGACTTCTAATCCAACCCAACTCTGTTCAATAAGCATATGTCTGTTTACAAACGATACAATGGTAAGCGAGTCTCATCTTCCCATCCTGATTACTCGAAAGCTCGATGGTGGATCTATAAGCGGCTGAAAGGGAAGGTCATTCATCAGAGTGTGCCCGAGGCGAAAACCAAACAGGAAGCCGAATTAGCCGAGCGTCAGATCATTAAAGCTTCATTCGATCATAGCTATAACGTTACGGATACCACCACCACTCTGGCCTCATTCATCGACGAGAAATATCGACCATACGTGCAGCAGAACAACGTTAACAAGGGAGCGAAAGAACTCTACATAAGACTTCTACTCGGATACTTTAAGAAACAGCTATATCCAGTATCAGTCCGCAGGACTGCCGGAATTGCCGGACAAAACTTCAGACACGACAAAACAAGCGAAAGAAAGAGAGTGCACTTTCACCAGCATCGATCAATCGCATTATGTCCGCGCTGTCGAAGATATTCAGCCTCGCATGTGAAGAGGGAACTCTAGAACGTAACCCGATGCAGTATGTGAAAGCCTTACCAGAGCCACCGCCTCGGAGGCGATTGCTTAATGAAAAACAAAAGCAAGATCCGTGGAGGGAATTAGAGAAGGACACCCTGCTCTATCGGCTAATAGTGTTGGCGGTCAATCTTCCGTTACGCCGAGGCCAGTTAATGGCCATCACTGAGGATTTTATCGACTTTGAGAACGAGCAGGTTCTAGTGATCGGTTCAAAGGGAATGCCGCCTCGTTTGGTTCCGCTAACGCCACTGCAACGAAGGTTCTTAAAGCAATGATCGAGGACAAACAGTTGCCATTCCCGGTAAAGGATTTTCGAAAGAGATGGTGCACCGCACTTCGAAATGCCAGCATCAACAAGAAAGGCGGAACGAGAGAAGAGAACTATCACTTTCATGATCTTCGCAGCTACTTCGCGAGTGAACTAATCCGACGAAACACAAACCCGCTAATTGTTCAGAACCTTTTTGCTCATTCCGACATGAGTATAACGACGGTCTATGCGCAAACTGACGACAAACTTCTGCTTGAAGCAGTAAAGCGTCTTGATGAAAGCGACGACCGCGAACAGGGATAGGCTCTTCAATTCTGAATGGATAAATAGCCGGAAGCCTGCACATGCGAAATATCGTCTGTTGGGATAAGGTAAGTGGTAGTGTCAAATCTTTTGTGTAAATGATCGGTTTTGGTTTTTCTCTTCTTTCTCTTTCATGTCATTTTGTTAGTAGTAGGGGCTGTGGGAACGGTGGGAAAATGTTCCTCATTTTTCCACGGTTTCCACAGCCCGGGTTC
>JBGSQW010000115.1:0-75450 GCA_041737885.1 Pyrinomonadaceae bacterium | reverse complement strand
ACCCGGGCTGTGGAAACCGTGGAAAAATGAGGAACATTTTCCCACCGTTCCCACAGCCCCTACTACTAACAAAATGACATGAAAGAGAAAGAAGAGAAAAACCAAAACCGATCATTTACACAAAAGATTTGACACTACCTTTGGCGGAGCTGTACTTGCTCCGACGACGTAGCTGTCGCGAGCCCGAATGACAAGATTTGGCCGGTTTACGCGAACTCTTATGTTCTTGCGTTGACCGGCCTTACTTTCTTCGGACGGTACGAAGCCAATGTTATACTGCCGCCGCAATTCTTCCGCGATTCCTTCAAAGGCCGCAGTCAATCCACCGGGCGTGGATTCAGGACGGAAAACACGACCGCCTGTGGCATCTGATAATTCATCCAAATATCGCCTGCCTACGGCGTACTCTTCCGCCGTGATTCCAGCCCCATAGATAGCTGCTCCGCCCCCAAAAATGCCGCCTCTCCCGAGGCCGCCATTTGCCCGCTTATTGTCCAGGTACGTATTGTAGTAAATCGGAAAGATCAACGTATCCGCTTCCTCTGCATAATTCAGAGTGCTGTCATAGCTATTCTTTCTGGATGTTGTATCAACGCCATCCGTAAATAGAACAACCGCCTTTCTGCCTTCGATCTTAGCTAACTGCTTTCTCAGAGCTTCATCTACGGCGTTATAAAGCGAGGTGCCGTTTCCAAAATCAGCCTTATCAATCGCCTTGAAGATACGCATTCGGTCGCGTGTAGCCTCGGTGGTAACTCTGACATTATGGTCGAAATCGATGACGGCAACGCTGTCCTGAGCTTGCAGCTGATCGACAAATGCTTTTGCGGCATTGCGGATGTCTTCGATCCTGAAGGCGGTCGACGGGCTCACATCGATAACTAAAACGACGGTGAATGGTTTGTCGGAAGTACCAAAATAGGCGATCTCCTGTTCCAGTCCGTCTTCAAAAATCTTAAAATCCGTGCGTCGCAATCCGGGGATATAGAGTCCGTTTCGGTCAAAAACTGAAACTGGAATGGTTACAAGGTTCGTCTCCACACGAAGCGTTTCGCCATCATCTTGTGTGTCTGCTGCAATAGGGACCGCCGCCGGGGCTGGGGCAGATTTCTTATTGCTTCCTAATCCAATTCCAGGAAACCGTTCGACCGGCCGGGACGTTCTGCTGCTTCTTGGCTTTGATTCGGAGTATTCCGCTGGATCGTCTTTTTTGACCGCCGCTGATTCCGTAGTTGGTGTTGGCGTCACACGCCGGCCCGATTGGGCAAAAGAAACAGAAAAACCAGCCAGCAAAACGACGAAAATGCTCAAGACTTTATACATAAGAAGCGCACGACCTATCAATAGAACTAAGACGTCGGAGTGTATTTATTTGATGCAAGAAAAACACGAATTGGTTTGAATTAATTATGAAACCATCGTGATTATGGTAAGAATACTAAATCCGGCCATGACGGCAACCACGATCCAGCCGCTGATCTGCAACCAGATCGGGTGTTTGTAAGCTCCAAGCAGGTTTTTGTTGCGTGATGCGATCAGGATCAACGATAGACCGACGGGGAGGATAAAGCCGTTGACCGTTCCCGCAAAAACTAAAAGCCTGACAGGGTTACCGACAAGTAAAAAGACAGCTGTGGAAACGAGTATGAATGCGATCACTAAATAGTTACTTTTCTTTTCCAGCGATGAATGGAAGGTTTTGAGAAACGAAACCGAAGTGTAGGCGGCTCCAACGACTGATGTAATGGCGGCCGCCCACATAACCAGGCCAAAAAGCCGAAGCCCAATCGTTCCTGCGGCGTTTTGAAATACAGACCCTGCGGGATTCTTGTCGTCGATAGAAAGTCCAAGAGTGATCACACCAAAGGCCGCCAAAAAAAGGAAGAATCGAATTACTGCGGTTAGAAGAATTCCAGAGTACGCTCCACGACTGACTTCCTTCAAATTAGCCTGTCCGGTAACGCCAGCATCTATCAATCGATGGGCCCCGGCAAAGGTTATGTAGCCGCCGACTGTTCCGCCCACGAGGGTAACGACCGCTCGGGGATCGATCTGCGTTGGCCACACAGTCCTGACCGCAGCCTCGACGATCGGTGGTTGTGCCGCGAAAACGACATACCCTATAAGAAAAAGCAGGATAACGCCAAGAACCTTAACAAAAAGGTCCATCGCCCGACCCGCCTCTTTTAGGAGGAATAAGGCTATCGCGACCGCTGCACTAAATATCGCTCCAACCTCAACCGGGACATCAATGGCCGCATTCATTCCGAGACCCGTTCCGGCTATATTACCGATGTTGAATATCAGTCCGCCAAAAGAAATGAGTAGAGCTAATAGGTAACCGCTTCCGCGTATGGTCTCGTTAGCAACGTCCTGCCCGCGTTTTCCAGCAACTGTTAACACACGCCAGATGTTTAGCTGGGCAAAAATATCAAGGATCACCGAAAGGAGTATGACAAACCCGAAACTAGCGAGCAGTTGTTTTGTAAAGACAGTGGTTTGCGTGAGAAACCCAGGACCAACGGCAGAAGTCGCCATCAGAAACGCAGCTCCGAGGATCGCAGATGAATATGATCTTGGTTTTGATTGGTCAACCATTTATCGATCTGACTCCAATTCCGCTTTCGTCAAATCGCTGACGCAGGTACGAAGCGAAATCGACAGCGTGTTCCCCATCGCCATGCAAACAGATGGTATCGACTTGAATATGGATCATTATCGATTCGATTGTTTTAACCCGACAGTATTTAATCATGTCCAACGCCTGATTGATCGTGATCTCACGGTCGTAAATAAGCGCATTGGGTTCGCTACGTGGTGTTAGTGATCCATCGTTAAGATATGTACGATCAGCGAATACCTCCGATGCCGATGCCAGGCCGCATTGCGTCGCAGCATCTATCGAGAGGCTCCCCGAAAGACCATAGAGTATTAAACTATCGTCGACAGCTAGGACGGCTTTGGCGATCGCGGTCGCCAAGTCAATATCTCGAGCTGCCTGATTATACAGAGCTCCGTGAGGTTTGACATGCGACAGTTTCGCTCCTGCAGCCTCAGCGATGTTCGCAAGCGAAATTATCTGTTCAGTAACTATCGAAGAAACGTCGGACAAAGGCAAATTCTTTGCCGTGCGGCCAAAGTTATCACGATCAGGGTATCCCGGATGAGCTCCGATCGCGACTCCGTGTTCGACCGCGAGATCAACCGTCCTCTTCATCGTATCCATATCTCCGGCGTGAGCTCCGCAGGCGATGTTGGCCGACGAAATATACCTCATCAACGCGGCATCGTTCTCAAAACCTTCGCCAAGGTCACAGTTTAGGTCTACGTAAAACATCGTGTGATTATCGAGTCAAATAGGGCATCCGTGCAAGGTCTAGCGAGCTGGCCTAGTCCTGTATCCAGCCGAGATTCTCAGCAGGTTCAGCTCATGCTCGAACTCAAGTAAAAGCTTTTCAGCGTGCGACCTGTCAACCAGGAAAAAGGCAACCTTGTCACCCGCCCCAAGTTGAGCTATCAGCGGCAGATCACGCGAGATCACATGGGCGATCCGAGGGTAACCGCCGGTCGTCTGATGGCCCGCCATCAGGACGATCAATTGGCCGTCCGGCAGAAGCTGAATCGTGCCGAAATTCACCGCCGATGAGATCATCTCCTGTCGCCGAATCGGGGTAATGGCTGGTCCCGCAAGGCGAAAACCCATTCGGTTTGAGTTGTTGGAAACGAGGAAATCTTGATTTTCCAGCAGGTCGAGGTCCGGAGAATCGAGCATGTCAAATTCCGCCCCGGGAACTATTCGCACCGTCGGGAAAGGCCGATAGAGGGGAATCAGTGAATGAGAGACTCGCCGTCCGGCAAAAATATTGGAGGATGGCAGTGGTGCCGTTCCAATTACATCACCTTGTTCGAGCCTTCGCCCTTCAATTCCGCCGCGAGCCGCAGTCAGATTTGTACTCGCACTGCCAAGCCACTCATCGACTTTTAATCCGCCATTGACCGCCAGGTAGCAACGGTTACCCAGCATCTTCTTATCAAATCGTAGAGTGGAGCCTGCATGAGCGAAATAGGATCGCCAATTCTCGACTGGTATTCCATCGATCGACGCCGAAAAGTCTGCCCCGCCAAGAGCCAGGACACAATCGCTGTCAAAAACTATTTCGGGTGCAGGGAAGTGCATTTCCAAAACGGGATCGTTGTCTGCATTTCCAACAAGTATATTTAGCAGTCTGGTCGCTGCCTGATCCATGACGCCGGTCGGATTGATGCCAAAACGGCGATATCCATAACGTCCCAGATCCTGGACCGTAGATAATATTCCCGGTTTTTTAACGATCAAACCCATTTTACTTAACTGCGATAAACCGTACCAGATCACCGGCTCGCAGCCTGCACGGTTCATCTTTTTCCGGATCAAATAGATCCAGATCAGTTCGTCCGATTATCTGCCAACCACCGGGCGAAGCGAGTGAATATATACCCGCCTGGCGACCAGCAATGGCGATACTCCCCGCCGGAACTCGCGTTCGCGGTATGTCTTTGCGTTGTATCGAGAGCCGTTCATCAAGCTCGCCCATGTAAGAGAATCCAGGAAGAAAACCAAGCATGAAAACGCGGTATTCGCTGGCTGTGAAAATGTCGATGACGTCGCTAGCCGACATGTTCTTTTCAGCTGCGACAAACTCTAGATCCATCGCCGATTCGCGATCGAATCGCATTGGTATTTCAAGATGGCGTGAGCTTGTAGTTGAGGTGTTACCGGCACTGATCAGTGCCTTCTTTACCAGGTTAGATACTGAGCCAAACACGGTCGCCTCTTTCGGCAGTCCCTTGCTTGCGATCGCGACGTCATAGAAGATACTTACCGAACTATAAGCCGGAACGCATTCTATAAAACCAGGGAATGGATGGGTCGTTAGGTGTTCTGCGAGGGCGATCGCCCTATCGTTTAATGCTACAGATATCGCATTTCCAAAATCGACGGTCAACGCCGCGTCACCTAGTGGAAATATGCGGTAGCTCTCGTCGTTCATTATCTCGTGCGTTGTTTAGGATCAAGGTATTCACGAAGCCCGTCGCCGATAAAGTTGAAGGCAAGGACGGTCATTGCGATCGCAATACCGGGAAATAGGAGAACGTGCGGCGAACTGCTGAAAAACTGCCGGGCTTCTTCGATCATTGTTCCCCAACTCGGAGCCGGCGGCGGTATTCCGAGGCCGAGGAATGACAGCGAAGCCTCCGAAAGAACAGCTCCGGCCATTCCTAACGAAGCCTGAACTATAAGAGGTTGAACGGCATTTGGGAGTATGTGCGTGAATAGAATTCGGAGGTTACTCGCTCCCAAAGCCCGAGCGGCCAGGACGTAATCGTATTCTCTAACCTTCAGCACCTGGCCTCGCATCACGCGTGCGTATCCGACCCAGCCGATAACGCACAAGGCCGCAATGAGCTTGCCCTGTCCGGCACCTAGAAAGGCGACGAGGGCAATAGCGAGGAGCAATCCTGGAAATGCCAGAAAGACATTGAAGACGTATCCTGAAAGAAATTTATCTACAAATCCGCCATAAAAGCCCGCGATGGCTCCAATGATAGTTCCAAAGATCGATGAAACGATCACCACGGTGATCCCAACCTCGAGTGAGATCCTCGCACCGTAGATCACTCGCGAAAAAACATCGCGCCCGAGCCCATCGGTGCCAAACCAGTGTTCAACTGACGGTGGAATATACCGCATCGCCAGATCTTGAGCTGTCACATCGTGCGTCGCGATGAGCGGCGCAAAGATCGCGGCTAGTATGAACAGCCCCGCGATGATAAATCCGATGTATGCTAAACGACTCATTCTAAACTATCGATTCTTAATTCAAGCGAATCCTCGGGTCCAGTTTCCGATAGACGAAATCCGTGAGCGAATTCGCCAGGATAAATGTGACGCTTATGACTAGTACGCACCCCTGAACCAGGCGGTAATCGCGTTTTCCGATGCCATCCTCAAGCAGTAAAAGGCCCAGGCCTTGCCAGTTAAATATCTTTTCGGTGATGATCGCACCCGCCAGCAACACGCCCAGCTGCAGGCCGAGAATGGTGACCACAGGTATCAGACCATTTTTGAGAACGTGTTTATAGAGAACCTTTCGCTCACTCACGCCCTTTGCCCGGGCAGTGCGAACATAATCCTCGCCGAGTTCTTCGATCACGCTTGAGCGGACCATACGCGTCAAGATCGCAGACAGGGCCGCTCCGAGCGTCACCGCGGGCAATATGATGTCTTCAGGGTAAAGACTTCCGGTGGGCGAAAACCAGTCGAGTTTGACCGCAAAAATGTAAACCAGAAAAGGCCCGATAACAAAGGTTGGAAGGGAAATGCCCATCAGAGCGAAGAATGACGCCGCGTTATCAACCAATGAATTCTTCCGTGAACCTGCCAAAACTCCGAGCGGCAGTGCGATCCCGATCGCTACAAGCATAGCGGCGATCGCGAGCTTGATCGTCGACGGGTAGCGTTCAAAGATCATGTCCGCCACCGGACGATCGGTCTGGAATGAGCGTCCAAGATCACCCTGTAGAAGGCCGGTCCAATATTCCGCATAACGGTTTTCCATGCCGTTCCAAGTGAAACCTTCTTCACCTGTGTATGAAACGAAGAAAGCCGGCCGATCCAGTGCATGTTTCGCCCTGAAATTTTCGATCTGTTCCTGCGTAGCTGTTTCGCCCAGGATCACGGTCGCAGGATCGCCTGGAACTACTTCGATCAGCAGCGTTACCAGCGAAACGACCGTCCATATTACCAGCAGCATCAGAGCTAACTGGCGGGCAAAATTCAGCAGTTTATATTTCATCCGGAATCTCGGCGAGCCCTTGAATTTTATAATTTATGGCCGGGGAAAACAAACGACTAGAGCGGCAGGACTGGAGCGGTTAGCGTCCGAGCTGGTTTTTGGTGCCCGTATGAAGAGCAGCGATACCGCCGGTCAGATTCGCGTATTTCACTGCTTCAAAGCCGGTAGTTCCCATCAATGCCGCAAGGTTCTTTTGATTTGGAAATTTTGAGACCGAGTCCGGTAGGTATTCGTATGCTCCCCGTGAACCACTCACTGCACCGCCGATCCTCGGCAGTACGTGTGAAAAATAGAAATTGAACAGCTGGCCAAAGCCGGGAACGATCGGGGCTGAAAATTCGAGTACGGCGAGGCGTCCACCCGGCTTTAGGATCCGGTGCAGTTCCTTAAGTCCGCCGCCAACATTTGCGAGATTGCGCAGCCCGAATGCTATCGTTACAGCATCAAACTCGCCATCCTCAAAGGGAAGTCCCATCGCATCGCCTTCAACATAAGGGATCGAGTGAGGCTCGTTCTCTGATTTCGACCTCGCAAAATCAAGCATTGGGCGGCAGAAGTCGGTTCCGATGATCTGAGCTTTTGAGTTTTTGTTAAGTTCCAACGACAGATCGCCGGTGCCGCAGGCAACATCGAGGACTTTGGCGTCCGAGCGATCGAGAATGTCTCTCAACTCTGCCGAAACCTTACGCCTCCAGCCTTTGTCGATATTTAGGGAGAGAAGGTGGTTCAGCAGATCGTAGCGGCCAGCTATGCCCGCGAACATATCGCGGACAGCCTTGGCGTGGGCCGCCTCTTTTGCATTTAATTCGTTTTGCACTTATTTCGATGGCGGAGTGTTCAGCAGAACGGTCACCATGTTCTGTTTTTTTAGTTTTTCAGCAAATGCGGTTACGTCCGAAAGTGTCGTTCTGTCCGCAGCTTTTGCGTAGGTTTCGATGCTTGTTAGTTTGTACGTATCGGCATCTAGCCAAAGTGAAGGGACGTCACGCTTTGTCCATGCTGACAGAACGGTATTTTTGGCAGTCTGAAACTCAGCATCCGTAACAGCATCATTCAGGGCTTTGCCAACTAATTCGTTGGCTTCGATCTTTCCGTTAGTGTTGCCGACGTCACTCTTTCCAGCGGCAAAACCAATTGTTATCATGCCCGGCAGCATATGGGCCTCGTTCCGGACAAACAGCTTCTCGCTGAAAGCTGCCGGAACACGAGCCTTAAGCCTCGTTTCGAGTATATGGGTAAAGATCAAAGACGCCGCCAGATCATTGTCGCCACGAGCGGAGCCTTTCGAAGCGATTCTGATCGCTGCAACCTCCGGATCAGGTGATACGACATTTAACACACCTACCGGAGCATCATCAGGATGCCGAAACGTCGAAGGCGTCTTTTTATCCGATTTTAACCAGCTTCCGAAATAGCGTCTCACCGCCCGAATGCTCAGATTTCGGTCAAAATTTCCCCAGACGGCGATCGTCGCGTTATCGGCGGTCAAAAATCGCTGCTTGGCGTCTATCAGATCGGCAAAATCTATCTTCTGAAGCGACGCCGAACTTCCGTCCTCGGGACGTCCATATGGAAATGTGCCGAACAACCGCTTCGCCGCCGCCTGATCAGCCAGGTAGTTCGGATCTGCTTCTAATGCTTTCACCTTGGTGAGCAAAGCATCACGCAGTTTGATCGTTTGGTCTTTATCGATAGCTGGGTTCGCTACCGCTCCGGAGAGCGTTTCGAGCATTATTAAAAAATGTTCCGGCTTCGCCGATGCATCTATCTCGATGTAATCGTAATTTGAAACGACCTTGAGCGAGCCGCCGAGATCCTCGGTGAAAAAATCTTTCGATGCTTCATTGGGAAATATATTGTCGGCGAGCAGCTGCATCACGCCTTCTTTTCCCTGCGGGTCAAAAGCTGAGCCGGAATGTACACGAACGCGTATAGAGACTTTGTCCGATTTGGCGTCCGGCCACATCAGCACCTTTAGTCCGTTAAGTAACTTTTCCTGGACCGGAGCCGGCGATGTCTGCGAAAATATCGCCGGAGCGACCAGCGAAAAAAGGATCAGCACTATCAGCGCGATAAAGACAACTTTCTGGAATACTTTCTTGTTTTTCATCGTATCTATATATAGACAGCTACTAGGTTAACAGTTAGTTGCCGGTTAGTCGCTTTGTGTTGTCACGCGGGTTTCGCAATGAAACGAAATTCAGCAATTAGTTGCATTAATGAAAATTTTAAGAGTCTAAAGGCATCGCGTCAAACAGATAAGGCATCTATGGAGATTGAGTGATACGCATTTAAGCAGTACGCGTAAATTTCGTAGTATTTTGTTAAACTTCTGAAATAGTCGCGGTATAATCGTTTTACTAGTAACCGTGTCCTTAAGTGGAGCGTCGACATAAGAGAGGCTTAAGATGGGAAAGATAGTTAAATTTTGTAGTTCGTGTGACGAAGGTTTTGCTGAAAAATTTGGATTCTGTCCAAATTGCGGACAGTCGCTTCAGACGTTCGAGATGAGTCCGGTCATTTCCGAGGCTCCGGCCCCGAAAGAGGTCGTTGCGGCCCCCATCGCAGCGGTTGAACCGCCGCCACCTGTTGAGGTGGTCAAAGAGGCGGCTCCGGTTGAGAAGGTCGTTGAGGAAACGATCGTCGAAGAACCAATCATCGAAGAACCAGTAGTCGCAAAACCTGTCGAGGTGCCGGTTACAAAGGTTCCAAATGTTAAGAAAGCTGCGGCTACCGTACCTTTCGTACAGAAAACGGTGGTCGATGCCGACGCTAAAAGGCCTGCCTCTGATGGCTGGGTCAATGTCAGCAGCGATGACGACGATGCTTTCCGTGTAACGGTTATTGAGGAAAAGAACGTCGGCACGCGACGGGCCTTGCTCGTCGGTTCGCTCGGAGCGATGATTCTCGTCTTGATGACGGGTATGGTTTACAGTTTGTTTAGCAAAGATCTCGAGGTTGGCTCGATCAATGATGATATTTTCAACGCTGTCATCGTCGATGATGTGCCAACCGAGATCGAAGAAGATCCGCAGCTTAAAAAAGATAAAGACGGCGGCGGCGGTGGCGGCGGTGGCCGTGAAGAGAAGGAAGAAACGACGCAAGGTGACCTGGCCGATCAAACGCCTAAACCGACGCGTCCGCCTGATGCTAAGGTTTTCAGAAGCGATAATTTTGAACTAAAAACGCCTCCACCAACTACCGAAGGTACGAAGATCTCCGAAAAGAAATTTGACCGCTGGGGAGATCCAAATGGACGTTTTGCAAATTTCTCTAACGGCAACGGATCCGGTGGCGGACAGGGAAGTGGCGTTGGTACCGGACAGGGCAGCGGCCGCGGAACCGGTCAGGGATCAGGTATCGGATCGGGCAGCGGAAGTGGTATCGGAAACGGTAATGGCGGCGGTACAGGTGACGGAAATGGCGAAGACGCCCCACCGCCTCCACGTCCTGCTGGCGTAACCCAGCCGTGGAAATTGATCTCACGTCCTCGTCCCGGCTATACGGATGCTGCCAGAACGGCTGGTATTCAGGGAACTGTGATACTTCGAGTTACCTTCCTCGCGTCTGGCCAGGTTGGGAGCATAACTCCGGTAAAACGCTTGCCAAATGGTTTGACCGAGCAGGCGATCGCAGCTGCAAGAGGAATCAGATTTGAGCCGATGAAGAAAGATGGAGTTGCTCAATCAACAACAAAGCAGATCGAATACACCTTCTCGATCTACTAAACTTTACTCAGAGTAAATTAAAAAAGGCTGCCAACAGTTGGCAGCCTTTTTTTCTTTCCCCGCAATCGCACCCTTAGATCGTGCCATCCGCAGACCTCGAATCTTCATTTAACTCGAATCGGTTTTCATCCCGCTTCTCGATCTTATTTACGAACTCAAGCGGCTCGTTGTCCTGAAAATCGATCCCCATTGCATGAGCATTAGCCTCTACGTCGGACTGGTCAGGTGTGGGGTTGTGGCCGAAAACCGTTTCTGAGCCGGTTGTTTCAACCTCTTGCCATTCTGCATCGATATCACCGCCGGAATCTGCGGGCGATGCCGGATAACCATCAACTAGCTCTTCTATTAACTCCTCTGAATTGCCCGGAACAGCATCGATCTCTTCCTGTCGCTCCGAATTGATCTTTTGATTAGGGGTTTTCTCCCATTCGTAAAATTCCAGCTCTTTGCCTTCGATCATCGCAGTTTCCTCCATGTTAAACGTGTTGAGGAAATAACAATATCATCCGTGAGGAGCCCTGACTGTCTAGATGAATACAATCGATTGCGAAGACGGTATCTCGAACCGCTTGCGGCACCGCATATTCTTGCACATCAGTTGGTCATCGACGCGCACCATGTAATCACGCGATTTCTGATACTGAGCGCGGTCATTCTCATTATTGAACCGCGGATTGCCCTTTTTCTTTGTCCGCTTCAACCACCGGACCTCATAATCGTTCCGCTCACGGCAATTCGGGCACGAGAAATTTGCTGTTTTTACTTCTTGTCGCTCGTCGAAAATGTCTCTTTCGTTCATTTAGGTATTGTAGCGGATAAGCAGGAGGCGTGTAATAAGATTTTTGTTGATTTCCATTCTTTGCGGTGGAACCGCACAAGATGCTAGCCAGACGTGAAACGTCTGGTAGAGCCAGTAACAAGATATCGCCCTGAAGGGGCGAAAGGTCCAACGCTGACAATCGTCTCCCGCACCTTCAGTGCGGGGGGCAAAGATTTAATTTTCAAGACGTTTCACGTCTGGCTAGAATCTGTCGCGGCGTTGCCGCGTGTGGTTGACCTTTACTCCATCTCCCGCAAATACTTGAAACTAAATATCCCCGTATCGTGACCATCGGAAAAATTGAAGCTGAGAGCATACCGGCCAACGATCGCGATATTTTTGAAGGTGAGAAATGGTGAAACGCTGCCCGCATTTAGTATCTTCTCGCCAGTCCATTCGTTAATGCAGGAAGCACACGGGCATTCACGCCTTAGTTGGGCTGCGGAATATTTAGTCTCGGTGTCGTCCGACCATTTGATCGAAACCTCGCTGTCTGATTCTTCGATGATCTGTGTTGGTTCTAGCATTAAAAGTTTTTCGTTATCACTGAAATATTAGCTTCTCAATTTTGATTCGATCACGGTCGGATCGATGCCATAGTGTGTGGCGTGATAGATAGCCTTGCCGTCCTTGATCACAAACGCTTGCGGCGACTGGTGCCGATGATTGATCCGCTCGGCGACGTCGTTTGATAGATCGCGGTGCTGTTGGATGACGATCACGTTGATGTCCGCATCGATCTGTTTCAGGTCGTACATAACGTTGGAGCTGATTCCGCATGTATTGCTGTGTTTGATGAGGGCGACAGGATGAGCGAACGAATCGCGGAACAGTGCGTCGAGTTGTTCGTTCGACGTGATCTCAATAAAATTTGCCGGCATTTGTTTTAGACCCCTGGATAAGCGCTTGGAGGTGGCGGTTCGAAAGAGTTTGACGGCAGAGCGGGAAATATTTTTCGATAAGCAACTGCCTGTCCCATAATGATAAGCGGAATAGCGAAGTAGATGCCAATGCACAACGCCAAATAGCCAATTATAGCGATCAGCATTCCGACCCCGAGCAGCCCGGCCATTCCAGCCAGATTCTGCCAAACCGCCCTGATACTCAGCTTAATTGCATCGATTCCCGATAATCCCCGATCGGCAACGAGCGGAAACGCAAACATCAGCAGCGTATGAAAAGAGACCATGACGATCGCCACGATCAGCTCAAAAATGAGAAACCCGGCGATGAACGGCAACAGTTCCGCTTCGCTCATCTTGCTTCCGGCGAGAGCCATTCCGATCATTGGCAGGTAGACGAGGATCAGAAAAACGAATACCGGCAGCATGATCGCGAGCGATATCGGCAGGCTCTTCCAAATGTGATCAAATCCTTTGAAAAGGTCCTCAAATTTCAGCGGCTTACCATCCGTCAGACAGAACAAACACATGAAAATTCCGCACATCGCCGGGCCGATCAGGATAATGGGTATAACGGAGCCGATGAGAACGCCCACGATCACGATGGCGAAAACCAGCCAGTATTGCGGTTTTATCAGTTCCCACGCTTCCTTGTAGATCTCAACTGGCTTGAGAACGCCGGTGCGAAATTCATGCGGATTCATATCTGTCATCCTTGATCGTAAATGTTCCTAAGGTAATCAGCTACCATTCGATCGCTCGAAAATTGGGGTGTAAGCGTCGCGATGGAATTCTTCATCCGGCCGATCCACTCGGTCGGCAGTCCATTTTCGCCTTTGGCGTAATACGCTGGTATCAGCTCGTTTTCGAGTGTTGAATACAGTGCCTCGGCGTCGGCGATGTCCATTTCTTCTTCGGTCAGATCTTCTGCGAGATCACCGATCCCAAAGCCGTTTTGACCGTTGTAACCCTCGATCCACCATCCGTCGAGAATTGAGAAATTTAGAGCTCCATTCATCGCGGCTTTCATACCGCTCGTGCCGCTGGCTTCCATCGGACGGCGAGGGACGTTCATCCAGACATCGACACCATGAACCAGATAACGGGCGACTTCCTGATCGTAATCCTCGATAAACACGGCCCGTTTTTGCCAATGCGAGTCGTGATTGATGCTCATCAATTCCTGCAGAATACCCTTGGCCGTGCGGTCCTGCGGGTGAGCCTTGCCAGCAAAAACGAACTGAACCGGCCGATCCGCATCATCCACCATTTTCAGCAGCCGCTGTAGATCTGAGAAGAGAAGGTCCCAACGTTTATAGGCCGCGACACGGCGAGCAAAACCGATCGTTAGGATGTCAGGCGAGAATAGGTGGTGCGTATCCTCGTGTTCGTTGATGGTGTCCAGATCGCCGGTTTCCTTCGATTTGGTTCGTTCGCGAATGAAAGCGATGAGGAGATTTTTGAGCGATTGATGAGTGTTCCAGACGCTCTCGTCCGACAGGAAATTAGCCGCCGTTGCCCATGCTTCTTCATCTCTGACGATCTCATGCCAATTCGGCCCGATATTCTGCTCATACAAACGCTGAAACGCCGGAGCGACCCATGTCGGAGCGTGGACGCCGTTCGTCACCGAAGTGATCGGCACCGCACCGGCATCCGCGAGATCGGGGAACATCTTCAGCCACAATTCACGCGAGACCTCGCCATGCTTTACGCTCACGCCGTTGGCCGAACGGCACATTCTGATCGCTAGCGGCGTCATGCCGAAAAACTCTGTATCGTTCGCCAGATTCGCCCTGCCGAGAGCCAGGAACTCGGAACTCGTGAGCTTTAACGAGTCGATATACGACGAGCTAAAACACTCAGCTAAAAGCTGAGGGTTGAAAACATCGTTTCCCGCGGCAACCGGCGTATGCGTCGTGAAAACGCATTGTTTTCGCACGGCCTCGACTGCATCCGCGAACGTGTCCTCGCGGTTTTCCGCAAGGTATTCGCGAGAGAGTTCGAGGGTTGAGAATGCAGCATGTCCTTCGTTAAGGTGGAAAACAGTGGGTTCGATACCAAGCTTTCTAAGCAGCCTAACACCGCCCATCCCTAGGATCTTTTCCTGAACGATTCGAGTCTCAGTATCGCCGCCGTAGAGATGGCCCGTGATCAGTCGATCGACATCGCTGTTTTCCGGTAGATTTGTGTCCAAAAGATAAAGCGAGATCCGCCCGACCCGAGCGAGCCAGGCCTGTGCGACCACACGGCGGCTCCGGATCTGTACCGAAACCGTCAGGCGTTCGCCGTCCGCATCGAAAACCGGCGTTACCGCGAGCTCTGACGCGAATACATCATTGTAAGCCTCTTGCTGCCAACCATCGTGCGAGATCCGCTGGCGAAAATACCCGTAGCGGTAAAGCAGCCCGATCGCCGTCAGCGGGAGGTTCATATCACTCGCAGACTTTAGGTGATCGCCCGCAAGAATGCCGAGGCCGCCGGAATAATTGGGCAGGGAATTATGCACGCCGTATTCCGCGCAGAAATACGCGATGTTCGACTCCCGCGGCTCTCCCTTTTCAGCCAAATAGCTCTCGAACTTAGCATTAAATCGATTTAGTCGTTCGACGTAGTTATTGTCGAGGATCCGCTGCCACAGCCTGACACGCTTGACCTTTTTCATGAAAAGCCGCGGATTCTGCTCGCACGTATCCCAAAGAGAAGGATCGAGGTCGCGAAAAAGCGCAGTTCCTTCAGGCTGCCATGACCAGTAATAGTTGGCTGAGATCGAGATCAGCGGTCGCAGGATCTCGGGAATGTCACGTGTTATCTCGAAATCCGCGCGGAATTCCGGCTTAGTTTGTTGGCTTACTGCCTGTTGTGTAGCGATATCGGTCGAGGCCTCCGTCCAAATATTTGTTGGATAAGCTAACAAATATAAACGATGGACGCCCGACTATCAAATTTTCACCTGCACAGCTCATTCCGACGAGTCTTTGTTACACAAATGTCCCACCGGCATAAATCTGTAGTGAAGAGCCACGACCAACCCAAACCCAAAACCAACCGCCACCAGCAAAGCACTTATTCGCAGATAGTTAGCGAAATTGCCCAGCCCCATCAGCCACCACAGGACACCCATCACGGCACCGCCGAGGGCGAAAAAGCCCGGGATCTTGAGAAATTGATAGCTGAATTTACGCGGCTTTTCTTCCCGCGTTGAGAAAATGATCGGTTTCAGACGGTCGTATTCCCACGCGACGAGAAAGGTACTCGCGAGGGCCATAAACAGCGTTATCACCCACGTTCCGACAAATCCGACGGAAGCTGTCAGGACGGCGATATTCACGATGATCGGGAAGAACATCAGTGCCCCGATATGCGAAGTTCGCGGGATCAGCAGCAAGATCGCCGCGATCATCTGCCCCCAGCCGATGAATTCGTAGTAAAAACCCGTCTGGTACAACGCATTGAAATAGTGGCCGACCGGATTTGAATCCGGCAGCGAAGTGAATGGCTCGCCAATGATCTTCTTGTAGCTCGGCGGTATAAATCCGATCGCCAGCAGCACCCGCGTAAACGCCGCAAATATCTGCATCCACCACCGCCGCGTAACCGATACGTGAATGTCGTCCAGAGTGTGTTCGAGTTTCATGGAAAGGAGAACGAGCGAGCCGGACGTAAAGTTCACCAGATGCGGAAGCCCGCGCGTTAGCAAGGGCGAATCACTCAACTCTAATATTCGACCCCTTGCTCAAGCGTGGGCTTTCGCACGGGTAAAGCTTTCTGTATAATCGAAAGCTTCGCGTAGACTTATACCCATTATGAAACTCAACATCATCCCCGTAAAATGGTCCGACGAAGGCGTTCTTATGCTTGATCAGCGTTTGCTGCCGACCGAGGAAACCTGGCTGACGCTCAAAACCTACGACGAAGTTGCCGCAGGTATTAAAGACATGGTAGTCCGCGGAGCCCCCGCGATCGGCGTTTCGGCGGCTTATGGAATCGCTCTCGGGGCAAAGAATTTCGTCGGCACGACCGTCGCCGATCTCGAAGAAGAGATCGCCTACATGAGCGAAGTCCTAGCCGCGACACGCCCGACAGCCGTCAATCTTTTCTGGGCGATCGACCGCATGAACCGCACGTTTCAAAAGGCTAAAGCCGAGGGCAAGACCGTCAGCGAGATCAAGCAGATCCTGCTGCAGGATTCCAAAGACATCCACGAAGAGGACATCGAATCGCAGCGTCTCATCGCACAGTTCGGTGGTGAGCTGCTCGCCGATAACGACGTAGTCCTGACCCACTGCAACGCCGGAGCCCTCGCCACCGGCGGCGTCTGGGGAACCGCCCTCGGCGTCATCCGCGGAGCCGTCGACCAGGGCAAATCGATCTCCGTCATCGCCGACGAAACGCGACCGTACCTGCAAGGTGCCCGCTTGACGGCCTGGGAACTGATGGAAGACGACATCCCCGTCACCCTCATCACCGACAACATGTCCGGCCACATCATGAAAAAAGGCGGCGTCCACGCCGTCGTAGTCGGCAGCGACCGCATCGCAGCCAACGGCGACGTAGCCAACAAGATCGGCACCTACATGGTCGCCGTCCTAGCCAAACGCCACAACATCCCCTTCTACGTAGCCGCGCCTTTGTCTACGGTCGATCTCAACACCCCAACCGGCGACGAGATCCCCATCGAAGAACGCGACCGCATCGAAGTAACCCACGTAAAAAACCACCAACTAGCCCCCGAAGGCGTCGGCATCACCAACTACGCCTTCGACGTGACGCCGAATGACCTGGTCACCGCGATCATCACGGAAAAGGGAGTTGCGAGGGCACCGTATACGGAGAGTCTGAAAAAGCAGTTCGAGCAGTAATCACAGCGTTTACGACCGCAGGCCGCAAAAAAACTCCCCTCCTTACGAAGGAGGGGTGGCCGCCGCTTTGCGCGGACGGGGTGGTTCTCTGGATGGAGATGAACGATTTGGTTGTCAAGAATTGAGGTTAAGTTCGCGGAAGCGGCTCAAGTTGTATCCTCCCCATCTAGAGAACCACCCCGTCATCAGCCCAAAGCTGCTGATGCCACCCCTCCTTCGAAAGGAGGGGAGTTCTCGGAGTTCTCGTGCTACAATCATCGGCAGCAAAGACGATGCCGACAAAACGCAGCCAAACCGACATCCACAACCTTCCCAAACTCAAAGGTTTTCGCCGCTCTCTACGCTCAAATCTAACTCCGGCCGAAGCCGCCTTCTGGAATATCGTCAAAAACTCAAAACTCGACGGCCGAAAGTTCAGAAGGCAGCACAGCATTGCCAGCTTTATCTTCGATTTCTACTGCCCCGCCGAACGCCTTGCGATCGAACTCGATGGCCAATGGCACTTCGTCGATCATCCCCAACTCCGCGACCGCTCAAAACGCCTCTTCGCCGAGACTCAGGGAATTCGTCTACTAAGATTTGAAAACAAACGAGTCTTCGAAGATCCCGACTGGGTCATCGCCGTCATTCAGAGCAATTTCAACTGGTGGCGAGTAGAAGGAGCCAAACCGTAAACCAAAAAACTCCCCTCCTTACGAAGGAGGGGTGGCAGCGGCTTCCGCTGACGGGGTGGTTCTCTAGGTTAGGATTTTGCAACTAACGCGGATCAATCGACTCAACCGCTCTCTCCTCCCCGACTAAAGCCCCCCGTCATCAGCCCAAAGCCGCTGATGCCACCCCTCCTTCGTAAGGAGGGGAGGCGCGTTTCACCAACCCCGAACTCGATCATCGCCCTTTAATTGCGAAACCACCGCAAAAACCAAAGCGCCCCTTAGAGAAGTCAACAAAAAACTCCCCTCCTTACGAAGGAGGGGTGGCAGCCGCTTCGGCTGACGGGGTGGTTCTCTGAAAACGGTTGCTTGAACTTCCTTGTCAAATTCAAGTCAAAAATACGCGGTAGCGAGAACCGACGAGACACGTATCCTCCGCGAGCAGAGAACCACCCCGTCATCAGCCCAAAGCGGCTGATGCCACCCCTCCTTCGAAAGGAGGGGAGCCGCGTTTCACCAACCCCGAACTCGATGGTGGCCGCCGCTTTGGGCGGACTCGACGAATCCCACCGGTTTTGACAGGCGCACGAGCAGATCGACATCGCTATTCGGGGTGTCTTCGCCACGAGCCACTGAGCCAAACATTCCTAACATCGCAACGTTATTTGCCTTGCACGCAGCTGTTACTTTTTTCAGAAACGGTTCCAGGTTCATTGCGTACCCTGCGTAAATAATAGCATAACTAGTCAGCCTAGATTCTGGCTATCCGTCGGCTCCTGGTCGGCAATTGCTGAATAGTTGTTTCGATCCTTCACCTTCCAACCCTTTCTCTCCGGCACTGGCCTGACGGCTCTGGGGGAGTGGACGATCTTGTTTAGTTCGAGGACGAGGATGCCGCTTTCGATGTGGGTGTTGGTGAAGCGGACGGTGCGGTCGAGTTTGATGTTGTGTTTTGTGATGAATCGTAGGGCGTGGAGGCGGTGGGCTCCGGAGCGGCCTGAGTCGTAGAGCCGAAAAGCGTTTAGCGTTTCCGGCGGCACGGGCCGCAGTCCGATCGCGGCTGTATCGCTTTCCCAGAGCAGTACAACATGCCTCGGGCGGCCAAGGGCTTCGTGGGCCTTGCGGCTTAGATTTATCGTGCCGTAGGGTGACATCGAAACGTGGAGCGGAGCGATGCGTGGAGTTCCGGGATCGTAGAATTCTTCCCACTTTCTTGCCATGTGATACAGCATTGCACAGATGCAACATTAGGTCAAGTCTCTTCTCTCAAAGTTTATCGCCCGCTAAAAGATCGATAACAATATGTAAACCGAAAAATTGGTCAAAGTGTGACGATTGGATCAATTATTTGGACAGCGTAAAGTGTGAGAAGGATGCGTCGCGCTTGAAAAAGCGGTTCGGGATGATGGTCAAAAGCGGTTCGGGGAAGGGTGCGAAACGGTTCGGAGAAATTGTCGCTGTAGTGACGCTTTCCGGGCTAGTGACGCAGATCTTTCAGGTCGTTTGCGGTCCAGGCAGATCGTTTGAAATAGTACGTCCGACGCCCGGATTTCATACCGTCAAATCGCCCTTCTTCCATCGAGATG
This sequence comes from Pyrinomonadaceae bacterium, assembly GCA_041737885.1. GTDB lineage: Bacteria > Acidobacteriota > Blastocatellia > Pyrinomonadales > Pyrinomonadaceae > OLB17. Next base: position 56,066 of record JBGSQW010000115.1, on the reverse strand, counting down.
CCATAGCTGCCGCGGCAGAGGGGTTCGTTCCAGTCGTTTCCGTTTCTGAGAAAGTTTTTGATCTTATCGCTGTCTGCTCCCATTTCGAAAACCATCGGTACTGCTTCGTCGACCGGAAAATCATTGAACCACGCATCGCCCGTACACCACGAAGCGAGCGAAGTCATTGTAAGAGAAATATTTACGGGCGTTTGCTTTCTCAGTTCCTGCATCATCGCCCGGTAGAAATTACGCTCGGAAACGACAGCATCAAAATCGATCTGTACACCTTTGACATCCGGCAATTCGAGCGTGGATTTGACCAGATTCACTACTTTTGCTGCCATTTCGTTGGAAAACGTAGGACGGTCGAACGTGCCTTTTTTGGTCTCGATACGGGTCACGGCAATGATGTACGTTCCCGGCGAAACTTCGAGTGGCTGGCGTCTTGGTTTGGGTGCGACAGTTTCTTTTTCGAGGAAGATCGTTTGGGCGAGGAAGGCTACTCCAAACTGTTCTGGGTCAATGAATTGCAGGTCTTCGGGGCGTTCCCATGCCCATAGAAACTTGTTTGGCATGTCGCCAGACAGGTTTGGATTGATCTCATTTTTTTGAGATCGGCATGCCGCTAAAATGAGCATGGATAAGACTACGATCGAGATGATACGGCTCATAGATATCTTCGGAATAAGTTATAACGGATAGCTATTAACTGATAACTGGAATCAATTGTAAGCTATAAGTTATCAGCGATTTAGGAAAATGACTTAGAGCAAGCTTGTCTGATATACTTTTCCTTTCACTGAATGGTCATTCATTTAGGACCCTTATTCCCGCTCTTGAGTTGGGAACACTGATAAAACAATATGATCGAACGCGAACAAATACCGATGGATGTTGTGTTTGTGGGTGCCGGGCCTGCAAACCTGGCCGCTGCTCTGCACCTGAAAAACAAGATCGCAGAACACGACGAGATGATCGAAAAAGGCTTTAAGAAGGGGAAAGCGATCGGTGAGCTTGAGATCGCGATCGTCGAAAAAGGCTCTTTTGTTGGTGCTCATATTCTTTCCGGTGCTGTCATGGATCCGATCGCGATCCGTGAATTGATGCCCGATTTTATTGCTCAGGGCTGTCCGGTCGACACCGTTGTGACCGAGGACGCGTTTTGGTATCTGGGTGAAAAGAAAGGATTTAACGCACCGATAGTTCCACCGCCTTTGAAAAATAAGGGCAAATATATCGTTTCGCTGAGCAAGGTTTGTGAGTGGCTCGGCGAGAAATGCGAGGAAGCGGGCATCAATATCTTCCCCGAATTTCCTGCCGCTGAGATACTTTATGATGAAAACGATGCCGTGATCGGCGTTCGAACCGGTGACAAGGGCATCGACAAAGAAGGCCATCAGAAAGCCAATTTCGAGGCCGGAGTCGACCTTTTGGCAAAGGTCACAGTGCTCGGCGAAGGCTCACGCGGCTCGCTCGCGAAGCAGATAATCTCACGGCTCGGTCTTGCCGAAGACAAAGAGCCGATGGTCTATTCGCTGGGAATAAAAGAGTTATGGGAAGTGCCTGCGGGCAACTTTGCTGAAGGGAAAGTGGTTCACACGCTAGGATTTCCGTCCGACACGCGAACCTACGGCGGCGGCTGGATCTATGGCCTGAAAGACAACATGATCAGCATCGGCTACGTCACGGGGCTTGATTACGAAGATCCGCTCATCGATCCGCATGCGGAGTTTCAGAAGTTCAAAACGCATCCCAGGGTCGCCGAAGTTCTCGCTGGCGGCAAAATGATCAAATACGGTGCCAAAACGATAAACGCCGGTGGTTACTACACAATGCCGAAGCTCTATGCGGACGGCGTCTTGATCGTTGGCGATTCCGGGTCGTTCCTAAACGGGCAACGTATCAAGGGAATTCACACCGCAATGAAATCGGGTATGCTCGCGGCTGAGACGATAATCGGGGCTTTTGAGCATGATGATTTCTCATCAAAAACGCTGAAGCATTTCGAAGAAAAGGTTAATCTGAGCTGGATCTACGATGAACTCCATCCGGTCCGTAACTTCCACGGTGCATTTCAGAAGGGTCGGTGGTCGGCTTTGATCAATACGGGGCTGCAGTTCATGACGAAGGGGCTCGCCTGGGGCTTTATGCCGAAGGAACACCACGTTGCGGGCCATGAGCGAATGGAGATGTTAAATGGGAATGCGAAGTCGGGAGGCTTCGGCCCGAACGATCATTTGAAAGGCGACCGATACGCGGGCGTTTCTTTCGACAAGGAGATAACTTTCGATAAGGTGACGGATGTTTTTTACGGTGCGGTTGCCCACGACGAAGATCAACCATCACATCTACATGTTCTCGATACCGAGATATGCGCGACAACATGTGCCGAGGAATACGGCAACCCATGTCAGCGATTCTGCCCGGCTGCGGTTTATGAAATGGAGGAGAACGCGGGAACGGGACGAAAGGAGCTAAAGGTGAACTTTTCGAACTGCGTTCACTGCAAAACGTGCGATATTGCCGATCCGTATCAGATCATCAACTGGGTCACGCCCGAGGGCGGTGGCGGGCCGAATTACAAAGGAATGTAGAAGGGAGTTGGCGACTGTTTACGCAGATAGGACGGATAAGAAGTAATTTTCTTATCCGTCCTATTTGTTTGATCTACTACTAAATTCTAGCTTTCGAGTATCTCGAAATTGATCTTCTTTTCTTTAAATTCTCTCAAAGCAATACGCGTTGACTTGGTTTTACGCATATCGAGATCGACGCGGGGAATCGCTCCGCGCTGGAGTTGCTTGCTGCGCTGGGCAGCGAGAATGATCATGCGGTATTTGGAATCGATCTCCGGAGGATCAATTATCTCTTCTGTTTCAGTTTCTTCTATTTCGTCGACCATAATTTAGCTATCTCCAGTAAACAGATGCTTTGATGCATCGAAGCTATTAAGAATACCCTGAATTGAGTTCCTTTGTCTATCAAGACATTGACGTTCGGCAAGAATTATAGCCGTGATCTGGCGTGTTGCGGCTGAGAGGTCCTCGTTAACAACCACGTACTGGAATTTCTCGAATTGAAGAACCTCGTCGAAGGCATTCTTAAGTCGGGTATTTAGTTCGTCTTGTCCTTCGGTTCCACGTGATGTTAGCCGAGCCCGCAGAACCTCAAACGACGGAGGAAGAATGAAAATACTAATGCACCGTTCCGGCAATTTTTCTAAAAATTGCAAGGCTCCCTGAACATCGATCTCGACGATGAGATCTTTACCCCGGCTTGCAACTTTCTCGCTCTCGAAGATAGATGTGCCATACAGGTTCCCGTGAACCTCTGCGTACTCAAGAAAATCGCCATGAGCAATACGGCGTTCAAACTCGTCGCGTGAAACAAAATAGTATTCTCGCCCATCTTCTTCGCCAAACCGCTTTCCTCGTGTCGTATGAGACACTGAAAAACCTAGGTCGGGCAAGACGCCGCGAACTTCCTTAATTAGAGTTCCTTTTCCGCCACCTGACGGCGAACTGATTATTATGAGTTTTCCTTGCACTAATTTGATGATCGATCGTCATCGACGATTTACTCCACATTTTGCACTTGCTCACGGATTTTCTCAATTTCGGATTTGATCGCAAGGGCATTTTCTTTGACAACCATATTATTCGTTTTTGAAGCAATGGTGTTCGCCTCACGGTTGAATTCCTGCGTCAGAAAATCAAGACGTTTTCCGACATCACGTTCGTCGGTGACGATCGAGCGGAAATGTTCGATATGATTTCTCAATCGTGAAAGTTCTTCAGAGATATCCGCCCGATCCGCGAGAAATGCGACCTCCTGAGCGATGCGGCCCTGATCGATATCCAGTTGCGAATCAGTTCGAGCCATAAGTTCAGCTATTCGTTTCGTAAGGCGAGCTGAGTATTCATCCGCGACTTTCGCCGACTCGCCTTCTACTATGGGTAAACGTGATTCGATATCATCTATTCTGGCCAAAAGCTCAACTTTTAACATCGATCCTTCTTTTGACCGCATTGTCTCGAGGTCTTTGATAGCGTCTAAGAAAACTGCTTCAACTGCATCTAAAAAGCTTTCCGTTGGTTCGTGTTTTTTAGTATTTACGACATTTGGCAAGCGTGCGATCACATTAATGTCAGGTTCGCCGGACAACGCGAATTCCGTTTGAATTTCTTTCATAGCCGCCAGAAAACCAGCTACCAGTGGACGATTGATCTCAAGTTCTACTGCATCCATCCGATCATACTGCAGATGAATATCGACGCGACCACGTGCAAGCCGGCCACCTATGAGCTTTTTGACAACAGGCTCAAGAAGCTGCAGTTCAGCGGGAAGGCGCAGGTGAATGTCGAGAAAGCGATTATTGACCGTTTTGAGCTCGACCGTGATTGAATGATGTTCATCGGACATTGAAGAGCGCCCGAAACCTGTCATTGATTTCATAAATTAAAGTCCTTCCAAATCTTCCATATCGGCGAATTGCAGTTCGTATAGTTTTTTGTACGTGCCGGCATGCTCAAGAAGTTCTTCGTGGGTGCCGGTTTCGATGATCTCGCCTTTTTCCATTACCACTATCTTATCCGCTTTTCTTATCGTCGAAAGCCGGTGGGCTATAACGATTGAAGTCCGGTTTTGCATCAGGTTGGCGAGAGCTTTTTGAACTAGCGACTCGCTTTCGGTGTCTAGGGCAGACGTTGCCTCATCCAGGATCAGGACCGGAGCGTTCATTAAAACCGCTCTTGCAATAGCGATGCGTTGCCGCTGTCCGCCTGAAAGCAAAACGCCGCGTTCTCCAACCAACGTCGAATATCCTTGAGGTAACTCCGCAATGAAATCGTCCGCAAAAGCAATACGAGCGGCTTCCTCGACCTCCGCCTGCAGTGCCTCTGGGCGGCCGTACGATATATTTTCGCGCACAGTGTCGTTAAATAATACAGTTTCCTGAGTTACGAGAGCGATTTGTCTCCTCAAGCTCAGGACACTGGCATCCTTTAAATCTATTCCATCCCACGTGATCACCCCTTCTGTTGGATCATAAAGCCGCTGGATCAGCCGTGTCAGACTCGATTTGCCGCCCCCACTTTCGCCAACGAGAGCAACCATCTGACCGGTTTTTACTTCAAGCTCGATGTGCTTGAGTATCTTCCGTTCACTATTGCGGTAGTTGAATGAAACGTTCGACAGTTTTATTCCGGACTTGAGCGGGCCTAACTGCTCGGGTTTTTCCTTTTCTTGCAGTGTATCGTTTTCATCGAGAATATCCCATACGTCGCGGGCGGCAGCAAATGCCTTGGTGATCTCGTTGTGCTGGCGCGAGATCTTTCTCATCGGATCGTAGCTGCGTAGAAGGAAGAACAGAAACGTGAAGAATTGAGAAGCATTCATCCGCTGTGCATCAATCTCCTGAAGGCCAAAATACAGCAGAACGACGACCGCGATCATTCCAATGATCTCGATCGTAGGCGGCGAAGTTGCAGCAATGCTGGCTGAGCGAAGATTGACCCGTGCGATATTTCGGGCTACGTCCATGAAGCGTTTCTCTTCGCGAGGTTCCGCCGAGTAGGCCTTGACGATAATGTTGTTCGAAAGAGTTTCCTGCGACGTGTCATTCAACTGCTTATTTCCCTCGAGCGACACGTCAGCGAGCTTTCTTAGACGTCGACTAAAACCATTCGTTAAAAGTCCGATTACAGGAGCGATCACCAGGGAACCGAGCGTCAATCTCCAGTTAAAATAAAAAGCCGTACCGATACAAGCGACCAGCATCACCGATTCTCGGACCACATCGCGCAGATTCGATGAGACGGCTAGTTCGATCGCCGAACAACTGATAACGAGCCTGGAGACAAGGTAATTGGTGCGGTGTTTTTCAAAGAAGACTGCAGGCTGTTTGAGCAAGTGGCTGTACAACTCACCGCGCAGCTTGAGAACCGCAGATTGTCCGATCTTGGCCATTAGGTAGGACGAGAAATACTCTGCGATACCTTTGAAGATGGTAAATGAAAGCAACAGTGTGGCGATCACTATCCACGCACGATACCAGTTGTCCTTCGGAATGAGGTTTTGGATGTCGAAGAGCGTCCAACTCCCTCCTCCAGTTTTACCCATGAACTGGTCGATGATCGGAACCAGCAGTGCTCCGGTCAGGGTTTCGAACGCGGCTCCAACTATCATCGCCAAAAAGGCCAACACGAAGGTTAGCCAATAGGGTCTGACGTATTTGAGCAGGCGTTTTAGATCGTCCATGACGGCGTGTAAAGGATTGAATATACTTTACTTGACGGTAAACTGTCCAAACTCTTCTGTTTGCAACCATTAAATGATGTGTGGCATCTTTTCTAAAGGTTCGTTAATCTCGGGAGAACTTTATGAAAAATACGTTAGCCGTTCGATTTGTGCTCATTGGCCTGATTTCCGTATCATTTTGCTTAAGTACTCTAGGCCAGGTAGACGTAGGCCGAAAGACAACCGCAATTACATACCCGCTCGACGATAGCGTGGTCGTTCAATTTCGTGGGACCACAAGATTTCCTAGAATGAAGGGTGAGGCAAAGGTTAAACGGACCGCCCGCAGCGGAACGACCGTTGAGCTTTCCGTCGAGAAAATGCCACGTCCGTTCGAGTTAGGTGCGGGGTATGCGACCTATGTTCTATGGGCTATCTCGCCCACGGGTCAGGCTGATAACTTAGGTGAGATCAAACGAAGTGGACTATTCTTTATAGATTCAAAGGTTAGAGTGACCACGCCGCTTCAGACCTTTGCACTCATTATCACAGCTGAGCCTCACTTTATGGTCACTCGACCGAGTCAGACGATAATGCTTGAAAATTTGTATCCTGTTGGTGCGAATGGTCAGCGTATTGGGACAAGTCCTGCCATCACATATTTTGGCAACTCGAGTGATTTTTTCCGGGACCCGAGAACTCCCGAGATCGCGGAAACAGATTATGCCAAAACTCCTCCCGCCGTTTTGCAAGCCAAACAGGCAGTTGCCTTGGCAAAATTTGCGGGTGCCGAGAGGGACGCGAGTGTCGAGCTTTCAGAGGCCACAACTCTGCTTCAAAACGCTGAGAATGCATTCCTTGCGGGACGTGACGAAGACACCGTTGACATCGCTGCAAGGAAAAGCATAGCAGCGTCTGTTCGTGCTGAGGCACTCGCAGTGCAGAGAAAGGATGCTCGCGAGCGTCGGAATGAACAAACTCGCAGTAATGCCGAGATACGGGCTGCGGAAACCAAGTTTTTGGATGCACAAGATCAAATCGCAGAATTGAAGAGCGAGTTGTCTCGAGAGACTCGGAACAGAGAATTGGCTGAGCGCGATGCGATGAATTATTCGAGCCAGCTCAAAGAACTACGTGACGAAAATGGGAAACTGCGCGAGGATCTTGGCAGAGCGCGCGTGGAAGCCGAGAATGCAAACGCCAAGCTCGCAGCCGCATCGTTAGCCGCTGAAAACGAAAAGAAAGCCTTGCAAGAAGCCGCCGATAACGAGGTAAAAGCTGCAAGGTCAAAAGCTGCAGAAGCCGAACTTTTGAATTCTCTTAAGACGTTTGGGTCCGTCGTTAAGAACGAGCGGGGAATTGTACTTACGTTGCCTGAATCTCTTTGGGCGGGAACACGCTCGACGACATTTCTTCCACAGGCTGATGGCAAAATGAATTCTCTAGGTGAGATCCTGTCTAACTATCGCGATTATCGCATCTCAGTTGAGGCTCATACCGACAACACGGGTGCTCCTGCCCAAATTCAAGCCGTCACCGATAAACGGTCTTATTCCCTAGCTGAAAAGCTTGCGACGATGGGCGTTGAGGAAGGGCGCATAGTTGCGAAGGGGTATGGAGCAAGCGTTCCTGTGGCTCCAAATACGACAAATGCGAATAAAGCCAAGAATCGGAGAGTTCAGGTCGTATTGATCCCTTACACCCGTTAGAAGCGAAAGACATCAACGCAAAATCCCTGAGATTATTTTAATTTCAGGGATTTTCTGCTGCTATTGACTAGTATCACGGGACGGGCAAATGTCAGCCAACATGCATTTATGACACTGGGGGCGTCTTGCGATACATATTTTTCTGCCGTGGAAGATCATCCAGTGTGGAAACATGATCCAATCCTTTTTTGGAACTAAATCTATCAGGTCTTGCTCGATCTTTTCGGGAGTTTTGTTTGTCGTTAGACCAAGAAGTTGGCTGATACGGGAAACATGAGTGTCTACCACTACGCCCGAAGGGATTCCAAAAGCGTTACCCATTACGACATTGGCGGTTTTCCGAGCTACTCCGCCAAGCGTTAAGAGGTCCTCCATTTTTCTCGGAACTTCCCCATTGTAAACCTCGATAATTCTTGAGCAGGCTGCCTGAATGTTCTTTGCCTTGTTCCGGAAGAACCCGGTCGAATGAATATCTCGTTCGAGATCTGGGGATGATACTTCGAGATAGTCTCCTGGAGCCTGATACTTGCGGAAAAGCTGCTCCGTTACTAAATTTACCCTCGCATCCGTACACTGAGCAGAAAGTATCGTCGCGATGAGTAATTCAAACGCATTGCTGTGATTGAGTGCGCAGTGAGCGTCTGGATATTCTCTCCTCAGTCTCTTGATAATTTCGTTGATACGAATTGACGGAATTGCGTCCATAAAAATAGAGGCTAAAAAAAGGATAACAAAAATGCAAACTAATCTCGGTTTCAGTAGAATCTGATTAATTATGCAGGTGCCACTACTAGATCTTAAACAGCAGAACGATAGCCTTCGACCCGAGATCGAGGCTGCAATTGGACGTGTTCTTGATTCCAACGGCTTTATACTAGGGAATGAGGTCGCCGAACTCGAGCGAGAGCTAGCGGTTTACTGCGGAACTAAATATGCGATCGGATGTGCCTCTGGCAGCGATGCGATCGTCCTCGCCCTGATGGCACTGGATGTTGGGCCCGGCGACGAAGTGATAACAACGCCTTACAGCTTTTTCGCGACAGTGAGCGCAATAACCCGATTAGGAGCAACTCCCGTTTTTGTTGATATTGAATCCGAAACCTACAATATCGACCTCTCGAAGGTCGAAAATAAAATAACGGCAAAAACTAAGGCGATTGAGCCTGTTCATTTGTTTGGTCAATGTGTGGACATGGACGAACTCATGGCCATTTCGGAAAAATATCGCGTTCCTATTGTGGAGGATGCGGCCCAGGCGATCGGTTCGGAGGATCGAGGAAGGCGAGCAGGAAGTATGGGGACGATAGGATGTTTTAGCTTTTACCCATCTAAAAATTTGGGTGGGATGGGAGATGGCGGATTTGTTACGACAAATGATGACGCACTTGCCAATAAGCTGCTTGCCCTTCGTGTTCATGGTTCTGAGGAGCGCTATCACCACAAATATGTTGGATTAAATTCCCGGTTGGATGGATTTCAAGGAGCAGTTCTTAGAGTAAAACTGCCTCATCTCGACACTTGGACGCAAAAACGTCAGGAGCATGCTGCCAGATATAGGAGCGGTTTTCTGGAAGGAGGGCTGGGAGAACGAATCGTTCTCCCCACAGAACGGGAAAATGTTCGCCACATATACAATCAGTACGTTGTTGCGGTGCCCGGAAAGAGGGATGAATTAAAAGCTCATTTGACGGAGCGAGGAATCGGAACCGACATATATTATCCGATCCCACTTCATTTGCAAGAGTGTTTTGCTTACCTTTCGTATGGGCCCGGCAATCTCCCGGTGGCTGAGAAAGCAGCTCTGGAAACCTTGGCCCTGCCAATCTTTCCAGAGATGACTGTGGATCAGCAAACTTTGGTTTTAGATGCGATCATCGACTTCTTTGACGGGGAATAACGCACTGAACGACCTTTTTACCTTAAGTTCAAGTCGCCTTTTGATTCGGGCTCTGATCGCCTCAACTATGATCGCGGTTCTGCTCTTTGCATGGTTTTCTGTTCGCTGGCAGGTGGGCAATATGCTTGCGTCGCTTACGCAGGAAGCTGACCCTAATGTCGTAGAAATTTCCGATATCGCCATAAAGTGGGCCCCATCTGATCCTATCGCTTATTCGCTTAAGTCTGTAGTTGCAGATAGCCAAATCGAAACAATATCGTCGTTGGAAGAAGCGGTTAGAATGGCTCCTGCAGACTACCGTTGGCGAACTGAACTAGGGCGAGCTTATGAGCAAAACGAGCAACTTGAACAGGCTGAGAATCAACTTAAAAGGGCTGTAGAACTTGCTCCTTCCTACTCGTCACCAAGGTGGCATCTAGGAAATTATTATCTTCGTCAGGAAAATTCCGCAAAAGCGATGCCTGAACTGCGTCTTGCTGCGATAAATAATCCCACGTACAGGGAGCAAGTGTATTCGCTTATCTGGGATTATTCGGGCAAGAATGCCGGAAGGCTTGCCGAAATAGCTGGGGAACATCCCGACCTAAGAGCTCGGTTGGCCTATTTTCTGGCTGCACGGGGTAGAGCCGGCGAAGCATTGCAAAATTGGAACGTCCTGTCACAAGGTGATAAAGACCGACACGTCGCAATCGCCCGTTCTATAGCTCTCGGTCTTTTTGATCAAAAACATTTTCTACAGTCGCTTGAATTTGCGAAGCAGTATGGTGCAGAGATCGGGACTCAACCAGACACGGTGACGAACGGGTCATTTGAAGATCCGATCGTGGATGACGATTCCCGATTTGGCTGGCATATTGGGCGAAACGAGCCCAAGTTTGAATCTGCTGTTGACAATAAAATTAGTCGGACCGGTACACGCAGCATAAGGATCACACTCAAGGGATACAGCAAACCTTCATTTGCAGCCGCTTTTCAAACGATCGTCGTGGAACCGAATCAAAAATACGGGCTCTCGTTTTGGCTGAGAACTGAAAATCTGAAGAGCCCAGGATTGCCTTTGCTTGAAGTTCTTGACGCGAGCAGCGGTAACTCCTTGGTTCGATCTTCTGTATTTCCTGCTGGTACCCAAGACTGGCGACAGATTATCGTCGAGTTTACAACCCCGAATGGATGTGATGGGATAACTATCCGAACAACGCGCGACTTCTGCGGGGATGACTGCCCGATCGCGGGAACCTTTTGGTCGGATGATTATGTCTTAGCGAGGATCGGCAAATGACTCGACTAAATTCGATCGCCTTCATTCTCATTTGCTCGACCGGCATTCTCACCACGCTCGCCTATGGGACTGTTCATCAACCCGTCATAGCGATCTTCTATCTTTTGATCTGTTTACAATTTTTGATTTTTGCCGCAGATTCACTATTTGGGGGAATACTTGAGTTTAGTCGCAGCCGACTTCAGATCCCGCTCATTCTCCTTGGGCTATATGGGGTGTTTCAGTCTATTCCGTTTGGAACGATTTCAAGTTCTGGCGATATTCCGGCCATACCACGAACGATTTCGATAGAGCCCTTCGCTACTAGGGTGGTTGCTCTCCATATCTTTGCGTTGAGTTCATTTTTCCTGCTCTGTCTATCAACCATAAGTTCAGCGAAAAGACTTCGTCGAATTGTCGGACTTATTACGATCTTCGGGGCTGTTTACGCCTTTTTCGCCATCCTTCAATCAGTTTTAAGTCCGGAAAAGATCTACGGAATCTATAAGCCGTCTGCGGGTGTTCCTTTTGGCTCATTCGTTAACCGCCATAATTTCGCGGCAATCATGGAAATGACGATAGCGGTTCCGATGGGCTTGCTTTTCGTCGGGGCCCTCCGCAGTGACAAAAAACTTCTCTACGTTGTCGCGATCTCTACCATGGGAGCGGCTCTTCTTCTGAGCGGTTCCAGAGGAGGACTCGTTGCTTTTCTCGTGGAGATAGTCGTTTTGATCGTCTTGACGAGAAAAGGGGCGACTGCTAAAGGCAGGTCGGCTCTGAGTTTGAAGATCGCCCTTTCGTTTCTCTTGATATTTGCAGCAGTTGGCGGAGCAATATTTGTTGGAGGAGACACATCACTTACCAGAATTTCCGAGACCGTGTCGTCCGATGACATTACATCCAGTAGAGCTCAGATTTGGAATACCACAACTAAGGTTATTGAGCACGGTTTGCCATTTGGCGTTGGCTTAGGGGCTTTTCCACAGGCGTACACGATGTTCGACCCCGCAGGTGGCTACGAACGCGTCGAGCAGGCTCATAACGACTACCTACAAATCGTTGCTGATGCAGGGATAATTGGGACTCTACTTGGTGCAGTTTTTATGTTTTGGTTTTTCCGGGAAGGAATAAAAAATGCGTCAGTCGTAGACAGCTTTCGTCGCGGATCCGCTATAGGTGCTTTTGCTGGATGCACCGCCATACTTGTACACAGCCTCTTTGACTTCGTTCTGCACATCACGGCAGTCTCAATTGTTTTCCTTACACTACTCTCAATTCTCGTTGCGAGCGGGAGAAATTATGACGATGATGTCGATGAGTACGACGAACCCAAAAGAAGATCACGTAGGGCAAACGTTACGCCAATTCGGGAGTAGCCTCTCGATCTACGCATTGGCCTCGGCGGGTTTTATTATTCTCGCTATCAGACGTGCTATCCACCAAAGGATTCCATGAGAAACGTAAACGGCGGCTATCGCGAGTAAAGCGTACTTAGAATAGAAAAAGACGAACATTGCCATTGCCGCGATAGCCAAAACCAAAAAGAAACCTTGCCTGCTGCTACCCGCCGTTTTCATGCTTGTGTATCTTATGGTGCTAACCATTAAGATCGATAAAACAGCGATTAAGCCCATTAGGGCGTACGCATAAAAGCTAGCGGCATTCTCGCCAAAGGAATTAAACGGAGCGGGAGAAAAGTGTACCAGGGCCGCAAGCAACCCGCCTGCGGGTGGAATCGGTAGTCCTACGAAGGCCTTTTTATCAACCTTTACCGCGCCTTCCGCGAGGATGTGAGGTCGGGTCGCCTGCAGATTGAATCTTGCAAGCCTGAACGCACCGCACATCAAATAGGAGAAAAGAAGGAATACGCCAAGATTGTGTCCGAAAGTTGCCTCGGGGAATGCCGGAGCAACTGCCCAAGCATAGATTAAAGCGGTTGGAGCGATGCCAAATGTGAGGACGTCCGCCAATGAGTCGAACTGCACTCCAATCTCAGTTGCCGTTCGCGTTGCTCGAGCAATTCTGCCATCTACCGTATCGAAAAGAATTGCGAGACCGATCGCTAGTCCTGCACTATTAAAGTAGGTTGCCGCCAGCTCCGGATTAGCGACCGACGCCTGGAATCCTCTGATAGAATACAGAACTGCAAGATACCCCATCGCCACGTTTGCCGCGGTGAAAAGAGTCGGAATTACGTACAATCCTTTTTTGAGCCCACGATGGGGTGGTCGCTCATCTTTTTCTGTCATAGACAAAGTCGTTTCCTTACTGAAAACGGCTAGCCGACCAGTGGTAGATAATAGATCAGATATCGTTACGAGGCATTTGGGCGATTACGGTCTCACCTCCGCGTACTCTGTCTCCAACGCTGACAAGTATCTCGGCGTCAGCTGGCATTAGAATATCCGTTCGTGAACTAAATTTGATAAGTCCGAATTTCTGACCTCGCGTTAGATTATCACCCGCTTTTGGCCAACAGACAATTCGACGAGCAAGAATACCCGCGATTTGGGTACACGTGACCGTGACCCTATCACCTTCGATTATGAGAGAATTGCGCTCATTGATGAGGCTCGCTTTGTCGTTCGTCGCCGGCATTTTTTTTCCCGCAGTATAAATAATCTCTTTTATCGTTCCCGATATTGGTGAACGATTGATATGAACATCCAATGGCGATAGGAAAACACTTACCACCTTACCGTTGTCATTATTCTCAATGCGGGTAACGCGTCCGTCGGCGGACGAAACAATTGCTCCTTCGATCTCAGGGATCGATCGCTGAGGGTCACGAAAGAAGTAAGCCATGAATCCGGCCAGCAGAACAAATGCCACTGTTACCGGCCACAACTGCAAAAAACCGAATATGACCGCAAGCAGTATCGGGATCGCAACGAATGGAATGCCGTCTTTAACCATAAAAAGCAATTCTCAATACTACACAATTAACTGGGATTACCGAAATCAAAAACGAAAAAGCCCGGTGGCGGCAAACACCGGGCGAAGAGGAGGATCGTATGAAGAAACTTTAGCTTCGTACGGGGAATTCCTTTGCGTAACTATAAGCACACCCGGCAGCGATCAAGTGGATAACCCATCCAAATAACCCTACCGAACCGATCCAAGAAACCCCGGTCAGGACTAGCCAAATTATTCCAATAATAATTCTTCCGTTATAAATCTGCCCGAGACCCGGGATCAATAAACTAAGTATGCCTGCTAATAAAGGTTCCCGCATGATACCAAAGTGCCTCCGATTAAATATACGCCGATGTAGGTAGCTAAGTTTCAAAAAGATAACTAGGCTTATTAAGAAATATTGTCCCCGGGACGAATGAGCGTTTCAATGGAAGCGCCATCCCAGAGTGCCTTCGATTATAGATTCAGGAGCTCTCTCATATTCGCTTTACCGGCGATCAATAGCTTATAATTCGGGGGATTTCCTTTGAATAAAAACGTAAACGCCAACAGCAAATGTTTTAACTTCCGAAAGCTTTGACGCTCTTTTGGCACTGTTGTCAGAGGACCGCGAAGAGGCGGGGTTTAAATTATGAACAGATCCGATCTGGACTAATAAGATTCTTTGAATTTCGAGGTTGCAACGATCCTGAATCTGTGACTGACGAAACTTCGTCCAATGTGGGACAGGAAGGCGGAGATGTGTTCTGTAGGTTAATGAGCGACCAATTCGTGTAGGATAAACTGAGATAGGAAAAAGATAGCCACACCAGCAAACACCGACAAAGAAACCAAAGGACTTTTGCCTGCGTGATGGTTAACCTCAGGAATCAGATCGCTGGCTGCCACATAAAGGGTTACGCCACCTGCGAGGGGAAGAGCGTAAGCAACTGCTTGTTCTGCGTTCGATCCGATGAGAAAGAAAACAACTACCCCGAAGAGCGTCGTCATTCCGACGAGACTTGTTGCAATCATTACCTGGCGAAACCCTTTTCCCGCAGCGATCACCATAGATCCGATCGTGAATCCCTCAGGAAATTTGTGAAGGAATACAGCGATAAAAACCAGGAAACCAGTATTAAGATCGATCTGCGCGGCGGCGGCTATCGATACTCCATCGAAAAAAGTATGAATAAGCAGGCCCGCCACGGCTGTATAGGCCGATCGCGTCGAGATCAACTCATGATCGTGCTCATCACAGTGCATTTCGCCGCCGAGGTGGAAGTGGGGGGCGATCGTGTGTTCGAAAAATTGAGTTATCAAATAGCCCGCGAGCAATAATGCCATTGGTATCGAAAGGCTCTCAATCGGTTCACCACCTCGCTTCTGCCAAATCTCTATGGTTTTCGGCAGAATCTCAAAAAAGGTCACCGCCAACATAAAGCCGGCGCCGAGAGCGAGCAGATACTTTAGGGATCGCTTATAGAAATTGTGGAGCCGTGAAGGAAAAAGAATTAGTCCGCCCAGGATATTCGCGGTCGCGGCGAGTAGTCCGAAGACCAGGAGTTGGACAAGAAGTTGACTCATTTCAGATCTGTAACTCCTACAATCCTATATCACCCAAAACCTTAAACACAAAAATGGTTCGGCGATGACTATTTTATCAACACAGGCTTAAATACATGATTAAGATTGATTAATCAATTATCTCTTGACATCTCCCGAAAAATGGGCTTAAAATGCTTGAGTATTGCAAAACGCCGGACGCTAGAATCGGCACCAACTCGCAAAATCTAAAGTATCTGTTTAAAGATTTAAGCACCGGCCAGTAGTATTGGAGGTTTGGGTTTTTACGCTAAAAAGCTAGATGCTCAGCGAGTGGCGGCATCAACAACGCTCTTTGAATTATGGCAAACGGTTACTTCGACAGTGTACACCGATCTGTGATGCGTGATGAGTGCATTGAGATTCTGGGCGCCTTGCGGGGAGGTGTCTATGTCGATGCGACGCTCGGTTTAGGCGGGCACTCTGAGGGGATCTTACTCTCCTCTCCTGATGCGATCGTGTTCGGGATCGATCAGGACGAACAAGCGTTGGCTCTGGCCACCGATCGTCTTTCAGAGTTCGGGAAACGCTTTACCGCCGTGAAATCGAACTTTTCTGACCTTGCTTCGGTTTTAAAAAAGCTGGGTGTTGGAGGGTTAGACGGCGTTCTCGCGGACTTAGGGGTTTCATCGCTTCAACTCGACAGCGAAACACGAGGATTCAGTTTTCGGTTTGACGCTCCTCTCGATATGAGGATGGATGCGGCTTCGGGCGGAGAGACGGCAGGCGATCTGTTGAATAGGTTGGGGCAAGAAGAACTGGCCGACATCATTTATCGTTATGGCGACGAGAGGGCCTCTCGCAAGATCGCTCGTTGGATCATCGAGAAGCGTGACGCAGGAACGCCGGTATCTACTACTTTTGAACTAGCGGAATTAGTAAAAAGAGCGGTCAAGACGAGCAGTAAAGAGAAGACTCACCCTGCAACCAGAACGTTTCAGGCATTGCGGATCGCAGTAAACTCCGAGCTTGATATTCTTACCCAGTTTATAGAGGAGTCCGTGGACCTTCTAAAGCGGGATGGTGTGCTGGCGATCATGACTTTTCACTCGATCGAGGACAGGATTGTAAAGCACGCATTTCAGATGTTTGCAGGGAAATGCCAATGCCCGCCCCGAATTCCTGAGTGTCGATGCGGGGCAGCTAAGAAAGTTGAGATATTAACGAAAAAGCCAATTTTGCCAACTGGTGATGAGCAAGAGAATAATCCGCGATCGAGAAGTGCAAAACTAAGGGCATGTCGGAAATTGGGTTAGAGTTTTTTTTGGTTTTGGAGGTTCGGTGATGGAAAGCACGTCAAATAGAAAAAGAAATAGAGGCCGTCGTGAAAAAGATTCACGCGTCAGCACGTATCTACTGATGTTTGGCTGTATTGCCATGCTTGCCGCCGGCTTTTTCCTTGCAGCTCAGCAGCATTTCTCATCGATGGATTACGGTATGAAGAACTCGCGGCTGAGAAAGCAGGTTGAACAGCTTGAGTCGGAGAAACGTCGCCTGATTCTCGCAAAAGAAGTTTCTCTTTCACCGATGGAGATCAAGAAAGCCGCCAAAAGAGCGGGAATGTTGGATTCGCCGGTCCTTGACACGCGGGATGCAAGTTTGATCGTTCCAACAATGGCAAAGGCAACGTCGACTGAAAAGCCTTTGGTTATGAAGACAGCTTCAACCGCTCCGGTGTCTGCAGCCAAGCCTAGAGCCGTCTCGTCACAGGCTAAAGCCGCCGAATAAGGACCCGCACCGACCGCATTCGTGTCGGTTTGATAGAAAAATAGTCACGAAAGGAAAATGAAGCGAGCTCGAATTTCCAAAAAGGAACATTTAAAGCAAGTAGCGTTCACGAGATTTATGCTCGTACTCGCTTTTTTTGCTTTGTGGATCGGCGGAATCAGCGTTCGACTAGTCCACCTTCAAGTGACGCAACATACCTGGCTTCGCGAACGGGCGGTGGATATGCGGCAGGATATCAGACAAAGCCGGATGTTGCGCGGAACGATCTACGATCGTGGCGGCAGGGCTCTCGCGATGAGCTTAAGAGTGAAGACGCTTTACGCTGATGCGACCGAAATGGCGGACGTTGGTGTTGCGGCGAAAGCTATCTCTTCAGCGTTAAAGATCGATGAAAAGCCACTTTTGTTGCAATTGCAGCAAGCAAAAGTCGCAAATAAGAGATACCTTCCAATTGCCAAAAAACTAGATGAAGAAGCGGTTCAAAAGCTAAACAAATCGCTGGATGTCGCCGATGTGCGAAAGGCGGATCTTCCAAATTTTGCTGGCTTGCACTGGAAAGACGAACAGAAGCGTTCCTACCCGCAGCAGACATTAGCCGCACAGGTTATCGGATTTAGTAACGATGCGGACGAAGGCGTAGCGGGAATTGAGCAATCTCAAGATGAGATCCTGCACGGAGCCTTGATCCGTAAGTTGCAGCAGCGTGATCGGTACGGGCGGATCTATGATGAAGAGATCGCAGAGAGAGAAGCCCCGAGCGATGTAGTATTGACGATCGATTCGGCTCTGCAATACATGGTTGAGCAGGCGCTCGAGAAGGGGGTTCGGGAATCCGATGCGAAGTCGGGCATGGCGGTCGTACTCTCAGTCAAAACCGGCGAGGTATTGGCCATTGCCAACTACCCAACGTTCGACCTGAACGCAGTCAATGCTAAATCTGTATCAAATATAACGAATCACGCAGTTCAATCGTCATATGCACCGGGTTCGGTTTTCAAATTGGTTACTTACGGATCAGGGCTCGAAAAAAACTTGTTCAATCCCGGAGACATGATCTCGAGTGGAAATGGGACTATTGAGGTTGCCGATCATGTCTTTAAAGATTCGCATGCGGTCGGAACCGTCTCATACTCGCAGGCAATGGCTCATTCAAGCAATGTCTGCGCTATCAAGACAGCAATGAGCGTCGGAAGAGAAGATTTCTCGGGAATGATCCAAAGAATGGGCTTTGGAACAAAGACCGGAATTGAACTGCCGGCCGAAACATCAGGTATCGTTCGCCCTGTAGCAAAGTGGAATGGAGACTCGCTTGCGTCGATGTCGATCGGCTACGAAATTGGGGTGACTGCGTTGCAAATGACCACCTCTTTTGCGACGATAGCAAACAACGGAGTAAGGGTTCAGCCACGCATTATCAAGGAAATTCGTAAGTCGGGTGAGGCGGCTCAAGCGCCGATGCCAGCTGAGCAACCGCAAGTCGTAACGCCTGAAACTGCAAGAAAACTACGTACCATGTTGAAGCAAGTCGTGCTTACGGGAACGGGGCGACGGGCCCAATTGAATGGTTACACGGCAGCCGGAAAAACCGGTACAGCATGGAAGTTTAACCCTAAGACTAAATCGATAGACCCTAGCAAGTATATCTCTTCTTTTATCGGCATGGCTCCCGCTGAAAACCCCGAGATCGTTGTTGGTGTGATAATGGATGAACCGAGATCCGGAGCTAGAGACGGTGGAATGGTTTCGGCTCCTGTTTTTCGAGAGATCGCTCAACAATTGCTGCACGAGTTGAAGGTGCCGACTGACGCTCCTATTGACCAGCAGACAACCTTGGAAAAAGATATTCCAGAATCGCCCGTAGAGTCATCACCAACAAACAAGAGTGACAAAAAGCTGAGTGACACCACACAGAAAGCGGATCGGGAGAAACCAAAAGAGAACCAGAAGAACATTAAAGATCCAAGTAAGAACACGAAGGATTCGAAAGAGAAGCGGAATATAGCGAAGGAGCGGTTAACGGCCTTTTTGCCGAAAAGACAATTCAACGGAATCGTTGACACGAATGTAATTGAAACTTGAAGACGTTCTAAAATATTTGAACGCGGAGCTGTCCGCATTCGATCCCGCTTTACTTAATTGTGAAGTGGGTTCTTTTGCTATCGATTCTCGAGAAGTTAAGTCTGGCGATGTCTTTTTCGCTCTGTCGCAACCAGAATACCGGAACAATTGCTTTAACGGGGATTTTGATGATTCGACCAAATACGCGGCGTCGGCTCTCGATAAGGGAGCGGTCGCGTGTGTCATTCGCCCGGACCGATTTGAAGAGCATAAAGCTGAACTGGAGCCATTTAAAGATCGGCTGATCTTCGCTGACGACGTCATCGCCGCGTTTCAATTGCTTGCGCACGGTATCTATCTCAATTGGGGCAAGTCGGTGGTTGCGATCACCGGAAGTGCCGGAAAAACCACCGCTAAAGAGCTGACGGCTCATGTTTTGGCGTCGAGTGGCCGAAAGGTACTGAGGAATATTAAGAATTATAACAACGGTCTCGGTCATCCGTTAACTGTTGTTAAACTCGCGGCTGATAGCAGCTATGATGTCGCCGTCCTCGAAATGGGAATGTCGACGCCGATGAATGAGATTGCTCGCCTGTGCCGCATCACGCCGCCGGATGTCGCTGTCGAGTTGAATGTGTTGCCCGTACACGTCGAGCACCTCGGTTCGATCGAGAACGTCGCCAAGGCGAAGGCAGAATTGGTCGAAGGCATGAAGGAAGGCGGGATCGCCGTTCTGAACGCTGACGATCCGCGTGTTGCGGCGATGAGTGCGCTGAGCAAAGGTACGGTTCTGACTTACGGCATTGAGATGGCAGCGGATGTGCGGGCTGAGAATATCGCTTTTGAACGGTTCGGTGAGACCCGATTTACGCTGGCGGCGAATGGAGAGAGATCGGATGTTGTTTTTCCGTTGAATGGCAAGCACAACATTCTGAATGCATTGGCGGCATCGGCAGTAGGAATTAGTTTTGGGATGACCGTCGATCAGGTTGCTGAGAGTTTGCGATCGGTCGAGGCTCCGCCGCAGCGTGGCGAGGTACTTCATTTTGCGGCTCGTTTTACGGTCATTAATGATTCGTACAATTCGAATCCTGATGCTCTGATGTCGATGGTCGAAACTTTGGTCGATGGAGCAGGAACAAGGCGCAAGATAGTGATCGCTGGAGAAATGCTCGAACTCGGGCCGGACGCTCAACGGCTTCATTCAGAGGCTGGTGAAAGACTCGCGAATAAAGGGATCGATATTTTGATTGGAGTTCGCGGGCTCGCGAGCGAGATGATCGATGGGGCGACCGCCGCAGGGCTTGCGGACGTCAGGTTCGCAGTGGATTCGGACGCAGCCGGGGAAATGCTGGCTGAAATGGTAACTGCGGGCGATGTGATTTTGGTCAAGGGGTCGCGTGGGGTGCGGACTGAGAAAGTTATTGAGAAGCTGCTCACGAAATTTGAATTGGAGGATGTGGCCGCCGCGGCCGGGTAATGCTTTATTACTTCTTATATCAATTCATTTTCCAGCAGTACGGGAAAAATAGTGAGTCCTACATCTTTAAGGGGCTCAACGTTATTCAATATGTGACATTTCGCACGGCTCTTGCGGCGATAACGGCGCTGTTAATATCTCTTCTGCTCGGCGGAAAGGTGATCCGCAAGCTTTCCGACCTTAAATTTGGTCAGGAAATCCGAGAAGAAGGCCCTGCTTCACATCAGGAGAAGCGCGGAACGCCGACGATGGGCGGAGTGCTGATAATTGGTTCGGTATTTGTCTCAACGATCTTGTGGTCGAGGCTGGACAGCCTTTACTTGTGGATCGCTTTAGGAGCAACCACTCTTTTTGCTGCCGTTGGGTTTGCGGACGATTGGATAAAGATCGTCAAGAAACGCAGTCTCGGATTGACCGGGAAGCAAAAGCTTGCCGGGCAATTGGTCACAGCTCTTTTAGTTTGGGGATTGTTGTGGGCGTTTAGCGAATACCCGTGGAACCTCAGCGTTCCATTTATTAAAGCCACCGCAGAATCCAATCCTGCTCTGAGTATAAGCTGGGTCGGGCCGCTAATTTACGGGGCTTTCATTGCATTTATCCTTTTGGGCTCCTCGAATGCGGTTAACCTTACCGACGGTCTCGACGGCCTCGCGATCAGCGTTACGTTTATCGCGATGTCGGCCCTCACGGGACTAACGTATCTTGCCAGCGATGCCCGGTGGGCTGAGCGATTGGATATTACTCATAATCCGGCGTCTGCGGAACTAACGGTGTTTTGCGGGGCGATGGTTGGGGCGAGTCTCGGATTTCTGTGGTATAACGCTCCGCCCGCGGAAGTTTTTATGGGCGACGTGGGATCGCTCGCGATCGGTGGTGCTCTCGGAACAGTAGCGATCTTGACGAAGCAGGAATTCCTGCTGCCTTTTATCGGTGGCGTTTTCATTATCGAGGCCTTGTCGGTGATGCTTCAGGTTTCGGTGTTTAAGCTGACTAAACGCGGCGGGCAGCCTGGCAGGCGAATTTTTAAGATGACGCCGTTGCACCATCATTTCGAAATGACCGGTTGGAAGGAACCGAAGATCGTTTTCAGGTTTGTTATTGTGGCGATTTTGTTCGCTTTGTTGAGTTTGACGACGCTTAAGTTGCGTTAAGTAATGGTCACGCTGCCGGGCAGGGAGACCTCGCTGCCGAACAAGAAGACCTCGCTGTTGAGCAGGGAGTCAACGTTGCCGAGCAGTATGACCACGCTTCGAAAAGAAATGGTTACGCTGCGAACAGCGGGCAGCGAAAAAGGACAGTCAGTTGTGTGATGGATATTCAGGGTAAAAAGGCATTGGTTCTGGGAGCAGGGAAGTCGGGCATCGAGGCCGCGAAGTTCCTGGCTGCCCGCGGTGCGGTGGTCGCCTTGCATGACAAAAAGCCCGTCGAGGAATGGTCGGATGCCGCAAGATCTTTGAAAGATTCACACAATATCGGGCTGATCGGTGAAGATATCCCTTCGTGGCTGCTGGATCAGATCGATCTGGTCGTTATTTCGCCTGGTGTTCCGACGAACACGATCCCAGCTAGATACGTTGACCGCAAAGACGGCGAAGTTATCGGCGAGGTCGAACTCGCATATCGATTCCTGAAAGGCCGCGTGGTTGGAATAACCGGTTCGAACGGCAAAACAACCACGACCGCGCTGATCGGTGAACTTCTGAAGAATGCCGGCATTGAAACCCAAATTGGCGGTAACATTGGAACGCCTCTTCTTAGTTTTACGGATTCATCGGTCGATGAAGGATGGACCGTAGCGGAACTATCAAGCTTTCAGCTTGAAACGATAAAGGATTTCCGTCCGAACGTCGGCATCTGCCTGAACGTCACTCCAAATCATCTGGATCGTTACGAATCGTTCCATGATTACGCACTGGCCAAGCATCGTCTGTTCATGAATCAGACGTCCGAAGATGTCGCGATCCTTAATGCAGACGACGTGATCACGTCAGATTGGGCTAATGGATTAAACGCGAATGTGGTGATGTTCAGCGTAACAAAAGAGCTCGAAGAAGGACTGTTTCTCCGAGGGGAAGATCTGATTTGTAGGGCCAATAACAAAGAAAAGGTTTTGACGACCCGTGGCGATATTTTTCTACGCGGTCTGCACAATGTTGAGAACGTCCTGGCGGCATTTGCAGCCGGGTTGGCTTGCGGGGCTTCGCCGGAATCGATGCGTGAGACGGTTGCCAGTTTCAAAGGCGTCGAGCATCGGCTAGAGTTCGTTGCCGAGTCAGGCTTTGTGAAGTTCTACAATGACTCAAAGGCGACTTCGGTTGACGCAACGTTAAAGGCGATCGAGGCACTTTCCGATTCCGATGGAAAAATAGTTTTGATACTCGGCGGGCGAGGTAAGAATGCTCCATATGAACCGTTGATCCCACTGATCAGGAAGTCAGTTCGCTCGCTGATCGTAATCGGGGAAGACGGCGATAACATTGAAGAGCAGTTGAAAGGAATTGTAGATATTTCCAGGGCAAGTTCGATCGAAGAAGCGGTCTGGATCGGAGCGGAGTTGGCGCAACCTGGCGATGCCGTTTTGTTAGCTCCAGCGTGCGCGAGTTTTGACATGTTCAGCAGCTTTGAAGAAAGAGGAAGAGTTTTTAAGAGTGCGGTTCTTGGTCTATCGAATGCTGCTTCCGAAGGGCAGGCCAGTGCGTGATGAAAGAAAATAAGGTTGATTGGTTCATGTTTGGCGTCGCGACGACCCTCGCTCTTTTTGGAGCGTTGATGGTTTATAGTGCGTCGGCAATGTTTGCGCTGAAGGAAACGGAAAGTCAGAGCCAATTTACCTACTTTTATAAGCAGATCGCATTTACCCTGGGCGGTCTCGCAGCCATGTTTCTCGTTAGTAAGATCGACTATCACATCCTGCAAAAGCCGTGGGTAGTGTATGGGATCTGCGGCGTTACGGTGGTTCTGCTGGTAGCGGTCTTTGGGTTTCCGGCGATCAATGGAGCTCAACGCTGGATCCGGTTTGCAGGGTTTTCGTTCCAACCCTCAGAGCTTGCGAAGATCGCTCTACCCATCTTTCTCGCTTATTTTCTTACTAAGAAAGAGGACGTCGTCGGGGATCTAAAGCAAGCGGTGTTTCCTAGCGTACTAGCTCTTGTGGTTTTAGCCGGTTTAGTTTTTCTTGAGAAAGATCTTGGAACAACGATCGTTCTGTGCGCGACGTTTTCGGTAGTATATTTCGCGGCTGGGGCTCGAATCCTTCATATTGCGACTCTTGCCGGCATTTTGGTTATGATCGGTGCGGCGGCGATCTTTTTCGCTCCATGGCGAGTTGCTCGAATGATGGCATTTCTCGATCCTTTTCAGTATGCGGAGGACGAAGGGTATCAGGTAGTTCAATCTTTATACGCGATTGGGTCTGGCGGCATCTTTGGTGAAGGATTCGCAAAAGGCCACCAAAAGCTGTTTTATCTTCCGTATCCGTATTCAGATTTTATATTTTCGGTCGTCGGCGAGGAATTGGGGCTGGTAGGAACTTTGGCGGTTGTGATCGCATTTGGTCTACTACTTTGGCGAGGTGCTCGGGCGGCCATCCTTGCTCCGGATAGATTTGGCAACCTGCTCGGAATCGGGCTTATTACCGGGATCATTGTTCAGGCATTGTTTAACATTAGCGTCGTTACTTCGATATTGCCGGCGAAGGGAATACCGCTACCTTTTATTTCATACGGCGGTTCCTCGGTGGTAGTGACTCTGGTTGCTGTTGGCATTCTGCTCAGCATTTCAAAGTTTTCGACAAGCGAAGAATACAAAGAAAACTCCCCCAGAAAACGTGTGGCTAGACGTAGGGAGAGGATGGCTTAGATCATGAAAGTCTTGATAGCAGCTGGCGGAACGGGCGGACATATCTATCCCGGAATAGCTGTCGCGAATGAGATACTCAGGCGCGATGGTGACTCCGAGGTGTTATTTGTTGGTACGGCGCGAGGGCTGGAGAAAAAGATCGTACCGGAAAACGGTTTTCAGCTTTCTTTGATCAACAGCACCGGACTTAAGAATGTCGGCATCGTGGGTAAGGTCAAGGGGCTTTGGGTTCTGCCGCAGAGTTTTCTTGAAGCCAGGAAGATCCTTAGGCAGTTTCGGCCCCATGTCGTAGTTGGTGCAGGTGGTTATGTTTCGGGTCCGGTGTTATTAATGGCCGCGATCATGGGCATTCCGACACTGGTCATGGATTCAAACGCACTTCCAGGTTTTACTAATCGTCAGTTGGCACGATTTGTGGAGAAGGCGGCACTAACCTTCGAGGAAGCACTTCCGTTTTTCGGCAATAAGGGCATCGTTACTGGAAACCCGGTTCGGAGTGAGTTTTTTGATGTTCCGGCAAAGTCCCGGACAACAGATTTTCATCTTTTGATCTTTGGAGGATCCCAAGGGGCAAGAGCTATAAACACCGCCATGGTCGAGGCTCTTCAGGAGCTAGCTGGGTACGAGGGGCGCCTGACCGTAACCCATCAGACGGGCGAATCGGACTTTGAGAACGTTAAAGGAGCGTACCTCACGTCGAAGTTTTCTAATGCCGATGTGCGGCCGTTCATATCGGACATCTTTGTCGAGTTCGGACGATGTGACCTAATAATATGTCGAGCGGGAGCGACCACTTGTGCTGAAGTTTCTGCTGCTGGCAAGGCAGCGATATTGATACCTCTTCCAACGGCCGCTGACGATCATCAACGAAAGAATGCCGAGGCATTGGAGCGAGCGGGTGCCGCGAAGATGATCCTGCAAAAAGATCTCTCAGGTAAGGATCTAGCCCGCCAGATCATCGAATTCATAGAATCACCGGAACAGGTGACTGCGATGGAAAAAGCGGCAAAAGGGCTCAGCCGTCCAGATGCGGCGGCGGCGACGGTAGATCTGATCGAGGAATTGAAGAGAAGCGTTTAATTGAGATGTTATGTTCAGGCACGTAAAAAGAATACATTTTATCGGTATCGGCGGGATCGGCATGAGTGGTATAGCCGAGGTTTTGTGCAATCTGGGCTTCGTCGTGTCCGGGTCGGACATGAAAAGGGGTAAGAATACCGACCGCCTGGAACGCCTGTTTGGAGTTAGTATTTTCGAGGGACACAAAGCAGAAAACGTAGGATCTGCACAGGTCGTTGTTTACTCTTCTGCTGTAAAGGAAGACAATCCTGAAGTTCAGTTCGCTATCAACCGCAGCATTCCTGTTATCCCGCGAGCTGAGATGCTTGCGGAACTGATGACCTTGAAGCCGTATGCCGTAGCGGTTTCCGGTACCCACGGCAAGACCTCGACGACGTCGATGATCGCAACGGTCCTCGGCCATGCGGGAATCGATCCGACGACCGTTGTTGGGGGCGTCGTTGACACGCTTGGCTCAAATGCAAAACTTGGGGCCTCAGACTGGTTCGTGACAGAAGCCGATGAAAGTGACCGCTCATTTCTGATGTTGTACCCAACGATCGCGGTTGTTACGAACATAGATAAAGAGCATATGGAATCATATAAGGGCATGGATGACGTTATCCATTGCTTTACAGATTTCGTTAACAAAGTTCCTTTTTACGGTGCGGCGATAATTTGTCTCGATGATCCTAATGTCCAGCTCCTGATCCCGAATATCAAACGCCGCCGCGTGACTTACGGTTTAACCGCGCAAGCCGATATTTCTGCCGCAGATATCCGTTATAGCGATAAGTTCGGATCTTCCTTCGTTGTTTCTAAAGGCGACAAGGTTCTGGGTGAGATAGAGCTTCCGGTCCCTGGTAAACATAATGTTTACAACGCCCTAGCCGCGACGGCAGTGGCTCTCGAGATGGACGTTCCATTCGGAAAGATCGCCGAGGCATTTGCCGGCTTTAAAAATGCCGATCGCCGCTTTCAATTCAAAGGCGAAGCATCCGGGATAACCGTGGTCGATGACTACGGCCACCACCCGACTGAGGTTGTTGCGACCTTGTCTGCAGCTAAGAACAGCTCGGGCGGTAAGCGAACCGTTGTTGTTTTCCAACCGCATCGTTATTCCCGAACAAAAGAGTTGATGAATGAGTTTGCCGTCGCATTCAATAATGCTGACGTCCTCTATCTCTTAGACATATATGCCGCAAGCGAGAAGCCGATCGAGGGTATAACAGCGGAGTCGCTTGCTGACAACATTAAAAAATTCGGCCACAAGAACGTCAATTACATTGGCGGGATAGATACCGCAGCCGAGAAAGTGATCGACACGCTCTCTGCAGGCGATCTTGTAATTACGCTTGGGGCGGGCAGCATTACAGGGCTTTCCGACGAGATCTTAGCCGGCTTAAAAGAGAAAGAGGCAAACGGACAGTAGAAAGCGAATTTTTGTATGGCGAAAAGGAAAAAAACAATTACCAGATCGCGGACGTCCTCCGTCAGATTGCGTGGCGGAAGATCTCGTTCCGGACAGATTCCACCGGTCGGCAAATTTGTGCTGCCGATCTTTCTGCTTCTTTTCCTGATCGGCGGGCTAGCGTTTGTAGCGTTTTCGGGATATCAGACGGTTAGTTCTTCGAGCTTTTTCAGTCTTCGACATGTCGATGTACGCGGCAACGAAAGAACATCCAAGGAAGATATCGCAAAGGTCGTCACGTCAAGCATAGAGAAAACGGGCGTGTGGAATGCCGATCTAGGTGATCTAAAAGCGAAGATCGAGAAATTTCCTTTTGTGAAGTCCGTCTCGGTTTCCCGTGATCTGCCAGTCGGTATTCTAGTGAATCTAACCGAGAGAGTTCCGGCTGCCGTCGTTCGGTTAAGTTCCGGCAACTATCTAGTTGATGCGGAAGGAGTCGTTCTCGTGCCTGTAAAAGCTAGCGAAAAAGATTTCCCGATCGTAATGCAGGGATGGGACGAATCGAAGACTGAGAAGGCGGGACCGGACAATCTTGCTCGATTAAAGGTTTACAAGAAGATGAGCGAGGAAGCTAAGCAGTTCGACGTTTCTACTCGTGTTAAAGAATTTAATATTACCAACCTACGGCAGCCGATAGCGGTGGTAGAAGATTCCGGCAATACCATAAATATCTCTCTCGCGAGAGATAGCCTTGGGAAAAGCCTGAAAACGGCGATCGACGCACTGACTGGAAAAGGGGCGAAGGTAAAGTCGGTTGATTCCGGCGGAGTGCACCCGATCATTCAGTATATGGAGGTTGGAGCATCCAAATAGTTGAGATGCCACTTCATTTGGTTTTTATTTTTTGGGTTATCTGAGCATTTATGACTAACGAGATACACGCAATTGGATTGGATATAGGTACCAGTCGTATTAGGTGCGTCGTTGGCGAACCTTCTCCAGATGGCCGAATGAATATCGTTGGACTCGGTGAATCAGAGTCCAAGGGGTTGAGACGGGGCGTAGTTACTTCAACTGAAGCTGTTGCGGAAGCTATTCGAAAAGCCGTCGGCGAGGCGGAACGTGTCAGCGGGACGGAGATTAATGTTGCTACGGTAAACCTTTCGGGGGAACATCTTCGCGGAGAAAATAAAAACGGGGTCGTAGCGGTTGCAGGGCCGGATAAAGAGATAACTGATGAAGATATCGACAGGGCGGTCGATTCTGCCAGCGCGATGCCTCTCACACCGGGATGGGAGATCGTCAGTAGGCTTCCTCAGGAATTTATCGTAGATGGACAGGATGGGATCACTGAACCGATCGGAATGAGCGGATCGCGGCTTGAAGCCTTGGTTCACGTTGTTACGAGTCCTAGTGCGGCTCGTCAAAACCTTATTAAAGCTGTTTCTCGTGCTGGGATCGAGGTAGAAAATTTAGTTTTAGAACCACTCGCTGCGGCCGACAGCGTCCTGACCGACGACGACAAAGAATACGGTTGTGCCATCGTGAATATGGGGGCCGAGATCACGAGCTTAATGATTTTTGGACGAGGAGCGGTGCAGCATTCCGCGGTTTTTCCATTTGGGAGCATGCTTTTTACCAAGGACATTGCAACTGGGCTACGCGTTTCAATTCCTGAGGCAAATAAGATCAAGCAGTCGTATGGATGTGTAGCTGGATTTCTAATGGATCAGGACGAGCGTGAAGAAATGATCGAGATCGTCCCATTCGGAAGAACCGAGAAGCGTGGCCTCTCAAGAGAAATACTGTGTGACATTATGCAGCCGCGAGCGGTCGAATTAATTCAACACGTAGCTCGAGAGGCGGCAAAGACAAAAGCCCAAATATCAGGCGGTGTTTTCCTGACCGGCGGCGGAGCAATGGTTCGTGGCATAGCCGAGATAGCTGAACAGATATTCGATGCACCGACAAGAGCCGGTTATCTCGAGCCCTCGTTTTTCGGCGGTCTTGCTGAAGAGGTCCAGGGACCGCAATGGGCAACGTCCTGCGGCCTCGCTCTCAGGTCAATGAAAACACAGCTACGAAGCGAACATTCCGGCGGTAAATCCTCCGCTAAAAAGGTAGCCGAATGGTTTGGCAGTTTTCGAGACAGATTTCGATAAATTGTGTTGTTGGCGATTGGATTCTTTACGCTAATCGTTGTATTCTTATCTCCCGATAGCACAATATCTTGTTATTTCTCGACTAGCCTTGGACAAAGTAAGTTTTAGATTCGTGAGTTTCCGGAAGCAAGGAATTTTATTGTGATGGATGAGATAAAGATGAATACAAACGGCCTGAAAATGTTTATCGATGAGCCCCCGATCACCGGGGCAAGGATCAAGGTTATCGGTGTTGGTGGTGGCGGCAGCAACGCTGTAAACCGTATGATCGACGCTGGAATAAAAGGCGTCGAGTTCATCGTTGCAAATACAGACCTCCAAGCCTTAAATGCTTCTAAGGCTCCGATGAAGATCCAGCTGGGCAGCGCATCTACGCGTGGGCTTGGCGCTGGTTCGAATCCTGAAATTGGTCGCCAGGCAGCTCTTGAAGATACCGAAAAACTGCTCGATATTCTCGAAGGCTCTGACATGGTATTCGTAACTGCCGGACTTGGAGGTGGTACAGGTACGGGAGCTGCTCCGGTCGTAGCATCGCTTGCGATCGAATTAGGAATATTAACTGTTGCCGTTGTTACTAAGCCTTTCACTGTTGAAGGTAAAAAGAGAATGGCCCAGGCTGAGAAAGGCCTCGCAGAACTTCGCGGCTGTGTTGACACACTATTGACCATTCCAAACTCCAAGTTGCGTGAGGTCGAGGAAAAGATCACGATAATGGACGCCTTCAAGCGGGCCGATGATGTGTTGTTACAGGCAGTTCGCGGTATTACGGACCTTATCATCACGCCTGGTATCATCAATCTCGATTTTGCGGACGTAACGACCGTTATGAAGGGCAAGGGCGTCGCTCTGATGGGTATCGGAGAAGGAACCGGCGAAGACGCAGCGTCGAAGGCAATGCGTGCGGCTCTCGATTACAAACTTCTGGAAGAGAATTCGATCAAGGGAGCTAAGGCGGCTTTGATCAACGTGACTGGCGGTCCAAACATGATACTCAGTGAGGTCGAAGATGCGATCGGGTTGATCGAGACCGAGGCAGATGATAACGCGGACATCATTTGGGGAAGCGTGATCAAGGATGACATGGATGACGAGATCCGCATCACTGTGATCGCGACCGGTTTTGACTCGATCCTCTCGGCTCAATTACCGAAACCGGGGCACCAGAATACGCATGCGGTTGCAGCATCAGCCTCGCCAAAGCCATCTGAAATAATGTTGCCGTCTGATCTGTTGCCAGTAGAAAATTTGGATGTACCGACCTTCATGCGTCGGCAGGCTGACTAAAAAATGTCCGAAAGCCTTTCAGAACGGCCTGTTGTCGGGATAACAATGGGCGATGCCGCCGGCATCGGGCCTGAGATCGTTCTCAAAGCATTAGAGGATAAAACTTTGCGTGAGGCGTTTCGATGCGTAGTCATCGGTGACGCCTCATTTTTGCGAAAACTCGCTGAGGAAATGGGCGTGACCTTTCGTCTGACTCAACTCGGAGACTCAGGCGTAGATTTTATTGAGATCGCCGATCTAGCCAACTTGCCGCCCGATTTCGAGATCGGTGTCGATTGCCCTGTGACTGGAAAGGCGTCGGCAGAGAATATAGAGGCGGCGGTTCAGATGTGGTCTAAAGGCGAGATCGATGCCATTTGCACCGCTCCGATAAGTAAAAAAGCCATTTTCCTCGGCGGATATGATTTTCCTGGACATACCGAATTCCTGGCTGCACTAACAAATACAAAGGAATTTCGGATGAGTTTTTTTGCGGGAGATCTGCGTACAGTCCTGCTTTCAACGCATCTGCCCTTATTAAATGCCATAGACTTGATCAAGTGCCAAAATCTCGTTGACCTGATTTCTTTCACCAACAAGGAAATGTCAAAGTTACTCGGCCGCGACGTTTCGATTGCGGTTGCCGGGTTGAATCCACACGCGTCGGAAGCCGGGATGTTTGGAAGTGAAGAAAGTGTAGAGATCACTCCGGCTATCGAGAGATGTCGAGAGTTGGGGATCAATGTTAGCGGCCCCTATTCCCCGGATACGATATTTCTTCGTGGTTTCAACGGAGACTTCGACGCCGTAGTTGCTCTTTACCACGATCAGGCGACGATCGCGGTAAAGTCGCTTTCATTTGGATCCGGTGTAAATGTCACGCTCGGCTTGCCGCTCATTAGAACTTCCGTCGATCACGGTACGGCGTTCGATATTGCGGGGAAAGGCATTGCCGACGCTTCCAGCATGGTTTCTGCGATAAGATTGGCCGGCGAATTAGCGAAAGGTTCGCGCATATCAGCCAATGTCTGATAAAATCATCGGCATTGCCGGGAGAATAATAGCCACGTGAACAAACCAAAGCTTTTACTTGCTGATGATTCGGTAACGATTCGCAAGGTCGTGGAACTGACGTTTGCGGACGAAGGGATAGATGTGTCAACGGTGGCCGATGCGGAATCGGCTATGCAGAGATTTGTTGAGATCCAGCCTGATATCGTTCTTGTGGACGTCGGTCTTGCAGGAACTAACGGCTATCAGATCTGCGAAATGATCAAGGCAGACGAAGCAACTAAACACATCCCGGTGTTGTTGCTCGTTGGGTCCTTTGAGCCATTCGACCAGGACGAAGCAGAACGCGTGCACTCCGATGGCTATCTTACCAAGCCATTTCACTCGATCCGTGACCTCGTTTCGAAGGTGTGGGAAATGCTTGGAACGCGGAACGATCTACCATCTACCGAAGTTACTTCCGGGCAGGTCGAGGATGTGCAACAACTCGCGGTGCCTACCTTTCCCGGCGACCTTTCGCAAAATGAGCCTGTCGGGTCATTTGAGGAACTCGATGATATCGACAACCTTTATCGAAGCAGTTTTGCTGAAACTGTCGAGATCGAGAACTTTGACACGGTTGAAAATACGTTCGACGATGCGGGTTTGGATGATGAGATGATCGAGGCAAGCTATCTTTCGCCACCACCCGAAAATAGCTTTGCTGATTTGATGCCTGCCGAGCAAAAAAGTGAAGACATCAAAGAATTTGACTGGTCACCGGAATCTTTGGTGTCGGAACCGGTAGCCGATGAGCCGTCGAGGGCTTCATTCGGACCGCGTTTTGAGCTTGTGGAAGACGAACCTTCCGAGGCCGTACTTGATGTCGGGCAAGAACCCGAGTTGGCACAGCCAGAGAATCAAGAGATCGAGATTGAGATCCCTGAACCGACAATTGAGGAAGCAAGCGATGAGCGTGTTTACGACAATTCCGACGATGACGATGTCGAATTGTTTGACGATCTCGGGCTAGGTTCTTCGAATTACAACGCACCGGTTGACGCCGGTATTTCGCAGGATCAGGACGTCGATCCTGCCATTCATGACACGATCCCTTACGCGGTTGGTGAACAGCCGCCAGTGCAGGCTACTGAGGAAACTCAGGCGAGAGTCTCTCCGGAACTTATCGAGGAGATCGCCAGGCGGGTTATTGAGAGACTTTCAGACGGAGCAGTTCGTGAGATAGCTCAGATCGAGGTTCCCCGTATAGCTGAAAAGCTTATCCGCGAGGCACTCGAACAGGAAAGCAAGTCGTAATCTTCGCAATACAAAGAACAAAGCGGTTAGTTTTCATCTCGTGAATGAAAGCTAGCCGCATTTGTTTTAGAATAAAGTTTTATTGAACATAAATTATGGAACTCGCAAAGGCCTACGATCCTAAATCGGCCGAAGAAAATCATTATAAACGTTGGGAAGAGAGCGGATTCTTTCGCCCGGAGATCAATCAGGATCCGAACGCGACGAAATATTCGATTGTCATTCCTCCGCCAAACGTTACGGGTAGCCTTCACATGGGCCACGCGTTGCAGCATACGATCATGGACGTGTTGACGCGTTGGAAACGTATGCAGGGTTATAAAACGCTCTGGCTGCCGGGAACAGATCACGCCGGAATCTCCGTCCAGCGAAAGGTAGTCGAGCAGCTCAAAAAAGACGAACACAAAAAACCTACCGACATCGGCCGCGAAGAGTTCATCAAGCGTGCCTGGGCTTGGAAAGAACAGTACGGCAACACCATCACCGAGCAAATGCGCCGTGAAGGTGCGTCGGTTGATTGGACGCGGCAGCGTTTCACGATGGACGAAGACCTTTCGCTCGCCGTACGAAACGTTTTCTGCACGCTATACGACGAAGGCTGGATCTATCGCGGTCTGCGTATCGTAAATTGGTGCCCGAAGGACAAAACCGTTCTCTCGGATCTCGAAGTTAAAGAAGAGACGAAGAAGGACGGGAAGCTCACGTATCTCAAATACCCTATTGCCGGTACCGATCAAACGATAACAGTCGCCACCACTCGACCCGAAACGATGCTCGGAGATACCGCTGTTGCCGTTAACGGCAGCGACGAGCGATACAAACATCTCGTCGGCAAGATGATCGACCTTCCGCTGACGGGGCGTCAGATACCGATCATCGCGGATGAATATGTAGAGGCAGAATTCGGAACGGGGGCGGTAAAGGTTACGCCTGCTCACGACCCGAACGATTACCAGATCGGCCAGCGTCATGATCTGCCGCAGCTTTTGGTAATGAACGACGCGGGCGAGATGAACGCGGCTGCGGGTGCGGAATTCGAGGGATTAGATCGTTTCGTCGCTCGTGTAAAGGTCGTGGAGATGTTTGACGAACTCGGCCTGCTGGAAAAGGTAGACGATTACGAGATAACGCTTCCTGTTTGCGAACGCTGCAAAACAATTGTCGAGCCGATACTTTCGGAGCAGTGGTTCGTGAAGATGGACGAGATGCGGGACATTGCTCTCGATCTTATGAAAAGCGAAGGCGTGCCGCACTTTTCACCGCAGATACCGCACGAAAAGGTCTATACTGCCTGGCTTGAAAACCTCAAGGACTGGACCATCTCACGCCAGCTCTGGTGGGGCCATCAGATCCCGGCGTGGTATGACGACGACGGAAATGTCTATGTTGCGAAGACCGAGGAAGAAGCAAAAACAAAAGCCGGCGGTCGTGAACTGAAACAGGATAGCGATGTATTAGATACATGGTTTTCGTCGGGTTTGTGGGCATTTTCCACCTTCGGCTGGACGGGGGACACCACGACGACATCGGATCTTGATGCTTTTCTCCCAACGGACGTTCTCGTAACGGGCCGCGACATTATTTTCCTTTGGGTTTCGAGGATGATAATGCTCACGAAGAAATTCACCGGGCAAAAGGCATTTGAGGACGTGATCATCACGGGAACGGTTCTCGGCAAAGACGGAAAGCCGATGTCGAAGTCGCGTAATAACGGCGTCGATCCAATCGAGATGTTCGATAAGTTCGGTGTGGATGCCACACGCATCTATTTGGCTTCGATAGCTACCGGTGCAGACATTAAATGGAACGATTCCGGTGTCGAGACCTATCGTAACTTCTCCAACAAGATCTGGAACGCCACGCGATTTTGCCTGATGAATGCCGACGGAGAGCGGACACTCTTGTCCGCAGGTAACGATAAGGAAACACACGCGGACAGGAGTGTCCGCACTCCGCTCGCCGATCGCTGGATCATATCGCGGCTCAATAAAACAGCGATCGACGTTAATAAAGCTCTTACGAAATATGAATTCCACACCGCGGTCTCTTTGCTGTATCACTTCTTCTGGGACGATTTCTGCGATTGGTATATTGAGCTAAAGAAGGATGAGATCACGGCTGGAGATAAAAATTCGACCGAGCGGATAGTTGCGATCATTGAGCAGTCTCTGCGACTGCTTCATCCCTTCATGCCGTACCTGACGGAGGAGTTGTGGCAAAAGCTGCCGATCACGTCCAACAAACTTCATAACCCGGCTTATTCTAACGCAGACATGACGATCATGCTTGCAGATTTTCCAAAGGGCGACGCTTCGGCGATCGACGAAGCGGTGGAAAATGAGATGAACGCGGTCATCGAAGTTATAAAAAAGGTGCGTAACATCCGCGCCGAGATGAATATATCCACCGCGATCAAGTTCACGGTCCATATCGCGGCCGACGAGGCAATGCAGCAGGTACTTAAGGCCAACGAAGCTCAAATTCTAAAGCTCGCGAAGGCCGAAAAGCTTGTGATCGCTGCCGAACTAGACGTCCCGCGTGCCTCCGCAAAGGCCGTCACGTCCGACGCACGCCTCGCCGTCCCGCTCGAAGGCCTCATTGACTTCGAAAAAGAACGCGAACGCCTGCAAACGCAGATCGCCAAGCTCACCGAAGAAAAAACACGCCTCGACGGACAGCTTTCGAACGCCAATTTTGTCGAGCGTGCCCCGGCGGAAAAGGTCGAAGAACTGCGTGAACGTTCCAAGGAGTTAACGCATCAAATCCAGACGTTAGAGAATAATCTTGAGTCTCTAGCATAAAGATTTATGCAAAAAAATGTTTTTGTTATCGTTTTGGTTTTATTTGTTGTTGGGCTCGCGGGTGGACAAGAGAAAGCGATTTCTCAGGAAGAATACTCTCAGAACTATTTTGCGGCCCTCGAGAAAGCCCGCGAAGTTCCGCGCCGACATATTTCTAAAGAAGAAAGGTTTAGCGATGGCAGAGTTGTGGCGACAAGGGAATGGCTGAATGAATATGCTCTTCCTTTCACAAGTCGGCTTGTATATAAAGAACGCAACGATGAGGGTACGAAGGGTTTTGAAGAGGTCAGCATCGATGAAGCGACCTACTGTCGAAGTCTAAACGGAGTGTGGAAAGTATCGGCAACCGCGTGTCAAAGGGGACGTGCGGTCTCGACGCAACAAGCTTTTCAGCCTTTAGGCAAAATTTCGACGAAAAATATGGTTGAAGATGTAGTTACAGATGGAAAGAAGTCGAAACGATACAAAGAAGTCATAATTTATAAAAATCAGTCTCCAAATAGTACTGATAAAGGTGCGATGCGTGTTGCAGAGAATACATTCTGGCTCGATGACAAAGGGTTGATAATCCGGCAAGAGATAACGGCTCGTATTGTTGGTGTGAAAAACCCTTCACTCGTTTGGATCGATACTTACGAATACAATCCAAAAGGATTAGAGATCGTTTCCCCGATAAAATAAGATATCAAC
The DNA here is from genome assembly GCA_041737885.1 of Pyrinomonadaceae bacterium. Lineage (GTDB taxonomy): Bacteria > Acidobacteriota > Blastocatellia > Pyrinomonadales > Pyrinomonadaceae > OLB17. The sequence continues at coordinate 19,666 of JBGSQW010000115.1, read as the reverse complement.
CCACTTTCGAGAAATCGAAATCATCATCGCCCCACGCATTGCTAATTGTAATCGTGGGGTTAATTGTTTTTGGGGAAGTGGTGGCGAAGATATTAGCCGAGAGCGAGGGACGCAACGAGTCCGATCAAGATCGCTAGGAACGTGCCCGACAAGGATAGAGCAACGAGGGAGTATTTAAAGTAGTTCAGAGCAGTCTCCTGGCGAATAATATCTGCCACGAACAGGCCGAATACCAGTACATAGCTGATCAAAAGAACTAAAACCGCTACAAATATGTATCCGAATTGGCTCATCGATCAAATATTGCGTTCTTCTCCAACATTTGCGACTGAAGTTTACCCTAAATCCTTCGGGACAAGAAGCAAAAACCTTGGAACATATTTCAAAAACCTTGGTACGAGAAGTAAAAACCTCGGTACGAGAAGCAAAAACCTTGGTACAAGAAGTAAAAACCTTGGAATATATTCCAAAAACCTTGGTACGAGAAGCAAAAACATCTCTTTGGAGATCAAAAACAAAAGGTTTAGAAGTGAAATTACAGATGAAATGGTTAGAACACGGCAAATTTCTTACCGGGAAGTTTGGATGCTGAGATATTGCGACGACCGCGACTGTTCAGCTGGACACTCGCGGGGCCGGAGGGTTTTTCCGGAAGGAAGATCCAGTGCGTGGAGGAGGCACTTTTGAGAAATATCGAGACTAAAAAGGGCTTGGCGTGGTATCCTATTTTTGCCCGATAACTTCATTCAGACATAGAGGAATCATTCATGAAAAAGTTTTACATTTCAGCTGCTTTTTTTGCTGTTGTGGCATTAGGTTCGACCGTTCCCGCGATCGCTCAGAAATCAAAGGTGATCGGTGACGAGGCGGTTGCGGCCGCTGGTCTCGCGGAACGCAAACTCGACAATGTCGCCTTTCGCGTTGTCCTCACGACGGAATGGTTTGCTGAACGCGACGGAGAGGCTTTCAATCGCTCGGTGGAAACATTCACCGCAGTTCAGCCGGACCGATTCCAATCCATCTCGGAAGTCAACGGTACCCGCATCGAGACCATAGTTGTCGAAGGGCGAACATTCCGTAGAACGAATGACGACGAATGGGAGTCGGTCGCTACACCTCCAATTAAGCGTGCGGGAAGCCAGTCTACTACGTTGAGATTCGGCGCATTCGAGGGCGGGGCTGTTTTTCCGGCGGGAAATGGGAAATTCGTCGCTCGCGGAACGATCGACGGCCAGGAAGTTACCCAATACGAAACCCGCAAGGTTCTCGCCGATTCCACGCCGGGCGGATCGGCACGCGTTGAGACCTCACAGGTTTGGATAAATAACGATGGACTGATCGTCCGTAAGGTTACGGAACAACAAACGACGGGTGAACCTCGCTTTATGCGTTCTGTGGCACTTTATATGTACGACAATATCAAGGTCGAGGAACCGATCCTTCCGGTCAGAGAAAATTAATCACAGATGAATTGGTTAGAGAACGGCGAGATGCTGGCAAGTATTGGGGAGTTTCTTGCCGAAGATATTGGGCGTGGTGACATCACCACCATTGCAACCGTACCGCCTGATACACGAGGTGCTGGTAGGTTTTTGGCTAAGGAAGACCTCGTTCTTTGTGGACTTGACGTTGCCGAAGCCGTCTTCTTTCAACTCGATCCTGACAGCTCAGAGATTGAAACATCATTCAGTGATGGCGACGAAGTGACGAGCGGGACAGTCTTTGCAACGCTCAAAGGCTATGCGGACGTCCTGCTGGTTGGTGAACGTACTGCTCTTAATCTGATCCAGCGAATGTCGGGGATCGCTACTTTAACGCGGCAGTTCGTCAATGCTATCGAAGGCACGCAGGCTCAGATCGTCGACACACGAAAAACAACGCCCGGCCTCAGAATGCTTGAAAAGTATGCGGTCACAATAGGTGGCGGCAAGAATCACCGCATGGGTCTCGATGACGGTGTTTTGATCAAGGATAATCACATCGCCCTCGCCGGCGGGATAGCAGAGGCCGTAAAAGCCGCCAAGAACAAAGTCGGACATCTGCACAAGATCGAGGTCGAGATATCAAATTGGGCTCAGCTTCGTGAAGCGATAAATGCCGGGGCCGAGATCGTCATGCTCGACAATCAGACTCCTGAAGAAGCGGCGAAATTAGTTCAAATGGCTCGCTCAATGAATCCTGCGGTTTTGATCGAAGCTTCCGGAAACATGGACCTCACCCGCGTACGTTCTTACGCCGAGGCAGGCGTCGATCTGATATCTGTCGGCAAGCTTACGCATTCCGCGAGAGCTGTGGATATATCATTCAAAATCCAGATAGCGTGACGGGCTACGGCATTTTCGCCTCCTGAGGCGATGACATTGCCAAAAGTTCTTCGTCGGGGTTTACGCCGGGAAGAAAATAGATCGCTACGGCAGAAGTAATAAGGGCTATTGTACAGATTATCCCGCCCTCTACACCGTAAGACTGTCCAGTCAGCCATGAAGGACCGGAATCGAATTCTTTAAGTAGCGGAGCCGGTGTAATACCAGTTAGACCACTGACCTCGATTCCAAAAAACGCTCCCTGCATCCAGTTCCACATTAGGTGCAGTCCCCAAACGAACCACAGATCGCGAGTCTTCAGGTATGCGATGCTAAACCAAATACCGGCTAGCACAGTGTTTGCCGTTGAGATCAAATTAGCATTGGGATTACCATAGTGCACAGCGCCAAAGAATACGGATGTAAGGAGGATAGCGAGCCATGCGAAGCCTGAACGAGCGAAAGTTTGCAAAATATACCCGCGGAACAGGGCTTCTTCAAATGCGGCCGCCACACCAAATACAATAAATGAAGTCACCATCGAACTGGCAATAGCTAGCGTAGTATTCTCGCTAAGCTGAAAGTGGATCCCACCAAATAACATGCCGATCGCAATGGCCACCGCCAGCGTCAGGGCTCCGATAAAGAGCCCGAGCATCGTATTTCGAAACCATCCATTCGTAAAAGCTGCTCCGAGAGCCCGAAAAGGGAGTTCCTCTAGATACTTACCACATAGCCAACCAACAACGACCGCTGGGATAAGCGAGGAAAATGCATTTGCAGCTAAAAAAACTCCGGAATTAAGACTTGCGTTGATGTTGAGTGCCGCGAGTAACGCCTGTGCGATCGTTCCTAAAAATACGGCAAGAAATATGTACGCAAACAGAAAGATCGCGACCCGCCAGCCGCTTCTCAGGTAGCCTGTTTGATCGTTGAAGAATATAGTTTCCATTAGTTCAGTTACCTGCGGAAGATTCTATCGGAAAGCCGAGGCCGTGTTAAACTTGACCACGTGGAAAAAGAGGAAAGTAAGCCAAAAAGGCGTAAAATGCCATGGGTTATCGGCCTGATCATGATCGGCTCGCTGGTCACGCTCGTCCTTCTCCAATCTACAAGTCTATGGAAGGATTTCGCGATCGAATCGTCGAGCGATCTGCTACTGCTGTATGCGTTGTCGGGACTAAACTTCGCAGCCCTCGTTATTTTCGGATTCATTTTCCTCCGCAGCATCATCAAGCTAGTACGTGAACGCCGTACTTTTACCCTCGGCGCACAGATTAAAACGCGGCTGATGATCTATTTCATTGCCTTGAGTTTGCTTCCGATCATCGCAATGGCAGTTTTTTCATACCTGTTCATGAATAGGGCTCTCGATCGCTGGTTTACGAATATTCCTGAAAGAGTACTGAGTGAAACCAAGGAAATGCAAAGCCAGTCGTTATTGGATCGAACGGCGAAGCTTGATGAAACTGTTCGAATGCTAGCTGCGTCTTTCGAAAAAGCCGAACCTAACAATGCTGAGCTCGCAAGCATCGCCGCAGCTGGCAGCCTCATACATATCAGTATCGTTTCAGCCGATAACAATACTAAAGCCTCGTTTGAACGGGATGTACCAGCCGAGGAGAAATCTGCGCTGGACCGCCTGGTATCCGCAGCAAGGTCGGGCAGCGTTGCTGAGCCTGCCTTGAGAGACGGAAAAGGTTTCGATGTGAGTCTATCGACGATGTCGGGCGGCCGGCGATTGATAATCGTACCAGATCCGTTTGGCGAACGTACGCTAAGCAAGGTCGTTGAGAATTACGTTGTAGAATTCGAGGATCTTAAGGAGAAACAGGTTCTTATACGCCGCGTCGGGTTGCTGACGCTGGGCGTACTCACATTCTTGCTGATGTTTGCCTCATCGTGGATCGCGATCCACGTGGCACGCGGCCTTACTGCACCCATTAAGGCTCTCGCCGAAGGTGCAGGAGAAATTGCCCAGGGAAATCTCAGTCATCGCGTCGATGTTTTAGCTGAGGACGAACTCGCTTTACTCGTGACGACATTTAATGAAATGTCAGCGAAATTGGAGTCCAATTCGGTAGAACTCGGCGAACGCCGCCGTTACATTGAGACCGTCTTGGAAACACTGCCGACGGGAGTTATCTCGTTCGATCCGGATGACAAGATCACGACCATCAATCGTTCGGCGAAGTCGATACTCAAAACGAACGGTATCTCGCGGGCAAACCTGACGGAATTAGTGAAACGCGATGACCAGATCGTATTCGAACGACTTTTGGCCAGAGCTAAACGCGTAGGCCATGCCTCGGACCAAACTACGCTTAAAGAAGATAACTCGAACGGTAACCAATCAGAATTGACAGTTGCCTTGACGGCTACAAAGCTACCGGCCGACGGCGGCGTGGTATTGGTGATAGAGGACCTTTCTGAACTGATCGCCGCCCAACGGGCCTCAGCGTGGCAGGAAGTCGCCCGCCGTATGGCCCATGAGATCAAGAATCCGCTCACGCCGATACAACTCTCGGCCGAACGTATCGCAAAACGATTTACTAATAGCGGCTTTGAGGAGAACGGCGCCGGGAATCGGATCACCGAGAATGGACCGCTCTCGAATGTCGTCCATGAAAGCACTGCGACGATCTTGCGAGAAGTGTCTTCTCTCAAAACAATGGTTGACGAATTCTCGCGATTCGCTCGCCTTCCTGATACAAAGCTTGAACCTGGTCACCTTAACAGTGTTATCGAGCAAGCGGAAACGGCTTTTGACGGCAGATTTACAAGACTTGAGATCGGTCTCGAACTCGCTGGCACGCTGCCTAATATCCTCGTAGATCAAGAGCAGTTGAAGCGGGTCTTTGTAAATCTGATCGAAAATTCTGTCGAGGCTTTCGACGGCGATTCCGAGGATCCTCGCATAGTTGTCTCGACGCGCCACGACGCTGCTCGCGACATTGTGATCGCGGAGGTATCGGACAACGGTAAGGGGATTCCGCCGGCTGACCTGCAGAAGCTTTTTCAGCCCTATTTTTCTACGAAGGGCCGTGGCACCGGTTTGGGGCTCGCAATTGTCAATCGCATTATCTCCGAACATAATGGCAAAATAAAAGTGGTCGCAAATCAGCCGAAAGGAGCTAAGTTCATCATTGAGTTTCCCGTGAATAGTTAATGCTAAATTCCATATTAATAGTTGATGACGAGCTCGGCATACGCGATACGCTTCGCGGTGTGCTTGAGGACGAAGGCTTTCCGGTCGAAACAGCTGAGTCTGGCGAAGCGTGTCTTGAGATGGTCAAGAGGCAGAGCTATGGTTGTATCCTCCTTGATATTTGGCTTGGTAATGGCATAGACGGATTGGAAACTCTTGACAGGTTGAAGAATGACGGCGTTGATGCCGCTGTCGTTATGATCTCCGGCCACGGGAACATCGAAACTGCCGTTCGCTCGACAAAACTCGGAGCCTACGATTTTATCGAGAAGCCGCTGAGTCTCGAGCGAACGGTCGTTACTGTCAAAAATGCCGTTCGCCAACACCAGTTGGAGCTTGCAAATCTTCAGCTTCAGGACGAACTGTCTCAGCAGTACATTATGGTCGGCGAATCGGTCGTCATGCGAGCACTTCGGAAACAGATATCCATCGTCGCTCCTACCGATGGCCGGGTTTTGATCTCGGGGGAAAGCGGCACGGGAAAAGAGCTGGTGGCTCGAGCCATCCATTCGCAGTCGAAACGCCGCGGATCTCCGTTTGTTGAGATCAATTCGGCGGCTATCCCCGAAGAATTGGTCGAATCCGAGCTTTTTGGGCACGCCAAGGGTGCGTTCTCCGGTGCGATGAAGGCAAAGAAAGGGAAGTTTGAAGTTGCGGATGGAGCTACGCTGTTTCTCGACGAGATAGGCGATATGTCGCCTCGCGTTCAGGCGAAGATGCTGCGAGTACTCGAAGAGCAGCGTTTTGAACCTATCGGAAGCAACACGCCGATATCGGTAGATGTTCGCGTGATCTCGGCCACTAACAAACCTCTCGATGGGCTCATCGACAATGGGAATTTCCGTTCGGACCTCTTTTATCGTCTCAACGTGATCCCGTTTCAGGTGCCGCCGTTGCGAGAACGGAGTGAAGATGTTCCGATGCTGGTTGACCATTTCAACCGCAAATTCTCTGGCGAATACGGCAAACCTGTGAAGCACTTTACGGCCGAGGCGATCGAGGCGTTGCAAGGATACGAGTGGGTCGGCAATGTTCGCGAGCTGAAAAATACCGTCGAACGTATCGTTATCATGTCTGCCAAAGAGATGATCGACGCCGATGACCTGCCGGAGATGGAAAGCTCCTACGAACCGTCTGCCGTTAGCTTTCGCTTTCCTAGCTTTAAGGAAGCGACTGATGCCTATCAGCGTGAATTCATCCTTCACAAGCTTGCCGAATTCGAAGGCAGTGTTGCCAAAGCCGCCGATGATATGGGAGTCGATCGTAGTCATCTTTATCGAAGGATGCGAAATTTAGGGATCAAGCAGTAACCACAGATCAACACGAAAAGACACGAAAAAGGTTTTGCGGGCAAACTTCTTTTCGTGTCTTTTCGGGGTTTCACCTTATTTCTTATTGACCGGGAATCCGCGCTTGATCATTAGAGCGTCAACGTTCGGGTCGCGTCCACGGAAATTGCGGTATGCCTCGGCGGGGTCCATAGTATTGCCGACCGAGAATATCTCCTTCTTGAGCTTTGCCCCGACCTTTTTGTCATAGGGGCCGCTTCCTTGGGTGAACGCTCCATAGGCGTCGGCTGTTAGTACGTCCGACCAGAGATAGCTGTAATATCCCGCAGAATAGCCGTCGCTCGCAAACACATGACCGAACTGCGGTGTCCGGTGGCGCATTACGAGTTCGCTTGGCATTCCGAGCGATGCAAGAGTGTCTTTCTCAAACTTGTCGGCATCGATCGTTGCTCCGCCAGCGAGATGCAGCTTCATATCGACGAGGGCACTCGACAGATACTCGGTGGTGCCAAATCCCTGGTTGAATTTGTCAGCCTTCTTTATCTTCTCGACCAGCTCCGTCGGTATCGGTTTGCCTGTTTCGAAGTGCAGGGCGAATTTACCCAGAACCTCGGGTGTTGACACCCAATGTTCGAGTATCTGAGAAGGGAATTCGACGTAATCGCGGGCGACATTAGTTCCCGAGACGCTTGGATATGTCACGTTCGAGGATAGGCCGTGTAAGGCGTGGCCGAATTCGTGGAACATCGTTTCCGCATCGTCCCATGAGATCAGGACCGGCTCACCGGGTTTTCCTTTTACAAAATTCGAATTGTTCGAAACGATCGTAGTTACGTCGTCTTTGATACGGTATTGGTTCCGGTACGCATTCATCCACGCACCAGATCGTTTGCCGTCACGTGCGTAGGGATCGAAATACCAGATACCGATGTGTTTTCCGGTCGTTTTATCCTTGACCTCATAAACTGTTACGTCGGGATGAAAAACAGCAACGCCGGACATCGGGGTGAATGTGAAGTTGAACAGTTCGCCCGCCATCCAGAACATCGCATCGCGGATCTTGTCTAGCTGCAGATATTTTGAGACTTCGTTCTGGTCGAGATCGTATCGATCCTTCCGTACCTTTTCCATATAGAATCGGTAATCCCAGGGTTCGATCTTGATCTTTGCTCCTTCTTTATCGGCGAGTGCCTGCATGTCGGCTACTTCTTCCTTAACGCGGGCGATCGCTGCAGGCCAGACGCCTTCCATCAGCTGCATGGCGTTTCCCGGTGTTTTTGCCATTGCGTTTTCCAGCCGCCAGTGTGCGTGGGTCTTAAAGCCGAGCAATTGGGCCCGTTCGAACCTGAGTTTTAGTATTTCGGGAATGATCGCATTGTTATCGCGAGCATCGCCGTTGTCGCCGCGGTTTACAAACATCTTCCACACCTTTTCGCGAAGGTCGCGACGGGTGGAATAGGTCAAAAACGGATCTACTGATGACCGGGTGTTTCTAACTATCCATTTTCCGCTGAGGTTTTTCGATGCTGCGGCAGATGCGGCAGCGTCCTTGTAACCCTGCGACATTCCGGCGAGGTCGGCTTCGGAATCGAGCGTCATGAAAACCTGTGTTTCGTCCCCCAGCAGATTTTGGCTGAATTTTGTAAAGTGTCCCGCGAGAGCCTGATTGATCTCTGAAAGGCGAGCCTTCTTTGCCGCATCGAGCTTTGCTCCAGCACGGACAAAGTTTGTGTAGTATAGCCACGATAGGCGATATCTTTCGCCGCGGGCCATCTTGTTCTTTGATTCGGCATTATAAACGGCTTCGATCCGTTTAAAGAGCTTTTCGTTCTGCGTGATCTTGTCGTAGTGTCCGGCTAGCTTCGGATCCATTTCTGCTTCGACCTTGCTGTATTCGGGCGTGTTCATGTTGCCGCCCCAAATGCCGTAGATGGTGCTGACGCGTTCGAGTGTATGGCCGGTCATCTCCAGTGCGGCAATGGTGTTTTCAAAGGTCGGCGGTGCCGACTGATTAGCGATCGCAGCGACCTCGAAAAGGTTTTCTTCCATCGCGGCTTCCAGAGCCGGTTTAAAGTCTGCGACCTTGACCTTGTCAAAAGGCGGCAATCCGCCGTGCGGACCGACCCATTTTGCCGTCAACGGGTTAACCGCTACTGTTTCCGCCGTGATAGTTCTTTCGCCTATTGTTCCCATAAAAATAAAACCCGTGACGACAGCTATCGCTGCCAGTAAACGCCGCTCTTTATTAAACCTCTTCTTCATCTATTGTCTCCTGAATTGTCCTCGTTTAACGAATATACCCCTTCTACGCCATGTGGGACAAATTGTTTCGATTTGACGGGCGTCCGGCCAAAAACGTTGGAAACAAACGTGACTGAATACTGTGCTCCCGGCAGTTCCTCAATCGTTCCAAAATCGTTCCGTTCCATCGTTCCACAGTTTCCCACGTAGCAAATATCTGTATTTCGCCGAGTTGCCTATCCTAGCATTTACGATAAATTATAGCATAAAAGTTGCACAAATGCAACAAAAAAGCATCTAGGATGCATGATGGGAAAGCTGTAGATGGCGTATATAAAAAACAATGCGATAATGTGAGGCAGAATGCTAACCGAAAAGCTGAACGCGATCCCAAGAGGTAACACTTGTAAGGGAGTAAACCGACTAGTAACCGAATATTTATTGGCAGAATTCGATCAGGCTCAGCCTATCTCGCTGCTCGATGTGCCGTGTGGAAACGGAGAGTTTCTCAAGACCGTACGGGAGTTTTTTCCGTCTGCCGCGACAACCGGGGCAGATCTCAGAACGCCGAAAGGCGAATTTGATCATAAATTCGTTCAGTTCAACGGAGAGAAGCCGCCCGAGCTTTCGGGTGAACGCTTTGACGCGGTCACGTGTATCAGTGGTGTGATGGAATTTGACAACACGCTCGCGTTTTTTGAGCATGTGCGAAAGATGCTTGACGATAGTGGCGTTTTCTTAGTGACGAACGATAATATTCTCAGTGTTCGCGACAGGCTGATGTACCTCTTTAGCGGAAGGCTCGGGCAGTATCCGTTCAGAACTGAACGAGATGGTTCTGCCTGGAAGATCATTCCGTCGCAGAATCTGGTTCAGCTTTTGGATGATGCGGGTTTTGAAGTCAAAGAGTTTGAGTACGTTCCCGTTCTGGGAGGAAACTGGACTTGGGTAGTTCTGGCTCTGCCACTATATATGTATCAGTCTTTCTCGAATTCAACCTGGATCAAACGCAAGATCTTTGTTTTGCGGGCATTCATGTCACGGCATTACGTTATCGTCTGTCGCCCAAAAGCAGCCCGCGAATCGGCTCTGTAGTTTTTGGAGCTCCCGTTGGAATAGGGATCAGAGATCTCAGTCCGGTAGCCTTGAGCGTTCGCAATACAGATTTGCAGTAGTGATGGAACAAACGGCCGCCGATCGAAATCCGGCTAAGTTCCAGACGTTCTTCTTCTCGTGTTGGACGGCGTTTGTCAGCGCTGTTGATCGTAACTGCGTATTTGATGCCGCATTTATGAAGAATGTTTTTGGTAGTGGCATCGTAGCTGCCGTAAGGGTAGGCGAATGAGACCGGAGTTTTACCCAAATTATTCTCGATCTCACGGATCGAACGTTCGATAGCCAAGCGTTGTCTGGACGGTTTGTGGCGTGCGAGATGAATGTGTTCGTGAGCGTGACTGCCGATCTCCCAACCTTTTGCCGACAGTGTCTTGATAGTTTGCCAATCCATTAGGTCGGCAGGAAGTTTTTCACCGGCCTCGCTCCAGCTTTTGGCACGTGCGGCGACATCGCCGGTAATGACGAAAACCGTTGCCGGCACATTATGTTTCTCAAGCACGGGCAAGCCCGCCGAAAAATTGTCTTGATACCCGTCATCAAATGTAATGACCGCAAGTTTTCCGCGATCGCTCTCCAACGCCTCTTTCAGAGTGACAAACTTGAACCCGAGCAGTTTTATGAACCGTATCTGAAATGCCAGAAGGCTCGGTGTCGTGAACAGGCATCTGTGCGTCGCACCGGACGGAGGCAAACCAATTCTATGCAGACTGAGTATCAGAATCTGTGATCGCATTAAATTTTTTTGTAAAAAAGATGTGACTTTTTGTAACCCTGCGGCGTCTAATGGATATGCAGGATTTACTGCTCTCACCTTAGGTTGCTTTACATTTCTTTACAATCGGATCACTTCCCAAAAAAATGTCGTGAATCTTCCTCTAAACGTGTAGGAATATGTCCTACGTCGAAAGGCGTGCGCGGTTGCTTGTTCCGGCTGTTAGCGGATGAGAGGATTGCTGAGATGTGCGTGGATCTGGCTAGACGAGGCCGCGTTGGATGGTATATCGGGTTATCTCTGCGTTGTTCTGAAAACCGGTCTTACCGAGGATTCGAGACCGGTATGTACTGATCGTCTTAACGCTCAAGTTCATGCGGTCGGCGATCTGTGTTAACCCGTTACCCGCACCAATGAGACAGAAAACTTCAAATTCACGGTCAGAGAGTATGCGGTGCGGGTCTTCCTGCGAACCGTGACCGACAAAATCAGCCAGGATCGCTCCGACTTCCGGAGTGATGTATTTTTGACCGGAGTGAGCTTTGCGAATAGCAGTCGCCAGTTCATTCGGAGCGCTTTCCTTTGTGAGATAGGCAGCGGCTCCCGCTTTGAGCACACGGACCGCGTACTGATCGCTTGGGTGCATGCTGAGCATGATCACCGGAACGTGCGGATACAGTTTCTTCAGATCTTTGAGAGTTTCGAGCCCGTTTCTGCCGGGCATGCTGATATCGAGGACGATCACATCAACATGGTGTTCACGCAGCAGAGTGAACACCTCGCTGCCATTCGCTGCTTCGCCGAGGACGGTGATATCCGCTTCCCGGTCAAGCAACTGTTTCAGACCGTGTCTCACGATCGTGTGATCATCGGCAAGAATTACGTTCATTTTCAATTTTGCTCCGGACGAGTAACTCCCGAAGTATAGGGGACTGAAAGCTCGATCATCGTCCCACCCGTTGACCGTTCCAAAATATCGAGGTTACCGCCTATCAGACGGGTTCGTTCACGCATGCCGAGGAGGCCGAGTGTTTGTATTCCGATACGGTTACCGATCCCGATGCCTTTTCCGTTGTCAGCGACCGTCATTGTTACGGCTTCAGACATGCTGTTGAATTTGATAGAGACGGACGTCGCAGCGGCGTGACGTGCAACATTGGTCAGGGCTTCCTGAAGGATGCGAAAGACAGCGGTGTTAGAGTCGGAGCCAAGGTCCAGCTCGTCCACGTTCGATTTAAAGTCGCATTTGATGGTGGTGGTACGTTCAAACTCTTTTGCCTGCCACTCGCTGGCGGCGACGAGACCGAAATCGTCCAGTATTGACGGTCGAAGCTCGGATGTGATTCGCCGCAGCGATGCCAAGGTTTTGTCGATCCGTTTCGAGAGATCGCCTACGTCCTTGAGAGCCTCGCGGCTCTCGCCGCCCGCTTCCATATGACCTATTTTTTCGCCAAGAAAATGTGCGTCCATTTTTAGCCCGGTCAAGGCCTGGCCCAGCTCGTCGTGCAGCTCGAGGGCGATACGCTTTTGTTCCGCTTCGCGCAGTGTTTGCTGGTATTTAGTAAGTTCTCTGAGTTCCTCGCGAGAATTTCGCATATCGTCGGATGCGGCCAAAAGCCGCTCGACTAGCCAACTCAACAGAATGCCTTCGCCGAGAAAGAGCGCAATGCGGATCGCTTCATCCCTGGAACCCGTAAATGCATAGTAAGGCTCAAGATACAGGAAATCGATCGCGATTCCAGCGAGCAAAGACGAGAAAATTCCCGTCCGTAGACCACCAATCCAGGTGCTCAAAACGATCGCTCCCAAGAACAGAGGCGTGCTGATCGGCCTGTCAATTATTTGCCACAAGCCTCCGGTGATCAGCGAGGCCACGAGCACCAGAAACGCGGAAGCGACATATCTGACCGGAAACGGAAAGGTCTTGAGTCTGGATAAATTGACGAGCATCGGATATCTGGAAACGCTCAATCTTACATTACCTGACAATACCCGCACAAATGCATATTAATTCACTGCGATAACCCGAAAAACTCAAGAGTTTCTTCGTCGGACATAGTTTTGCAGATGATAGGCTTTGGATTCTTTGCGACGATCTCAGCCCAGATTTTGGTGAGAAGGGTTACGTCTTCGACGGTGAATTCAAGACCGTCGTCACCCAGCGAATGCTCGACATCCATACCGTCGGTAAGCCGAAGCAGCTTTTCGTAGTCGTCGATAACGGTTTCCATGGACGGTATTTTAGGCGAGAAATGGTTAACTTGCCAATCGCGGACGATGAGTTTTATTCGAAAACAGTCTGTTCTCAATAAAAAGAGGCTGCCCTTATTGGACAGCCCCTTTTGTTTGGTTTCGACCTCGAACTACGGTTTGATGATGTAGTCGGGGAAGCAGTTATCGGAATTCTTTAGGAAAAGTTCCAACATTTCTATCGCCGTTCTCGATTGCGTGCCGCTTGAGGCACCGACGCCGGCAAAGTTAGGATTGAGGATCTTGGAGATCTGATCGCGAACAGCATCTAGATGGGCTTTCGTTGCTTTGTCCTTTGATCTCGCAAATGCCGCACCAGCCGACGCACTTAATGAGCGAAGTTCGGCACGGTAGAACGAATGCTCGTCACCGCTTGAGATGAACAGCTCTCCGAATCCCGGCTACAGTCCCTGGGGAGCGGCTTCGGGCAGCGTGTTTACGATGCTTAGTAGAACCGCCGCTAATTGCGTGCGGGCTATTGACACAAAGGCGGTTCTTTCCCAAAAAAAACTGATAGTGTGCGTTAGCGCACTGTCCAAGCCTCTCCTTCACACTAAATTGCTAATGGCGGTACGTCTGATTTCTCAAGGTGAAGAGTAAAGAGTGAAACTACCGAGTCGAGCATATCAAATAGGGTTACCAATCTTGCTGGGGATTGGGGCTCTTGTTGTTTACATTCTTTGTGTTACCCCACCGTCGGAATCTCTGACCCAGGCAATCGTTATATCGGCTTCGATCTATTTTGTTTTCAGTACAGCCGCTGGAATATTAATCTCGAATAGCGATTGGAAAACGGGGCTATGGGTTGCCTCTCCGATCTTTTTCGTCGTAATTCTTTCGGTAGCTTTCACAGGAATTTTTAGCATTAAAAATCTTACCCACGACTTACCCATGACTATTGTAGTTATCCTTTCCTCTACGCTTGGTAGATTGATCGGATCATGGTTCGGCACCAAAGGGCACGTCAAATATGTCCTTGGCGTATTCTCGTTTTCGGGAAGTCTTCTTGGCTTCTTAGTTGTGTGAGATGTTGACGCAAAATTGAATCTGAAATTACTCCGCTATGCTGTCATAGGCCGGTGTAGATATTAAGACGGCGTTGACTTTACGTGCCTCGGCTTCACTGGTCAGAAGGTTGCAAACATACTTCATTTGTATGTGAAATAGGATACCGTAGCCGGGCCGAACCGAGATTTAACGCTTCAGAGAATAAAGAGCTACAGGAGAAACTATGCTAAGAACACGATTTATACGTTTAGTCTTTGGATTGCTTGGGCTGTTATTTATCTCGCATATCGGCGTGATCGCTCAGTTCGATTCATTTACAACAAATAGGTCATTGACTGGATTTGCTAGTACTTTTATTAATCCGGACGGTGGGCCTCTGTTCGCCGTAGGTAGATTGTCGGGTAGGGATACACACATAGAAATACGAAGTGATGATTATGGGCTCATAGCGGAGAGTCTCGTTACCCAAGACGTTATCTCGGTGAATCTTTCCGGAACCACAATGAGGTTCTTATTAAATAATAAGGGCTCCAACAACCCGCGTTTTACCATGCCATCCAGCTCAGATATGGATAGACTCAAGCAATTCGTACGTTCGGACGTTTCGTTAACTCTCCGGCGAATGATCCTTGCGATGATTGCCGAACGTCGGAGCATCGGACGTGAGTACATGAAGAACGTTTTCGCTCTGGGAATGGTCCTCGGGGAGCCGCCTGAATCTACCAATTCTCAAGCTAAGGTGAACTGTCAACAGAAGCCAGTGTTTGTACTCGCGAAGTTCTCACCGGAATTTCCTTCTGCGATTCGCCCAACGGGAGGAGTAAGAGATGCGCAGTGTTTGGGTTGTTGCGGTCCCGGTTGTCTTTGCCCGCCCGGATGCAACACACCGGCGTGTATGGCTCATGATCTGTGCCTTGACCAAAATGAATGGTATCACCCTGACTGCATGGCACTTCTCGCTCTTGCCATCTATTCGATGAGTGACTGTATCCTCAATGACTAAAGCGATCTTGTCAGACGAGCGATGGAACACTTTCCGTGTACATGGAGTTCAGATTCCACGGGCGCGTCCCATTTAGAGATTTGTACGAAAAACTAAAAAGGCCGGATTCTCGATGGATCCGGCCCGTAAAAGTAATTTTCGACTTGCCTTATGGCCTGATCGCATAATCCGGCCAGCATGACGTCGGGTTTAGATATAGGTTGAGCAGTCGCATGGCTTCCTCATTAATCGAGGTGGTCGCCGTTCGAACTCCGCCTGTTTCTGGGTTCAATATCCGTCCGATCTGGTCGCGAACGGCTTCGAGATGAACACGCGTGTTTTTGTCAGTAGTCTTTGGCAGTGCCGCACCAATAGATGCGTTAAGCGAACGAAGCTCCGAACGGTAGAATCCGCGTTCGTCACCGCTTGCCGCAAATAACCCAGCCAACCCTTGCGGAACGCCCTGGGGCGGCGTTGCCGCCGGGGCATTGAGCTTGTTGTTGGCCAGTTCGAGATATCCACGCTGTAGATTGCGGCGGTAAGCATTGATAGTTACCTTAGGCGCCGACAGCTCGGTCCATACGCCTTTGCGGACATCGGCGAGGAAATCAGCCGGATCGTACGCAGCCTCGCCGTCGAGGGCCGATTGCTCGACCAGACGAGCGAACCGGGCGCTTGACAGCAGGTTGCTGAGGATGCCGAACTGAGAGTTTCGAATGCGGTTCAGGACGCCGATCGGCTCGATCTTACGCAGAACATCCTTATCGATCGCCCACGTTGGCGTTGCCAGAGCGTTATCGCTGAGGAATTTGACTGCCTCAGCCTGCTTGGCTTTAGGAACGACCGTGAACTTAGGTCCGGGCTGGCCGATGTGTTTTTGCTGCGAATTGAATCCACCGACAATTGCCGCCACGTGGTTCATTTCGAGCGTCCACTGTCCGAGCATGCGACCGTACAATTCACTCAGATCGTCATAATTATCTCCGGTCTGGGTGGTAGTTGCTCCTACTAGGAGTTTCGAAACACGCTGAAGGTTTTTCAATCCCATCGTGCTCGATTTAACGGCGTCAGCGTCACCAACAGCTTCGGTAAGATCACCCGGATCGCTGCCAGCGGCACCATCTGTCGAGAATCGCAGGTACGGCAACGCGTCCTGAGCCAATGCCCACTGGTTCAATGTTGATTTCTCAGCATCTGACGTTCTCGCAGTTGGGATCGGCTTGTAGCCCCACATGGTTGCCCATTCGTCGTAAGGTCCGATCCCTGGGATCAGGTCTTCGATCTCAATGTTGTCCTCAGGCTGAGCGACGTAGTTGAAACGCGAATAGTCCATTAAGGTAGGCGTGTGGCCCATCTTTTTGACCCATGCAGCATCACGAACCTTTTCCTGCGGATAGGTCGAGCTGGCTTTCATGTTGTGCTGGAAGCCAAGCGTGTGGCCGACTTCGTGAGCAACGACGTATTCGACGAGCTGACCCATAAGGTCATTCGGCATAGGGAACTTCTGAGCACGAGGGTCAAGCGGTCCTACCTGCGTGAAATACCACGAACGCTGGAGATTCATGATGTTGTGATACATCTGAATGTCAGATTCGAGGATCTCGCCGGTACGGGGATCGTTGATGTGCGGGCCCGAAGCGTTCTCGATCGTTGACGGCAGCCAGCGGATGACCGAGTAGCGTGCGTCCTCAGGATCGAAGTTAGGATCTTCTGCCTTGGTCGGCTGGCGTTTTGCGATGATCGCATTCTTAAATCCAGCAGCTTCGAAAGCTTTCTGCCATTTTTCAACACCTTTGATGGTAAATGGAACTAGCCAATCTGGCGTCGCGCGATCTACGTAATAAATAATAGGTTTGACCGGCTCGGAAAGCTCAGCGTTTGGATCTTTCTTTTCGAGACGCCATTTGGTGATGAAGCGACGTTCCTGGGCACGATGCTCAGGACGGCCGAAATCCATGTTGGCGACTGAAAAGTAACCGACGCGTTCGTCAAAAAGACGCGGCAGCATAGGGTTATCGGGCAATTTGACCATGCTGTGGTGCAGTACCACAGTCGCGCTTCCCGGAGGCATTCCACCGGCTGCAGCTCCACCACCGCCTGGACCACCGCCGCCGGCACCAGCAGGTGGTGCGACACGCGTGTAGGTCATTGATGAACGAGCTTCAATGTTGGTCGGGAATGTCGAGACGCGTTCGATGTACGAACGGCTCGGATCGAGAGCCGTAGCACTCAGACGCTGACGAGCGCTCAATTCAAAAACATCCGTGTTGAACATCCTGCTAACGTCAATAACGACGGATTCGTTCGGGCCGAAAGCCGCAACAGGGAATGCCAGAATGATCGAATTATTATTCGAATTCTGAACCGCTTCTGCAATCGGCAGGGCAGCGTTAGCAACCATGCTGTAATTTACATTACGCAGAAAGATGCGATTCTCGCTTAGTTCCCACTTGACGACACGTCGTCCGAGAGCCTGCCCGCCATAGCCGACTCCAAGCGTTGTCTTTGCGATCTGACTGACAAGGAGAAATTCTTTTTCAAGTTCGGCTTTAGGGATCTCGTAAAAATATTTATCTTTGATCTGGTGAACCTTGAAGACGCCGTCTTTCGTTTTAGCGTCCTTGGTTATGACCTTGTCATATGGCTGCGGGTCGGTCGAAGGACCGGTCGGACGCTGTGGGCCGCCCGGAGTTGGCGGAACACCCGGCGGCGGATCCTGCCCTAATGTTAACAGAGCTGACGAAGTCAGAAAGAGACTCATCAGCAAAACTCGTATCAAGGAACATCTCATTGCAATTCTTCTCCTGGGGTTGCGTGATATGCGGTCACGATATTCGAAGGCTGATTCTATAAGCCCACGGCCAAGACCACTGCGTACGAATACGCTAAGGTCATAACTGAGCCTCGCGGCGCAGATTAGATTCTGACAGACCACGATTTCTCATGATCCAAAAAACTACCGACTAATTGTGAAAATGAACAAACTCGATTGTTACGATTATGCTACGAAAGAACGCGGATTCTCAAACGTCAAAGGGGTTTGGAGACAAGTATTTGGGTAATATTTACGTAAAGATTCGTAAAGAAACCGAAAAACGAAAATGCGGGCACGAAAGCCCGCATTTTCTATCGACTAATTTTGATGGTACACCCGGCATGATTCGAACATGCGACCCCTTGATTCGTAGTCAAGTACTCTATCCAGCTGAGCTACGGGTGCACAAAGGCGAACAGATAGACTACAAATCAATTGGAGAAGTGTCAAGCCTGTTGGGGGAAATGCTTATCTGGCGAAATAGCCCTGGCGGGTGCGCGAGATGAGGTCGGGATCTTTTACGTCAATCCGTATCGCGCGCCATTTACCGTCACGCCTGTCGTTCGTTGACTGATACTCTATTGTATAGAGCGTCCTGATCTCGGCTGCCACCTTGGCGTATAGCAAGCCCATTTCTTCGAGCCGGTTTATCGCATTCAAGGTGCCACCGGTTCTATCAGCAACGATCTGCAGGCGATCTCGGGCTGCTTTGAACATGGCGATCTGTCTAGGGGTCGGGTCAGCCAGTCGGTTTGGATCGCCAGTCGGTAGAGCGAGCGGATAAATAGTAACTGCCTGAGCGTCAGAGCGGTTTAGAACGCGGTTAAGTGTCTCGTTGGCCTCGGGCTTGAGAGTCGTCGATATCTGAGTTTCGCCAGCTCTTTGCAACAGATCACGATCCTGATCCTGAACTGTTGAGTCGACGCCATCGGTTAAAACAATGATCGCCTTTCGCCGACTCTTTTCCTTTGACAGCTTATCAAGAGCCAGGTCTAGGGCTTTATAGAGTTGTGTTTTACCGCGACCGTTCGCAACCGAGATCGAATTTGCTATCGTTGCTCGATCAGTGGTGAAGTCGTTACGAACATTCACTTTGTCGTAAAACTCAATTACGGCTACGCGATCGCTAGGCGAAAGAGCATCGATGAATCGAAATGCAGATTGCTTGATAACTTGCCGAAAGCCCAATGTTGAGCCGCTCATATCCAATATAATAACAACGCTGAAGGGCGATGTGCTGGGTTCGAGCCGGGCGATATCTTGTTTGACACCGTCTTCGAAAACTTCGAAATTTGCTTTGTCCAGGCTCAGGATCGGCCTTCCTTTGACGTCCACCACCCCGACATTAAGTCTAACCAGTGACGAATCAACCCTGATCGGATCATCATCCTGACCAAGCGCAGTTAGTACGGAAAAGGAGAGGACAAGAAAAAGAACCTGAAACTTTCGAAAGCTCATAACGCAATGTTAGCAATTTGACGCGCTTTGACGAAGTACAGTTGTATTCAACGGGATGAATAATCTCCTTAACAGAATCTTGATTTTGGTTTATAATTCGGATTAACAATAATCGTCGTCGTTGGGTTAGATGCGAGTTATCCTTAGCCGACCCAACCAACCTGGTGAAGCTAATGCTCTTTCGCCCAAATTTTTGTGCAAACTGTGCTACGAAGATCGAACGGGCCGAATGGATGCCGTGGACCAGTCGGCGATTTTGCCAGGTATGTGAGATCGAATTCAAG
>JBGSQW010000068.1:0-11112 GCA_041737885.1 Pyrinomonadaceae bacterium | reverse complement strand
GGCTTTGGGCTTTGGGCTTTGGGCTTTGGGCTTTGGGCTTTGGGCTTTGGGCTTTGGGCTTTGGGCTTTGGGCTTTGGGCTTTGGGCTTTGGGCTTTGGGCTTTGGGCTTTGGGCTTTGGGCTTTTTTAATGTTCGTGTTCTATATACGAAATTTCAAATCTGAGATCTGAAATTTGCAATCGATCAAGTCAATTCGAGCCAAATTGTGAAACTAAATACAAAGAGCCAAGACCTAAAACCAAAGCCCTAATACCAAACGATGAATCTAGGACTAAACAATAAGATCGCCCTCATCTGTGCCGCCAGCCAAGGCCTCGGCTTTGCGGTCGCTGACGAACTCGCCGCCGAAGGGGCGTCGCTCATCATCTGCTCACGCGGCGAAGAAAATCTCAGCAAAGCTGCGGACGCGATCCGTAAAAAGCATGGCACCGAGGTGTTCGCAGTCGCTGGCGACCTTTCGGTCACCGTTGATGTTGAACGCATCGTGAATGCCGGTCTCGACAAATTTGGCCGCATCGACATTCTCGTCACTAGTACCGGCGGCCCACCAGCAGGAAATTTCGATTCACTCACCGCCGAATCATGGGATCAGGCAACCAGGATTCTGCTCACAAGCGTGCTAGATCTGACCAGGCTTGTTTTGCCCGGTATGAAGTCACGAGGTTGGGGGAGCATCCTAAACATCACATCGATCGCGTCAAAACAGCCGGTTGATAACCTTATGCTATCCAATAGTTTACGGGCTGCGGTCACCGGTTTTGCCAAAACGCTCGCAAACGAAGTTGCCGTAGATGGCGTAACCGTCAACAATATCCTCCCAGGCTACACACGCACCGAGCGGCTCGAAGAACTGATAGAATTTCTTGCTGAAAAGGAAGGTCTGACTGCTGACGAGATCAAAGCCCGCTGGGCATCTGAGATCCCTATGCGACGACTCGGCGAGCCTAAGGAATTCGCCGCTCTCGCCGCCTTTCTAGTTTCGGAAAGAGCGAGTTACATAACCGGTAGTTCGATCGCCGTGGATGGCGGTTGGATAAAGTCTTTGTTTTAAGAAAAAGAAAGATAGCTAATAGCTAGTTAGCTAACCAGCTATTAGCTATTGTTCTTCCACGTATCCGACAGTGCCCCGACATGAGCTTTCACGGTCCCGCCGAGTGTATCCAGGTTATATCCGCCCTCAAGACACGACACGACACGCCCGTCACAGACATCATCCGCCCACTGCAGAACAGTCTTCGTCATCGAGATAAAATCCGCATCCTGAAGACGTAGCTGCCCTAGCGGATCGCTTTCGTGGGCATCGAATCCGGCGGAGATCAATATCAGATCGGGTGTGAATTTCTTTGAGATCTCCTCGATCGTCGCTTCGAACATTCTTATCTGTTGATTGGCAGCGGTGTTGGCCTTGACGGGAATATTCCTTGTCATTCCAAGCCCGCGTCCATGACCAGTCTCGCCCCACGAACCCGAACCCGGATACCACGGATATTGGTGCATCGAGAAGAAAAACACGCTCGGATCGTCGAAAAAGATACCCTGCGTACCGTTGCCGTGATGAACGTCCCAATCAATGATCGCGACGCGTTCGATCTCTTTGTACTTGTTCTGAGCATGACGAGCGGCAACAGCGACGTTGTTAAAAATGCAGAAGCCCATCGCGTGTTCAGCCGTGGCGTGATGTCCTGGAGGACGAACCGCGACAAAAGCATTTTTCGCCCCACCTTCCATTATCGCATCGACCCCAGCAACGGCTCCCCCAGCCGCGTATAAGGCCGCATCGAATGACTGCATCGAGATGGTCGTATCGGCATCGAGCCGGTCGAGGCCATGTTCGATCGCCCCTTCGACTCGCTTAAAGTGCTGCGGCGTGTGAGCTGCCTGGATCAATCCCTTTGATGCCTTTTCGGGAGATATTTCTGTCAGGCTCTTCCAAAACTCATCGTCCTCACGAAGTGCATCCATCACCACATCATAACGAAGAGGCATCTCCGGATGGCCGGGGCCGGTGTTGTGTTTTCGATAAACGGGATGGTGGATCAGGGCGGTTTTCATAGGAATATTGTCCCTAGATTAACACAGACGGATACGAATATTCTGCTGATATCGATTTCTTATCCATGTTTATCTGGGTTTATCTGTGGATAATTTTCTTCTTTTCCGTGTGACAAATTTCGATGTTATAGTTCAAATATCTTATGTCAGACATCTTACGTATTCGAGTCATCGATTCGCACACGGGAGGCGAACCGACCCGCGTTGTCACGGGCGATTTTCCACATCTGGGCAATGGAACGATGGCGGAGCGGCTCGAGAATTTTCGACGCGAATACGACAAACTGCGATCCGCGATAGTTCGTGAACCGCGAGGCCACAATGCGGTCGTCGGTGCCTTATTGTGCGAGCCGGTCGATCCGGATTCGGCGGCGGGAGTGGTATTTTTTAACAACGTCGGCTTCCTCGGCATGTGCGGCCACGGCACGATCGGCCTGGTTAAAACGCTTGAACACATGGACCGAATTTCGGCTGGAACCCACAAGATCGAAACTCCCGTCGGCACCGTTGAAGCCGAACTCAGCGCAGACGGAATGGTAACGATCACCAACGTTCCCAGCTATCGTCACGCGAAAGATGTCTCGGTCGAAGTGGAGGGTTGCGGAACCGTCTCAGGCGACGTTGCTTATGGAGGCAACTGGTTTTTCCTTGTCGGTGAACATCCGCAAACGCTAGAACTAGAGAATTTAGAAGAATTAACCAACTTCTCCGCCAGTATTCGCGAGGCTCTAGCAAGAAACAACATCACCGGAACGAACGGAGCCGAGATCGACCACATCGAGCTTTTTTCGCCAACGCCGACCGCAGACAGCCGAAATTTCGTCCTTTGCCCCGGAATCGAATACGACCGCTCGCCGTGCGGCACCGGGACAAGTGCCAAACTCGCCTGTCTCTATGCCGACGGCAAGTTAGCGGAAGGCGAAACATGGCGGCAAGAAAGCATCATCGGCAGCGTTTTCGAGGGCCGAGTTTCGATCGCCCGCAACCAGATAATCCCCTCGATAACTGGAACAGCTTTTGTAACCGCCGAGATTGATTTGATCCTAGATCCGAGCGATCCATTTTGCTACGGGATCTGATTACCGTCGCCGTTATCAGCTTTCACTTATCAGTTATAAGTTATTCCGAAAATGTCTTTTGATGTGGCAATCGTAGGTGCGGGAATCGTCGGTGCAGCATGTGCCGCGAGCCTTTCGGCGGCGGGATTGAGCGTTGTCGTTATTGAGGCGAACGGTATCGCGACCGGCACGACGGCCGCCGGAATGGGCCATATAGTGGTCATGGACGACAGCGAAGCTCAGTTTGCCCTGACCAATTATTCGCAGGAACTTTGGAACGATCTTGCTCCAACGCTGCCACAAAAAAGCGAATACGAACACTGCGGAACGATCTGGGTCGCGGCTGACGACGAGGAAATGTACGAGGTTATGCGCAAAAGGGATTTTTACGAAAACCATGGCGTTGAAGCAAAGATTCTGGACGAAAAGTCGCTGCGAGAGGCCGAACCTAACCTCCGCGAGGGCCTTGCGGGCGGACTGCTGGTGCAACAGGACAGCGTAGTTTATCAGCTTTGTGCGACCGATTTTCTGATTGAAAGTGCGAAAAAGAATGGCGCCGTCGTTCAAACCGGGCAAAAGGCCATTGAAATATCTGACGATGGAGTCAAGTTCGCAAATGGTGAGCAGATAGTTGCCGCAAATGTTATCAATGCCACCGGAGCATTTGCCTCAAGCCTGTCGCCAACGCTTAAAATATTAAAAAGAAAGGGCCACCTTGTCATAACCGATCGCTATCCAGGCTTTGTCTCGCACCAGCTTATCGAACTCGGCTATCTGAAATCGGCACATGGCAAGGACGCAGATTCGGTCGCTTTCAACGTTCAACCGCGAAGTACTGGGCAGATCCTGCTAGGGTCATCACGTCAGTTCGGCTCGGAGGATACTGAGATCGATCACAATATTCTGAAACGAATGACAACGCGTGCATTCGAATACATGCCTCGACTAAAACAGTTATCAGCCGTTCGAACGTGGACAGGATTTCGTCCGGCAACACCTGATAATCTGCCGTACATCGGCCTGATTCCGGGTTTCAAACACGTCTACGCTGCGGCCGGACACGAAGGGTTGGGCATTACGACTTCGCTGGGAACGGCTAAGTTGATCACCGATTCGATACTTGTCAGAGATTCTAAAATATCGCCTGAGCCATATTCGCCGGGCCGCAATATCGCAGAACATTGGTCACTCTAACCGTTAACAATTCGAATATCACGGTCGATGACGGCACCACCGTCGCCGTCGCGATCATGAATGCGGGGATTAACCATTTCCGCGACTCGGTGACTGGTGCTCAACGCTCCCCGCTCTGCGGAATGGGCGTCTGTTTCGAATGCCGCGTGACCATCAACGGCATCCCTCATCAGCGAAGCTGTATGATGATTGCAGAAAATGGAATGGAGGTCACCACGTCATAACCGCCACAATAGCCGGGCGGATCGAGCCTTCACCTCCATGTCGAGTATAGAAACAAATATCCTAATTATAGGCGGCGGCCCAGCCGGAATGGCGGCGGCTCTGGCCCCTTCGTCAAATAACGACGCCATCGTTACACTGGTCGACGACAACCCATGCCTCGGCGGCCAGATTTGGCGTGCGGAATTGGGAAAAACAAAATCCCTGGGCGCAGCCAAAATAATTGCGGCAATCGATCTAAAAAAGATCAACATCATCAACAATGCTCAGATTTTCGCGGCGTCAACCCCTCACACGCTCAAAGCTGAAACGCCAACCGGCACTGTCGAATTCAAATACGACAAACTGATCCTCGCGACAGGCGCAAGGGAACGATTCTTGCCATTTCCCGGCTGGACACTGCCTGGAGTTTTCGGTGCGGGCGGACTGCAGGCTTTGGTAAAAGGTGGCCTAAAAGTTGAGAACAAACGAATTATCGTCGCCGGGACTGGCCCACTACTTCTTGTCGTTGCGGAATATCTCAAATCCAAGGGAGCAAAGGTGGTCGCCATCGCCGATCAAACCTCTGCCACAAAAATAAACAAATTTGCCGTCGGCCTGTTGCGTTATCCGTCAAAGATTACCCAAGGTTTCGCCCTCAAAGCAAAGCTCCTCGGCATTCCATTCCTAACGGACTGTTGGGTCACGAAAGCTGAAGGCACAAGCGCGCGGGGCGAAACCTCCAACTCGAATGTTTCGCCCTCGCTTACGCGCGGGCTTCCGCATCTTGGTTCCGTTACGCTGACCCGAAAAGGAAAAACATGGTCGGTCGACTGCGATTACCTAGCCATCGGCTTCCACTTAGTCCCAAATACCGAACTCGCATCGCTCCTGGACTGTGAGATCAAAAACAGTTTCGTCTCCGTCGATGAATTTCAGCAGACAACGTGCGAAAATGTTTTTTGTGCAGGTGAACCGACTGGAATTGGTGGTATCGAGGCTTCGTTAATTGAAGGAAAGATAGCTGGTTTTGCGGCTACCGGTCAATTCGACGAGGCTCGCAAGTTATTTCGCGAGCGCGATAAAACTCGGCGGTTTGGCGAGGCCCTTAATAGTACATTTGCACTGAGAAATGAATTAAAAACCCTTTCGGATAGCGAAACGCTAGTTTGTCGGTGCGAGGACGTGAGTTTCGAACGCTTAAAGACGTTCGATTCGTGGCGAACTGCAAAATTACAAACGCGATGCGGCATGGGGCCGTGTCAGGGTCGCGTATGCGGGGCAGCGACGGAATTTTTGTTTGATTGGACGGTTGGAGCGGCGAGGCCGCCTATATTTCCTGTGAAATTGGAGAATCTATGAGACTAGCATGGACGGGCGTGATGCCAGCGATCACCACCTGTTTTGATGATAATTTGCAGATCGACCACGATTTTACGGCTCGCCATGTAAAATGGCTGGTCGAGAACGGGTGCACCGGTATCGTTACCAACGGCAGCCTCGGCGAGGGTGGTGCGCTAACGATAATCGAAAAGATCGCTCTGTGGAAGACTGTAGTCGAGGCCGTAGGCGATAACGTTCCTGTAGTAGCCGCAATCGCCTCGATGACAACGGCAGACGCGTGTGCGCAGGCTGTCGAGGCGGCTTCGGCTGGCTGTACCGGCCTGATGGTCCTGCCGCCGTACGTCTATCGCAGCGACTGGCGTGAGACCAAATATCACATCACCGAGGTCTGCAAAGCGACCGACCTCTCGTGCATGCTCTACAACAATCCGGTCGCCTACGGTACTGATTTCATCCCCGAACAGATCGCTGAACTTGCGGCCGAGATCCCAAATCTGCATGCCGTTAAGGAATCGAGTACTGACGTCCGCCGCGTAACGGCGATCCGTGCTTTGCTCGACGACAAACTAACGATTCTCGTCGGTGTTGACGATTGTATTGTCGAAGGGGTTAAGGCTGGTGCAACCGGATGGATCGCCGGCCTTGTCAGTGCTTTTCCTAAGGAATCCGTTGATCTCTACAACTACGCAATGAACGGCGATGACGACAAAGCCCGAGTTCTGTACGAATGGTTTCTACCGCTCCTGCGTCTCGACACAGTGCCAAAGTTCGTCCAGCTTATCAAACTTGTCCAGGAGCAAGTCGGCATGGGAAGTGCTCGCTGTCGCCCGCCACGACTAGAGCTTACAGGACAAGAACTTGCGGAAACACTAAGAATAATCGACAAAGCAATTGCCGACCGGCCGTAGTCCCTCTTCGGAAGCCCGCACGAAGTAAGGGCTCTCTTGATGTTGAAGGAGGCCTTACTTCGTGGGGGCATCTGCATCAAAAATCATGGATAAAACACTCACTGGTACATCAATCATCGGCTCAAATCGCGGACAGCAAGGCGGAAAAACCTTCCAAGCATTCAACCCGCAAACCGGCGAAGCTGTCGAACCATCCTTCCACTCTGCCCCGATCGACGAACTGAACCAAGCCGCCGATCTCGCCGAACAAGCCCGAATTCCCTACAGCAGCCTATCCGGCAAAGCGCGTGCAACATTCCTCCGTGCGATCGCGGATAACATCGAGGCACTAGGCGACACGCTGATCGCGCGTGCAAGCCTCGAAACCGCTCTGCCAAACGCCCGTTTCATCGGAGAACGCGGCCGCACCTGCGGCCAACACAGGATGTTTGCCGACCTCCTCGACGAAGGCTCATGGGTCGACGCCCGTATTGATCACGCGATCCCGGACCGCCAACCGATCCCGAAACCGGATGTGCGTTCCATGCTGCGTTCGCTCGGCCCGGTCGCCGTTTTTTGTGCGAGTAATTTCCCGCTAGCGTATTCCGTAGCGGGCGGCGATACAGCCTCGGCTCTAGCCGCCGGATGTCCCGTCATCGTCATCGCCCACACCGCTCATCCTGGAACCGCAGAACTAGTCGGCACAGCGATAGCCAAAGCAGTCGCCGATTGCGGAATGCCTGAAGGCGTATTTAGTCTCCTGTTTTCAGACGGTTACGAGATCGGCCAGGCTCTCGTCAAACATCCGTCAATCAAAGCCGTCGGCTTCACCGGCTCACGTCGCGGAGGGCGGGCACTGATGGACATCGCCGCTGCTCGGCACGAACCGATCCCCGTTTACACCGAAATGAGTTCGGTCAATCCGACGTTCTTCCTCCCAAGCGCGATCGAAAAACGCGGCGAAGCTCTCGCGACCGGACTCCACGCGTCAGTCACCGGCGGCGTAGGACAGTTTTGCACAAAACCTGGCCTCGTATTTCTGCCGCAAACGCCTGAAACCTCGCAATTTATCTCAAATTTCAAATCTCAAATCTCAAATACCGAACCTGCTCCGTTGCTAACCGGCGGAATACAAAAAGCGTACAAAGATGCGAACGACGAGCGAAAAAGCGAGGTCGATGGATTTACCGAAAATGCTTCGACGGAATTGAACGGCTTCGACGTAAAGCCGTCAGTTTTTGAGGCGTCTGCCGGAGACTTTCTGAGCAACCCTGATCTCAGCGATGAGATATTCGGTCCGACGACGCTACTAGTAAACGCTGACACTAAAGAAGATCTGCTAAGCATCGCCCGTTTTCTCGAAGGCCAATTGACCGCGTCGATACACGGCGACGAACAAGACCTCGCGGATTACGCAGACCTCATCGCGATCCTCGAAACCAAGGTCGGCCGCATTATCTTCAACGGATTCTCAACCGGCGTCGAAGTCTGCCCGTCGATGGTTCACGGCGGGCCATATCCGGCGACTTCAGATTCGCGCTCGACGGCGGTTGGAAGCAGGGCGATCACCCGGTTTGCACGATTGGTTTGCTTTCAGAATTTTCCGGACGCAGCATTACCCGATGAGTTGAAGGAAACGAATCCACTTGGGATCTGGCGAATGACGGATGGGGAAATGGGAAGATAGACTTCACTCTAATCTCATTTTTTTCATTATTGGCTGAAATTGGGTCAGTCGGGCGTAATGTTCGACAAAACACTACTGTTGATAAGTCTCAATTTCGAGCTACAGGCCTTCTGATCTCGATCGAATAGATACCATATCCATTTTTGAATTTCCACGTCCGATCAAGAGATCTCTCCCGTCAAGAGACCAATCGAAACGATATATTAGTTCGTTCTGGAGTTCGAATATTTTGACCGGTTCAGCTTCTTTCCCGATGTCTTTTCTGTAGATCGCAGATGAATTGTCTGAGAACATCAGATAATCGAACGACCTGCCGTCGGGTCTCCAGCGCAGCATCGAACGAGAAGCCCGCAATTCCATTACCTTGATCTCATTTGTAACCAGATTTAAAAATCCAAAATTTCTGAGAAGACGCGAGTTTTCACGATCGTCGCCTAGTTTCCCTCGCTTTTCGTATTCAAAAGCAAGATATTTACCGTCGGGCGAAGCCGATAGAAAACTCTGGGGGCTGAAATTTTCGGCTGCGTGAACCAATTCGGCCTCGCCGCCGTCCAAGGGAATCCTCCATATCGCGTCCCGGTCTTTTTCTCGCTTTACGTAGTAGAGCCATTTGTCGTCGTGTGAAACGGCGGGCTTGCTCATCTGAAGAGCCTCGCCAAGATCTACTTTTTTTGCTCCTGAACCATCAAATCTCACACTCCAGATGCGATCTTCAAACTCGAAAAAGATCAGTTCGCGAGCTTTTGAAAAAGCGAAATGATGTTCGGTCACCAGTTGCTTATCGACAAATAAACGGCCGTTCTCTCCATTTGGCCTCATTGTTCGAATATTTGAACCGCCACTGAAACGCGCGTTGAAGAGTATGTCCCCGTTCGGAATAAACTGTGTCGTCAGCAAACCTCCGATCTCAGCCTCACCACGGGTCAACTGGATCGCATTTTCCAGCTTTGCTCCCGGCACGATCCAAACATTTGAGTACAAATTCGAGCGATTTGCGACGATCGTCCCGTCTATTGCAACGCTCAGGTCGTGATATGAGTCGGCATCGCTGGTTACGCGCGATACTTCGCCACTCGGGTACGAAACATTCCAGATCTGAAAACGCTTTCCTATCTCAAGAGCATTGATATAGAGTCCACCACCGCTTGGCTCCCAAACAATGTCAGTGATCGAATACAGAGAGGTCTGGATCGATCGCGTGCGTTTTGAGCCTCGGTCAAAAACGGCGATTGTCGCGTTTCCATTAGTCCGTTCGAGCGGCGAGAAAGCCAGCAGTTTTTGGTCGGGAGAAAAAGCGGCAGTATGTTTCGGTTTCAGGGCCGGATATTCGAGCGAATCGACGGCCACCTCTTTTTCGCCGCTTTCAATTTTTTGAATGATGATCTTCCGCCTGTCGCCAGAAATTTCTCTCTGCACATAGGTCAACTCTTTACCATCAGGCGATACAGCGAACGTCCCCCAAACATTCTCTGCAATTAGCGTCGGAGATCCTCCAAATGTCGAAATTCGGTAGATCTTTTCATATTGGATCAGATTCCCGCGGGTCCGAAAATAGATCGACTTTCCGTCCGGGGCAAACGTGACAAAACCGGGTTGTATATCTCCGTCTATCTCGATCTCAACATCGTTTTTCGACGCAGTATCCATCAATCTAAGGCTCGTTCTTCCCTCCCCGGGGTCTTTTGAGAGTTTAGTAAATACAATAAATTTCCCGTCATTCGAAATGGCGGAAGACTTAATGTCGCCGGTGTCGGTCAGTTCGGTGTAATCAAACGAGGCAGAAGGCCTTGCAGCTGTAGATCTGCCGTAGGATCCTAAAATAAGATACGTTACACCACCAACGAGGAGGGTCACCAACAGTAGCATGGATATTAGCGATGCACCGGAACGGGACCGTTCGATCTTTTGGTATTCGCCTATGGGGGAAACAGATGTCTCGGATGGCTCGGTAAGATCTTTCTGGTTTAGCCTGACCGGCTCCACAAAGCGGAATCCGATCTTCGGAATGGTTTCGATAAACTCCTTATCTTTTCCGAATATGCGTCGGAGAATACTTATCTTTTGAGATAAGTTGTTTTCTTCAACGAAAGCACCTTCCCAAATTCTGTCGATCATCTCCTCTTTTGATACCACTTCACCGTTTCTTTCGATGAGCAGTTGAAGAGTTTCAAATGCCTTGGCCGGAAGGTGAATGCGATTGTCACCAAACCACAACGTCTTGTCTTTCGCATTTAGTACGTATTGGTCAAACGAATATAACTTGTTGAACTTAGGCGACATAGCGTTTTCTGACGAAAATCTGACGTCAAAAATCAGTATTAATTAAAGATTATTTTTCTAGCTTAGCACAAGATCGGGACATCGATCCGCAGTAATTTTTTCAAGCTCAGGAGTTCTATGATGTTCATGCGTCTTTTTCGCCTTTCCATTCTGACAGTTGTCGTTTTTCTAATTAGTACGAGCGTCTTTACGCAGACGACCGAAATAAACTATCAGGGCCAGCTACAATCGGCATCAGCTCCAGCGAACGGTACTTTTGACTTTGAATTTCTCCTATGATGAATTTCTACTCCATTAGCAAAGTTTTCACTCTGCCAATTCAAAATTGTTAAAGTCTGCGAACACCCAGTTGTTTGTGAGGGTGCTGTAGATTATTTTCAAGTACTTTCGTGCCAATGCGATTTTGGC
>JBGSQW010000004.1:0-14849 GCA_041737885.1 Pyrinomonadaceae bacterium | reverse complement strand
GTGCGGGCCTCTGCATCACGGGCTTCGGCATCAAGAGAAGGAGAAATTATTATGACCGCAATAAATACTTTAAAAGCACATTTGGCGTTGAACGTTAAAGACGTTGAAACGAGCATCGATTTTTACAGGAAAATGCTCGGGATCGAGCCGAGCAAGGTTCGGACGGGTTATGCGAAGTTTGACGTTCAGAATCCGCCGCTAAATCTAACCTTGAATCAGAATGTTTTCGAGGGTCAAGGAGCTTTGTCGCACATGGGGATTCAGGTTGCGGCGACAGAGGATGTTATCAACCTGCGTGAACAGTGGAAAGAACGCGGCCTGCTTCCGAGGGAAGAGATGCAGACGACTTGTTGCTACGCCTTGCAGGATAAGGCTTGGGTCAACGATCCTGACGGGAATGAATGGGAAGTTTTCACCGTCATTGAAGACAATCTGCCGGAAGCAAAGAGCAATGACGCAACATGCTGCACGCCAACCTTTGTCGGCATCGGCGGCAAGAACG
Source organism: Pyrinomonadaceae bacterium (assembly GCA_041737885.1). GTDB lineage: Bacteria > Acidobacteriota > Blastocatellia > Pyrinomonadales > Pyrinomonadaceae > OLB17. The sequence continues at coordinate 14,347 of JBGSQW010000004.1, read as the reverse complement.
AGGAAACTCAGGCGGCGTGCTGCTGAGTGTTATTTGCGGAAGCCCGAACCGTTCGGGCTTCCGCTTGCGGCGGGTCTGATAGGCAGATGAGAAATAAAAGATCGATCCGAAATAAAACTTGTGAGCTTCGCAGTGATTGCCGGATGGAGGCTGACAAACATTTCTTTAATTCCATGTTTGAACGGGAATGGGAAGTTTTTGTTATTCGTGAAGATCCCGCAACAGGAAGCTTTCGCGGACTGACGGTCTGCTGCGAAGAGGCATTGGCTCCGCCACATCAACATTGCCAAACGAATGCCTGATCTCAAAAAGATGCCTGAAACTAACTCTACTGCCATGCCGAGACTTTCATTTCTAGACCGGCTCCTGACTCTCTGGATATTCGCGGCGATGGCTCTTGGCGTCGCGCTTGGGTATTTAATACCGGGAACGGCTGATTTTATCAATAGCTTTCAGGCCGGTACGACGAACGTTCCGATCGCGATCGGGCTCATCCTGATGATGTATCCGCCGCTCGCCAAGGTGAAGTACGAGGAACTGCCGTCTGTTTTTCGTAACGGCAAGATACTGGCACTTTCGCTCGTGCAGAACTGGATCATCGGGCCGTTTTTGATGTTCTTTCTGGCGATCTTGCTGCTTCCAGACAAGCCGGAGTACATGATCGGTTTGATCATGATCGGCATCGCACGCTGCATCGCGATGGTCATCGTCTGGAACGATCTTGCCGGGGGTGACACCGAGTACGCTGCGGGACTCGTGGCTTTCAACTCGATCTTTCAGGTTCTGTTTTACAGCGTGTACGCGTACATCTTTGTGACGGTTCTGCCTCCGCTATTCGGCGTGACGGGGGCAGAGGTTGCCGTCAATATCTGGCAGATCGCGGAGAGTGTTTTGATATATCTCGGCATCCCGTTCTTTGCGGGAATGCTGACGAGATTTTTCTTGCTCCGCCTTCGCGGCCGCGAGTGGTACGACACGGTATTTATACCTAAGATCAGCCCGATCACGCTCGTCGCGTTGCTGTTCACGATCGTCGTGATGTTCAGCTATAAGGGACAGTTGATCGTCGAGATCCCGTTCGACGTTGTGCGGATCGCAATACCGCTCGTTCTGTATTTTGGGATCATGTTCTTTTCGGCGTTCTTTCTTGCAAAGAAGGCAGGAGCGGATTATCCGAAGAGCACGTCGTTGGCCTTTACCGCAGCGGGAAATAACTTTGAGCTTGGCATCGCCGTTGCGATCGCGGTTTTCGGGATAAATTCTGGCGTTGCTTTCGCGGCGGTGATCGGGCCGCTGATCGAGGTGCCTGCACTTATTTTGCTCGTGCGGGTCGCGTTGAGATTTCGAACAAAATTTACGAATAAAAATTATGAGTGACAAATCACGAGTGCTGATCTTATGTACCGGGAATTCTGCTCGCAGCCAAATGGCTGAGGGATTGTTGCGGCATTTGGCGGGTGATAGGTTTGAGGTTGAGAGTGCCGGTACGATCGCGAGTTTTGTCAGGCCGCAGGCTATAGCGGCGATGGCGGAGATCGGGATCGATATTTCGGGTCATCGTTCGAAATGCCTCGACGAATTTCTCGGCGAGCCTTTCGACTATGTGATGACGGTCTGCGACAACGCTGCCGAGAATTGCCCGGTCTTTCCCGGACCGGCTCAGCGTATCCACTGGAGCTTTGACGATCCGGCTGAGGCGAAGGGAAGTGAAGAAGATGTACTCGGCGAATTTCGGCGGGTTCGTGATGAGATCAAGGACAGGTTGATCGATTTTGCACAATAGAAAGGGCGTCCCGAACAAAGATCCGGAACGCCCCCGAATAGATCTTAGAATGTTTACTTCTTCGCTGCTGGATCGGCAGCCGCCTTATTGGCAGCGTTTGATGACGTTGCCGGTGCATTTTCAGTTGGTTTGACGGCGTCGATAGTTGGGCTCTTGTTGGTCATTTTCCACTCGCCGCCTTCTTTGACAAACTCGATCTTTATGCCATTTGGGTAGCTGTCAGCACGAATTTCCGCGACCGCTTTTTCGCCCGTGATCACTTCATTACGAACCTCGCAGATATTGCCCGAAACAGCGTCGTCTTCGAGATATTTCAACAGGCTTTTGATCTTTTCAGCCTTCATTTCATCTTCAAAATACTTGATCGTGTCCGCTGAGTAAACCTTGCGAAGTGCAGCCTCGTCCTTCTTGACCATCGCGTCACAATACGCTTTAAATACTGGAGTGAGGGTCGGAGCCGCGTTCGTCATCGCATCTTTCGCCGGGGTGTTCGCATTGGCGTTGGCGTTCGTGGCGGAATTGGCCGGGGAATTTGTACTAGCGGCACCGCCGCAGCCGATCGCCAGCAGCGAAAAGCAGAAAATTGCAAAAAATGTAATAGCTCTTGAAGTCATATGGTCCAGTCTTCTCCTAACGTTCAGAAGACAAGAGTATAATAAATTTAGAAAAAATGAACAAAACTGCCCAAACTGAATTGCACCGTCTCTTCCTGGTCGAAGCCCTGCCCGAGCCGCTGACACCGGCGAGCAGCCACATTCAGATCTTTGATAACTACATCGAAAATACTCGTCTGCGCTTCCGAAAGGTTCGCGATCCGTACACAAAGACCTGGACCAGAATGCTGCAGCAGCGATTTCCGTTCGACGAGGATCACGGCACCGTTACGAAACTAGCCGAGATCTATTTGAACGACGTAGAGTACAAAACCTTTGACCGGTTTCTTGGCAGAGAGATCCGCAAAAACCGGTATTTTCACGAAGTTGACCTCGTGTCAGTCGCGTTTGATATTTACCTTGGAGCATTGTGGGGGCTGAATACTGCACGCGTTGATTTTGCAACGGTGGAGGCAATGACGAGCTATCTGCCGCCACCGGCTTTTATCTTTGAGGTGTCGAACGATCCATTCTTTTCGGGTGATAGTTTGGTTGAGAAGAGTTTTGCGGACGTGCAGAATGCCGTTGCGGGATTGAATCAGAATCGGGGAAGCTAGCTACTTTAGCTGTTTCAATTGATTGATTCTGATATATTGAAATGTATGCAGAACAACTTTACAGCGATAATCAGACAGGATGGCGACTGGTGGATCGGCTGGGTCGAAGAGGTTCCAGGTGTGAACTGTCAGGAAGCAACTCGAGCAGAGCTTCTCGATAGCCTTAAGGTTACTTTAGCTGAGGCGATTGAGTTTAATAGAGCGGACGCCCGAAGTCTTGCCGGTGTTAACTTCGAGCAAGAGTTGATCGCAGTATGAAACGTCGCGACCTATTGCGACACCTGAGAGACTATGGCTGCGAACTTCTTCGCGAAGGTGCCAGCCATTCTTGGTGGCATAATCAAGCCTTAAATACACGCTCTGCGGTTCCCCGTCATTCCGAAATAAACGAAAATCTTGTTCCTAAGATCTGTAAAGACCTTGGGATACCCAAGCCGAAAAAGTAATGTCTATAACTTCCTCGGCGTCAGCGAAACGGCTCGTTCGAGCGAATCCCAGATCTGCAAATATATTTTTGTCTCACGCGGGATCAGGTCGCGCCAGTTTTCGCCGCCGCGGTTGATGTAGCCGGGCAGTTTGGCGGGGTTTGAATTATAACCGGCTGCCATTAGATGTTCTTCGGTCGCGTATCCGCCGAGCAGAGCATTTGTGACTGCGGGGCTTTTGGCGAGATCGTTCCAGGTCATCTGCATGTAGAGCAGCATTGCCTGCGAGGCGTTAACATGGTTTCGCATTCCCTCGACAAAATCCGGCATTAGTCCCGCGTTTGGAAACAGGTTGCGGACCATCCGGTAGGTCGGGGGAATCATTTGGACCATGCCGCCCGCACCGGCCGAGCTTACCGAATAGCGATAAGTCTGGCCTTCATTCAAAGCGTAAAGAGTAAAAATATCGTTGTAGATATTGGGATGAAACTCAGTTCGGAATCGAAGGTGGTCTACATGCTCGACAGTCGCGAGCCGTTCTGCCATGTCGGCGATCTTTGGCTGGATAAAGAAGCCCTTGCTGCGAAGCTGGTCACGAGCTATGTCGATGACATTTCGAACGTAGAAACGGCCGGCATTTACAACCTCGGGCGTTACGAGGCCGGGGTGCGTCGAGGTGTAATACGCCATTTCCTGAAAGACGCCGCGATTTTCTCTTGGATACTGAACGACCAGCGGCAGGAAAGTTTCTCCGCCCTGATCTGTGATGACGACAGGCGTATTAACGCCGTTACCGCGGATCGTACGGCTCATTACCTGTTTGCCGTTCGCTGACAGCATCATGGTCGCTACGCCGGGTGTCAGGAATTGCTCCTTTGCCATAACGATCGAATCCACGCGTTTGTCGCGTGTATCGTAATATGCAACACGAATGATGCTGGTGAAAGGCAAAGCGGTCTCCGTCGCCGTGGTCGAAGCCGTAGTCAGCGGCTTTGTCTGCAAATACCGCTTTGCTTCGGCCATTTTTGACTTTATCTGCGAAAAGCTTAGGCCTTTGTATGTCAGATTACTGGCCAAATTAGGCTGCGTCTGACCTACGATGATCGGCGTCGGAGCAACTCGCGGCTGTGTCGGCTGAGACGAGGCCGGGGTCGGCGTGCGTGACGGCTGAACGACAGGCGGCGGCATCGTGTTCGTGACGATGACCCTTTCGGACCTGACGGCGGTGCTTGTCTGAGCCAGCAGAGAATCGGCTGAGAGGACAAAAACGGCGGTGATGGCGAGGCCGGTCAATAGGCGATCTTTCATAATACTTTCGCGGAGAGCAGCTTTGGAATTGTCTGATTTCGAAGCGACTGTAGGTTACTCACGTATAAGATTCTTACAAACCTTAAGCAGTTGTCAATAGTTTTGAAATAAATTATTGCATATACAAATTATGCTTATGGATATTTAGCGGTTGTTTAGTCTGTTTCCATAATGTATAACTATGTGTTTGCTGGTGTTTACGGCACAAAGTCCTTATGAAGCAACTCTTTGGAACGGATGGTATTCGCGGCTTGGCGGGCGAGTTTCCGTTGGATGAAAAGACGGTTAAAACGATCGGAGCGTCGCTCACGCGTCTCTTTCGCGAAAAACTTGGCCGGAACCCGCGTTTTGTTTCCGGGCGGGATACACGCGAATCAGGAAGTTGGATCGAGGCCGGCTTTCAGGCTGGTGCGGCGGCGGAAATGGCCGAGTGCAGTTCAGCAGGCGTTATCACAACGCCCGGTGTAGCTTATCTAACTAAAGCCTTTGATTTTGACGCCGGGATCGTTATCAGCGCGTCGCATAATCCATATCAGGACAACGGGATCAAGATATTTCTTCCAACTGGGAGCAAGATCGACGAAGCCATCGAAAGGGCGATCGAGCAGGATATCTACGACGAGAAAATTCCCGCGACGACGGGCACACTGGTAAACGATCCGGACGTCGAAGCAAAGTTTCGCCTCGCATATTCTTCCTACTTAAGCGATGCGGCGAGCCACATCAGGCTTAACGATTATAAGATAGTCATCGACTGTGCCAATGGTGCAGCGTCAAACTTCGCTCCTCGGGTTTTTACCAAGTTCGGCGGTGGTGTAGTAGTGATGAACGATCAGCCCGATGGCCGCAACATAAATGCCAATTGCGGATCGCTTCACCTCGAAAATTTGCAGGCGAGAGTTCTCGAAGAAAAAGCTGACATTGGTGTGGCGTTTGACGGCGATGCCGATCGTGCCTTGTTTGTTGACGGGAACGGAAAGATCGTCGATGGCGATGCGACGCTCTGGATAATGGCCCAATATCTGCAAGATCATGGAAAGCTGGCAAATTCTACGGTGGTCGCGACCGTGATGAGCAACATCGGCCTCGAGCTTGCATTGAGATCGAAAGAGATCAACCTTCTACGGGCGAGCGTCGGCGATAAATACGTGCTCGAACAACTGCTCGAAACAGGCTCGGAGGTTGGCGGCGAGCAGTCCGGACACATTATTTTCCCCGAAACGAGCCTCGTCGGCGACGGAATGATGACTGCATTGACGCTGCTCAGATCGATCAGCGAACGAGGCCTTTCTCTTGCGCAGGCGACCGAGGGCTTTGTCGCTTATCCGCAGATACTCGTAAATGTAAAGGTTGGCGAAAAGCGTCCTTTTGACGAAGTGCCGCAAATAGTCGAAGCCGCAAAGATAGTCGAAGCCGAACTTCACGGTGAAGGCCGTCTGCTGCTTCGCTATTCGGGAACGGAAAACCTCGCTCGTGTGATGATCGAGGGCAAAGATCAGCATTCGATCGAGGAGCAGGCTAAGCGGCTCGCCGATGTGATAAGGACGAATCTTGCGGTATGATGATCGCCCTTTATCGCTGGAAGATACGTGTAGGACTTGAACAGCAATTCATGGATGCCTGGTCGGAGATAACGCTTTATTATCGAGAGAATCACGGCTCGCTCGGGTCCCGCCTTCATCGTGGAAGCGATGGATTATTTTACGGTTATGCCCAATGGCCGTCTGATGAGCAAAGGTCGAAAGCGTTTTTGGCCGCACCGGAATTACCGGTCAGGGAACTCATGCTCGCGGCGATCGAAGAGTCGTTTCCTGAAGTAGTTCTCGATATGGAAGTTGATCATCTGGTATAAAACCTCATCGCTAAACGACATGAGCAAATTGAATGTAAAGATCGACTGCAGCGGTGAGGCTTCCTCGTACAATATTGCCATCGGTTACAACTCTCTTTCTGATGTCGGCAAGGTGGCACGAAAGTCCTTAGGAAAATTTGCCTCAAAGATCGTTGTCATATCAAATCCGACGGTTTTCGGGCTCTACGGAAAAACGGTAGTCGATCGACTATCCGACGCTGGCTTCACCGTGACGCACTTCCTGATGAAGGATGGCGAGCAGCACAAAACGCTCAAGACAACCGAAGAGGCTCTCAAATTCATATCCGGGTCGGGACTAACCCGCACGGATGCGGTCGTTGCTCTGGGCGGCGGGGTTGTTGGTGACATGGCTGGATTTGCTTCGGCGATATACCTTCGCGGGTTCCCATTTTTGCAGATACCGACTACGCTGCTATCGATGATCGATTCGTCGGTCGGCGGGAAAACGGGTGTGAACTCAGCGTTCGGCAAGAATCTGATCGGTTCGTTTCATCAGCCGTCAGGTGTATTGATAGATCCGGCGGTTCTGAGAACTTTGCCCGACCGCGAACTCACGGCAGGGCTCTGTGAAATGGTCAAACACGGAGCTATCGCGGGCAAGGGTTTGCTCTCGCAAACGCAGAAATTGCTTGCGAAATTTCCGGTTGAGACGTTTACCGGTAATATCGACAACCAGGATTTCAGGTCTGATATCTCAGATCTGATCGCTGCTAATGTCGCGTTCAAGGCCAGGATCGTTGCTGGTGACGAGCGGGAATCCTCGGGCCGCGTTGACGGTAAGTCTAGGAAAATACTCAACTTCGGCCATACGCTGGCCCACGCTCTCGAAAAGGTTACGGACTATAGATATTTCAAGCACGGCGAGGCTGTCGGGTATGGAATTTTGTTCGCGGCCGAGCTGTCAAAATCTCTTGCGTTAATTGATGAAAAAGATGTAAAATTGTTGAACGATGTTGTGCATCGAGTTGGTTCTTTGCCAACTCTTGCCGGTATCGATGGAAACGAAGTTTTTGAGGCTTTCAAATTCGACAAGAAACAGCTTTCCGGTTCGCTACAGATGATCTTACTAAAAGGCATCGGCAAACCGGTGATCATGACAGATAAATACATCCCTCGCACGACGGTGCAAAAAGTCCTCAAGAAACTTCTGTAAAACGAGCCGTAGATCCGGCATCTTCCTTTTCAGGAGTCACTGAAATGAACCATAAGTCCACCGACCGAGCTTCCGAACGCGGAAGTGCCGGAACAAAGTTTTTTATTACGCTGGTGATCATCATGCTCGTCGCAAACGCCGGGTATAATTACGTGCCCGTCGCCTACGAGGCGGAGAGCGTTAAGAGCGAGATGTCAACGGCAGTTCTACAGGGCTTAGCGACGCCGGGCAAATTGAGCCCGGTCGATAACGTTAAACAGAGGATCCAGAGAGCATTCACGATCAACCACGTTCCGGCGGACGCCCTATTGGATGTGAAAATGGCAGGCAGTGCGGTGACCGCACGTGTCGCCTACGTCAAACAGGTCAGCATTTTGCCTTTCGGTATCTATAAGTACAATTTTGTGTTTGACCACACGGCGACGCCGAGCGGATTCCTGCTGGATCAGGCAAAGACCGAAGTTAAGAAGTAGCAGCGGCGAGAGCCTGCTGTATCTTGAGTGGCTGGATCTGAACGAGAGCTTCGGGTGCATCTGCGAGCCACGTCGTAGGGCAGACACCACACGTAGTACATTTTTCGACGGCCGGGCACGGCAGGCTTGAGAGCGACTCAAGAGCCTTGTCATGCTCGGTCTTTAAGAATTCGAAGGACAACCCTGAATCGACGATCGTCCAGGGCAGAAATTCTTCATAGGAACGATCACGCGATGTGTGAAACGCGGGATCGGTGTTAGTCTCACGCAGTGCACGATTGAGATCGCCGTGACGAGCAGCGGCATCGATGACCTTTCCGATGCTGCGGTCGCCGGATGAATAAAGTGCCTGCTCGTGAGCGATGCGGGCCGACATGTAGCGGACCTCGACATTCGGGATCTTGCTCAGGCCTTTCGAAACATATTTTATACGCCGTTTTAGTTCGCGTTCCTCACAGATCGCGTCCCACTGAAGCGGCGTATTTGGTTTTGGAACAAAGCCGTTAAGGGATGGAATGATCTTGCCGGCACGGCCAAATTTCTTCCCGGCTTCGAGCATGCGGTCCTTGATCCGCTCGACCAGGACGAACATCTCGTCGAGATCTTCGTCAGTTTCGGTCGGCAAGCCGACCATCATGTAGAGCTTGATAGTGAGCATTCCGCGGTCGAAAACAGCTCCGCAGATATCCACGATCTCGTCATTGGTCAAGTTTTTATTGATTACGCGGCGCAGACGGTCGGAGCCGGTTTCCGGTGCGACGGCGATCTGCTGGTCGCGTGATTCGACGAGAGCGTCGAGAAGCTCGTCCGAGATCTGATCGAGACGGAGACTAGAAACCGATATGCGGTAATCCATCGCCCGCAATTCGCGAAGGATCGTTGAGATCTCAGGATGGTCGCAAACTGCGGTGGAAACGAGCCCGATCTTATCTGTCTTCGAACGCCATTCTCTCGCCTTTTCCAAAATATCTTTGGCGGGAACGACACGCGGCGGATAGTAATTATAGCCGGCCCAACAAAAGCGGCAGCCCTGCGAACATCCGCGTGAGATCTCAACCAGCAGGCGGTCGCCCATCTCTGCACCTGGTGACCAGATGGCCGTCGAAGGGCAAAAAGTATCTTGATTCAAAAGAAACTCAGCAAGCTCGGTTTCGCCGCGTTTTAGGGCTCGTCGAAGCGTTCCTTCTTTTGGGTTTACCGAGGCGAGGGCACGGCCGACGCGTTTTGGTATCCCTTTTTTGTTTGGTACGTAATCGAATGCCGTTCCGTCTTCGTTGTAAATGACGTCGTAAAACGAAGGCACGTAGAATCCACGTCCGATCTTCGCCAGGCTAAGCAGGATATCTTCTCTCGAATCGTTCTCAACGATGGCGTCGATCAACTGGAAAGCGAGTATCTCACCCTCGCCCACGGCGATCAGATCCGTAAAATCGGCGATCGGCTCAGGATTTAAGAACGAAGCCGCTCCGCCCATGATGACGAGAGGATGAGAATCGTTTCGCTGCTCGGACCAGACCGGAATGTCGGCGAGCTGAAGCATCTTCGCCATATTGAGGTAATCGGTCTCGAACGATATCGAGAACGCGACCACGTCAAAGCTTTTGACCCGCGACTGTGTTTCGAGCGACATCAGCGGAACGCCGGTCTTTTCGTACTCGGCCATCTCGGCCTTATCTGGCAGGAAAACACGCTCGCAAACAACATCAGGGATCGAGTTGAACAACTCGTACATCGTGTGCAAACCAAGATTTGCCATTCCGATCGAGTGAGTATTCGGATAGCAAAGCGCTATGCGAAGCCCGCCACGCTGAGAGACGACATAGCCTTCCTCAACAGAGAGTTTCTTTTTGTAGCTTTCTATAATGCGTTTGCTCATACCTGACTTAAACTTCTAGTTTAACAGAAAACAAAGATCTGCCCGCAAAAAACGCGAATAAATCGAATAGGATCTTCTCGTATCCGTTTTATTCGCGATATTTGCGGGCAAAAGCTCCGGAAACTATTTTTTCTTCGAATCCTTCACTACTTCAACCTTCGGCACGAGAACGAAAGGACGGTGTTGGACTGTGTACGCTTTGTCGTCAAAGGTTCCGTCGCCATCGACATCTACCTTGACCTCAAGCTTGTATTTCTTTCCGGCCTCGTGTTTCTCCGCCAGATCATAGGAAAGGGCGTACTGGCTGCGCAGCAGCGAGTTGATGGAGTTTAGATAGCCAGGAATTTCACCTTCGAATGTCATGGGGAAATGCATTCCGCCTGATTCCTTGGCAAAGGTGTTCATTGTGTTCTGAGCCTGCAGAAAGGTTAGTCGCCCGGGCATTCCCGTTAGACCATCGGTAGCACCGAGATACTGTTCGTATCTCTTATAGAATAAGTTGCCTGTGCTGATTATGTAGATCGGAACGCCGGATTCCTGAATGATGCGGCGAATGTGGTCGTAGTTGATCTTGCTGAAAGTATCAATGCCTGATGCGACCAAAATGATAGCTTTTCGTTTCGCTTTAACATCTGCCATACCGCCATAGACGGATTTCTCGTTTTCCGAGTTTTCCAGAACTACTGAATCGCCCACGCCGCCAACGAGTGCGAATTTCAGAGCGTCAAATAAATTATTCTCACGAAAAGCCGGCCGGTTTCTGAAGAGCAGATTTACGGTCGAGTTCAGGCGGTTCGGGTCGTTTGTGAAATCTGTGATCGGCGTCGGCCGCATGTCGAAAGCGATGACCGAGGCATAATCGCCGGGCGGTTTGATAAAACGTGACAGAAAATAGGCGACCGGTTTGATGACCTCATTGGCACCGGGTTCAAAATAGCCGCCTGCTGCTGAACCGAAAAGCTCGGACCATTTGCTGTATTCGACGACGAGCGAAACCGTGATCGGAGCCTCGGGCGTGCTGAAGATCGACAGATTTTGCTTAACGCCATTTTCAAAGACGGCGAAGTTCTCTTTCTTTAACCCGCTGATGATCTGCCCGGATTTTTTGTTGATCACGACCGCATCGACATTGACGATGTTGGCCTCGATCCTCTCGACCGTTGTGTCGACGATCGCATTCTTTTCCTCTTCGAGGCGTTTTTTCTCTTCTTCGGCTTTTTTCTTCTCCTCTTCGGTCATCGGCGTAGGGCGCTGATTTTTCTTGCCTGTTTCCGTCGGCGGAGTTCCTTTTTGCGGACGCGACTGGGCTACAACGGCCGAAGATGCTGCTGTTGCAACAAATACAAAAGCCGCCAAAAACACAAAGCCAATATTCCGAAGAGAGTTTCTAGTCATATTCTTTTTTCCGCCTACGATGTTAGATACCGATTGTCCGCTTTTCGTTGGTTATATACAAAGTATTTCGGACGACTCTGGAATTTAGATGAATTGTTTCTTTCATTTAACACAATTCGTGCGATAATCACATCATTTATTTTTCAATTCAGTTTTAGTTGCCGTTTAGGCTGCGTTGATCTTGATACCGAAAGACCGTGCGATCGGTGTATTTGGCCATTCCAGCGTAATTGCTGGATCAGCGAACGAACGAATTAGAGGTTTTGTGATGAGCAAATTGCGAATTGTTTTTTGTCTGCTGTTTGTATGCAGCGTGGCCGTGGGCTTGACGGTTTGGCGATCTGAGATCGTTTCGGCGATCGATCTGGTTGCTGTTTCCATTGAGCCAGTTCCGGCTGCGACTCCACCGGTAGAGACATCGGTGGATGAAACTGTGCTCGATACGAACGCCCCGAACGCCTTGTTCAGCGGCACGCTGACCACGGGCGACCCGACATTTACTCGACCGAATAGTGATTGCACGACCTCGTCTGGAAACGTCACGCGGTATGATGCGATCCCATTCACTGTCAGTTCAGCTGGGGGGAAGACCCTTAGTTTCGAGACGGCGGATGGCGGTTCGATCACTCCAAACGGCACGGACGGAGCGGGGCCGGACACGTTCATGTTCTTGTACAACGGAACATTTAATCCGGCGGCGCCGCTTACCAATTGTTCGGTCGCCAATGACGACATCAACGGTGGTGCAAATCGCCGCTCCAGAATAATTAGCACTCTATCGCCGGGTACGTACACCTTGGTCATCACACCCTTTAACGCAACCCCAACTACTACAACGGGAGATGCAGCTCTGCCATGGACCTACACATTGGCGATCAACGGTGGCGTGACGCTAATTGTAACCAAAACTGCCGATACGAACGACGGAGTTTGCGATGCCGACTGTAGTTTGCGCGAGGCTATCGCGGCTGCCTCTTCAGGCGATACGATCACGTTTTCGTCGTTTTTTGATTCATTCCGTATCCTGCTTCCATCGCTCGGTCAGTATGCGATCAACAAAGATCTAACCATCACGGGGCCAGGGGCGAATTTATTGACGATCGCCGGCGGCTCAAACGGGGCCAACCGATTTTTCGACGTAGCCGGAGGTGTTACGTTCAATTTGAGCGGAGTGACCTTGCAAGGTGCGAGTATGGCGGGCAATGGCGGAGCGATCTCAAATAGCGGCACACTAAATCTCTCAAACGCTGCGGTCACCAACAACAGTGCCAACAATGGAGGCGGAATTTTCAATTTTTCGACTCTATCAATTGTCAACAGCACATTTAGTGCAAATTCATCGGGTCCTGGCGGCGGCGGCGGTGTATTTAACCAGGGAACTTTAACCATTTCGAACTCAACCTTTTCGGGTAACACCGCAGCGGGCAATGGTGGCGGTGGAGCGGTAAGCACGCTCGCCGGGACAGCGACCATTACCAACTCCACGATCGCAAGTAATTCAACCAGCGGCGGTTCGGGCGGCGGCATCCTCAATCAGGCTACGCTGAACTTGAGAAACAGCATCGTTGCGAATAACACGTCTGCGTCCGGAGGGCCTGATATTAACGGCTCGGTCGCCTCGCAGGGCTTTAATCTGATCGAAAATACCACCGGTGCAACAATTACTGGCACCACGGCTTCAAACATCACGGGAATCGATCCGGGCCTCGGTGTGCTTGCGAGCAACGGCGGGCCGACGCAGACGCATGCCTTGCTCGGTACCAGTCCGGCCATTGATAAGGGGAGCAATTCGGGCAGCCCGCTTCCTACGACCGATCAGCGGGGCTCTGGGTTTGCTCGTATCGTTGACCTGGCGATTCCGAACGCGTCCGGTGGCGACGGGACGGATATTGGTGCCTTTGAATCCTTGACCTTTACCGACACGACCGCTCCGACCGCGGTCGGGACGGTTGCGAACGTCACGGTCGGCGGAAGTACAAACTTTCTAGCAACCGTCACCTACACGGACAATGTCGCGATCAATACAAGTACCATCGACGTGAACGACATACGCATTACCGGACCTAACGGGTTTAATGGGGTTCCAACCGGGGTATTTACCGCAGGTCTGATTCAGTATGTAGTCAATGCACCGGGCGGCGTTTGGGATTCTGCCGACAACGGCACGTACAACATCGTCATGCAGGCCAATCAGGTCGCGGACACGTCGGGGAACTTCGTCGCGGCGGGGACGATCGGGACGTTTACTGTAAATATCGCGAATCCGGTGCCCGTGGTTGACGGAACCGGGGGAGACGATACGTTTACCGTGACTGCTACTGGCCCCAATGCCGGCAGCTATTCACTCAATGGCGGCCCTCCGGTGCCTATTGCGGGCGTCACGCAGCTTACGCTTAACGGCCTTGGAGGGAATGATACCTTTACCATTAACAATCAGGCGGGCGGCCTGTTTGCTCCCTCGGGCGGTATTGATATAAATGGCGGCGGCCAACCGGGCGACAATCTGAATCTGCTCGGCGGCGGCGGCCCGGGCTTTAACGGGACCTATTTTGTCGGTACGACCACGCCTCCGATCGGCGGCGGTGCGGGGAACAACGGCGACGGATTGGTCCGTTTTACCGGAGCAAATCCGGTCGATATAAGATTCACCGGGCTTGCTCCTATTGTCGATACAGTCGTGGCGGCATCTTTGACCGTGAACGCTACTGACGCGGCAAATACGATCTCGGTTACCAATGCATCTGTGGCTCCGCGTTTGCGGATCGCAGTCGATGCTTTTGAACCGATCGATTTTAACAACAAGACATCGGTCACTATCAATGGCGGTGACGGAACCGCCGGTGGTGATGCC
>JBGSQW010000112.1:0-52950 GCA_041737885.1 Pyrinomonadaceae bacterium | reverse complement strand
GCGGGATCGGAGTTAGTCTCCTTTACGCGGTCAAATAGCCGCATGAAAAAATTCAGCTTCAAGCCTCTCTACTCCAACGTATTTCAACATCAGAGTACATCGCCACCGTTTAATTCATCATGCCATCTCCTTTGCTTTGCGCAGAACGGTCGAAATTCCCTCTTTGTTCTCAACGCTAACCGCGATCACATCAACGCCACGTGTGATCCACGCCTCGACAACCTCGTTCTGCTTTGCCGGATCGAGATCGGTCGGGCCATCCCAGAGAAGCTCAACTCCAAGCTCTTTCGCGGCTTCCTCTGCACCTTTTCGGCAGCTGATGAAGTACGGGTCGCCCTTAGCCTTTGGCATCATTGCAATCACGCTCTTTTTGCCTGCTGGAGGAGCTGTTGTGTTAGCCGTCTGCGTTGGTGCGGACGCGGCCTTTTCATCCTTGATCGATCGAACAAGCAGCCAATTGCTGCCTGCAACGATCAACGCGGCTGCGACTATCACGCCGCTCAGAATTCCGACTTGCCAATTTTTCACTTCAAATTCCTCCTCTGAAACCACCTTCGGTTTCGCATCGCTGGCTCTCGACAGACGGTCGAGCAAAATTGTGACTACGAGCAAGACGCCGGTCAGTATTCCGGCAAGCTCCGCCGGCTGGCCGCTAAGCCGCAGGCCGTTCTGCAAAATAACTATTGCGAACAGCCCAAGAACCGTTCCCAAAACAGTCCCACGTCCGCCAAATATCGACGCTCCGCCGAGAACAACTGCGGTAATTGCGGTCAATTCGTAACCTGTTCCCGCATCCGATTTCGCCTGGCCGAGATGGGCAACGTAAATTACTGCGGCGAGAGCCGCTGTCACACCCGATAGACAATACACAAAATTCAACCGCCGCCGAACCTTGATCCCGGCGTACCGAGCCCCTTCCTGCGAGAAGCCGACAGCGTAGAAACTACGCCCGAAGGCCGTCCGCTGCAGCCACCACCAAACCGCGATAATTGCTGGCACAAAAATAAAAAGCTGCGTCGGGATGAACCCGAAAACATAGCCCTGGCCGAGAAAAAGATACGATGGCGAAAAGCCGGAATAGTTCTCAATACCACGGGTCAAGCCTTCGGCAACGCCACGGAAAAGCGAAAAGGTTCCAAGCGTTACGATCAACGGCGGAGCCTTTAATTTCGTGATCATCGCCGCATTCAGTGACCCGCCAAGTAGACCAACAAAAAGAGTTATCGCGATGGCGATCGGCATCGAAACACCGCCGTCACGCCACAGCGAACCCATAACAACGGCAGAAAGTCCCATCATCGACCCTACCGATAGATCGATGCCTCCGGTAATAATTATCGGAGTCATGACCAAGGCGAGCAGGCCAATTTCGACTGCGAGCCGCGTGATCTCAAACGCATTCCCCGAAGTCGCAAAATTGCTGCCGGTGACCGAAAAGATCAGGCACTCCGCGATCAGGACGATCAGCAAGATCCACTCGTTATTGGGAAAAAGCCGCTCGCGCAGCGACTGTTCCGTGTTAAGCGGCCGCTCCGGCGATATTACTTCTTCCATTTTTCTCCAACTGTCCGAGTGCTACATCGGACACGAGGGCGATCAAAATGATCGCTCCCTGAATAGCTTTTTCCCAAAAAGGATTGATTCCCAAAAACGTGAGTGCGGTTCCGATAGTTCCAAGCAACGCTACTCCGATCAGAGTTCCGACCAAAGTCCCGCGACCGCCGGTAATGGCCGCTCCGCCCACGACAACCGCCGCAATAGCCTTTAGTTCGAGCCCAACACCGGAATTTCCCGGTATCTCGGAAAATCGGACTGCGTTCAGCAAAGCAGCAATTCCCGTAAGTGCCCCCATGAGAGCAAATACGCTCAAAACGACGGTCGGTCCGCTAATTCCCGCAAGCCTCGCCGCCTCGGCATCAGAGCCGACCGCGTAGATCTTTCGACCGGCAACGACGTTTCGCAGCGTCCACGCAAATACGACAAAAACAATGAGCGTGATCGCGACGATCGTCAATTCACCGCCCCGCTGCGAAAAGCCGAACCACTGAAAATTCTCGGGCAAATTCTGCACCCACGCCCCTTCCGTCAGCCATCGCAAAGCGTCTCGCCACAACACAAGCATTGCAAGTGTAACGATGATCGACGGCAAGCGCAGCCAGCCGACCAAAACGCCATTAAGCGAGCCCATAGCCGCTCCGACCAGCAAGATCGCGACAAAAAGCACCGGCATCGGCATTCCTGTCTTTGCTAGGAAACCCGCCGCGATACTGCAAACCGCAAACTGCGAACCCACCGAAATATCGATCTCCCCAACCAAAATGACCATTGTCATCCCAATTGCGATCAGCAATGTCGGTGCGTTATTTATCAGCAGATCGCGAAGATTTCCCGCACTAAAGAAAGACGGCGCGACGATGGCCAGGACGATCAAGATCGCCACAAAAGCCCCCGCGGCTGAGATCTCTCTTTTGTATCGGTTAAGGTTCATACTGGACCGCAAGCGTCCCGCTTGCGTCTTCATCTACTGTATTCTTAAACAATTAGACCATCCAGACACACTTGGCTACTCGCAAGCGGGACGCTTGCGGTCCAGTCAGTGCCCCAACGCCACCGCCAATATCTTATCCTGCGTCGCCTCGCTTCTATCAAAAACCTTCGCGATCGTCCCACCACGCATAACGGCGATTCGGTCGCTCATCCCCAAAATCTCGGGCAGTTCCGATGAGATCATCAGGATTGCAACGCCCTGTTCGGCGATCTCCATCATGAGCGAATGTATCTCAGATTTCGCCCCAACGTCGATACCCTGCGTGGGCTCGTCGAGGATCAAAACCGAAGGCTTCGTCATCAGCCAGCGACTAAGCGCGACCTTCTGCTGATTCCCACCTGAGAGCGTCGAGACAGAGTTGTGAATGCCCGGTGTTTTCACGCCAAGACGCCGTGTATAGTCGGCCGCGATCTCGTTTTCTCGGCCAAAATTCATGCCTTTAAAGCCGGAAAGTTTTTTTATCGAAGCGAGCGTTATATTAGCGCTGATCGAGAAATCCAGCACCACGCCGTGTTTTCGCCTATCCTCGGGCAAATACGCGATGCCTACGTCGATCGCTTCCGAAGGATGGCCAAAATGCATCGGCTTGCCGCGAAGCAGGATCTCGCCCGCATCAGATTCCACAATGCCGAAGATCGCCTTTGCCAGTTCAGTTCGCCCGGCTCCGATCAACCCGGCGACACCGACGATCTCACCTGCACGAACGGAAAGGTTGATATTCTTAATTCCCACCGCTCGCGAACCCAAATTCTTCAGCTCAAAAATGGTTTCACCGATCTCGACTACACGCTTCGGAAAGACGGCGGAAAGCTCGCGGCCGACCATTAATTTGATCAGTTCCTCGCTGCTAACTTCAGCCATTACTTTAGTTCCGATCGTCAAGCCGTCTCGCAAAACGGTGACGCGGTCGGCGATCACCGGCAATTCTTCGAGCCTGTGCGAGATGTAGATCATCCCGACACCCTGCGAACGAAGCTCGCGTATAACCCGAAACAGATTCTGCGTATCTTCCTCAGAAAGTGACGCCGTCGGCTCATCAAATATAAGGATCTTGGCGTTTGCTCCAAGTGCCCGAGCGATCTCAACGAGCTGCTGCTGCGGCATCGAAAGTTCACCAGCGGGCGTTTCCGGATCGATCTTCGCTCCGACCCGATCCAGCAGTTCTTTCGCGGCACGCCTACGTTCATTCCAGTTTACGAAGCCGAAAAACCCTTTGCGTTCGAGGCCGATGGCGATGTTTTCGGCGACCGTAAGTTCTGGAAACAGTGCAGGTTGCTGATAAATTGCCGCGATGCCGAGCGATTTCGAGATAGCCGGCGAATTCTCTCGAATTAGCTCACCATTCACCGTCAGTTCGCCGCTGTCAGGTGTCACTGCTCCGGTTACTATCTTAATAAAAGTCGATTTACCCGCCCCATTTTCACCAACAAGTGCATGCACCTCGCCCACCTCAAGCTCGAACGAAGCGTCCCGCAGCGCCTGAACGCCTGCGTATGCTTTTGCGATTTTGTCAGCTTTTAAGAGCATTTTTATTGGTCAGCCAATATAATAATTTGCAATTCGCCAGGCCCGTGAACCCCAATTGCGAGCGTCAATTCGATATCCGAGGTTCGCGACGCTCCGGTCACAAAGGTTATCGTGTGTTCTAAATTGCGACCCGTCAGCTCCAAGATCTCGCCCAACGTCTGCCGGATCTTACTAGCCTCAAGCAAACAAAGATGAATCGGCGGAACGAGTGAAATTAAGCGATGGTCTTCGCTTTCTGCCTCAAGCACAAGCGTTCCAGTCTCAGCGATCGCCCATTGGGCTGACGTTATTCCGAGGTCGGAATCAAACAGGAATTCTGTGGACGCGTCTACTGTAAACTCAACTGTTTCAATGGTTTCGATAAGTCTGGAAACGCTTGAAGAATTCGAAACTGCGATCTTTCTTGCACCCGTTCGGTCAACAACCGATGCGATCAGATCTGTAGCTTCAACCTCATCCGCCGCGATCTCGATGTGAATACCGAGCATCTCAGCACTCGCGGTAAAATTATGTAAAAGCTTCCGGACAGCCGTCACATTCTCAGCCGGACAAGCCTCATTCGCGATCGACTCGACATGTTTGTGTTCTGCGTGAACCGCGTCAAACGGCTTGCTCTTCGACAGGTTTCGGCGGATCGACCCAATTATATCTGCGCGAGCAGTCGACATACTTAGATCCCATCCGTCCAAATCTCGCGGAACGATTTCGGAGCGACCGCCGGAGCATCCCGCCAGGCGGTCCATGCACCAAGCGGCGGCAACAGTTTTGCGATCAGGCCGCTCGCTTTTCCGATCTTACCGTCGCGAACTACCAATTTTTGCATCAGCCTCGCGGCTTTGGTCCCAAGACCGTAAGAAAATTGCCCCGACCATGCCATACCGTACATCTTAAAAGCCAGACTCTCGGCAAATCTTCGTTTTCGTTCCGGATTAATTGCCGAGCCACCGGCTGTTCCGTCGGTAATTTCTGCTCGCAGATGGAGTAAAAGCTCGGGAATATCGATCTTCACAGGACAAACTTCCTTGCACGCTCCGCAAAGGCTCGATGCGTACGGAAGCTGTTTCGCTTTAGAAATTCCGATCAGCTGCGGAGTAATTACCGCTCCGATCGGTCCCGGGTAGACCGAACCGTAGGCGTGACCGCCGACTTGTTGGTAAACAGGACAGGCGTTCAAGCACGCTCCGCAGCGGATGCAGGCAAGGCTCTGACGCGTGACCGGATGGCTGAGCATTCGTGACCGGCCGTTGTCCATTAGAACGATATGAACCTCTTCCGGTCCGGCATCGGCGGCGTTTTTCTTGGTTCCGGTGATCAGAGATTGGTACGCGGTCAGTCGTTGGCCGGTGCCGGAACGCGGTAAAAGCTTGAGGAAAACGTCGAGATCGGCGAACCGCGGGATGACTTTCTCGATCCCCATGATCGCGATATGCGTTTTCGTCAGACTCGTCGTTAACCGGATGTTACCTTCGTTTTCAAGGATCAAGATCGTGCCGGTCTCGGCAACTCCAAAATTTACGCCGCTAATCCCAACCTCGGCTTCGGCAAACCGCTTTCGCAGAATGTCCCGCGCGGTCTTTGTCAGCACGTCGACGTTCTCGGTCTTCTCAATTCCCGTCTTCTCGACAAAAAGATCAGCGATCTGCTGCTTGGTTTTGTGGATCGCCGGAACAACGATGTGCGAAGGCGTTTCGCCAGCGAGCTGAATTATCCATTCACCTAAGTCAGTTTCCACAGGTTCGACGCCAGATCTTTCAAGAGCTTCGTTAAGATGGATCTCTTCGCCGGCCATACTTTTGGCTTTGACGACCATCGAAGCGTCGCGTTGTTTCACCAGATCGATAACGATCTGACACGCCTCTTTTCCATCGCGGGCCCAGTGAATTGTCGCACCTGCTTTCTCGGCGTTTTCGACGAATCTCAAAAGATAATCATCGAGATGAAGCAGCGTCTCTTCCTTAATAGCTCGGGCTTTTTCACGCAGTCCTTCCCAGTCGTCGACCGACGCCATCGCGTTTTGCCGACGGGTCACGAAATTGTCAGCCAGATTCCGCAGAGCACCGTGCAGCACCGGATCGTTAAGGGCCGCCCGGGCATTCTGGTCAAAAGTTTCTGCGGTTAGTTGCTGCATTTTTGTAAGGCTCGCGTTGTCATATACCCGAGTCGTACCGCCCGCTTACACAGGCGGTTCTGACCCGGCGAGCACCTCGGCTAGGTGCTTTGTTTGCACCTTAGACTCGATCCGCGACAGCCTGCCGTTGATCTGCATCAGGCAGCTAGCGTCGCAAGCGACGACCGTATCAGCACCGGACTTCTCGATCATTTCGATCTTATTATCGAGCATCCCGGCTGAGATCTCAGGGTACTTTACCGAGAAAGTTCCGCCGAAACCACAGCATACATCGGCGTTCTGCATCTCGACAAACTCAGCCCCTTTCACGTTTTTCAGAAGCGTTCGCGGCTCGTTCCTTATACCCAGGTCACGCAAACCGTGACATGCGTCGTGCCATGTTATCTTACCGGTGGACACTGCTCCTACATCGTCGACTTTCAAAACATTTACCAAATAACTACCGAATTCATGTGTTTTCGCCGCGATTTTCTCCGCTCGCTTCCGCCATTCCGGCTCGTCGGGGAAAAGCTCATGAAAATGTTTGACCATCGCCGTGCACGAGCCCGAGGGGCTGACGATCGCCTCAGCATCAGAACTTTCGAAGATCTCGATGAACCGCTTGGCGAATTTGCTAGCTTCTTTGCGGTAGCCAGTGTTAAACGCCGGCTGGCCGCAGCAAGTCTGGCGTTCGTCAAAAATTACCTCGCATCCCGCACGCCGCAAAACCTCGACCGTGGCAACGCCGATGTTCGGGCAAAGCTGGTCGATGAGACATGTAACAAAAAGCGAGACTTTCACAATGTTTTACAGCCGGTTCCGAAATAAGTTAGAACTTATAAGTTCTAAGTTTTAAGTCCGGAAAAGTTATTACTTACAACCCATCACTTCTAACTTATTCCGAAGCCGATCAACCGCCAAACCTATCCGCGATCTCCCGATACCTGTTCGCGGCTCCCTCAATCGCGGAAGATCGGTTGGGCTCGTATCCGACAAATTCAAAACTGTTACTAACGTGTTTCCTCGCTTCCGCGATCGATGAAAATCGCCCTGCCGCTACCGCCTGAACGAGCACATTTCCGACAACGGTCGCCTCGGTCAGTCCTGCCTGAACGGTGATGCCGCTGGCGTTCGCTGTCATCTGATTCAAATAAGAATTTCGTCCGCCGCCGCCTAAGATTTGGATGCTCCGAATGTTCTTTCCGGTCAGCGTTTCGATCGATCGGATAACCGAAGCGTATCGAAATGCGAGCGAATCGAATATTATCTTTGAGATCGCTGCCGAGCTGTTTTCAAATTGCTGTCCCGTTTCCGCGAGTTGCTCCGCGATCGCATCGAGCATGCTTGGCGGATTCAAGAATCTCGGATCGTCGGGAAAAATGAACGCTTTAAACTCTTTCTCTGCTGATACTTTCGCAAGGAGCGTATCGTATTCTACGTCGATACCGGCGGCTTTCCACTCGCGGCGGCACGATTCGAGCAGCCACAGACCCATTACATTTTTGAGAAAACGAACTGTGCCATAGACGCCGCCTTCGTTCGTGAAATTTTGCGCGGCGACATCTTCGTTTATCAGAGCTTCGTCGAGCTCTACGCCGATCAGCGACCAAGTGCCGGAGGAAATATACGCCGAATCTTTATCGAGCGGTGCTCCGGCGATAGCACTGCCGGTGTCATGCGTTGCTGGTGCAACGACATGAACACCGTCGAGGCCAAGTTCCGAGGCGATCTCTGGCTTCAGCTGCCCCAGATCAGTTCCCGCAGGAACGATCTCCTGCAAAATTTCGGCTGGCAAATCGAGACGATCGATCAGATCGCGATCCCAATCGCCGGTCGCTGCATTCAGAAACTGCGTGGTCGTCGCGTTAGTGTATTCCGACGCCTTTTTTCCGGTCAGGAAATAATTCAGCAGGTCTGGCAGCAACAGGAGGTCTGTCGCCTCACCGCGTCGTTTTTCTGAATCTAATTGGTAAAGCGTGTTGAAGTTCTGAAACTGGATCCCAGTTTTTTCAAAGATCTCGGAACGCGGGACGCGGGTAAAAACCTGTGACATCGCGTCTTTTGTTCGGTCGTCGCGGTAGCAGACCGGATCGGCGATCAGCTTCCCGCTCACGTCGAGCAGCCCGTAATCGACGGCCCAGCTATCTATGCCAAGGCTTTTGATCTTGCGTCCAAGTTCGCGTGCACGCTCGCCAGCAGTTTTCAATCCAAACTTGATCTCGGCAAAAATGTGGTTCAGATTCCACCGCAGATTACCGTCTTTTTCGGCTGGCGGATATTGAAAGCGATGAATCTCCTCAAGCAAAAACTCATCCGGATCGACCCCCGCCAAAAAAACTCTTCCGCTGCCCGCTCCGAGATCTACTGCAATATAAAGTGGACCAGCCATTCAGGATAAAAATAGCTAGTAGCCAGTTAGCTAACAGCTATCAGCTACAATTCTTCAAAACTAGACAATTCCCGCTGAAATCCCTATCTGTGCTGGACGCTCTTTCGCTTTTTGAGTACGGTAGCCGCTAGCACGATAAACGGCGATGGGGTCAATAGCTCCACCGCTTTGCTCACGTGCGGCAGCGAGAATCGGCGAAACGTCGGTCGTAAATGCTTCTTTCAGAGTTCCGAGAGCCGTGATCGCATCTCCGGCTTTTTGAGCCTCACGCAATTTCGCACGATCGACCATCAGAGCCTGAACAAATGCACGCGATATCTCGATGGAGCTTGTAACGAGGGATTCGATCGGGTCTGTGACATTGTGCGACTGGTCGAGCATGTAGCAAGGATCAAAACCTTCGACCTTGCTCAATTCCGCATCGACAAGCTCGTTAAAAATGAGGAAAAGCTGAAACGGTTTGACCGAACCAGCATCGAGGTCATCGTCGCCATATTTGCTGTCGTTAAAATGAAAACCCCCGAGTTTTTTGAATTGGATCAACCTCGAAACGATCTGCTCGATGTTCACGTTCGGTGCGTGATGACCGAGATCGACGAGGCACGAGGCCTTCGGCCCGAGTTCCGTCGCACAGATGTAGCTCGTTCCCCAGTCGTTTATGACCGACGAATAGAACGCGGGCTCAAAGAATTTGTGCTCGATGAAAAGCTTCCAGTCATCCGGAACGGCAGCGTATATCTCGCGCATCGATTCGAGATAACGTTCGAGTGCTCCGCGAAAGTTCGACTGCCCAGCAAAGTTGCTACCGTCGCCGACCCAAACTGTTAAGGCTTTGGAACCGATTTTTTTACCGATCTCGATGCATTCGATATTGTGGTCGATCGCCTGTTTTCTGGTTGCGGCATCTTCGTGCGAAAGACTGCCGTAT
Source organism: Pyrinomonadaceae bacterium (assembly GCA_041737885.1). Classification (GTDB taxonomy): domain Bacteria; phylum Acidobacteriota; class Blastocatellia; order Pyrinomonadales; family Pyrinomonadaceae; genus OLB17. The sequence goes on along the minus strand of JBGSQW010000112.1, from coordinate 43,451 downwards.
TTGTATGATTGTTTTTGGCCAAGCTGGTCCTGGAACGTGTTCGAATTCATCGCGTCGAATTCAAGCCCGTGCTGGTTCGCGGCGGCGACGAGCTGCTCGGTGTGTTCAGGTTTGTCCCACGGGATATGAAGTGAGACGGCTGGTGTCGTACGAACGAGTTTATTGATCGTCGAGCAATCTTCGAGCTTTTCGAAAATACCTCGTGGCTCGCCTTGTCCGGGAAAACGCGCGAAACGCGTACCGCCGGTCCCGACGCCCCAGGATGGAACAGCGACCTTAAGAGCTCGAGCCTTTTCTATCAGCGGCTCAATATCGACACCGCGACGGCCAAGTTTTTTGCCGAGATATTCGAGGTCTTCGCTAAGCCATGCGGCTTTCGACTTGTTTTGCTCAGCAATAAAATCCTGTTCGATCTCAAAGTTTGCCGCCATATTTTCTCCGACTGGCGGGTGAGCATCTCTGCTCACCCTAACTATTTTTGCTGTATGGAAGGATGCGTAGAGCAAACGCTCACGCTCCAGTCTAGCGCATAAATCCGTCTGCCAAACCGCCGTCGACCGGGATGATGTGGCCGGTGGTTTTGCTGAGGCGTTTTGAAAGCAGAAGGAAGATCGCCTCGGCTTGATCCGACGGTTCGATCGGTGTCTGTGTGAGTGAACGCTTCGCGTAGAAATTGGACAATTTATCGGTCAACGCGTCTGTCTCTTCGCTGTCTTCGAACGGAATGCTGTATTTGGCAAGCGACGCGATCACGCGGTCACGCGGAAACATCGTGCTTCCCTTAACAACCGTCGCAGGAGCAACTGCGTTGACGCGAAGCATCGGTGAATACTCGATCGCGAGTTCGCGAACCAGGTGATTTGCCGCCGCCTTGCTTGTGTCGTACGCAAGGCTTCCTTTTTTCGCAACGACCGCATTGGCACTCGTGGTCAAAATAATATTTCCGGTAAGACCCTGTTTTTTGAATACTTTGTGAGCTTCATCGGCGACGATGTAGGCTCCCTTGACGTTGATGCCAAAGGTGAAATCCCACATTTTATCTTCGATATAGCCAGTCTTATCGGGCGGAACGAAGACGCCCGCAGTTACTATGACCGCATCGATGCCGCCATAGGCAAGCATCACTTGGTCGAACATCTTAGCGACCGATTCGCGATCCGTCATATCGCAGCCGAGGCCGATAGCGACGCCGCAGTTTGAAATCCCGGTTCCCGAAACGCCGATCCCCGTTCCGTATTTGGCGATGATCTCGTCTGCCGTTTCTTGTGCCGAGGCCGCGTCCTTATCGACGCAGACGACGTGAGCGCCTTCTTTAACGATACGATGAGCGGTTTCTTTTCCGATGCCCGCACCGGCTCCGATAACGACGTGGATCTGGCGGTCGAGCTCTTTTTCCGGCGGCATTCGCTGGAGCTTTGCTTCCTCGAGCAGCCAGTATTCGATGTCGAACGCCTCCTGCTGGTCCATCGCCTCGTATTCGTCCATTGCCTCGGCACCACGCATGACTTCGATGGCACAATTGTAAAATTCGCCGGTCACACGAGATTCGCTCTTATTTTTGCCCCAGGCGATCATTCCAAGTCCAGGTATCAAGCAGACGGTTGGATTCGGGTCGCGCATAGCTGGTGAATCAGGATGCTTGCAGCGTTCGTAATATTCAGCGTAATCCGCACGATACTGAACAAGCCCCTCGGAGATGGCGGTTTTCAGCGACTCAATATCGCCCGTTTCCGGATTCCAATTGACGAACAAAGGCTTAATCTTCGTACGCAGGAAGTGATCGGGGCACGATGTGCCAAGTGCCGCCAGACGCGGGCCGTCAACGCTGTTTACAAACCGCAGCATCTTCCAATCGTCCTGCACCGTTCCGACAAATCGACGGTAAACAGAGACCTGACCTCGAATGAACGGAATGATCTCGGTCTGGAGTTTTTGACGCGTCTCGTCGTCGAGAGCCTTGTATTTTGCTCCGCCAAAGGTCGCTTCGCCTTTATCGCGTTCTTCGATGTACTGAGCCGCACGGTCAATGATCTCAAGGGCGGTTTCGTAGCAGGTCTTGTCGTTATTGTCCCACGACGACATTCCGTGATGGCCGAGCAAAATACCCTTTGCCTGCGGATTGTCTTTGATAAGCTGTTCGATCTTTAGGCCGATGTCGAAGCCCGGACGCTGCCAAGGAATGTAGATCAGATCGTCGCCGTAAACTTCTTTTGTGAGTCGTTCTTGATTAACACAAGCCGCAATCGCGATGACCGAATTCGGGTGCAGGTGATCGACGTGTTTGAACGGAACAAGCGTATGCAGCGGCGTATCGATCGAGCAAGCACGCGGGTTCAGGTTGAACGTGCAGTGCGAGTACATCGGGTACATCGAGTCCTCAATCGGCGTTTTAGCTCCGTTGTTTGGATCGTTCTCATAGATCGCACGCATGTCGCGGACCTTATTCAAATAAAGCGACGCAAAACCATCGCGTTTCGCCGTGCGAAGGTCGCCGCCCGAGCCTTTCAGCCATAGAACTTCGACCTCTTCGCCGGTGAGCGGATCGGTTTCAGGCAGCTTCGAAGAAGTGTTGCCGCCGCCGGTATTGGTCAGCGTGAGATCATCGCCGAGACGATTTGAGCGGTAAACGAGACGATCGACGCCTTCGAGTTTGCCGACTTCTTCCTCGTTCCAGAGGTATTTGACGTGTTTGTATTTAGATTCTTGTGTTGCTTGTTTACTCATTATCTTAAAATGAAGGAAAACTTTAATATTTGAAATTAGACAGCCGTCTGCGGTTGCACTCTTAAGAAAGCAAACCACTATTTCCGCGAAAACCACACGGTAGAAAACCGCTTAACCATCGAGAAAACAGAAGAATATCAACTTTTCCAACATTAGGCAACCATTTGGCAAAATAAAATGGTAATACCAATTAATTTACACTTCAAGCTGAGAGAGCGGAATAGTCAGTAACCACGAAACGTCACCAAAAAGCACGGAGAGGAGAGTCTTTAGTTCGTGCTTTTTTCGTGTTATTTCGTGGTTACTTCTCCAACTCCACCACCGATCTTACACGAGTAGATCTCGGGATCTATCCCCGTTTTATTTTTATACTGTTCCGTAATTATGGGGATAAATTCCGAGTGATTGCCCGATTTCATTAGATTGATCGTACAGCCGCCAAAGCCGCCCCCAGTCATTCTCGCTCCCAAAACTTCGCCGCTAGCTCGAGCTAGTTCAACCATCAGGTCGAGTTCGGCGCAGCTAATTTCGAAATCATCGCGCATGCTCGTGTGCGACTCATTCATCAGTTGGCCGAATGCGGCGAGGTCGCCGCTTTTCAACGCCGTAACCGATGACTCAACGCGAGCGTTTTCAGTAACAATGTGTCGGGCTCGTTTTTTAGGAATTTCGGGCATTCCGTCAGACCGCTCGTTTAGATCTTCCATGGTCACATCGCGCAACGAGGCTTTGCCAAAAAAAGCGGCCGCAGCCTCGCATTCCGCACGGCGCTTGTTGTATTCGCCGTCGGCGAGTTCGTGTTTGGTTTTGGTGTTACAGATCAGGAATTGTGCGGACGAGGTCGGGATCGCCGACCATTCCATCGATCTGCAATCCAGAAACAAAGCATGATCCTTTTGCCCAAAAACTGAAACAAATTGATCCATTATCCCGCTGCGAACACCCGCGAATTCATGTTCCGCCGCCTGGCCGATCCGCGCGAGTTTCATGCCGTCAACCTGATGCCCCGCAAGCGTAGCGAGCGCAAATGCGGTTGATATCTCTAGAGCTGCGGACGAACTCAATCCTGCCCCAACCGGCACATCGCTGTCGATCAAAAGGTCCGCACCACGAAGGCTAAAACCCTCACGCTCCAAAATCAGCCCGACGCCCTGCACATATTTCGCCCACGTCTTTTCCGATTCCTGAAGCGGCTGATCAAGATCGAATTCCAGCTCGCGGTCAAAGTTCAGAGAAGCAACGCGAATACGACGGTCATCCCGAACCGCAGCCGCGACATAGGTCGCAAAACCTAAAGCCGCCGGAAGAACGAAGCCGTCATTGTAATCAGTGTGCTCGCCGATCAAATTCACACGTCCGGACGCACGGAAGATGCGAGGCACGCCGCCGTACCTTTCACTGAATCCTCTTTTTAATGATTGTAGTTCCACAATTCTCTCTCTGCGGCTTCTGCGTCTTTCCTTCGGGTAATCTGCATTAAGATGATTTCTCTCCGCAAAGTCCGATTCAGAACTGATGAACCTCGCTCAATGCGCGTAGCCTCGCCGCCGCCGATTCCGGCGTGATATCTCGCTGCGGGCTGCCGAGTATCTCGAATCCGACGAGGAATTTCCGTATCGTCGCCGAACGCAATAGAGGCGGATAAAAATGCGCGTGAAAATGAACCGAATTATGCTCGCCGCCGTCGGTAGGCTTTTGATGAAAGCCCATCGAATAAGGAAACGGCGTCAGGAATAGATTATCGTACCGCGTCGTTACGCGTTTCAGGATGTCGGCGAATGCGTCACGCTCTTCGTCGCTAAACTGCTCGATCGATGCCCGATGCTCGCGCCCTAGAATCATCACCTCAAACGGGTAAACTGCCCAAAACGGTACGACCGCCGAAAAATACTCATTCTCACAAACGATCCGCTTGCCGCTCGCCTTTTCAATATGCAAATAATCGCATAGCAGACACGTACCTTTTTCGGCAAAATACTCGGCCTGACGTGCCATCTCTTTTGCAGGTTCATTCGGCACGCTCTCGCTCGCCCAGATCTGGCAGTGCGGATGAGGATTGCTTGCTCCCATCATCTCCCCGCGATTTTCGAAGATCTGAACGTGATTTATGTAATCGAGCATGCCGAGTTTCAGATATTCCTCGGCCCACGTATCGATGACATTGCAAATATCTGCAACGTTCATTCTTGCGATCGTCAGGCTGTGATCCGGCGAAAAACAAACGACACGCGAAACACCACGTTCCGGTTCGGCAACGAGCAAACCCTTTTCATTAGAACCACCATCCGGAACTTCGGGCATCAGAGCGGCAAAATCATTATCAAAAACAAAAACACCATCGTACGCGGGATTGACCTTGTCGCCCGCCCGCTTATTTCCAGGACAGAGATAGCATTCCGGATCATATTTGGCGAGCGTTTCGATTCTCGCCTTTTCCGTCTGCCCCTGCCACGGCCTCTTTGTGCGGTGCGGGGACACGATTACCCACTCCCCGGTGAGCGGGTTAAGGCGGCGGTGCGAGTGTTCGTTTAGGTCAAACATAGACTGGTGGGCAAGCATCGTGCTCGCCCATTAACTCTAGCAAATCGGTCACCGGAAAATGTCCTCTAAATTACATCCGTCAGGATCGTTGAAGACTAACGTTATCTCTTTCCAGCGGTCGGATCGGGCCAATTATCGGTTCGAAACGGCGAAGCAGGAAGACCGGAGTCGTTGGTTAGATTCGGATTTTTCGGGTTGCTGTTGAAAGCGTAACGAACCGCTTGGGGCGATGCGACAGCCGATGACCAAACTTCGACTTTGTTCTTACCAACGATCTTCGCATCCGCCCAGATCCATTCCTTGTCGGCTCCGGCAATCGCAAATTCTTCGAGTTTTTCGCCTTTCTTTATCTTCAGTCCGCTGCCGACATCGTCAAAAGTCAGAATCATTTTACCGTCTTTCACTTCCGTCTTTTTCAGCACGGGCGAGGTCGCGATCTTTTTGCCGTAGACATCTTTGAGAGCCCACGCGAGCATTCGTCTTCCCACATCGACCTTATTTTTAGGGTGAATATCGTTCGCTTCGCCGATGTCAATAGTGACGATCAGCCCAGTTTTTGGAGTATTCAACGCTGTTCGACGTTGGGCTTCACGAATGAAACTCCATGGAACCTCTTCGGGTTCAGCCTTTACACCGCGATAGTTTGGGAGTTGAATGATACCGAACGAAAAGTTCTCCTCGCCCCAACGCTCACGCCAAGCTCGGATCATTGTCGGCATTAGCAATCCATATTGCTCGGCCCGAGCCTCGTTCGATTCGCCCTGATACCAGATCGCTCCTTTGATAGCGAAGGGCATCAGCGGCTCGATCATCCCGTCGTAAATTGAGGAAGCGACGCGATAATCTCGAAGTGCGTCCGGAACCCCCGGTGATGGCGAAGGCCTCGCTCCCGTCGCCTTTGCCTTTTCCTGATCCTCACGCCATTTTGCGATCGCGGCGGCGTAATCGACGCGAACCTTTTCACGCTCCGCAGCCCAAATTTGCGTGCGGTCGACTGTCGGTTTCAAGTCTGGTGAGGCGTTAAGGTAAGCAACTGGTGTCCACGCCTCGGCCTGAGAACCGCCATACGAAGAATTGAGAAGCCCGACTGGAACGTTCAGTTCTTTTTGCAAACCGACGCCAAAATAATATCCGGCGGCCGAGAATTCCTTCACCGTTTCCGGCGTACACACCGCCCACGCGCCGAGCTTACCCTGCTTTTTCTTGAACGCCACGTCGCGCCTTGCGTTGAACAATCTGATATTCGGATGATTCGCCGCGGCCTGAACCGCCTCGCCGTTGTCAGTCTCGCGGAGCAGCCTCTGCATGTTCGATTGTCCGGCAACGAGCCAAACCTCGCCGACGAGAATGTCTCTAAGCTCAATTTTGTTTTTACCCGCGATCGTCATCGTCTGCGGCGTAAAACTCGCTGTGAGCTTTCCAAGATCGACCCGCCATTTGCCGTCCTGACCGGCGACCACGGTTTTCTTTTGTCCGGCAAATGTGACGGTAACTGCCTCGCCGGGTTCAGCGGTTCCCCAGATCGGAACGGGCATTTTTTGCTGCAAAACCATCGAACTGCCGATAACGTCAGGCAGTTTCACCTCGGCTTTCACCAAAACCGCCGGAAATAAAACCGCGATTGCCAAGAGCAACTTACCGAAAGCGTTTTTCATTCTTTTCTCCAAAAAAATCCCAATGCGAGTGTCATCGAACCAGAGTTGCGGACATCAACCCGATGATAACCTCGTTCGCGATGGTGCGAACCGTCAGCGACTGCAGTTCTTTCGTTTTATCCAGCGGCATATCCAAAACCGTTGCGGCACCGCCGGGAATCTTTTTGCCGCGTGTCGGAAAGTTTGAGTGATCCATGATCCGAAACTTCCCGGTTTTGAGATCGACGCGGGGCGGTATCGGCTCGGGACGGCGGAATGCGTAGTCGTCAATAAAATAGTCCTGATCGATCGGCCACCAGTTTATCGGATTCTCAAGAGTGAGCCGTTCTGTCGTTCCATCTATATAGGTTACAACAACTTCGCCATTCACAAAGCGGCTTTGCATCTGATTGGTCGAGCCGGCCATCAACAAATAGATATGAGACGCACGGCCGGTGATATCCGCAGAGATCTCGCGTGGGTAATTGTCCCATTGTGAGGTGAAAGCAATGTTTCTCTCGCCCTTTACCCCTGCCGTTTTGAACGGAACTCCACCTGGCATAAGCAAGCGACCGTCATTCTTTCCCGATTCCGCTCGGAGCCCTGAATCATCCACCTCAAATTTCTCGTCAAAATGCACCCAGCTCCCAATTCCGCCAGTGGGCATCGCCAGCGAAACGTACGGCGAACGCGGCGAGAGATACTTGTTCTTGAAGATATTCGTAACTTCGTCGTTGAATGACCGCGAGAGATCTACCGTCTCGTATTTCGAAGCGGTCGCCGATAATATCTTCCAGTTCTGGATGATTCCGGCAGCCGTTCTTCCGTTTCCGAGATCCATGTCGACTCGATTCGAACCCGGGATGAGTGCGTTCGAGAGGATCTCGATGGACGAGGATTCGCCAAATGCCGGTGCGTTCAGCCGCAGCTTTTCGAGTTGTCCATTGACCAAAAGCGACGTCTCAGTTTCGATCGGGCGGGCTGTGTTGTTTCTGACAAGAAACTTGATCGAATTTGTTTCCTGAACAGCATCCTGCCTGATCTCGAAAGCCGGACGTATCTCGAACGGCAGCGGCTGCTGCCAGACCATTTCGCCCTGCCGGATCTTACCGAAAACCGTCCGGTGTCCACGATTCATGCCTGCAGTCGCTGCGAGCGAACCAGATGATTTTTTGGAGGTCTTTATCGCATTCTGCGGATCTGAAAGGCCGACGAGTGCGGCTCTGCCAAAATTGACCGTAAATTCGGCGTTCCCTGCAACAACCTGTGGAACTATAACCTTCTGGATCGGAAGCCCTTTCCAGACGATCTCGACCGAATATTTGGGTGAGGTCCCAGCAAATATCTCGATCGTCGGCCCGCCGACCGAGTTCTCATCCGATCTCCATTTCCCCTGCTTACCATTAACCAAAACACTGTCTACACGATCGCGAATCGCCGCGATCGAGAGCCGCAGTGACATCGGGGTCGCAAATCGTGCATCGATCAAATACGTATCTTTCAAACCCCCGCGTTTGAACGTCAGATCGAGGTCCTGATGCTTAAGGCTTGCGTGCCGCCAATTCGATGGAAAGGCAGGTCGAATTTTCAATTCACGCTTGATGCCATCAGGAAGCACACCGAATAATCCTTCGATCAACGCGCGTGAGGTCATCGCGATGCCATCTGCAAAATCTCGCTGAGATTCACCCCGTGCCATATCGAACTTAGTCGCCATGCCCACGTTTCCGGGGCACAGCCCGGAAAACATCGTGTCCAGCAGCGTTCCCTTGAACAGTTTGAAAGCCTCATCACCGCGTCCTGCCTGCCAAAATCCGAGCGACGTATGCATTACCTCGGCAATCACGACATTGTTGGTCGACCACGTGTACGGCATCCAGCTTGTGGTTGATAGAGTTGAATGATCACCGTCCGGCATACGTTCGCCGCGGATCGGGATATGCGGGATCTGAGTGTCGACAAAACGCGACATCTGCCAGGCCTCCGCTGGTGTTACCGCTTCGGAGTCGACGGTGTGATAAAACGTCCAAAGTGCGGCGTTCTCGTGGACCCTTTGTAGGCCGAGTAGATCTTTGTATTCGCCGTACCAGCCTTTGTCGCTGAGCCAAAGGTTCTGCCGCATCGCTTTTTGGATCAGTCCTGCTTCCCGCTCGTAAGAGCTTCCGTCAGCCCCGATCATCGCCGCAACGCGAGCCGCCATTTTATTGTGGTAATAGTTGTAAGCACTAGCGTGCGTCACGCCCCCGCCGTTGTACTGCAGATCGTCGCTTGCCCAGATGACGACATATGCCTCGTAGAGCGGTAGTTTTTCCAGGCCGAACTCGCGACGGAAAAGCCGCCGTTCCCAGGCGAGATGTCGTTCGATAATAGGGAACATTTTACGAGCAAACTCGACATCGCCCGTCCACAGAATATGGCGAAAGACCGCATCGATATACACGACGTTCATGTCGTAATGCGAATTTGAGATGTCACCGTTAGTATGCAGTTCCGGCTCATTGCGGGCCAGATTCACCGAAAAATCTGGCATTGGCGGCCCCTCTTTGATCGGCGAAGTATTTTGCCGCGTCGCCCAGTATTCCAAATGCCGCCGCATCCGATCGTGCCAGCCGAGAACGTCGCCAAGATACGGCCCACGCCAACCCAGCAATTTATTCCTCCAAGCGACCGCACCGTGCATGAATGATGACTGATTTTCGTCCCAAACGCTGTCACCCGCAACGCTTAGAGCTGCTGCAGCCGCATTTATAAATGGATCAGGCGTATCGACGACAACCTTCGAAGCGAGCGAACTGCGGTACTTCTCAGCATCGGCAAAGAGCCTCGGAAGATCGTCGATCTTGATCAACGAAGCAAGATCCTTCGCCGAACTTTCAATATCCTGTTGAGACTCATTGATGACATTCACCGCAACAGGTTTCGCGGGTTGCGCTGCTCTTTGCAATGAAAGGTAACTCGGGCGGCCGGCGATAAGCCGCGATCGTCCGACGATGATCGGACTTTCCTTCGCACTTTTGTCAGAACTTAAAAGTTTAGCCAGATCAGCCCAGTCTGTTCCCGATCCGATCGAGAGATCCGCCCCCGATGGCATGAGACCGTGTATTCTCGAGGCTTTGCTCTCTAGGGTGAAATTACTTCCATCGATAGAAAACAGATTATCCTTCGCAAACTCAGGCTTGAACTGAAAGAAGACGCTCATCGGCAAATTCTCAGTTCCGATGTCACCGTCACGCCGCCCGCGTTGGCCGTTGACGCCGCCGTACGCCCAAAGCAACTCAGCATTCGACACATTTTGCAGCAAGGCACGAACGATCAGTCCTTCGGTGGCGTAGGTCGCGAGAACCTCAAGTTTCAGCTCGCCGCTGCCAAGCACGGGATCGCGGATCTCATAGATCATCGATCCCGGGCGATATGTCGTGGTTATCTTCTGAGCATCGTGCAGCCATTTTTCGCCGGTCTTTGATCTGATCCCGAATCGCAAATTGCCGCCGCGACCAGGAAGATACAGTACGAATTCCGGTTTATCGCCGGCATCGACGCGAAACGCCGAGTTACCGCCGTAGAGCGGCCGGTTGAAGAACTCCTTACCATTCTCGATAACAAAATCCGTCCCGACCGGTATATAGCGAAGCGGTTTGTCCGTCTTCCCGAAAAAATTTCCCTGAGCGTCGGAGCAGACCGTAAACGTGAAGACTACAAACAAATAGCTAAGTGCCCGCGATAGTGCTTCCAGTTTTCGCATAGTGATACGTGAATGGTTTTGAGTTGAAGAATTCAGCTCGATATGCAAATATTTAATCGCTTAACCGCAACAAATGCAATCCGAGTGATAGAAAGTTTGGCTAGATGTCTCGTCAGAGCTGAGAATTTATGAAGTCAATTTGCTCCGCTATATTTCTGTCTCTGTTCCTAGCGGCGATCGCTACTCAAGGCCAATCTCTCGGCAAAGCTGCCCCAAAACCGCTCTACCGCGACCCCGTATTCGATGGGGCCGCAGATCCTGTCATCGTCTGGAATCCAAAGATAAAACGCTGGTGGATGTTTTACACGAACCGTCGTGCGAATGCTCCCGGACTTTCCGGCGTCGCCTGGGTTCATGGAACGCGGATCGGCATTGCCGAATCGAATGACGGTGCGATATGGAAGTATCTTGGTACCGCAAATATCGATCTTCCTGATAATTTCGGCGGCAAGGACGTGACGCATTGGGCTCCCGATGTCGTTCGCGGCGACGACGGTAAATGGCATATGTTTCTCACCGTCGTACCGGGAATTTTCGAGAATTGGCAGCATCCTCGCGACATAGTCCAGCTCACCAGCACCGATCTTCGCAATTGGTCATACCATCAGACGCTCAAGCTTTTCTCCGACCGCGTGATCGACGCCGGCTTGATGAAAATGCCGGACGGCCTCTGGCGTTTGTGGTACAACAACGAACGCGATAAAAAATCGATCTACTACGCGGATAGCCGCGACATGAAAACCTGGATCGACAAAGGCAAAGCGGTCGCTGACAAACCCGGCGAAGGCCCGAAGGTTTTTCGATGGAAAAACAAATACTGGATGATCGTCGACCAATGGAAAGGGCTCGGGCTTTATCGCTCTGACGACGCCTTGAATTGGGAACCAAAACCCGAAAATCTGCTCGCCGTCCCCGGCAAAGGCATCGACGACCAGGTCATCGGCCAGCATCCTGATGTCGTGATCAACGGCGATCGGGCATATCTTTTTTATTTCACACATCCCGGACGAACGCCGGATAACGCTCGAAAAGACACGTCCGAACAACGCCGCAGTTCGCTGCAGGTAGTGGAATTAAAACTAAAAGACGGTTGGCTAAACGCCGACCGCGACGAGACAACATATATAAAGCTAACAGCTCCGAAGAAATAAATGCATTACCTAAAATTCGCACTCTTTCTCGCCGTTCTTTGCTTTCCCGCCGCTTTATCGGCGCAGACCTTCGCCGTTCCCCAACGGGCGTTCGGCACTTATAAGTTAGACGAAGTACGAATGCGCGATACGTGTATCCTCGTAGATGAAAAGACGAAGACGTACTACGCCGTTTCGTCTAGCCGGCTGCCAGCAAAAGAAGGCCTGCGAAACTCCGCCGTTCAGGTCTATAAGAGCAAAGACCTGATCTCATGGGAAGGTCCAACGGTCGTTTTCCAAACGCCAGTCAATCTCTGGGGAAGCACGAATATCACAGGTATTTGGGCTCCGGAAATGCACGCGTATAAAGGGAAATACTATCTTTTCCTCACATTCGACACCGACGAAAAACTCGGCGAACAGTGGCGTGACTGGCTGCCGCGTGTAAAACGCGGCTCGCAGATTTTGGTTGCTGATTCGCCGCTCGGGCCGTTCAAGCCGTTTGAAAACAAGTCCACGCTTCCGCCTGATATGATGACGCTAGACGCCACACTCTGGGTCGAGGACGGCGTACCATACACGGTTTTTGCTCACGAATGGGTGCAGATCAAGGACGGAACGATCGAATACGCGCGGCTCAAAGATGACCTATCAGGAATCGTAGGCGAACCCAAACGACTCTTTAACGCCAGCGACGCTGTCTGGAGCGTCAAAAATCCCGACTACGGCTGCCACGTCACTGACGGCCCGTGGCTCTACGTTTCAAAGACGGGCAAGCTCCTGATGGTCTGGTCGAGCTTCTCCAAAACCGGCTACACCGTCGGCATCGCCCGCTCCGAATCCGGCAAGCTCGCCGGCCCGTGGAAACAACAGGCTGACCCGATCTATTCCGCCGACGGCGGCCACCCGATGCTCTTCAAACGCCTCGACGGCCAGCTAATGATGGCCTTCCACTCACCAAACAAAGGCGGATTGGAGCGGACGAAGCTGTTTGAGATGGAAGATCTGGGAGATACGCTAAGGATAAAAGGGCCATTTCCAGCACAAGCAAAATAGAAATGGCTCTCTCCTTCTCGATCTACTGAGCAAAACGCCATGTCGTCATCTGGCCTCCTGAAAATCGAAAATCAGGAATTTCCCCGTTTTGAATCGTGGTCTTCCACTTACCTAACTTACCTGCTTCTGATTTCAGAAGCCAAAATTTCGCGCAAAGATCCAGATATGTAAGAACCGTGTCCTTTTCACCCCTTTCCAGCAGTTCCCTGGCTAACGTCATGCTAGGGCCAAACGAACCCAAGACTGGCGAGCCCGTCACATCTCCGGACTTAAGCAAGTGTTCCTTAGCCTTTTCGATCTGATTTTCCCGGAGCGCGATATGTCCCAGAACTAAATTGCTGATAAATACCGAGTCGCTGTACAAGCTTGGGCCAAAGCCCGGCATAGTACTTACTTGGTTCGCCAAGTCTGCCAAATCTTTAGCAAATCCAGCAGCCTTTTTCATGTCACCTGCTGCGAAAGCGGCTGGAGCCATATTGAAAAGCAAATACGCTCGCTCATTCGGTTTGTTTGTTTTAGACAAACGATCCTCGTAATCCTTAAGCCATGCGGCGGGATCAGTTGCCGGTTTAAGGTTTGCGACAGGTGGTTGTGCAAATACAGCTTGAGAACACAGGATCACCAAAATACCTAAGATGAGAGATTTAAGTTTCATAGATTCCTCCAAAAAATGTCGTGGTTTTTAATTACTTCCGCTTTAACCACGCTTCAGGAACCGGAATGATGCAAATATTCATCGAGCGATTGTCGGCTGACAGCATTGCCGATTGAATCTGTATCTTCGTACCGTCCGGACTCATGGTCGGGTGCGGATGATCGGCGGCGGTTGCTTTGTGGCCGGTGGAGAGGAGCATCATCTCGCTGTTGCGGCGGTCAATGAGGTAGATATTGCGGGCAAAATCATCTCCGACGGCAAACCGTCCGTCCGGCGAACCGCTGACGTGCCACAGGCCGCTGCCTTCTTTGGTCTGACCGACGATCAACACCTCGCGGGTTCGCAGATTTGCTATGCCAAGGCCAGTTGGGCGTTCGCGGGTGCCGGACGGGCCCCATTCGGGTTCCTGACCGGGATTGACACCACCGACTCCGGTCGCTTCGCCGAGATCTTTGATGCCGCCCGGGATCTTGCGATGGCCCATAATTGCGAAGCCGACCTCGTCCTTACCGATCACCACCTCATGCGTCACCCAGTCGCGATCGTCCTCTGGGAAGATCGGCCGCAAACCCGTACCATCGCTTTTGACGGTCCACATACGCTGCGGCGATTTACCGCCGGTTTCCCAGCAAAAAACGATCTCACCCGGCATCCAACCGTTGGATTGAATGTGCCCGATCTGAAACGGAACCGAAACGACGTGTTTGAATTTGCCCGTCGCAAGATCCATTGCTCCGATCCCGGTCGGTCCAGCTCCCATCTTCCTGGGGCCAAACGCGGGTTCCATTTTTGCATCGGATGGCATATGGCGTGCGGCCTCATCACGGCCCACGCGAAAATAGACCGATTTCTCATCACCATCAAGAGCCATGTCGCCGCCAGCCTGGATCTCTGGCGGTGTCGTGCCCATGACCTTTTGATAAAAGTCCGCCGATTGCAGTTTCCCTGCTTTGCTGTCCGCAAACAGCCTTTCGAGATCAACCTCGATGATCTGAAGCGATGCCGGCTGACGCGGCGGCGTTCCCGGAGCTGGCGGAGCCGCTCGAACTGGGTTTCGCATGAAATAGAGCTTCATAGAATACCGAGCGATGCTGAGCATTCCCGTGTAACCGCCCTCGGTCACCTGCACCATTTCGCCCGTTTCCTCGTTGACGGCCATAGCCTCGCCGCGAACCCGGCCAGAACGAAAGATCAGCCACTTCCCGTCTGACGTCCATTGATTATGCGTTTGATATATTTTCGAATCGCCAGTCGGCGTACTCGTCAAAAATGTGAGCATCGTGCCGGTCACAGGATCTTTCACGATCTTCTTTTCAGATGGGAATCGCTTCCCGATCTGAGCATCCGCCGTAACGACTAACAAGAGAGCCAGGCAAACTGCCGATAAACCATTTGTTCGCTTCATATAGATTTCCCCTTTCTCTACTAGTTCGCCAACCCGACTGGAGCGGCGAGCATCCTTGCTTGCCACAGTGCGGCTTCCGCAGTGTAACGCCGCTCCGTTACTATTCAACTAATTTTTAACCCCAGCACATAAGCGGTTTTCAACCGCTGTCAAGCAAGGATGGTTCTGGCAAAAAACAGTTGCCAGTGCTACGAAACGCAACCGGCCGCTCCAGTCAACGCCGTACGCCGATGCTGATCTTCGCACCAACGAGCCCGGAAGCACCCGCCGTTATTGTTATCTGCCCGACGGACTTGTTCGCTTTGATCATGGCGTAACACGTTCCCTGAAACGCCTTTCTTCTCTTCAATTGAAACGGATCGTGATCTGCATTGTCCGCACTATCCACAACCGCCAAATAGCCCGATCCCGAGGTCTCAAAACTGATCATATCGTTCGCCGTCGGCACCTTTACCCCATTCGCGTCAACGACCGTTGCGGAAACGAATGCAGCATCGTCCCAATTATTCGCGAGCCGCGTTTTGTTGGTCGATAGCAAGATCTTCGCAGGCTTTCCGGCAGTTTTCAGTTCGAATTCCGCTACGACCTTGCCACCGTTCTTGCCGACCGCCTTGATACTTCCAGCCTCAAATTTCACCTTCCAATTACGCGGGCTGTCGTTCGCATTCTTCGGTTTTGAGCCAAGCGATCTGCCGTTCAAAAACAGCTCGACCTCGTCGCAATTGCTGTAAACTTCGACATTTTCTTCATGAGGGCCGAGATCCTTCGGCGTCCAGTCCTCGAAAACCACCTGCGTTCGCCGCTGCTCGTCCGGGTCCCATCCGGGATCGGTCGGCGAAGCTGTATTCGGGGCAGTTCGCCGGGCGAGATAGACCATCGGCTTGTCGCTCCACCAACTCTGCCGCTGCCAGCCAAGCGGGCGTTTTGTCGCGGTTCGGTCTAGCATTCCAAAAAGAAACGCATAGTTCGGCCACCGGGCCGATTCGCCTAAATAGTCGATCCCGGCCCACACGAACTGCCCTGACATTTGCGGGTTATCACGAAGCGCCAGCCATTGCGACAGGCTCTGGCGGTCGTTTTCGGTGCCGATGATCTTGCGGTTTGGGTTCTGCTTGTGGGCGGCAAGCAGTTCGTTCTCGCGATAATTCTGCCCGACGACATCGAGCATATCGGCGAGGCCGTTGTTGTAATCGTTTGCCCCCTCGATATTCGGCCTGAACAATGCCTGCGTAACTGGCCGCGTCGGGTCGTTCTCGTGCATCACATCGATCTGTCCGCGAAGGGTCCTCTTGGCCGCTTCCTGATCGGCGTGATTGTCGCGGATCTCGTTGCCGACGCTGTAAATGACGACGCTCGGATGATTGCGGTCGCGACGAACCAGGTCGCGGGTGTCGGCCTTCCACCATTCGTTAAAGTGCTGTGCGTAATCGTACGGATTCTTTGCTTTTGTCCACTGGTCGAATGTCTCGTCCATCACCAGAAAACCCATGCGGTCCGCGAGGTCGAGAAACGCCGGATCTGGAGGGTTATGTGCCGTGCGGATCGCATTTACGCCTAGCTCACGCAGTTTATTCAGGCGATATTCCCAAACCGCCAGTGGCACCGCAGCCCCAAAGGCACTGCCATCATGATGCAGGCACATGCCTTTGATCTTGAAGTTTTTACCGTTAAGCCAAAATCCGGTCGCCGCCTCGAAACTAAACTCGCGAATTCCAAAATTCACCGTCTCTTCGTCCAGCGTCTTGCCGCCGGACTTCACCCGCGACAGCCTTATACATCGCACCGTGTTCAACGTGCCAGCGGTCGGGGTTTTTGACGATGAGGTCGTACTTCAGGATGAAAGGAATTCCGGGCGAGACCGCCTGCGGCTTCGACGCTCCAGCAGCAACGACCTTGCCCTTCGGATCGAGCAGTGAAACGTCAAGCATTATATCCTTGGCCGCACTTGTCGTATTGAGTACCTCGGAAGAGACATTCACGGTCGCTTCCTTCTCACTGACGCTCGGCGTGGTGACGAACGTTCCCCACTGCGGAATGTGAACATCATCTTTAATGACCAGCCGAACATGCCGGTAAATTCCAGCTCCCGTGTACCAACGCGAAGCGGGCTGTTTTGATGTGTCGGCCTTTACCGACAGGACGTTTTTGGCACCACGGCCAAAATTCAGCTTGCCCGTCATGTCGTAGCTAAAACTGCTGTAACCGTAAGGCCGCTTGCCGAGGTATTGGCCATTGACCCACACCTCAGAATTTTCCATCACGCCATCAAATTCGATAAACACGCGCTTGTTCCTCGCGTTATCTGCAAGCGTAAAATGCTTCCGATACCACGATACTCCGGAAGGAAAAAATCCTCCTGCCCCGCCCGTCGGATTTTTCGCGTCGATCGGCCCTTCGATGCTCCAATCGTGCGGCACATCGAGTTTCCGCCAAGATGAATCGTCGAGTTCCGAACGATGACCATCCGCGATCTCGCCCTTACTAAAAAGCCATCCCGCGTCGAAGTTCTTTATGTCACGACCCGCTTGCGCAGTAATCGAGCCGACTAAGAAAATTAACGAGAATACGCCGATTAAACAACTCTTCATAAATCACCTATAAAGTTAGCCGTACCTTACCTAACTCAGGGGTAAATTCAGCTTTTTTCCTATCCGCTGAAGTGAATTGCCTTCAACGGGTTCGATCTCACAACTCTCTGCAACACACTCAAAAGTTTCATCTCGGAAATAGAACAAGAAATGCCTACCGAGGCCACAATGCCCACAAACTTGTTTCCAGTCCTGTGGTGCATTGAGCAGTGTGTTGTCACCCTTAACTATATAAAACTCTCCCCAATCGGGCGCGAGTTTGCTAAATCGGCATTGTCCTCGGTGCCAACCTTCATCATCTGGCGATCCGAGGCGGTAACGCAGACACCGCACGAATCGTAGAGTTGCCGTCTCGTCTTCTTTAAATTCAGAGTATAGGTATGGATTTACGTAAAACGAAAGAAGCAGGTCGTCACCTTGAACCTGTACGGCAGGCTGCGGAGCGTTGGGCTCAGCATTCCATCCCATATTAAGTTGAAAAAACTGTGTTCGCATTCAATCGCTTCGTGACATAGCAATTAGAGACGTCGTTGATCAACACGGTCGATCCGCTCATCCTTAACACCTTTACTCTGCTGCAAATTAAAGTTCTGTACGTTCTTTAGCATAAAGAACGAAGATGTGGGCTGGGCATCAATACGAAAAAGATCGATATCTTTAACGTTATCCAGTACGAACGCCGGCCGCTCTTCAGGTTTTTCGTAGGTTACTTTTACATTGTCAAAAACAACGCCTTTTGCATGCCGGATATAGAATCCGTAGGCGGGCGTCACGCCGAACATGCTCGGTTCTGGGTAATTTTTCTCGTTTTCGGGGATCGCCCGCTCCGCATCAGCCTTGGTGCCGCCGCCGTTGTAGTGGATACGAATGTTCGACAGCCGCACATCCTCGACCGGGCTTTCGGCGAGGCCAGCGATGATCGAGGAGTATTCGTGATGGGCTCCTGAGACGACGACGTTGTCGATGTTTATTCGCTTGATCTTGGAGACCGGCGTTCCCCCCGGAGCACGCTGCCGTTTGCCGAGGCGAATAAATATCGGAGCGGTCGTTATGTCTCGCATCGTTATGTTCGAAATCGAAATA
Source organism: Pyrinomonadaceae bacterium (assembly GCA_041737885.1). Lineage (GTDB taxonomy): Bacteria > Acidobacteriota > Blastocatellia > Pyrinomonadales > Pyrinomonadaceae > OLB17. Next base: position 24,893 of record JBGSQW010000112.1, on the reverse strand, counting down.
TCCTCGATATTTCCGCCATCAACCGTCTCGATCGCTAGGCCACGACAGCGAACGAAATTGATGTTCGATATGGTGATGTTCTTAAATCCGCCGTTCGATTCGGTGCCAAATTTGATTCGTCCGGTCACCCGGTCGCGGTCGGGTGCAAACTCAGTTTTCGTCTGAAACGTTCCGTCCAAAAATGTCCCGAGATCGAAGCCCGACACCTGCGAATTCGTGATCGTCACATTCTCAGTAGCACGAGGAAAGCCGAGAGCGTACGAACTCTTAAGAACGATCGCATCGTCGTTCGGTGAATTGACATAAACGTTAGAAATACGCACGTTACGGCAAGCGTCGATGTCAAAACCATCGCGATTTGTATCAACCCGTAGACCGTCGATCGTCAGATTGTCAACGCCAGTTGCAATAACCGCAAAATGCCCCCCGCGAAAGATCGTAAAATCCTTTAACGTTATGTTTTTCGAAAGTTTCAGAGCGATCGCCTTCGTCCCAAGACCGTTCATTTCCGAACGGTCCGACATCTCACCAAGCGGTGAAACATTATTCGCCATGCTAACCGGCGTCTCGCCTTCGGTTCGCGGGCGACGCGGCCCGGGGCTTCGTTTTGACAGGCCGAGACCGTCGATCCTTCCCTGTCCGATGATCGCAAAATTCTCGATCCCGATGCCCCACATCAGCGAATTCTGCCAGTGCGAATGCCCAAAATCCTGGTACATGTCCCACGGATTCGGCTCAGGCATGTCGTATTTGCCCTTGTGAACAGCAGGATCGGCCGCGAGCAAAGTCGCACCGTTATCGAGATGGATCGTGATATTGCTCTTCAGCCGGATCGAAAAGCTCAGATAAGTTCCCGCCGGAAAATAAACCGTTCCACCACCTTTTCCAGCAGCCGTTTCGATCGCCTTATTGATCGCATCCGTATCCAGCGTTTTCCCATCGCCTTTCGCTCCGTAGTCGCGGATGTTAAAAAAAACAGACCTCTGGGCCTCGACTCGCTGTTCAGCCATTCCAAAGAACGCAGCGATAGTGATCAATGCTGATACAAATAAGGATTTCATCATAATCTATGGACCCGACTGGAGCGGCGAGCATCCCTGCTTGCCACACTGCGGCTTCCGCAGTGTTAATGCTCTCACTAACATTCAAGTGCATTCCCACCTCGGCATATAAGCGGTTTTCAACCGCTGGCAAGCAAGGATGCTTGCCGCTCCAGTCGGTTCGCCCCGGTTACTTCACCGAAAACTGATACACCGTCGTCTGCGAATACCGCTGCCCCGGCCTTAGAACGGTTGACGGAAATTTGGGCTGATTCGGCGAATCGGGAAAGTGCTGAGCCTCTAAACAAAATCCAGAGCGAAACGGATAGTTCTGACCGCTTTTGCCCTTGATCGAGCCATCGAGAAAATTACCCGAGTAAAACTGCATTCCGGGCTCCGTCGTCAGCACTTTCATCAGGCGGCCGCTCGATTTCTCGTAAACCGTCGCACCGAGCGTCAGAGCCTTACCTTTCTTATTCAACACCCAGTTGTGGTCATAGCCTTTGCCAAATTCGAGCTGCTGATCTGCCAGTGCGATTCGCGAGCCGATCGGCAGGGGCTTTCTGAAATCAAAAATACGACCATCAACATGCCGAAACTGCCCGTCCGGTATCGAACCACTGTCTGTCGGCAAAAACTCATCTGCGTTGATCATCAGTTCGTGATCAAGAATAGTTGGATTGCCCGCTCCGGCTAGATTGAAATACGAGTGATGTGTCAGATTTACGACCGTCGCTTTGTCGGTGGTCGCTGAATAGACGATCTTAAGCTCGTTCTTTTCGGTCAACGTGTAAACAACCGTGATATTGAGGTTTCCGGGATAGCCTTCCTCGCCGTCCTTGCTAAGATATTTGAGCTCAAGATTGGGACCGGCGGCACTCGTAAATGGACGAGCCGTCCATAGGACGCGGTCATAGCCTTTTGCACCGCCGTGCAGGTGATTTTCGCCGTTGTTGGTCGCGAGAGCATATTCGGTTTTGCCAATCTGAAACTCCCCTTTCGCGATTCGGTTACCGTACCGCCCGATCAACGCTCCGAAAAAGCCCGTATGCTTTTCATAATCCGCGACCGAATCAAACCCGAGCACGACATCGCCCAATTTCCCACTCTTGTCCGGCACTTTCAACGAAACGACCGTTCCGCCATACGTCATGATGCGGGCCTCAGAACCGCCGCTATTGGTCAACGTGTAGATCTCGACCGCTTTGCCGTCGGCGGTTTTGCCGAAATTGTCTTTGGTTACTTTTGGTTTTGCCGAGATGTTCATTGAGAATCCCAGAGCCATCATGAAAACAAAAGCTGTGGGCCAGATCCGCAGGTATACAAGTCGTTTATTCATATTCTTGACGGACAAATAAAGTTGTAAGACGAACGATGCGAGGTGATACAGTTTTGCCGTTACGTTTTCCAGTTCGAATACGATCACGAGCAATTAATTGGTCAAACCAAATTTTCTAAACGATACCACAAGTCTCTCGCGAATTTAAAGCATCATTTAACCGATTAACTACTGTGTAAGCCGGCTACATTTTTATCGAATTTAACTTGCCGAACATCTGGTTTACGGGTATATTTCTTTTATCGATCCCCAATACGTTCTAGCGAATTTCGACTGTCTGTGCACCACAATATTAATTGTTTCCAGATCTGCAGACAAGCGGTTAACCAGAGTCATTTCGCAAGGCGTACAGATTACCGGATAAACGAGAAAATTAATTGGAGAAATTATGAATAACCGAATCCTGACAGTATGTTCGTTTCTGCTCGGAGCCTCGCTGCTCGCCTCATGCGGCGGCGGAGCAAACACGACCTCGAATGCCGGTGGCAATACCGGAAATTCGACCGCCCCAGGCAAAGAGATAAAGCTCGCATTTGTAACAAATAACGCCTCCGATTACTGGACCATCGCCCGCAAAGGCGTCGAAAAAGCTGATGGCGAACTTGCTGACGTAAAGGTCGAATTCAAACTACCCGGCGAAGGCACCGCCGCCGAGCAGAAACGCATTATCGACGACCTGACCTCAACCGGTATTCAGGGCATCGCGATGAGCCCAGTCGATCCTGACAATCAGACCCAACTCATCAACGACACGGCGAAAAAAGCACTCGTTATAACCCAGGACAGCGACGCTCCGTCGAGCGATCGTGCTTTGTATATCGGCACCGACAACGTCGCTGCCGGACGTCAGGCAGGCGAACTCGTCAAAGAAGCTTTGCCAAACGGCGGTAAGATCATGGTCTTCGTCGGCAAAAGCGATGCCCGCAACGCCGCCGAGCGATATCAAGGCCTGAAAGAAGCTCTCGCGGGTTCAAAGGTCGAGATCATAGACATCCGCACCGACGACACTGATCGTGCCCGTGCGAAAACCAACGCCGCCGACACGCTCGTCAAATACGCCGACATCGCCGGAATGGTCGGCCTCTGGAGCTACAACGGCCCCGCGATCTACAACGCAGTCAAGGAAGCCGGCAAGCTCGACAAGGTCAAGATCATCTGCTTCGACGAGGAAGACGAAACGCTCGCTGGTGTTAAAGAAGGCGCGATCTTCGCGACGGTCGTCCAGCAGCCTTACGAATTCGGTTACCAGTCGGTGATCCTGATGTCCAAGATCCTCAAAGGCGACAAATCCGTCATCCCCGCCAACAAACAGATCAACGTCCCGACCCTCGTCATCAAAAAAGACAGCGTCGAGGAATTTATCAAGAAGATCAACGGCCTACGAGGTCGATAGAGTTTGTTAACCGCGAAATACGCCAATTATGCTAAAAAAAGAATTCTTAATTTTCGTACTTTTAGCGTGTTTCGCGGTTACCTCTTCCGCGCAGACCGCGATGCCGCTTTGGCCTGATGGCGCTCCGAACGCGATCGGCAAAGAGCCTCAAGACATCCCGACGATCACGCCGTTTCTCGCCCCTAAAGAAACCGCGACCGGAGCAGCCGTTCTCGTGCTGCCCGGCGGCGGATATACGCGTTTGTCGGACGTTAAGGAAGGCAGCGAAGTTGCTAAATGGCTGAATTCACTCGGCATTTCCGCCTTCGTCCTCAAATACCGCCTCGGTCCGCGTTACAATCAGCCAAATCCGCTGCTCGACGCCGCTCGTGCGATGCGAACGATCCGTCATCGAGCCGCCGAATGGGGCGTTGACACAAAACGAGTCGCCATTCTCGGCTTCTCGGCCGGAGGCCACCTTGCCTCGACCATGGGAACGAAGTACGACGCTGGAAAAGCCGACGCCAAAGACGAGATCGAGCGGATGAGTTCGCGTCCCGACGCGATGATCCTGCTCTATCCGGTGATCACGATGGGCGAATTCACGCACGCCGGTTCTAAAAAATACCTGCTCGGCGAAAACCCGACACCGGAGCTGATAAAGCTCTATTCGAACGAGCTGCACATCACAAAGGACACGCCGCCTACATTCTTGATGCACACGATGACCGACGCCAGCGTGCCGGTCGAGAACGCGATGCTCTTCGCCTCGGCCCTGCGCAAAAACGGCGTACCGTTCGAGTTTCACCTCTACGAACAAGGCCCCCACGGCGTCGGCCTCGCCCCGACGAATCCGTACCTGGCAAGCTGGGCCGCGAGGTGTGCGGATTGGCTGGTGCTGAGGGGATTTCGTCAGAACCGGGAGCGGTAGCGACCGGGTTTCGCCTGAGCCAAAGACACTTTATATCTAACCGAAGAACCCAGTCGCTATCGCTCCCGGTTCTGACCCGGTCGACCGGATCTTGATAAACCATGACAGACTCAAAACTCAACCGCCGCAACTTCCTAAAAACCACCGCCGTCGGTGCCGCAGGATTATCGCTGATCGCGAACACGTCAGCCGCCGAGTCGCTGCCTTTGCCGCAGACGTTTTCAAAACGCCATATCATCCCGCTCAACCACAAATGGCTCTATAGCGAAAAGTCTTCGACTGCGGCGATGCAGACGGCATTCGACGACAAAGCGTGGAAACAGGTAACCATCCCGCACACCAATAAAATGCTGCCGATGAGCGGGTTTGACGAGCAGGAATATTGTTTTGTTTCAGCATATCGCCGCCATTTTCGTTTGCCCAAAGAGCTGAAGGACCATCGCGTTTTCGTCGATTTCGGTGCCGTGATGACCGCCGCCAAGGTCTATGTCAACGGCAAATTCCTCGGTGAATACAAGGGCGGTTACTCGCCATTTTCGTTCGAGATGACCAAAGATCTGAACTGGACCGGCGAAAACGTCCTCGCCGTCGAGGTCGATTCGACTGAGCGAAAAGACATCCCGCCGTTCGGCAATCTCGTCGATTATCTGACATTCGGAGGCATCTACCGTGACGTTCAGATCCGCGCGGTTAACAACAGGTACATTCACAACGTTTTCGCAAAACCTGTTAACGTTCTCGGGAACGACCGGGGGTTGGCGGTGAGAGCAGTAATCGTAGGGGGCACAAATTCCGATCGAACTCGGACGGCTGGAGCAGATGTCTTGAACGACTCATTCTTCGATCTTTCTGTCGAACTTCTGGATAATGGCAAGGTAATCAAGAACAAGACCCAAAGGTCGGTCCAAAATGGCGGAGTCGACTTCAATATCACGCTCTCGGATCTCGGCCCGATTACGCTTTGGGATCTCAAAACTCCAAAGCTTTATGACGTCCGAGTTACTATGAGCGTAGGCGAAACAATCCTCGATCACTATGAAACCCGTATCGGTTTCCGCGAGGCGAAATTCACCGAGACCGGCTTCTATCTCAACGGCAAACATCTCAAACTTCGCGGACTCAACCGCCATCAGACTTACCCATTCGTCGGCCAAGCGATGCCGGAACGCGGGCAGCGGCATGACGCCCACATTCTCAAAAACGAGCTGAAATGCAACATGGTCCGCACCTCGCATTATCAGCAATCGCCGCATTTTCTCGACGCCTGCGATGAGCTGGGATTGCTTGTTTTCGAGGAGATTCCCGGCTGGCAGCACATCGGCGACAAAGAATGGCAGAAGCTGGTCGAGCAGGAAGTTTACGCGATGATCCAGCGTGACTGGAATCACCCGTCGATCGTCCTGTGGGGCGTCCGCGTCAACGAATCCGGCGATAACACCGAGCTTTACACCAAAACCAACAAGATCGCCCACGACCTCGACGACAGCCGCCAGACCGGCGGCGTGCGGTTCCGTTATAACTCCGAGCGGCTAGAGGACGTTTACACGATGAACGATTTCCAATGGCCGATGCGCGAGGCAAATCATCCGCTCTACATCGTCACCGAATTCAACGGCCACATGTTCCCGACCAAACGCTTCGACGTCGGCGACCGCCTGCGCGAACACACACACCGCCACGCTCGCGTTCACGATCACATCGCCGGCCAGCAGAAGATCGCCGGCGGCCTCGCCTGGTGTGCATTCGATTACAACACGCACGAATACTTCGGCTCCGGCGACCGCATCTGCTACCACGGCGTTTCCGACATTTTCCGCATTCCAAAACCAGCCGCAGGTTTCTACAAGTCACAATGCGACCCGTCCGAAGAGATCGTCCTCGAACCCGCTTTCCACTGGGCGTGCGGTGACGAAAACGAAGCATTCACCTACGCGATGGTGTCGTCAAACTGCGAAAAACTCAAGTATTTCATTGGCGAAACAATGATCGTCGAGGCAGAACCCGACCGCAAGACGTATCCGAACCTAAAATACCCGCCATTCAACCCGAACATCCGCACCTTCATCTGGGGCAACGTTAAATGGGCCGACATGCGTATCGAAGGCTACATCGGAGGCCGTAAGGTCATCGAACGTAAACTCTCAGGCAAAGGCGTCGACCGCGATTTCGTTATAAAACCCGACGACACCGATCTGCGAGCCGACGGCATCGACATGACCCGCGTCGTCTTCCGGGTTACCGACGAATACGGCAACGACCGCCCCTTCGCCCAAGGCGTCATCCAACTAACCATCGAAAACGGCGAAATAATCGGCGACAACCCCTTCGCTCTGGTGGGCGGCTGCGGAGCAGTTTGGGTGAGATCGACCCAAAAAGCCGGAGCGATCCGGCTTACCGCCAAACATCCGAGATTTGGCACCAGGGCCGTTGCGATCAATGCGAAAGCCGTTCCGCCGCCAACTATCTGACCGCTGGCGTTCCGTTTGTGTCCCCGCTCAACAACCAACACTTGATCCGCAAATGCGTCCATAGATGCAACCTTGTTGCATCTATTTTCGTCTATATATCGCTATTGCTATTTGAAAATCTATTTTCCAGGCATCCGCCGGGTTCGTGTGAGGTATAAATGTGTAAGAAATTGTCTTACAATTTGTGTTTTTTTGAAAAAACGGAAAAAAAGGGCATAAAATCCGTTCTAAACAACTGATAACACACGACTTATTTGTCCCACGCATGCCGTGGGACAAGCGTGGGACAAATGGGGCAAAACTGTCGACGAATGTCGTATTTTATCCGCTAACTTCCTTAGTTATCAATGCTTTGCGGACACAACTAACGTTTTTGGCGTTGGTTTGATTTTACGGACTGCGAGTGGCCCAAGGAACCGTTTTAGGTCGGGATCTTTGAGCGATTTGAGGGCGGCGACCACCATTTGAGCGTTGAGCAGGGCTCCGGCTTGAGTGGAGTGGGTGCGTTTGTCGGCGAAGAGCGGCTCGACCTTTTCGGGGCCGAGGCGTTCGAATTCGAGGGCGATTATTTCGTTGAGGTCTATGTAGGCAGCGTGGGTTGCCTTCGCGGCGTTGGCGGTCCACGGCACCCATTTTTCGCGTTCCTTGCGGACGATCTTGCCGTCGGCCCAGTCTTTGTGCGGAACCATCGAGGCGAAGATCATGGTCGCACCTTTCGCACGCGTGTCGTTGCCGTATTTACGCATGTACCAGCCGAAGCTGTGAACCGTTTCGGTCTTGCCGTCGAGCCGCGTCGCCTCGGCGGTTTCGTCGCCTTCGCTGTGGAGCGACGGGCGGTCTTTAGCAGCCGGATCGTTGTACTTGCCGACGTCGTTATGGCCGAACTGGAGCAGGACGAAGTCGCCCTTCTTCATCTCAGCGAGGATCTTGTCCCAACGACCTTCGTAGATAAACGTCCGGCTCGAGCGTCCACCAATGGCACGGTTGACGACATTGACCTTTGTCAGATCAAAAAACTGGGCCAGCTCCTGCCCCCAGCCACGCATCGGTGCGTTGCTGTTCAGCGTCGAGTCGCCAACGATCCACAACGTCGGCAACTTTGGATCACGAACCTGAGCAGGCGTGGTCTTTGAATCATCAACGACCGGGCGGGCATCGTCTTTGACTTGGGCGAAGGAGCCAAGTGTCAGGACGAAGAATAATATCGATAAGATAGTGATTCGCATGTCGGTTTTGTCGCCAACGGCGACAAATATTAAAGCCTAGGGTGCAGCGAGTCTTCGAGCGAAACCCTAGGAAGAATTTGGTGGCTCGACGCGTCCTTGAAGGGGACGAACAGAATTCTCGGCGCCATGTTGCTCGCCTTCAGCGAGCGAGATCCGATGACGCCCTGACCTAGGGTTCCGCCGATGCAGCTGCACCCCAGGCTTTAATGTTCGTCGCCGTTGGCGACCAAAGATCACTTACTCTTCGCGATCTCCACCGCATAAATATGCGTCGGCCCGAGCATGTTTGAGCGGAAAACGATCCACTTCCCGTCCGGCGTGAACGTGGCGTTTGGTTCTAGCGAATAATCGTGTTTCGCGAGGTTGACGAGACGCTGCGAGACGAATTTGCCACCCTCGGGTTTGAAGAGGTAGATCCATTGGCCGTTGTCGCCTTTGGCAACACTGTTCGGGCCGCCGCCGTCGCCTAGGAACCATTTGCCGTCCGGCGAGGCTCCGAAGTGAACTGACCATTCACGTTTGGTCAGGCTGTGCTTGGCCATCTTGCCTGAGGCGATGTCGTATTCGGCGAGCCAGAACACCTGGCCTTTCGGGGTTTGCAGATCGTAAACGATCTTTTTGCCGTCGGGGCTAAAGAATTCGTGACCGGCGATCTCCATGTCCATCGTGCGGGTGTGGATCTTTTTGAGATCGGTGCCGTCGGTGCGGATCGTCCATATGCGATCGACCTTGTGCCACGGGCCTTCGTGGCAGAACATGATGAGATTCGGGTCGGTCGGCGACATCTGAACGTGGTTTAGCCAGTCGGTCGCCTGGTGAAATGTCTTGACCGTGCCGCTCTTGATATCGATGGTGAAAAGCTGCATCGGTATCTTGGCAGCAAGACGGCGTTCCATCATTTCGCCTTTGCCGGGATAGCTGTCGCGAGCCGCAACCTGCCCTGCCGGTGCTCCGGCAATCGGAGTCGGCGTTGCGGTAGGCTGGGGTCGCGGACGGAATTCTTCGGGAAGTTCGCCGACGAGCATACTGCCAGCGAGCGTCTTTTCGTCAGCACTCAGGCCAAATCCGGAACCTGTGCCGAGCTTGCCATTTTTGACGATCTCACGAGTTGCTTTGGTATTAACGTCGGTCTCAAAGACGGTATCGCCTTTGATATAAAAGACCTTGCCCGACTTGTTTCCAACCACAACGGCACGAGCCCGTCCATCGACGATCTGCTCGATCTTTTTGGTCTTAAAGTCGAAGGTCGAAAGGCCGCTCCGGGTCTCGAAAACGAGCTTGCTGCCGGAATACCCGTTCTGATGAAAGTAGAACGATTGGCTGCCCGCTTCGTCAGAAAGCCTCATTACGCGGTGGCCGGTTTCCGGATCGACCCATTCGCGAGGCAATTCCGCCGTTTGGGCGAAAGCTGAGAAGGAGAGGAGAAGAACAAATAGCAATAAAACGAATGTTCTCATACGGTTATTTCCAGAAGGTCAGTGACAAACCACCGATCCCGCCCGGCGCCGACAGGTGGCGACGAAAGCGGGACCGGTTTTACTGCAAATCTATGCTTTTCTTCGGTTTAGAAGAAAAGGCGAAGACCGAACTGAACGTATCGCGGATTGTTGACCGCGAACAGCGTTCCAAAGTTGGCATCGTAATTTCCACGAAGACGATACAACTTCAATCCTTCGAGTGTAGTTATGTCATATGCTAGCCGGTTCCTCGTCGCAAACCCCTCAGGTACGCGAATGCTGAAGAAATCAAGAGGAATCGCTCCGGTAGGCAGGCGATTGTTGATCGTTAGGTTTTGCACCGCGACGAGTGCAGGGTCCGTTGCTCCCGTGGCATTGGGCCTGCCGTTGAACGCCGCCCATGCGTTGTATTCGGCCAACGTGACTGGCGTCTCTACCGGAAGCGTACCATAGCCGAACGGCGTGTTACCCGTGTTGTTGAAGCGGAATGCCGGGTGGTTAAAGGCATTCAACATATCGACACGGAAGTTGAGACGGCGTTTGCCTTCGCCGCCGAGGAAGCCGAGCGTCCACGTCTTTTGGATCGACAGATCAAAATACTGCTGCATCGGCGAACGCAGGCTGAGCGTACGCGGCGAATTGCCAAGCGAACCTTTTGGAGGACGTGTGAACGCCGCCGGATTTAGATACGGCTCGCAGCCGCCGCCGATCGAACATGCACCTGAGTAAAGCGGGTTCTTGAGCGGCACGCCTTCAACGATGTTCAAGCGAACCGACCGGTTCACACCGTTCAAGCGGTTAGTGTCGGTGATGAATGGCGAATACGGCTGGCCGCCCTGAAAACGGACGATACCGGAAACCGACCAACCGCCGAGAACCGCATCCACAACACCTGGCATCTGGCTAAAGAATGCTTTCTTGCGGCCAAACGGCAGATCAAGGACGAAGGTGTTATTGAAATTATGACGCAGATCAAAGGCAGAAACCGCACGGTCACCGCTGCGGGGAGCACCATAATACGACTGTCCGAGTGTCGTGCCACTCGTCAGGACACGAACGTCTGGCGACGAGTCAGAAGCATCGTCGATCGATTTGCCGAACGTATAGTTCGATGTGAAGCTAAGTCCATTGGAGAACCGTCGTCGCAGCGAGATGTACGTACCATGATAAACACTCGTCGCTGATGGATTGATCAGACGATCAAGGGTATTAAAGCCGAAGAATGTAGATACAACGGAGTTACGCGGGATCGAGAGAATCGCACCTAAAGCGTTACGCCGTCCCAGCGGATCGGCAAACGCCGTTTCAGCGGCAACGTTGCTAGCCTCGAGAAGTTCGGTGAAAGCGGGATCAACTGGGTTGATATTCTGACGAGGAGCATAAAGGTTTGACCCCTTGTTCCCGACATAGGCAACCTCGAGCGAGGTGTTCTTAAAGATCTCGAGCGAGACGGTGAGATTCCAGTTCTGAATATAAGGAACCTTGCCCGAACCTTCGGCAATGGCGAAACCGGGAACGCCTAGGCTGTTAAGAGGGATGATGCCATCCGAATTTAGCCCGAACGTATTGGTCAATGCCTGTTGGAAAGTACCGCCGCCAACCACAGGAGCGTTACCGGAAAGGCGAATCGGTTGAGTCGAGAACTGAGTTCCACCCACGGTCGATCCGTTAGCCAGTGTCGAAACGCTCTGGAATCCGCCGAAATCAGGGTTTGGCAGACGGTTGTTACCGGTCAACGGCACATGCGAGATGCCGTAACCGCCGCGAACTGCGGTGCTCCGTTTCGACGCCCATTCCCAGAATTTAGGGCTCCAGGCAAAACCGATACGCGGTTCAAAGTTGTTTCGATCGATCTCTACCAGGTAGTTCGATCGGCCACCTCGACCGGCAAGTGCGAAGACCGGAACCGAAACCGTCGTCGGGATCTGAGCAACGATCGCGTTGTAATTTGGATTGGCTGTCGTGATACCGAGACCCGTAATGATGGCCGTTCGCTGGGCATCGGTCAGCGTTACGTTCTGTGCGAGGTCAGGGCGAAATGCACCTTGCTGATTGTTTCTTTCACCACGCGGCGTCTGCAGACCGTAGCGGAGACCAATATTCAAGGTGAGATTTGGCTTGACCTTCCAGTCGTTCTGAACGAAAAGAGCTCCGCTCTTGTAGTAGTAGTTGTAGTCGAGCAGCAGAGGTCGGACATCTACCACGTTTGGAACGCCGATAAGAAGGCTTGCGAGTGGATCGCCGCCATTTGCGGTATTGGTCGAACGGTTGCTGCTGGTGTTTAGCGTTCGGAATCCCCATCGGCCGCCGGATGCCGCGAAGAATGGGATCACGTTAAGCTTGGCGAGCGACATATTGATACCGAATTTCCAGGTCTGATTACCTCGGTTCCAATAGACGATGTCGTCCATGCTGTATCGCTCTTCTTTGTTAAAGTTGTTAGTCGAACCCGAAGAACCAATGTCCGCAAAGGCTGAGTTGGTTCCTGAGTCACTACTCAGTGTGAATAGCGGTATACCGCCGCTCGTCAGGCTGGGCAGGCCAAGTTCGGTCGCAAGATTTCGGCCGCCGTTGATCGAAAACTCGGGAGCGAAATCTTCGCTGAAGGTTCCGGTTGTGTAGCTCAGCCTCAGGTTGTTAACGAAACTGGATGAAAAGATATGGTCGTCAGTCAGCAAATACTGTTTTGCATCACTAAAAACACCAGTGCTGCCGTTGATGTCCGAACCGAAGTTTCGAACGGCGATCGCAGGGGTTTTTGAGTACCTAAAGCTGACCTTGTTTGCACGCGTCAGTTGGTGATCAAATTTGAAGGTGTATCGCGTTTCGTTCTGCGTGACCTGCCTGTTCACGACTGCGTTGCGAACCAAACCGCCGTCGAGGAAATATTCACCGCCGAGCGGCATAAAATCGAGCACTCTGCGTGCCGTAGGGTCGATGAAAGCAGTGGGAACAACATTCAGGGCATTGTTGGGAGCCGCATTTTGAGCTGCGGTACATTGCGGTTGACCCGCTGCATTTAATGAAACGTTTGTGGCTCCAAACTGACAGAACTGGAATGTGTTGTTCGTCAGAACGATCGGCACCAGCGTTCCATTTGCCCCGAGGGTGAACTGCTGATAGATATTGGCCTGACCGGTCGAGGCGACACCGAACTGATTAGCAACTGCGGTAGGTATCCAGCCGCCAGACGTTCTGGTCAGATTGCGAAAATCGCCGTTACGTTCGGCCTGCGATCGGAACAGTGTAGTTACCGTAATAAAGTCCTGTCGCCAGCGGGGCTCATACGCGAAGAAAAAGAAGGTTCTGTCTCGGCCGTCATACAATCTCGGGCCGCCCTCGCCAAAGGCCGGAAGGAAAACCGGTCCGCCGACGGTCAGCGAGCCTTGACTGTATTTGAGGTTATTCGCAGTTCTTGGCGTCGTCCCGATGCGGTATGGCCGGGCATTGGTCGCAGGATTTCGGTGATAGAAAAGAGCTGTTCCATTTAGCAGGTTTGTACCTGACTTGGTTGTGGCATTGATAACACCGCCGCTGGTGTTCCCGTATTCAGCAGAATATGCAGATGTTTGAACCGTAAATTCCTGAACCGTCTCAGGGGTAAAACTCACAACGGCCCGACCGATACCGACGCCGGTGTTGTTAACACCGTCCGCGAGGATCGATGTGCCGCCGGGTCGGCCGCCATTCAAACTCAGGTTAAACCCGGGTACTGGCTGTCCCGACGTAACTTCAGCGTCCTCGCTGCCGGCATCACCGGAAACGTTGGCAACGGTCACAGCGAGATCGAGCACGCTGCGGTTATTAAGCGGCAATTCGCGAAGCTGAACCTCAGAGATGGTCGATGAGGTTGTTCCGGATTCCGTATTGATCAGGGCGTCTTCGGCCTCAATGTTTACGGTCTCGGCAAAATTACCGACCTCGAGAATTATGTTGACTGTCTGAACGGTAGCGGTGTCAACCTTGATCTTTTGGATAACAGCTTTCTTGAAACTGGTCGCTTCGGCCAGAATGTCATATTCGACCGGCTCCAAAGATGTAACGGAGAATGCCCCGCTGCTAGAGGTAACGACAGTGGTCGCCTGATTGGTCCCAACGTTTTTGATCGTAACCTTTGCATTTGGCACGACAGCTCCATTGGAATCTGTGACTGTTCCGCTGATGCCGCCTCTATTGGTTTGACCAATTAATGCTACACAAGCGGCTAAGATTAAAAGTGTAACTTTGACAAATCTCATATTGCTTTCTCCCGAATTCTATCCAAAATGCTTGGGACTTAAGCCCAATATAATCGATACTTTGCAAAATCACCGCGGCCATGGATCGCTCAACAAGTTTACAAAATGTAGTCATAGCAGTTGGTAAACCGCTTAACTGATTTCAAAAAAAACTGACGCGGTCGGGGGCGAAACGCAACGCCCTACGGCTTAATGACACACTACCCTGAATTGCAAAAATTAAAAGACGAGGGAAGCGTAACATATTGGTAAAACCACTGTCCAGCAAAAGCCAACTAATTTCGTGAAAAATATTCGTGATATTTTGAGCAAAAAAATCGGGACCAGCTAAGACTGATCCCGACATTTACCTATTCTATTTATAGATTAGAAAAGGAGTTTGATGCCGATCTGAGTGCGTCGGGCGTAGTTGTCCTGGTTCGAAGGTGCGATCGTGCCAAATGTAGCAGCCGTTGGGCCAACTGCTGGATTTGGGAAGTAAACTTCGTTGAAGGCGTTGCTGAATTCCAGGCGGAACTGCAGACGTACGCGTTCGTTGATCGCCGTATTCTTTAGTAAAGAAAGACTTACATCATTGATGTTGTCACGACGAACGTCAGCAAAACGCAGAGGAAGCGTTCTAAGGTGCGATACCGGAGCTGCCGTTGTAGTCGTACCGCCATCCCTTACATTGATAAAGGCTGCTGTGTTGAACCATCGCGCGGTCGTCCGCTGATCTTTAGGCAACGCGATGTCGCCGCCGATGTAGAACAGGTCAGTTCCAAACGGTATCGGGAATCCGACCTGGTACTGCCACACGGCCTGAACCTGCCAGCCGTTTACGAGGCGATCAACAACACCATTGGCATCGGACAGAAGCAGTTTGTTCTTACCGAACGGCAACTCATAGATACCACTTAGCGACAGACGGTGTGGCGTGTCCTGATCTGAGATCATCTTGGTCGGTGTTGCATCGCCAGCATTCAGGAACTCGGTAGCCTGCAGCCATTTCGACCATGTGTATGATGCTCCAAGGGTGTAGCCCTGCGAGAATCGTTTGTTAAGGTTGACCTGTGCCGAGTGATACCACGATTTGCCATCGTTTACAGATGTCGTGATATCACCAAAATTGGGGAACGGTCTAAGCAGCTGCGATCTCGAGATCGTCGAGTTGAAGAACCCAGTTCCGAGAAAAGCCTCAATTCCCTGAAACGGGTTCGCGACAGCTTGACCAAGCAGGGTACTGTTAGCCGTTTGGGCTGCAGTTCTGGAGTTGTCCGTGTTAAGATATTGATTCGGCAGAGCATTGATATTTCGGGAGATCTCGATGTCGTAGCCGTGGTTACCTACATAGCTGACTTCGAGAGCCCAGCCCATCCCGAGGTCACGTTGAACGCCGAACTGATATCTGGCCTGTTTCGAAACCTTTGGATTCTGGTTAAAGAATGAGATTCCTGTTCCAAGTCCTGTCTGTAGTCCCCGAGCGTTTCCGACAGGCTCAATGACCGATATTGCTGTCGGGAATGTCGACATCGAGAACGGTATCGGAGCTCCGCTCGCGAGAAGCGTTGTCGGACGCGTTGTGGTTTGGGTATATCCGGGCTGAATAACGTCACCGCGGCGTTCGCCGAGGAATCCTGCAAACAGACCAAATCCACCGCGTATAACCGTACGGTCGTTTATCTTATACGTCGCTCCAAATCGAGGAAGAAATACGTCTTTCGGTGTTTCGTACAACCCAGCTCCAGTATCTTTGCCTGCAAACAAGAGACCGCCGCGAACATTAAAGCTATTTGGATCAATGTTGGCTCCGGTGTATCCCGTAACCGGGTTCGTCACCAGTCTGGCCCGTGCGGCAGCCTGTGACGGTTGCACGTAGGTTGGGTCGAAGGACGATACACTCTTGTTCTGCTTCTCGATCATCGGCGTCTCAACTTCCCAACGGAGACCGAGGTTCAGTGTCAAGCGATCCGTCACCTTCCAGTCATCCTGGAAGAAAAATCCGTAAGTTTTCGAGTATTCCGAGTAATCGGCGCGGCGTACGATCTGCTGAGTGCTTGGCAATCCGAGTAGGAACGCCGCCATCGCCTGTAGGCCATTTACGTCGGAACTGTTAGCGCTGCTCGCTCGGGTGTAGGTGTTGTTAAAAACGAATTGTCCTGTCTGATCGTTACTAGAGAACGATGAATTTTCAATGTAAGTTCGTTGCTCTCCACCAAATTTCATCGAGTGCCGACTGAAAAGCTTGGTGAGAATTATCGAATAGGAATGAGTATCGACAGGGCGAAATTCAACTCCCTGTCCATTCCCAAGCGGCCCTCCTGAGAAATCAAATCTCGGGAATCGACGGACGCCATCACCAACCAAATTGTTATAGGTTGTCCCAGCCGCCCCGGCCCATAGCTTTGTAAGGTCGAATCCCTGTGCGTCGGGTTCTTGATCCTGGGCCCTAATAAATCGATTATAGCCATATCTTACATTCAGAAACGTGGTCGAGTTGAACGTGTGGACATCATCAATAACCCCTTGGCGAGCCTTGAAAATGAAATTCACGCCAGAATACTCAGTACCAGTGTAATCATTATATACACTGACACGGTCGTAATAGCTGCCGCGAACGAACAGGTGGTTTTTGTCACCAATGTTCTGGTCGATCCTAAACGTGTAATTGTTGTAGGGCTTCGTGAGTTCATTCAGACTTGAGTCAAAAATGTTCCCGACGAGACCCGGCTGCTTGGGCTTAGCAAAATATGTCAAAACAGCCTTTGCGACCGGATCAATGCGGTTTGCAGGTATGATATTCCCCGCAAATGCAGTTCCCGTGAATGTATTGCCTGTCGCGACACGGGTTGTCGGATCGTAGATACAGATCGTGCTCGATGTTGCCGTGCAACCGCTCGTCGGCAAGAACGCCGAAAAATCGCCGTTCGCTAAAGCCTGCGTAGGAACCCATGAACCAGCACCTGCGTCAAACCGCGGGCGAGCATCACGAATACCTTCGTAGCCAAACAGGAAGAATGTTTTATCCTTACCGTTATACAACCACGGGATCCTAACCGGACCGCTGAGGTAGCCACCGAATCGGTTCGACTCGGTCTGTGGCCTTGCCGTTCCACGGCTGTTTCCAAAGAAGTCATTAGCAGCCCAGGTTCCCGGCTGTGCATGGTAATATGCCGACCCGTTGAGCGTATTCTTACCAGATTTGATACTGATGCTTGTCACACCGCCCTCGGTGTTCCCAAACTGCGAGTCAAATGTGGCCGTCTGAACCTTAAATTCCTGAACGATATCCGACGGGGGCACGTAGGTCGCGATGACCTCATTGGCGTTTGCGGTCGCCGTGCTTGGGGCTCCGTCGATCGTCAGATCGCTGCGGTTCCCGCGCGTACCATCGATCGCATAACCAATAATATGTGTCGGTTCGAATGGACGATCGAGACGAGCGGAACCCGTATAAGTAACACCCGCCGAAAGCCCTATAAGCTTGTAAGGATCGCCCTGCGGCAGTGGCAGATCTTCCATACGCCTCGCGTCAATGACTTGACCAAGCGAGGCATTTTCCGTGTTTAGCGGCGGAACATCACTGGTGACAGTTACGGTTTCGGAAGCTCCGCCGACCTCAAGCTTCATATCTGCTTGGATAACAGCACCGATCTGAAGTTCGACATTGTCGCGGATAGATTTCTTGAATCCCGGAGCCTCTACCACGATCTGGTACTGCCCAGGCGTCAGATACGTTGCCTGGAAAAACCCCTCTCCATTTGTCGTCATTGTTCGCCGTCCGCCACGTGCCGGATCGATAACTTGGACGGAAGCATTAGGAACAGCCTGACCATTTGGATCGGTCACAAGACCGCGGATGGTACCGCGCGTCTCCTGTGCTGCGATCACGTGTACCGAGGCGAATATCGCCATAAGTACTAGTGAAGCACGCACCATTTTCAATATTCTTAAACTCATCTCATTTCTCCTTACATCGCTCAGGCTTCCCGGCATCGAGGTCCGAACACTAGATCGGACTCAACTTCGGATCGCTTAATTAAAAAGCAAAGGAATTCGCTGGATCAGCGATACCTTGTAAAAATTGGTCTAACCAAAATTCTCAGTTTTTCATTACTGTAACGGGTTTCGTATGATTGCCTTCCACCTACATATCGGGGGTAATGACGAATAACCGGTTAACCTCTAACGTTGAATTGGTCACAACCGAGTAAAACTCGATCGCGATGCTCCCTCATTGAAATTGGTAATATATCTAAAACCCGCTCGTGTCGATTGGTAAAATAACACCAATTTCCAGCCTCTGTCCAGTGAAAAAGTCACAGAACGAAGGAAATCGCATTAATACTTATTATTTCCGTATATAATTAATCGTTTCACGCTGGATTGAGCAACAATCGGCGAAGTGAAAAACGCATTCCCGATTCAAACGATCTGCCAGCAAATAACAATTGGTAACACCAATCGGCCACCGAAAGAATCTGAAAATCAGGATATCGAAAGATTCGCTACTTTATTGAGTGGAGTTTAACTCCGCCGATCAGACCGGACGGCAGGGCCTGAACCCTGTCCATCTCTTGCGGCTGAAATCGCTCAGTATATCTGAGATTGAGCAGTTTGTAGTCCGGAAGCTTTCTTCCTGCCATATAGTTGAGTGCCGTGTTGCCAACCACTATGCGAACATCATTCGAGCCCGGCTTTAGAAAGGCAGTGACATCAAGCCGATATGGCGGACTCCAAAGCGAGCCTGCTCTCTGGCCATTGACGTAAATAACGGCCGCTTCACGAATAGGCGGATCATAGAACGTTCGCATTCCATTTCTTGGTATCGGCAGATCGATCGGAGTTCCCTCGCCAAAGTCCAAAGCCACCCTATTGCCCGGCCTTAGGAATCCAGACGGCAAACTTACACTTTTTTGGTACAACGCGGTGCCGGAAAAGAAGCGGGTCGCTTCATCATCCGCCCATGATGTAAGACTTCCGAATAACTTTGGAACCGATTCCCCAACGGTCACATTCCAGTTAGAACTTAGGTCCATCGTCGCTTCAGAACTGTTCATCGCAGGCTTTTTACCAAGTGAGACTTTTCCGCCTCCAAATGCTACGACTGTCGAACCATACGGGGCGAGTTCGATCGCAACTGTAGTGGACGTAGCATCCTGACGGACAACATCAGCGGCATAGGCCTCGCCATTCATCGCATCCCATACTTCCGCCTGACCGCCGCCAACCCGGAAGGTAACTTGAATCTTTTTATCTCGGTTAGTAGTATTCGCCACAAAATAGATATCAGCGTTTCCAACGCGACGGTGTACGGTTGCAACATCTGCGACAGCAGGCGAGATCGCAGCATCCGGCTGCACAAACGATTTCAGAGCCTGGCCGATGTCTTCGTCTTTCTCGACGAATTTCACTGAAGCAGAACTAAAAATCCTTTGAACAATAGTCTTGAACTCAGCATGTTCCGCCGCCGTCGCTTTTAGTCCCGGAACCCGTTCCGGATATCTCCTGCTGGCAACTATCTTTCCACCGCCTTTCACAAACTCTTCGAGCTTTCGAAGTGTTTCGAGCGGCATACGTTCGATCCCTGGCAAGACTACTACCTTATGTTCGCTGGCGCCCAAAAAAAGAGTTCCATTGCTGCTTTTTCCAACGGTCCGTAAAACCTCGTCATCAAAAAAATCGAGATTGTATCCAGCCTCAAAGAGCGCTGGCATCACTTTCTCACCTACCAACTCACGATCAGTTTCGATCAAGTGAACACTGTTGGGCCTGAAATGGGCGTACGCATCGGAAGTTGGCATGTAAAGAGCCACGTCATTTCTTGGCTCGCCCTGCCTCAGCAGATAACTCATCCGTTGTAAATATTTAGCCAGATCCGGCATCACTATCCACCACGGGTTTTGTTCGGAGTATGCCCCCGCAGCGTAAAACCTCCATCCCGGATACTCGACACCGGGCGGAGTGTAGCCCCAGCCGTGGCCTATAAGCTGATTGATTCCCTGTAGGAAATGAATATCTGCCTCAGCTTTCATATCGAGAGGCGTTGCGCGGAAAACTGGCGAATTCAGCCAGGTCCACGTCTCGGACGAGGTTACTTTCCTGCCGTAAATATGATTTGCGGAAGCAGCCCATCGAGCTGCCCGAACAACCTTCCATTGGGCACCTTCGCCATCTGAGATGTCAGCCCATTTGTTGCTCGATATATTTGCAGCGGGAATGCCATAACCCTGAATGCGGAAACGAGTTCCATTTTTCTTTGACCATGACTGCATCGGAACCATGAACCGCTCATCGAAAAGTTCGGTGATCGTGCGTCCCCAATCGTATCTGACATCAGCCGTTTCCGGGGTTCCGGGTCCGACGAGTTTGGGCAGGTGATCTTTGATATCGTATCCGCGCCTACGCTGAAACTCAGCTTCAAAATCATCCGTCCAATCCTGATGATAAACTTCTAAACTGTCGCAAAAGACCGAAAACGGAATTTCATCCTTTGCGAATTTTTCAAAAAGCCTGTCTCCTGTGAGCTTTAAGTAATTCTCGACCGATGGCTTATCGAGATGGTTCAAAACATAGCCTTCGGATCCAACAGCAGGACGCTTGACCTGCATCCCGCTTTTACCAGAAATAAAGAAAAGAACTTCGGCCCCCGCCACGCCGGCCTCCGGGAGAAATACATTGCCGTCGCGAATATCGTTGAGACGAGTCAGGTCATTTTCCGTAAATGTGTTGCCCCCCTTTGCGGACAGAAATGCTGCAAGGAACTTTTCCGCCGGTATGATAGAGGGCATTGGAACTCTTTTCGAGCCGGCTTCGACCTTAGCCCTTTCAATACGCAGCTGGCCAGCGGCCTCGGTAATTGGGGTTTTTGCTCCGCCAAATGACCATCCGCTGCCAAGCGTGAGGTCAAAACGCATCCCGAGCTCTTTTGTTTTCTGAGCCGTGAACTTCAGCATGTCGAGAAATTCATCCGACAGGTACGGAATATTTCTGTGCCCGGCTTTCGGATCATCCGGCAAGAGCGGATAAACCGGTTGTACTTCTACGCCACCGATCCCGCCATCGCGCATTACTCTCAATTCCCGCTCGAGTTCGGCTTTGGTGACCGATGGACCAAACCACCACCAACGCATCATTATCCGTGTATCAGCCGGCGGCGACTGAAACCCTTTTTTCAGTTCGGCGATGTCTTGTGACAAACCAAGACCCGCGAATAGTGAAATGATGAAGAGCAGAGATGTAATTCTTTTACCGCGCATGTGATTCCTTGTACTTACGTATTTATCCTAATTGTTTATATAGTTCTGAAACTCTCTTTCGATCGCACTTTTTGAGACCCTTTGCGGAAAAATAACGAGCCGATGACGAAATGTTATTGAACGCTTCTCCTCAAGTTTGAACGATCTCGCACTGGCGGACGGCACGAAGGCCTTTCGACCAAATGGATTTAATGCTAGCAATCCATATGGACGAACCATCATCCTCGCAGGATAGCCATGATTTCCGGGTGAGTCGAAGACTGCAACAGTCAGATCTTCCCCGTCGATCGTTCCGGAAACAGAAGCCCATTTGCCGGTCGTTCCCCAGATCTTTTCACCGACCAGATCATCGCTGCTTAGATATTTTCCGGTTAGATCTTTCGTAGATGTTCGATCCGTAATGATTCCCGACGCAGTCGTGACCTTAGCCGGGATCTGGTTGTCCTGCTGCAAGTTCGTATTAAGGTGGATAGCGAAAAGTCCCTCTTTATTGTCCCCGAAAACGACGTCGACATTTGCGGTGAGAGTTGTCTCGCGATCGATCCATCTCTGTTTCCCTTTGGCTCGGAAAACAAACTTAGAGAATTCGATAAGCATTGTGGATCCGTCAGGGTGGATCCACGCTGAGCTAGTTTCTAGTTCGCCGCGGCTATTGCCGCTCTTCATCCCGATTATCTTTCGCAAAACGATCTTTCCCATCCGCTCGAGCTCTTTTGCAGACCGAAACTGCGAGGTATTCCAAAAATCGATCCCGTTAACATCGCCATAGCTAAATGAAGCTCCAACCTGATGAGGATGCCCTATCGCTTCTCCGTTTCGCGTCTCGATCGGAAAGCCTCGGGTAATAAACTTACCGCCGGAGGTCATCACGGGCAGCAAAGCAGGACGGTTTATCTTGTCATCCCACCGGTAAGACGTAAAAAGCTTCCCGTCGACCTCAATATCCACCCTTGTTTCCTGTTCCCTCGGAATCAGCGTAACGTTTTGCGCATTTGCCGCTAACACGCAACAAAACACGAGAAACATTGTTGATAATATTTTTTGCATCTTCTACCTGAGATGAAAGACCTCTCTCAGTTCCCGCGATATCGGGCTGTTATCGCCGTTCGACGGCATGATGTCCTTCATAAACGCCCACCATCGCTTGCACTCGTCAGTTGACGCGATCGCATTCCAAAGGACTTCCGATTCGATCTCAGCATACCCAAAAAGCTGGCTCATCTCCTCGTCAAGATAGATCGAATAATTAGACACACCGTGACTTTTCAAAACGGCTTCCAGCTCCACCCATATCGGTCGATGCCGCCGCTCGTATTCGGCATGCTGTGCGGGATCGACGGACATTAAGAATGCCTTTCGCATAATATTCTTTCACCACATAGGAACATAGGACACATAGACCTAAGAATCTATGTTCTCTCTGTTCCGATGTGGTCAGTCGGTGTTCAGCGACCTAATCAACTACCCAAAAGCTGCACCGAGCTGTCGTTTATCTCAAACTTCTTATTCTTAAGCATCAAGATAACCTCCGCACCAGCGAGCAAAGCCGGGCCGTAGCCATGGGCGGCAAACTTGCTGATCGGGCGGTAGTAATAAAAAGCCGGATCGAAGCCCATTCCCGTTCCGACGCAGGTCCCCTCGACCTGGCCTTGAGCGTTCACCTTGGTCGAAACCGCATTCCAGGCTAAAAGCGTAGCGGGGGCAAAGGCTTTTCCGTTGATCCAACCGCGGTTAATGCCGCGCGCCAATGCGTAGGTGTATATTGCCGTTGCCGATGTTTCCAGGTAAGAATCGGACCGGTCGAGCAGTTGATGCCAAAAGCCGGTTCCGTGCTGATAGGACACTAATCCGCGGGCGTGATCCTGATAAAGCTTCAATATCTCCGGCCGTTTTGCGTGGTTGGCGGGCAGTACCTCCAGAAGTTCAGCCAGCGTCATAAATGCCCAACCGTTCGCGCGAGCCCAGCGAAACTCCGGATGCACATCCATCGACTCGATCCAACCGTGCATGAATACGCCCTTTTCCTTGTTGAACATCTTGTCGCGGAAAAGCAGGACTTGCCGCGTCGCTTCGTCGTAATATTTGTTATCGCCCGTTAGCTTGCCCATCTGCGAGATCGCCGGAACGCTCATAAACATATCATCAAGCCAGAGCGAATTAGGCTGCGGTCGATTGCGGGCCAGCGTGCCATCGGCAAGGCGATGCTGGCGGTTCATGATATGGTTCAAGCCGTTATCAATGATCGGCCGAAGATTTGCCTTGCTGCCGCCACGAAGTGCCTTGATCATCGCCGCAGACATTGCTCCGGTGTCATCGAGAACGCGCGGATTGATAAGGTTTCGCAGAGGCATTCGAGCTTCCCATTCCTCATAATTCGCCGACGGCCGGCGAAACGCCGCCGCCGAATCACCGATAAACATCAAACGCTTTTCCGCATAATCTCGATATTTCGCATCACCCGTCGCCTCGGCCGCAAGCAGCATCCCAGCATAAGTCACGCCCCACTCGTAACTCACGATACGAAAATCACCGCGCTGCAAAATGGTGTCCGAATTGATCTTCGACGCATCGGTAAACAATTCGCCCGTCTTCTCATTAGCAAATGACGGCGGCGTCACTTTGTCGAGATAACCATGAATACGTCCGATCACCGCCGCGACATCTTCCTGTTTCGGAATGCCGTATGGAACTGGATAATCAGGCTTGAGCAAATGCAACGGCGTCGTCGCGTCGGTTTGAGCGATCAGCGTTTGGGTCGTGACCACAGTGATCAAAATCAGGGCAGCAAATGTTCTTTTCATAACTATCAGGAATTATCGGCTATTTCGAATCGATCTCGATTCGAATCTTACCGCGGAGCGGCATTCGAATTTAGCCGTGGGTGGAACCCACGGTAAAGCAAAATTAGATTTCGTTCGTCGCGTTAGCGACGACTGATTTCGCCGGCGCGGTCTCAATCGTCGCTGACGCGACGAAAATACTGTTTCCGACTACCGTGTGTTTCACCCACGGCTAAATTCGGTCGCCGCTCTGCGGCGAAAGAGACCGAATCGATCGCGATTTACGCAAGCGTCAACGTCAGTCTCGTCACCGACGCCGGTGCAAATTTATAAACCAATTTCCCGCTCGCCCCAACGGATACGCTTTCGTTCCTCGGCACCAGGGCGTTCGGGTTTTCGAACGAATTTTTCGCTCTGATATTTGTAGATGACAAAACTCTCGCTTCGGCGCTGA
Source organism: Pyrinomonadaceae bacterium (assembly GCA_041737885.1). Classification (GTDB taxonomy): domain Bacteria; phylum Acidobacteriota; class Blastocatellia; order Pyrinomonadales; family Pyrinomonadaceae; genus OLB17. The sequence goes on along the minus strand of JBGSQW010000112.1, from coordinate 350 downwards.
CGATCTTTGCTCCACCAATATTTATTTCAGTCTCGCGGCCGTTTACGGCGTCGGGATTGACGGCTGTTAGCGTTACCGTTTTGCCCTTTATCGAAGCCGAGCCTTGCAAACCCCAGAATTTCGTCGGGATCTCTTTTCGCTGAGCGTCGAAACGAGAGAACGAAATCTCGGGCGATGTGAATTGTGTTTTGACCGCTGTCGCCCCAGAATGCGGCATGTACATCTCAAAAACGTGATAGTTTGGCGTCAGTACGAACTTATCCTCGTAACAATGGAACAGCGAATGGATCGTGTTTACGAGCTGGGCCGGATTTGCCATCACGACCTTGTCGGCGTGGCGTTGGAACGTG
>JBGSQW010000134.1:0-27937 GCA_041737885.1 Pyrinomonadaceae bacterium | reverse complement strand
TTAGACGCATTTACAATGTGTAATAAGGTTTATCGTTATCGTCCAAGTTAAGTACAAATGGACAATTTAATCCGTTGGGAATAGGACGTGCTAATAGAAACAGTTATGACAGAGCTACGACTCAGGCCGCTTCCAGGGCTTTGCATTCGCCGTAATTGGTTTTCTTCATGAGCGTAAGCGGCCGTATAAACAGGAATTTATTGGTTACAATATGGAATTCTTTATGATTGTATGTATTATAGTGATATTAAAATAATTAATCCCTAATATGAAATGACCCGAAGCTAGGTAGGTTCGGTTACAAAACGGCAATCAACGGGAGATTGAAGCCGATGAGTAAACTGAAAAAAACGATAGATTCCCACGTCTAATGATGCTGCGCCTTCCACAAAACGCACTGACCCGCTTTGGATTTGCTGTCCTGGCTGTCGTCATTGCTTTGCTCATAACCCTTCAAATTGATTTCCTGCACGACAAAACTCCCGTTTATTTTATCGCAGTTGTTCTTTCCACACTATTTGCCGGTCGTAGCGCTGGACTTTCTGCCATTCTTTTATCGGTCCCAGTAGCGGTTTTTTTCACGGTGCCGCCAATCTTTACTTTTAAGATCGATGCGGAAGATTTTTTCCAACTCGCCACTTTTGTCGTAGTTTCGATTCCGCTTGTGATTCTCATCTCGGCGTTAAAGCAACGCGAGCTATCCTTAAAGGCGAGCGAAGCACGCTACAGAACGCTTTTTGAATATGCTCCTGAAGGCATTTTGATTGCCGATGAAAAAAGTTACTATCTCGACGCAAACGCAAGCATTTGCAAAATGCTTGGATATACTCGTAGCGAACTTATTGGTCTTCATGCATCGGATATTCTTGTAAAAGAGGAAGAGGCGATAGTTGACACTGCCCTGGAGATAATTCATTCGTCTAAGGACTATCGAAGCACACTCAATTTCAAAAGAAAAGATGCTACGACTTTTCCGGTCGAAGTTATCGCAGCTAAAATGCCGGACGGCAACCTATTAGGAGTGGTCAGAGATCTTTCCGAACGCCAACACGCTGACGAGCGCTTCAAGCAGATCATCGAGCACGCTCCCTATGGAAAACTACTCGTAGATCGAGAAGCACGCATTCAACTAGTAAACGCTCAGATCGAGCAGATATTTGGCTACGACCGTAGCGAACTACTTGGAAAGAATATTGAAATATTGGTGCCCAGTAGATTTAAAGAGGGGCACGTTAGCCCTCGTGACAACTTTCTATCAGCCCCGAGCCCTAGTGCTCTCGGGGCAGAACGGAATTTGGTAGGGCTAAGAAAAGATGGGACTGAGTTCCCTGTTGAACTCGCCCTAAATCCGCTGAAAAATGATAGTGGCGTTTTAGTTTTAGCTACCGTTGTAGATATCACTCATCGAAAACATGCTGAAGAAGCACTAAAGAGGAGTGAAGAACAATTTTCAGGGATACTAAATACCGCAATGGATGCCATCATCACGGTAGATGAGGACCAGCGTGTGGTCTTATTCAATCGTTCCGCGGAGCGAATGTTCGGTATCGACGCAATCGAGGCATTAAATCAACCTCTCGGTGTGTTTATACCGGAGCGTTACCGAAAGAGCCATAAAAAGCACATTGAGCGTTTCGATCAGTCGAAGGCTCGTCATAGTCGTTCTATGGGCGAGGCTGGAACCCTATTCGGCCTGCGGGCAGGTGGTGAAGAATTTCCGATCGAAGCGTCAATTTCTCAGATCGAGTCAAATGGGGAGAAATTATACACCGTTATCCTGAGAGACGTTACGGAGCGCCGGCGAAGTGAAATAGCGATTCAGGAAAACGAGGAACGAACTCGTTTGGCGACAGAAGCTACCGGCGTCGGTATTTGGGAATGGAATATCTTGACTAACATGATTCGATGGGATGTCGCGATGTTTCGGATTCATGGAATAGTGCCCACTGAGGACGGGCTAGTTGATTATGAATTGTGGAAGGGCTGCGTTGTTTCAGAGGATTTCGATGATCAGGAACGCATGCTAAAAGAAACGGTTGAGAATCTGGGCGATAGTTCGAGGTCTTTTAGAATTATTCGGCAGTCAGATAAACAAATCAGATACATCGAAGCCGTTGACACCGTACGAATGAATGCCGAAGGAAATCCAGAATGGGTCGTGGGAACCAATCTAGATGTAACCGATCGAAAACTGGCAGAGCTCTTGATCCGTGAGAACGAAGAGAGGCTCCAAGCCGTAACCGACAACCTAACCGAGGGCCTTGTAATATCAGATACAGAAGGCAACATCCTTCACTGGAATCGTGCGGGTCTCGAAATGTTTGGATTCGAGAAGTTGGAAGATGTCCTGGTGAAGTTCACCACCTTTCAGCCCGCATTTGAATTGTCAGCACGGGATGGATCCCTTCTTTCACCGGAAGAATGGCCCCTTAATCGGGTCCTTCGCGGTGAAAAGCTCAAAGAGTATGAGGTCAATATTCGACGCACAGATAAAGACTGGCATAGAACACTAAGTTACACCGGAACGATCATAAAGGACGCAAGCAATCACGCTCTCGCGTATCTCGCGATAAACGACATAACGGATCGTGTAAAGGCGGAGGCAGCTGTGTTGGAGAGCGAATCAAGATTTCGCACGATGTCCAATTCTATGCCCCAACTTGCATGGATCGCCGACGCCCAGGGACATATATATTGGTATAACCAACGCTGGTACGACTATACCGGAAGATCGTCAGAAGAAATGGAGGGTTGGGGGTGGCAAAGTGTTCATCATCCGGACATGCTTTCCAAGGTCCTTGAAAGATGGAAGGAATCGATAAGAACCGGTGAACCGTTTGATATGGAGTTTCCAATTCTTGGAGTCGATGGAAACTTCCGAACATTCCTGACGCGCGTAGAGCCATACAAAGATGACAAAGGAAATGTCATTCAGTGGTTTGGAACTAACACCGATGTAGACGACCTGAAGCGATTGGAAACCTCGCTTCAAGAAACACAATTGCGTTTGCGGTCGACGCTCTCCGCAGGATCGATCGGAACATGGACATGGAATATACATCAGGACAATCTGATTGCCGACGAGTACACCGCAAACGTTTTTTCTGTCGACTCAGCCGACGCTGCACGAGGGCTTCCCGCCTCACATTACCTCCGCTCGGTGATTGAAGAGGATCAAGCTGAAGTATCAAAAGCCCTACAAGAGGCTATAGATTCGTGCGGAACGTACGATATCGAATATAGGGTAAAACGGCCTGATGACGCCATTCTTTGGATAAAAGCCCGAGGTCGGGTAGAAGGTGACGAATCAGGAAACGCCATTCATTTTCACGGTGCGATCTTGGATATTACGGAAAGAAAACTCGCCGAAGCAGCAGTATCAGATTTAAATGAAGAACTTGAACAAAGAGTTGCAGAACGAACTGACGAGCTTTTTGCCGTAAACAAGGAGTTGGAGGCTTTTTCGTACTCGGTTTCTCACGATCTTCGGGCCCCGCTTCGTCATATCGACGGATTTGTCCAATTATTAAATAAGCGTGAAGGCAATACCCTTGACGATACATCGAAACGATATCTAGATGTGATAGCGAAAGCAGTCGGACGAATGGGCTTACTTATCGACGAACTCCTGGCCTTCTCGCGAACAACAAGGCAGGAATTGAGAATGAGTGAGGTCGATTTGGATGTTCTGATTCAAGATGCCCGCAGTATTCTAAGTGAAGCGGCATTAGGGAGGAAGATTGTCTGGAAGATCTCGGATCTGCCCAAAGTACTTGGAGACCAAACATTATTAAGTTTGGTTGTCACAAATCTTGTGTCAAATGCGATTAAGTACTCGCGGGGGAAAAAAGAAGCAATAATCGAGATTGGGACATTTGAGAAAACCGATTTTCAGACAACGGTATATTTCAAAGATAACGGTGCCGGGTTTGACATGCTTTATGCAGACAAGCTTTTTGGCGTATTCCAGAGGCTTCATCGAGAAGAGGAATTCGAAGGAATTGGGATAGGACTAGCAACAGTACAGCGAATAATACATCGTCACGGCGGCTGTATTCGTGCAGATGGAAAGGTAGGTAACGGTGCAACATTTTACGTGACTCTCAACAATTCTAAGGGGACAATTAATGATAAGTAAGAAGATATTGCTTGCAGAAGACAATCTCAATGACGTAGAACTGACTCTGGAAGCTTTCAAAGATCAGAACCTCGCAAATCGTGTAGACGTTGTTCACGATGGTGTTCAGGTACTGGAGTATTTACGCCGTGAAGGCCAATTTAAGGATCGTGCGGGCAGCGATCCAATCGTATTGCTTCTAGATCTTAAAATGCCGCGAATGGACGGATTGCAGGTATTGCGCGAGCTTAAAGGCGATCAGGTTCTCAAATCACTACCTGTGGTTATTCTGACATCTTCGCGTGAAGAGACAGACCTTATTGATAGCTATGATCTTGGGGTAAATGGTTATGTAGTTAAACCGGTGGAGTTCGAGCGATTCATGGAGGCAATCCGTCACATAGGTCTATTTTGGGTGCTTACGAATGAACCGCCCGTTGGATTTAACTCCGAAATAGATCTTTCGATTCCGTAACTATGCAGAAGTTTCTTAGGATACTCATTCTAGAAGACACACCCGAGGATGCGGAACTAGCTGTTTCCGCACTTGAGGCAGGTGGCTACTCGTGTACCTGGGATCGGGTAGATAATCGAGAGGATTTTATCGTACGCCTCGATACCGGCGACTACGACCTTGTGATCTCCGACTACAGTCTGCCTACCTTTGATGGAATCAGTGCGGCAAAGCTGTTCTCAGAACGGCGTCCGGAGATTCCCTTCATCCTGGTATCTGGCACACTCGGTGAAGAGGCTGCTATCGAGAGCCTTAAAGCTGGGGCCAACGATTTCGTCTTAAAAACAAAGCTATTTCGGATGCCCCATGTGGTTGAGCGAGCTCTCAACGAAAAGGCAGAGAATAGGCGTGTCCGCGAATCCGAAGAAAAGGTAAGACTACAAGCAGCCGCTCTCGAATCTGCGGCTAATGCCATCGTGATAACTAATCCAAAAGGATATGTGACATATGCGAATAAAGCGTTCGAAAAGATGTCAGGATATGGTGCCGACGAAATATATGGGAGAACCCTAAGGGCCTTAAAGTCTGGGCAACACGACAAGGTCGGTTACGAAGAACTTTGGAATACTATCTCAAGTGGTAATGTATGGCACGGTGAGCTGGTAAATCGGCACAAAAACGGCCACTTTTACGTTGAAGAACAGACAATAACGCCGGTAACTAACGCAGCCGGTGAGATATTGAACTTCGTTGCGGTTAAACAAGACGTAACCGAAAGAAATCGAATTCAGACGGAGAATGCACTTCTAGCGGAGCAGATCGCAGCTGAACGCAGGCGGTTGAAGTCGATTATCGACAAGGTTCCCGGAATTGTCTGGGAACATTGGGTCGAGCCATCCGTTGAGGATGACCGCATTGATTTTGTGAGTGATTATGTCGAGAAGATGCTCGGATATACGGTTGAGCAATTCTTAGCCACTCGTGATTTCTGGCTATCGATCGTTCATCCCGACGATGAGGAGTATGTGGCAAGTGAAATTTTGACTGCTCTAGATAGCGGTGAGCCACGTCCGCTGGAATTTCGCTGGATCGCTCAAGATGGTTCTCCCGTATGGGTTTCGGTGCATTCAGCATTGATATTCGACCAGGATGGGGAAAATATTGGAGTACGCGGCGTGACAATTGATATCTCTAGTCAAAAGCGGGCTGAGGCCGAACGACATGCTATTTCGGAAATTATCGAATCGGCCATCAGTTCAGCAAACCTGCAAGATTTCTTGAGCATGGTTCACTCTTCAATCGGACAGCACGTTTATGCAAAGAATTTTTTTGTAATGCTGCACGATCCAGATACCGACATTATCAATTATGAGTTTTGGGTCGACAAGTATGATCCGGTGCCCGATCCGACTTTGGCACGAAACGACTTTGCTGGATACGTACTCAGATCCGGAGAGCCTCTATTGCTATCGGAGGAAAAAACAAGAGAGATGATAGCTTCGGGGCAAGCCGTGCATCGAGGAAGTCCTTCACCATCGTGGGTAGGGATTCCATTGCGAACTTCTCACCGTACAGTCGGAGTAATGGTTCTTCAACATTATGAGATAGAAGATGCCTACAACGATATTGATCTGAAGTTTTTATGTACAGTTGCTGATCAGATCGCTATGGCGATCGAAAGGAAGCAGGCCGAAAATGATCTTTCGGCCTCTGAAGAACGATACAGGTTGCTCTTTAAGAAGAACCCCCTGCCAATGTGGGCTTACGATATCGAATCGTTAAGGTTCATCGCGGTAAACGACTCCGCAGTCCATCATTACGGTTTTACACGGGATGAGTTCCTCTCGATGACAATCGAAGATATAAGACCGGCTGAGGATATACCCGCAATGCTTCGCTCGGTAAGGGACAACATGCCAGGTTTACAGGCATCGCAGATCTGGCGCCACCGAAAGAAAAATGGTGAGATCATTGACGTTGAGATCGCCTCTCACTCATTGGACTTCGACGGTCGCCCCGCACGATTGGTGTTGGCAAAGGATATTACAGAGACACGGCTGGCAGAACAAGCATTAATTAGGTCGGAGGAAAGATATCGCGAACTGGTCGAAAATGCCATCGATATGATCTACACCCATGATCTCAATGGAAATTACCTGTCGGTAAATAGCGTAGCCGAAGAAATCACGGGTTTCACAAAAAAAGAAATTCTTGGAATGAATCTCTCAGATTCGGTTGCTCCGGAATATCTTGAAAAAGCGCGCGCGAAATGATGGCATCCAAGATCGCGGGGAAAGAAGTTACAGCGTATGACCTTGAGATAATTGGAAAAGACGGCCGACGAATAGCCGTGGAGGTTAACACTAGAGTAGTTGAAAGCGACGGCAAACCCGTTGCTATACAGGGCATTGCAAGAAATATAACTGATAGAAGATTTCTTGAAGACCAACTTCGTCAATCTCAAAAGATGGAAGCGGTTGGCCTTCTCGCGGGTGGCATCGCTCATGATTTCAATAATCTGCTCACGGCGATATCTGGGTATAGTGAGCTCACGTTAATGAAAATGCGGGACGATGATCCCCTACGGGAAAACATTCAAGAAGTGAAAAATGCTGGAAGCCGAGCAGCAGCCTTAACAAATCAGCTGCTGGCATTTAGTCGCAAGCAAGTTTTGAAACCGAGGGTTCATAATCTCAATTCGGTGATCACTGAGATCGAAAAAATGCTTCGTCGAATAATTCGGGAAAGTGTTGAGCTAAAGACGGTCTTGGCTCCCGATCTAGGAAATATCAAGGCGGATCCTGGACAAATAGAACAAGTTATTATGAATCTCGCGGTTAATGCCCGTGATGCCATGCTTTCCGGCGGTTCCCTGACGATTGAAACTAAAAATGTTGACCTCGATGAGTCTTACGTAAGTCAGCACCTAGATGCAAAGCCAGGGAGATTTGTTCGGTTAACTGTCTCTGACACTGGTCATGGAATGGATGAGGACACGGTGGAGAGTGCATTTGTACCGTTTTTCACAACCAAAAAGGTGGGACAGGGCACGGGCCTGGGGCTCTCGACAGTCCACGGAATTATCAAACAATCCGGCGGAGATATTGTGGTTTACAGTGAGGTTGGACACGGTACGACCTTTAAGATCTACTTTCCATGTGTTGACGAAAATATTCAGCGTCGACAGTGGATCGATAGTGGTGCAAAAGGTAATGTTGGGACCGAAACTATCCTCCTAGTAGAAGATGAAGAAATCGTTCGTAATCTTGTCCGCACCGTGTTGAAAGACTTCGGATACACTGTCTTTGAAGCGAAGAATGGTAAAGACGCTCTTTCTCTTTGCCGCAACTATTCGGGGCCGATCGATTTGATACTTACGGATCTGATAATGCCAATAATGAGCGGAACCGAGCTCAAGCGCGAAATCGTGAAGGAGTTCCCTTACATCAAAATCCTTTTCATGTCCGGCTACACGGATGAGGCTATATCTGAGAGCGGCCTTTTAAATTCGGATTCGCATTTTATCGAAAAACCCTTTACCCCGGACAGCCTTGCCCGAAAGGTCCGGCAGGTTCTAAATGGCGACACGATCTAACCTTAATTCTTCGCATAAGTTCGCCACTCTTTTTCGTCGCTTTCTGGGATTGTGTTGTTCGTTTGTTTTATCGATCAGCGATCGAAACGCTGGTGCACTCAGCGGTTTGCTAAACAAATATCCCTGCCATTCATCACATCTCATTAACTTCAAAAACCGCAACTGATCATCAGTTTCAACCCCTTCAACAACGACCTTCAAACGAAGATTGTGAGCAAGGGTAACGATCGCCATCACGAGAGCGGCGTCATCCGGATTAGTCGAAACATCGTCAACGAATGATTTATCAATCTTAACGATGTCGATGGGCAATCGTTTGAGATATCCCAACGACGACTGTCCAGTCCCGAAGTCATCGATTGAAACAGTGATCCCGGTTTCTCTGAGGAAACAAAGCACTTTTACCGCTGCGGGCAGATTATTCATTATCGAGCTTTCCGTTATCTCGATATTCAAGTATTTAGGATCAATGCCTGATCTATTGACGATCGCATTGATCTTTTGTGCCAAGTCCTCCTGTTCGAGTTGTGCGGGCGATATGTTGACGGCCACGTTTAGCTCTAAACCCTCGTCGTGCCAGGCTCTCGTCTGATCGCACACCGTTTGTAAGATCCACTCTCCTAGGGGTACTATCAATCCAGTTTCCTCAGCTAAGGGAATAAATTCCAGTGGTGAAATAACGCCAAACCGTGGATGGTTCCAGCGAACGAGCGCTTCCATCCCAGTTACTGCTCCCGAGACCATGTCTACCTTGGGCTGGTAAAGCATTTCGAATTCACTTCGGTCGATTCCGGAACGCATGTCGTTCTCTAGCGTAAGCCTTCTAATTGCCGCCTCATGAATAAGCCTTCTAATTGCCGCCTCATGAATACTGGACGTGTAAAAGTGGTACCGATTCGCCCCGATTTTGCTGGCATGAGATCGTGCGGAAGAAGCGTTCGTTAAAAGCGTCGCAACGTCGGTTCCGTCGTCATGTGGTCTGCAAATTCCGACGTTCATTGAAACGAACACTTTGTATTCGCCTATGCTAAACGGTTCAACAAAAGCCGAAAGGAGTAGATTCGCGAAGTTGATCGCCTCTTGGTCACTCTTAGCCGGAACGATCAGAACAAATTCGTCGCCCTCTAATCGGCCTATTGAGTGAGCGTCAGGAAGAAAATTGGCAAGCCTGCCGGCTACCTCGACAAGCAAGCGGTCACTGACTTTGTGCCCTACGGTTTCCTTTAGTCCATTCAACCGCTTTAGTTTCGCCGACAGAACTGCAATTTCTCGCGTTTCATCTCCCTTATTCAATATTGAATCGAGTGTTTCCTCAAAACCCAGTTGGTTTGAAAGCCCTGTGAGAGCGTCGTGATAAGCGAGATAGTTCAATCGTTGCGTACGTTCATCAACGAGTTCCTCTAGTCTTGTCTCGTATATTTTCTTCGACGAAAGCAGCTTGCTATGTTCGAGAGCTCTATCCACTGCTACGACGACTTGATCGATATTAAATGGCTTCCTCAGGTAATCGTAGGCCCCGCCGCGAATGGCTTCGATCGGACTGTCTATTGTCTGATCTCCGCTTACCATCAGGACCACAGTTTCTGGTGCAGAGTCTGCAATGTGCTGGATAAGAGCGATACCACTCATTCCACCTAAGTTGATGTCACTGATCACCAGATCATAGGTATTGTGTTTGAATAGCTCTAAAGCTTCTTCGGCATTCGCCGCCGTTGTACAGGAATATTTGTCGGAGATGATCGCGACAATGAGATTTCTGACCGAGGGTTCGTCGTCCACGACCAAAATGGTCGGGCGCTTGCTGGATTCTTTTTTCATAGGGAGGAGTGTACTTTTGTTTTAGTCTGCGGCCACTGAAAGCGATACACCGTCCTTGCCTTCACCCGATTCAACTACGATGAGCTCACAATTGTTTTGGATCAGACTACTAAGATTTCTCGCGAGATCCGACGCTCCGATCAGAGACATGGCAGGAGATGTGAGCCCACCGACGTTGAATATCCGGGCAAAATCGGCGTTGGCTTCTGGCAGATAAACCTTAATGACCGCCCCTTTCTCGTTACCACGATACACACGACAATAACCGTCCGAAAAATTGGGGTCTTGTAGAACATCAGTCCTTTCTGTCGGTAATCGCCTTCCCGACAGCTTTATTGGAAAAACGCTATTTAAGTGAGCCCCGTTTTTCTTTGGCATTGAAGGTCTACTGGTATCTTTCTTAGCCAATATCTCTTCTGTCCGAGTCAATAGATCAGTGATGGTTACGGGCTTTTGCTCGTAGCCATTTGCACCGCAGTTGATAGCGTCAATAACGATCGGAGATCTCCGAGACAGATCACCTATCAGTAGAACTGCGATGTTGTGGGTCTTCATGTTTCGACGTATGCGGCTACAGAACGCCAGTCCGTCGATATCAACCATCGCTAATTCTGCAATAATGATATCCGGCAGAGAGTGTGTCGCCAGCTTTAGTGCGTCGTCATCACTCGACGCGAATTGAACCTCGTACCCGTGTTCGGTGAATAACTCTTTAGCCCCACCTACGTAGTTATCATCCTGACTGACTATAATTATCTTTTTGCTACTATGCATCTTTATAATCCAACTCCTACGAAATTTGTTTGTGGTGTTGTCCTTGTCAATGGATGGATCTCGACTGGCTTGAAAAACTCCATCTCAAGGCAGATCTCAACGATTTCCGGGTCCAAGGATGCCCCAGAACTCTCTTGAAGACATTCAACCGTCTCTTCATCTGTGCAGTAAAGCTCAGGCCGCCTACCGGATTGGATCTCATCAACTGTATTTGCAGCGGCAAGTATGCGGGAGCCAATCGGAATTTTGTCGCGATCTAGCCCCGAGAAAAGTCCCAATCCATCATATCTTTCGTGTTGGTACCGAATTATGGTCTCCACGTCATGCAGATCCGGAAGGTTGCTAACTAGATTGAGAGCAGATTCAAATCGGTTATGAAGTTCTGTTCTCTTGTCAATATTTAGACCAAGTGCAGCCGTATCGATCTCTATTGGCAACCGCAGGTGTGGAAATTCGTGCAATAGAGCAGCGAATATCAAAGATTCCATATCGTCTGGGCCTAAGCTCATTCTCTCACCTATAAGGGCCGCATAATTTGCAGTTCGTCTGCAGTGGTCGCTGAGATCAGGTCTCTTCATAGAGATCATTTCTCGTATAACTTTCACAATTCCTTGAACGCTAGTCAGTAGACGTAGCTCAAGGCGTTCATTTAGTTGCCCAAGCATGTGTTGAGTCTTGTTAGCTTCGTAATGCTCGAATGCTCGTCTGACATTTTGAGCAAGATCCGAATTTATCCACGGCTTTGTAATGTATTTGTAGACGACCCGGGAATTTAGGGCCTCTACAAGATCTCTAACGTCTGTGTAGCCAGTCAAGATTATTCGAACGGTTTGGGAACGAACAACAGCGGCGCGTTTAAGAAACTCTATCCCTGACATTCCGGGCATTCTTTGATCGGAGATAATCACGGCGACGTCAAATCGATTGAGAAGGTCAAGGGCTTCTTGTCCGGAACTAGCCGTTATTACTTCATAGTCATTCCGGAAAAGCCTTTCTAACATTCGAAGGTTTGCGGCTTCATCGTCAACAATCATTAATTTGCAACTCATAGTTATTCTTCGGTTGTATCAAGCATGGGAGTAACAGACGATCGCTTTTTCATCCTCTAAAACGACCGGTTCGTAGTGTCTTGGCAAGCGAACAGTTACACAAGTTCCTTGGTTAAGCCGGGTTTCGACAGATATGTCCCCTCCGTGTCGTTCGACGATACTAAAAGAAATCGAGAGTCCGAGACCAGTTCCCTCGCCTACCGGTTTGGTGGTGAAGAAAGGATCATAGATTCGATTTAGAAATTGAACCGGAATACCGCATCCGGTGTCTGATATTGCGATGTAAACGTTTTCGAGGTCGACGCGAGTTGATATATTAACTTCTCCCTTTCCAGTCCCAATCGCCTGCGCGGCATTCGCAAGCAGATTCATCCAAACCTGATTTATAGAACCCGCGAAAGCTCCAATTTGGGGAATATCGCCAAAATCGCGCTTCAGAGCAATATTGCCCGCCGAAAAATATTTAGAGAGCAATCGTATAGTGGCGTCGATTCCGTCATGAACATCAATTTCCTTGTATTCGGCTTCATCTAAGCGAGAGAACGTTCTAAGATTCTGAACGATCTCATGTATTCGGTTTGAACCCTCTCGACAATCCTGAACAATTGATGTTATATCATTCATAATTGTCGGATATCCGATCTGACTCTTGACCAATGCCACATCAACCGTAGACTCGACCGTTTCATATGAGCGAACTAGAGTGAGAAGATCGTCAACAATTTGTTCAAGCATCTCAAGATTCGCATGAACAAAACCCACTGGATTATTAAGTTCGTGAGCGACGCCCGCAGCCAATTGTCCCAACGAAGCCATCTTCTCATTCTGCACCACCTGTGCCTGAAGGCGTTGCATTTCCTCTTTTCGGGCCAGCAGTTCAGCATTCTGCGCTTCCAATCGGTGCTTATAGCGAGCTGAATCCAGTAACAATGCACGACGCTCAAGAGCTCGTCTAATCGTCGCCTCTAATACGCTTGATTCACAGGGTTTGATCAAGTAATCGAAAGCGCCCAATCGGATTGCATCAAGAGCCCGCTGAGGGCGATCTACGCCGGATATAACGATAACCTCAGCGGGTCTGTGTTCTTCAACGACCTTGCGTAACAGCTCAATTCCCGAAAGCCCCGGCATGATGATGTCAGTTACCACCACCGCAAAACGGAACCTTTTAAGAAGAGCGATCGCTTCGTCATACGATGCCGCTTCGAGACAGTCATATTTACTTGAGAGATATAGTGAGAACATCCTTCGAGTAACTGCCGAATCATCAACGAGAAGTACTCTCTCTCTCCAACCCGGAGCGTCGGATTCAAGGAGTTCTCTTTTGTAAGGGACTTCCGCTACATCGTTTTGTTGAGAATTAGGGCTATACATTACTTTTCAAATAGCCCCGTGCCTGCATAGACAGCGGGTGCTGACGCCGTAAGTAATGCAATCATCGCCCCAAACATGCCAAAGACTGCAAATATCTCTGGATATGGCACTTAACAGATGTTTGCCCCAGCACAAGCAGCGTATGGATTAAAAGACGTGCCCTTTTGCCACACCAAAAATACCCACGTGTTGATTAATGTCATTCGATAGCAGATATCGCCTTAAAGTTGGGTATCGATCCGGTTTATCTTCAGATGTACCGTTCTGCCACAGTGACGGGCACTTCTCCTGAGACTAAGCAATTCGCATTAGCTAAGCCCTACCGACTAATTGCGTAGCAACATCCCTATTTACAAGGGCAAAAAGCTTTTTTTACGATATCGGACTTTGGCACAAAGGTTGCGATATATAATCTCGCACTACTCCCACAGTGCTAAATCTCACCCAATTAAAAATCTCACTCTAACCTAGGAGAACTCCCATGCTAAGCCTCACTCTTGGGTACTTGCGATGTCTCGCAATGCCATTCACTTTTTTAGCTCTTTTGCTTTTGACACTATTTATTTCACCAGCCTTTGGGCAACAACGGGTGGAAGTTTATCCAAAGAGCATTCGTCTTGACAAAGGAAAGACTAGAACCGTTACCGCAGTTGCGTTCGACTCATTGGGTAACTACATGCCGAATCAGACCTTCGTATTTACCCGTATTGCGGGAACTGCAGACACAGCCTCGATCAGGATGAGTCCAGAGGGTGACACTGAAAGTAACAACTCTCGTTTCTCGAGAAATCTGGCGGAAATAGCCGGCACTAGTACAGGTGCTGTAACATTTAGAGCGTCCTTAAATGGTGTAAGCAGTAACCCTGTTGCGGTCACGGTTGTAGATACGGCAGATGCTCCAATCGCGGTAATCCGAGGTGATAATGATAGTGAGGTAAATATAATTCGTGCCCGCGTCGGTGAAGCGATCGAGGTCAGCGCGGAACAATCACAGGGAATAAAAGTGATCGAATGGTTTTGGGGGGACGGTGATAGAACAAGCGAGTTACTCTCAGCGACTCACGCCTATCTCAAACCTGGTAATTACCAGCTGCAACTTCGAATTAGCAATGACCTCGGCCAAGTTGCGAGTTCCCAGGTAAATGTGATCATTACGGATCATTCACAACCTCCTACGATCTACACAGTACGAACTGCAAACGAGCTTCTGTTGGCGTACAACCTATGCCAGGGTGGAGAGCATATTGTCATTCCAGCGGGAACTGTCATTTCCGGCAGCATCGTTCTTCCTGCCAGGACTTTCACTGATTTTGTTACGATACGCTCAAGTGCGGTTATGCCGGACATGCCGGTACGGGTTAGTCCGTCGCAAAATGATCTGGCTATTATTCGTGCTGACGGCATAAACGAACTTCCCCTTTTGATTAAAAACCAAGCTTCTATGATCCGGCTTTCGGGTATTAAATTCGAGCCGTACCCAGGCAGTTCGGAATCGGTGCAGAATTACTATTTGCTCCAGATTGGTGAGGCATTTGGTCAAAACTCAATTGAAGACAACCCGAGCAAGATAATCATTGATCACTGCGTTGTTAATCCTCTAAATAACATTCAGGTTGTTCACGCCGTTCTAAATGACGGATACAAGATTTCCATTATCAGTTCGTGGTTCGGAAACATTAAGACATACGGCAGCCAGGATAGCCAAGCGATATTTAGCCTCGATGGTCGTGGGGCCCATGTCTATAACAATACTTACATGGAGGCAGCGTCAGAGAGCGTCATATACGGCGGTGCGGGCAATCAAATAAACGGCCTTGTTCCGACAAATATCGAGTTTCGCCGATGCGTATTCACAAAACCAGTCGCCTGGCGGCAGATTCCTACTTTGAGCAACGGTTCGTCCTTGAACGAAAAGAATCTTTTTGAAACGAAAAATGCCCGGAGGGTTTATATCGAAGGATCGTCGTTTTCCAATCAATGGGATGCCCTCCGATCGCAGTACTACGCGATCGTCTTTAAGTCGGGAGCAGATAAGCCCAACGGCGATCAGGGCAGCCCATGGTCTGTCAGCGAAGAGATCGTTCTCGAGAATAATCGTATTTCACACGTAAATGGCGGAATATTGGTCGCCCGCGACTTCTTCCGCTCCGGAATGTCATACGATGCATTAAAACCGCAGCATATACGGGTAATAAACACCCTTTTCGACGATATGACATTTGGGCGCTGGGGCGAACATCGCACTTGGGCTTTCTACATGGCGGGCGTGGATGATCTCCTTGTTAGCCATGTCACAGTGATCGACTCAGATGGTAATACTGAGGAAGACCCCGAGCTTATGCTCGCTTTAAATTCGATAAATTCATATCGCCCCGAAATAGTAGATTCTATAATTCCCTTAAATACTTATGGGATAAGAAACAGCTGCGGAGATGGAATCGCTGCCCTCAACGTAGGTTCCTCGGGATGGTTCGATCCAGTTAGTGGCAGTAGTTGCGGGGCGGCTACCGGTCCCCATGCAGGATCTTGGCGGATTAGCGGAAATGTCTTTCCCAAGCTTAGAGCTTTTCATAACGAAAATAATTATCCCGCAGGGAATGCATATCCGGAAAACTACGGGGAGATCGAGATGCAAGGATATCGAACCTGTGGCAACTCGTACCAGACTGATCCTTGCACTGCAGATATTAGCGATTACTCACTGCTCGCGACTTCAAGTTACAGAAATCATACCGGGGACGGAACTGACCCGGGAATCAATGCGGCCCTCCTGACGGAGAGACTAACGTGTGCGGTCGGCGGCGACACCCGCTCATGTCTGCTGGCGGGAAATATTGTCCCCGATCCGCCAGTTCCCACACCAACCCCAATGCCTTCTCCGAGTCCAACTATAGCCGCAACACCGTCACCAACTTCGACTCCAGTTCCTGCTCCAACCGCGACACCAGCGACAGGGCCGTATCCCGGGAACGCACCTCATGCAATTCCTGGAATAGTGGAGGCAGAGAATTTTGATCGTGGTGGCGAAGGTATAGGCTATCACGAGATATTTGGGACGACATCAAGCAGTCAATATCGCTCAGAACCGATGGAGACCGTCGATATCCAGTCGCGGTCAACAGCATCAGGCGGGTTTGCGGTAATGGAAACGGCGGCAGGGGAATGGCTTGAGTACACGATCAAATCAGCGAACACATCGACCTACCAAATGGGGATCCGATATTCCTCTGAATTCATCGACGGTACTTTTCATATTGAGATTGATGGTGAACGGGTCTCCAGTCCGATCTCAGTCGCTCATACTACAAGTTGGGGCACATATCTAACAACTTATAGAAAGATTCGCATTCAGTCAGGAGTTCACAAACTGCGTATTGTCTTCGATTCTAATTCAAAAGATCCTTCCACTGGAATCGTCTCCCCGGTCGTTTGCAACCTCGACGCCTTAGTAATCAAGCAAGCTAGGTTAATCGGCGAGACGACGCTTTCAGATAGTCTATTCCCAGTCGTGGCGTCGAAACTGAGTCACTCAAGTTAAGAATAGTTGACATGCGGTGACATTGGGAGTACAACAATGCTAGTTCTCGGTTCCGATCAAAACTAGCATGAACTTTCTCGTTTCATCGCTTATCCTACTCCTCGGCTCACTTGTTATAGGAGCCCAGCAGCCTGCTAAATTGGTTTTTTGGGGTGGTGATCCCACTTGCGGGATCAAGACGCGATCGATTCCGGTCGAGGACAAGATCAGTTGTACCTCCACGCCAACAGAGCGTGGGCCCGTCAGCACAATACATCACAATGGTATCAGTCTGTCTGTCGCTTTTCTTGAGGATGCCGACTACCATTTGGTTGGAGCCGGAATTGCGAACAATACAACGGAACCGATTTTCTTTGATGCGGATTCGTGGGGAGCGGCTCATTTTAAGGACAAAACAGATTTCCATGAACGGCTAAAGCCAATTCGAGCGGAAACATCGATTCCTTCAAGAGATATTCTAAGGATTCTTGCCAAAGGGATTCGGCACGAGAGCTCTCTTGATACCTTTATAGCTGAAGGGCAGAAAACTAATGAAACACGTGAGATACGACGGTCCGACGGGACACGACAACGCGTAGACGTCATCGTGCCTGATAAAGAAACTCAACAATCCGTTGCCCGACAGAATGCGACACGATCAGAAATGGTACTAAATGAACAAAGGCGGATAAGGCAGAACGCCTTGACCGCTAAATCCGTCGCTCCAAATCACGTTGTGAAGGGACTCGTTTACTTCACACGAGAAAAAAACGCCGATTTCGTTGTCTTTTCGATGGGGATAAATGGGACAACCTACGTTTTTCAGCTCCCGAGGCTGAGAAAGTAGTGTCATAATGACACTACTTTCTATTCAAATTCTCGTCATATAATTCTTTGTATACACGATAGTTGTTCATTACCTTAAAAACATAGTGCTTTGTTTCCGCAAATCCAACCTCAGCTGCAAATATGCCTGCCTCTTTTGGCTTCGATCGGTTTAGCCAGCGAGCGGCATTATCTTCGCCGCCATTGTAACTTGCCGCTATCGCTTCGTAGAGACCACCGAACTGGTCTTTAAGATCGGCGATATACTCGCAACCGATGGAAAGATTAATTTTCGGGTTGTAAAGATCATCAGGCTGCAAATTTGGATAGCCCGCTTTCTTGCTGTACTTCTCGGCCGTGTCAATTACCAGTTGCAGCAGCCCGCGAGCGGCGGAAGGTGATTTTACACCGGGACGGAATGAGCTTTCCTGCTTCATAATAGCCAAGACGAAGCGCGGATCCACCTTACGCGGTCTAGCGGCAGCCAAAACATCCTCGCGAAAAACTATAGGGTAAGCCGCAGGCGACATTTGAGCGATAGTTTGAACACCATTGTTATTCGGGTAGCGAGTGGCGGCAAGGCCACCGTAGTATGAAGTTGGGCTGTCGGGGATAGCTCTATATGCGAGCATCGCAGCGTCTTGCTTTCCAGCTTTCTCAAGAGCTATAGCCTTTAAATACTTGATCTCGTCGGCGCTGGTCATAGAACCGGCAAACTTTGCCGTCAAAAGCGTCGCGTCCGCGGTCAAAACCGCTGAATTCCATTGTCCGCGGTAGATCTGCATACGAAGCCGCCCCTGCAAAGCATTAGTTTCGGTTGGCTGCCCAGGAAACCGCCGCCTCGCCTTCTCAATCCAGAGATCGGCCTCTTCATATTTCCCTGCCTCTCGTAGGGCGTCTATTGTGTTCAAAAATGCACCGTCAATGCGCTCGCCGGTCGGATACATGACCGTGTACTGCTGATAAATGGTTGCCGCTTCCGAATTGTTGCCGAGCCGGACGTTACAAGCCCCCTTGAATGAAAGGCCTTCTCTGCCAAACTTTGTCTCAGGATACTCCTTACTAACGCGGTCCAGGTATGGGATCGCTCGTTTGTAGTCGCGCTCCCAATAGTATGACCGTCCGGTCATGAAAAGTGCCCCAGCCATCACCGGATCGGTCTTAAAGAATTCAAGGATCTTGTAGAAATGTTCTCGCGACTGTGGAAACTGTCGATTATCAAAATACACCTGCCCGCGGGCTAAGTGCTCTGCGGCGGCCAATGTGTTTAACTTTCCGGCACTATCCCGGCTGGACACATCTTTCTCGATAACATTTCGAAGGACAGAATCTGAGGCCTGAGCCAGTAAAAAGCTCGAAAAAATAAAGAGCGAGATGGTGATCTTGAGAATATACTTCATGGTTGGATCAAATCAGTAGCTCTAGACTACCGATTCTTTGACGAGAATTCAAAAATCTCGGTTGCAGACGATTTGTTGACGAGCCAACAAATCGGTAAAATCACGAACATGAAAATCGCATTAAACGGAGCGACGACAATGTACGCGGATCTCTCTACCGATATCCTTGCGGCCTCGGCCGCCGGTTTCGACCTCATTGAAATATGGGCGGCAAAACTTTATAAATATCTCGAAACCAAGACGCTAGACGATTTGATCAAAGAACTTGATGAGAGCGGAATCAAGCCGTACTCAATAAATTCGATCGAGCACGTAACCTTCCGCGATCAAAAAGACTACGAAGGAATCAAGAATGAATGCAAGACGCTTTGCAGGATTGCTCATAGCATCGGCTGCCCTTACATTGTAGTGGTTCCCGGCAAATTACCATCTGACTCGACACACCAGATAATTGTCGATGAATCCGTGCGTGTTTTACGTGAGCTGTCTAACATCGCCGCAGAACACTCGGTTTCGCTAGCATTCGAGTTTCTTGGACAGTCGGACTGTTCCGTGCAAACCCTTGATCTTTGTAATGAGATCGTAACTCAGGTTGACCGTGAAAACATTGGAACAGTTATCGATTCATTCCATTTCTATGCTGGTGGGTCAACGTTTGATGCAATCGACGCAATGGATCCGGCAAAGTTGTTTATCTTCCACATAAATGATGCCGAAGACCTCCCGCTAGCTGAGCTTACTGATGCTCAACGTCTTTATCCAGGCAGAGGCATCTTACCGCTGAAGAAGATGAAGGAACACTTTGATAAGATCGGTTATAGCAGAATGGTGAGCATAGAGATCTTTCGCCCTGAGTATTGGAACCAGGATCCATTTGCCGTGGCTCAGATCGCGAAATCAGCTACCGAGGAAGTTCTTGGGTTGGGTAAATTTGCAGCAGGCGGTTCGTGGTAATGGATAAAGTTAAGATCGGTATAGTTGGAACAGGTTATGTTGGAAACGTGCACGGCGGTATCTACGCACGAGAGCCTCGAGCCGAGGTATCCGCATTGTTTGATATCGTTCCTGAACGGGCTGAGGCGACCTCGAAGAGGATCGGCGGAGTTGTATGTCATTCACAGGAAGAATTACTCGACAAGTGCGATGCCGTCCTGGTATGTGCACCTAATAAGACACACATCTCGATCGCGTCAGCGGCGATAGAGGCCGGAAAGCATGTTTTTTGTGAAAAGCCTTTTTCGATCGGCCTTGACGACGCAAGGATTTTATTGGATCGAGCGAGTGCAACCGATAAAATATTCCAGGTTGGTCATAATCGAAGATTTGCACCAGTTTACGTTACCCTTAAAGATAAACTCGCAAATGATCCGGCCCACTCTGCTCATATTAAAATGAACCGGGGCGAGCTAAAACATCCCGTTTGGACTGGTGATGTTAATGTAACGGGTGGTTTTCTTTACGAAACCACGATCCATTTTTTTGACATGCTGCGTTTTCAATTTGGCGAGATCGACGAACTGGTGGCCTACGGTTCACAGCACGAGTATCCGGAGATCGATGAGTTTTCGATCATAATTAAGTTCAAGTCTGGATTCCATTGCACGTTTGCGTCATCGGCAGATGCGAGTTGGCTGTTTCCATTCGAACGGATCGAGGTTTTCTGTCATCATCGGACGATCATTACGGAAGAGATGATCCGTGTGCTGGACTGTCGGGGTACCAGTGCTGACTTCATAACTGAATCCTTTCACACGTTTGAGGAAGATCATAGGCGGGGATTCATTCAGGAGGACAGATCATTTCTAGATTCGATAATCTCTGGAACTCCGCCATTGGTTACAGCGTTTGATGGATACAAGGCGGTCGAACTTGTCGAATCTGTTTATAAGGCTATTAGCACCGGCGAACGCATCAGATTTTAACTGAAAGTTCTGATATGATACGCAAAAGAGTTGGTTAAGAATGATGAACTGTCAAAACTGCGGTAAAGCAAATACGCCCGAAACGATTTTTTGTAGATTTTGCGGAACAAAATTCACGCAAACTCAGCCTCTCGCTCAGGTAACCGAGCCGTACAACCATAACTCACCGCGTCCCTACGCTTGGCAAACCGATGAATTTCAGACAAATTCACAGGCCCGCAAAACGGCATCAGGTATCGATCAGCCTTCCGCCTTTAGCTCGCTAGGCCAGGAATTTAAAAAAGCTCCTTTGGCCTACGCTCAGCCTCAACATTTTGCCCAAAGCTTTCGATGCCCAAACTGCATGAGTGCTTTTCCACCCAAACTGGAAAAGAAGATATCAACAGCCGGGTGGATAACCTTCGCTGCCCTGCTTATATTTTTCTTCCCGCTATTCTGGATAGGCCTTTTGATCAAGGAAGACGTCGTCACTTGCCAGTCCTGTAATGTGAGGCTTAATAACTAGCGATAATAGTATCCCTTTGGATGTTCGATCTTGATCTCTGGATTGGTGCTAAGGACTTCTACGCGATAGTACCCTTTTTTCATATGCGTAGAGAGATACGTCAGCGAAAATTGCCGATTCAAAGAGATGTTTAGATCTCGAAAAAACGGTAGGTAGCTTACTGGCGCAATAGACCCTTGGTAGAAAGCCCTGCCACCAGTCTGTTCAGATATCTTTGCCAGTGCTCCTTGAGCGGCGAAAACAAAAGTGGAATTGCCATTCTCGGTGGTTGTGGTCGGCGAATAGAATGAGTAGATCGCGACCCCTTTTCGCTGAGCTTTAAGCATCGCCTGTTCAAGATCGAAACTCTGCGTGATAGAGGCCAGATTTTGTCCTTGAGACGTGTCCAATCCATCGGAAAATAGCAGGACAGCACGACGACCTGCCGGGACGCCATCAAACCTATTTAAGACTTCGCTGACACCATCATAAGGACTACGCGGAGCAAAATTTGGACTGCCTGAAACTATCCGCAATGATCCTGCCGCCTTTTCCAGATCGTCTGTAAATCTTTGGCGTACCTGAAGCGATCCACTTCTCGCGTAGGCGATCATCACCCTGGTGCCTTTTGGCATTCCTTTTATGAATTCCTGTATATCTTTGATCTGAAGGTTAAAATTAGTTGACAGATCTTCCTGAATGACAAAAGCGATCGAAAGCGGTGAATCGCTGACGCTGCGGATAGACAGAATAGCCTGTTCCTCTTTATCTTCCTTTACAATGAGTCGGTCTGCCTGAACGAACTCCTGTGCCTGATTATCACGCAATTCTGATTTCGTGAAAATCGAGATCGGGATGGTTACCGTTCTTACCTTTCCCTTTTGTTCGGGCGTTTGACCGAAAACAGAGCCCGCAATCGTAACCACTACAAACGTCCATAAGATGGCTCTAAATCTCATCATAGAATACCCTTACCCTAAACAAACTGATTGAATAATAATATATTTAGGGAAGATTGCTAAGTTTTGCGGTTCACATTTACTCATGGTGACACTTAATACTCGCTATCTGCGCTAGACTTAGGTTTATCAATAAGAATGAATGACATTACCTCGAAAGAATTGGCACGCGGAAAACGATTAATGCTCGCTGGAATAGCCGCACCTATTATTTCAACTTCGGTTCCTGCAGTTGTTACGTTTATTTTAATGCTAGTTGCCGCAAGCGGGCCGCCGGCTGCGGCTTTGATCTTTTTTGTCGGAGCGATAATCACCGCGATCGGTTTTCTAGCAGGTCTGATCGTTTCCGGCGTTCTTTTTCAAAAAAGATCGACTTGGACGAAAGAGATGCGCGAAAGGATCGCCGCAAATGGAATCAAAGCGGAAGAGATCGGATGGTTTCGAAATGAGCTGAAGTCGAATGAAAAACGGGCCCTTAAGGCCGTCGAAGCACGTGATCTTTTACTGGCAGATGCCTATCGGGAGACTCTCGCGTCGAGGCTGACGGCGACTCGTAT
This sequence comes from Pyrinomonadaceae bacterium, assembly GCA_041737885.1. GTDB lineage: Bacteria > Acidobacteriota > Blastocatellia > Pyrinomonadales > Pyrinomonadaceae > OLB17. The sequence goes on along the minus strand of JBGSQW010000134.1, from coordinate 5,092 downwards.
CGTAAAATCATCACATCGCGAACTTAGTCTAGCCAGACGAAGAAACGAGTCGTTGAAGCGGTTGAAAAGCGAAAGGGCCGAGGAATTTCAACAGGAGATCGGAAGAGATATTGAAAAGATAACCCGTATCAATGAAGAGGCGAAATTGATGCTCTCGGAAGCCCAGGCCAGACTTCAAATGATCGAGGCAGCAACGAGCCGTCAAGGTGGGCTGGCAGATTCTGAGATTGCACTTAAAAAGCTTAACGCTCGAGCATCAGAGCTTCCATTGGCTCTCGAGGCAGCAAAGATGTCGGAAACAATACGGTTAGAACTAGAAAAAGAAGATCATTGATTCTGATCGAACAACAAATAAAAAAGGGCTGAACCGGAATGGTTCAGCCCTTTTGAGATTAATGGCGAAGGTAGACCGCGAGACCGTCGGGACGTATGAATTGAACCTGATTTTACAGGTGGGTGGCTTTCTGTTCTTCCGAACATCAGAGCCAGTAGCTATGGCGTTTGCTCGCGTAGAGAAACGCACCGATACCGGCATTAGCCTCCCGGCATTCATATGTTGGCTCAATTGTAATGGCGTCCAAAACGAGGAACGCAGTGAAAACTTTCGCCAATTTGGATACTAGCATATCTGGCCAGAATCCAAAATGGTTTCAGCCTTTAAGAACAAGTTTTAAAAGAAAAAAGACGAGTATCGTCTCGTCTTAATTCAGCTACGTGCTCATGTCGGTTGCGGGTCGGTTTCTCGGTACTTTAGAAGGCGATCCAATCGCTCGGCGCAATCAGAACTACGAATACCAAGTTGAGAGTCCATTTGAGCCTGATTATGTTTCAGTTGGTAAAACTCATCAGCTATATGCAGTGCCGCCAATATTGCAACTTTCAGTGAATCGACGGTCATTGTACCAGAAGATATTTCTCGCATCTTCTCATCAACATATCCAGCTAGATCCTGGATATACTCATTGTCTCCGTCGGATCTAATGCTATATGTCTGGTTGTAGATTTCAACCCTGATCGTTTGTTCCGACATCTGGTTCCGATCTCCTAACGTGAAATTGCCTTGGCTACATCCGTATCAAGCAAAGCTAACGCTTCGAGCATCGCGTCAACCTTTAGCTGGAAAGTATCACGTTCAGCTAGCAATAGGGCTACCTTCTCATCTGATGCCTGTCTTTCTGCGATCGCGTTTTCCGCATCTCTCCGCAACTCATGGGACTCGCGCTCCAGACGCTCTTTCTCGTCACGCATTTTCTTCGCGTAATCAATCGTTAAATAGATCTTGTCCTCGAGGTGCGAGAACTTTTCCATGCCCGTTAAAGCGTTCATCTACCGGTCTCCGAATCAAGTGCCTGTGGAAAACATTATGTTGAGTTTTTCAGAAAACTTCAAGCAATGCATCAACTTTATTAAAAACGGGTACTGATCCCAAGTTCTTTCTCCGTTGCTTCAATGATCTCATTGTGCAGAGCCTCAACTTCCTCCTCAACCAAAGTCCGCTCATCGCTTCTATATAGATAACGAACTGTTATGGAACGTTCGTGTTCTTTTAAACCTTTACCTTCGTAAATATCTACAAACACAACACTTTGGCACATCTCGTATTCAGGCTTGCGTATGATTGCTTCAATAGAAGCAAACTGAACCTTTCGATCTACAACAAACGAGACGTCCCGACTAACGCCAGGAAACTTAGCGAGAGGCTCGTAGGTCACCCTTTCAGCGTTGGAAGTCAGGGCCAACGTCAGATTGAGCTCCGCAACATAGACCGGCTGCTTAAATTTATAGGCCCCCGCGATCTCGTCGTTCAAACGTCCGAGATAACCGATCTCAACGCCGTTCAGCAGAATGGACGCAGTTTGCCCGTGTCGAAGATGCGTGACCTCGGCCGTAGAGAAGGTAATCTCCCTCGCACCGGCCGAATCTAAAGCACCTTCTACAGCTCCCTTCGCATCATAAAAATCCAGCTGCCGCGAAGACGTGGCTCGTCCCTCGTACGTTTGGCCACCGGTCATCACCAGAGAAAATGCCTTTTGTTCATTTGGAAGTGCACCAACACCCGCCGTCGCCGCGAAAACCTTCCCGATCTCGAAAAGCTTGATGTCACGTCGTTGATGGTTTAGATTCAACCTAATTGCGTCAAGAAGGCCCGGGAGAATGGTAGGGCGCATACGTACGGCGCCGTCGATTACCGAATCTTTAAGTGTAACGTACTGCTCATTCAACGATTCAACAACCAGGTCGGGAATCGTCTGGAACACTCCATCATTTCGAGTATCGATAAAGCTATACGACAAAGCTTCGTTGAAACCAGCGTCGACGAGCGTTTGACGCAATCTTTTCTCGCGTGATTCACTTGGCTGATACTCACCCGCTCCAAACGCTGGAGGCAGCTCAGAGGCGATTTTGTGATATCCGGCGTGCCGCGCGACCTCTTCAACCAAATCCTCCTCAATATGTATGTCATGCCGCCAGGATGGCCCAGCAAAAGCTTGCGTGGCTGAGCCATCCACCGCTGTAATACCGAGCGAATTGAGGATCCTTACAGATTCCTCATGTGCAACATTAAGTCCCGTTAGCCGCCGGACTGCGGCAGAAATATCGGTTGACCTGACTTCGATTTTTTCGCGGCGTGTCGGATACACATCAATGAATTCGCCCGCTTCTCCGCCCGCAAGTTCGCAGATCAATTCGGTTGCCCGGTTCGATGCTGTTTCAAGATTCTCAATATCTACGCCACGCTCGAACCTGTAACTCGCTTCTGTTGCAAGATTTAGCTTTCGCGATGTTGTGCGGATGTTCTTTCTTTCGAAGCAGGCAACTTCAAGTAATACATTAGAAGTTCCGTCCGTAATACTCGAATCTAACCCGCCCATGATGCCGCCCAGAGCCGCAGGCTTTTCGGCATCGCAGACCACCACCATCGAATCGTCGATCTTCCGTTCAACCTCATCGAGTGTAGTGATCCCTTCACCCGCTCTGGCCTTTCTAACAACGATACGGCCACCTGCAAGTTTATCGAGATCAAACGAATGCATCGGCTGACCCAGCTCATGCATTACATAATTCGTAATATCAGCTACATTATTGATCGAACGCTCGCCAAGAGCCTCGAGCCGATCAACCAGCCACTTAGGCGAAGGTCCAATATTGACGTTCTTGATGATACGGGCGGTAAATCTGTGGCAAATCTCTGGGCATTCGATTGTGACAAGGCCATCGTCCGCAGCCTGCGAGGCTAGCGTCGATGTTAGTGCCTTGACGGCAATATTTTCGATCACCCCGATCTCACGGGCGATTCCAAGATGCGAAAGGCAGTCAGGCCGATTCGACGTCAGATCGATGTCCAGCACCAGATCATCGCCGTGCAGATGAATGCCCTCCACAGCTAATCCCACGCTGGTGAGCTTTTTCCCAAGCTCATCAGCGGAGAGATCGATGTCGATCAGATCTTTTAGCCAGTTATAACTAATATTCATCGCTAGACTAAATACCTAAGAAACTACTTGAACTGCTCCAAAAACCGTACATCGTTGTCGAACATTAACCGTATGTCATCGAGCGAATACATCAATGCACACATTCGCTCAAGCCCAAATCCAAACGCAAAGCCAGAATAAACTGTCGGGTCAACGCCGCATTCGCGTAGAACGTTAGGATGCACCATTCCCGATCCGCCAAGCTCGATCCACCCTGAGCCTTTGCATGGACGGCAGCGTTCGCCTTCGAAAACTCCACTGCCGTGGCATTTGAAGCACGAAAAATCGAATTCTGCACTTGGTTCCGTAAACGGAAAATACGATGGGCGAAACCGAGTAATAGTATCCTCACCGAACAGCCGTTTGAGCCATTCGGTAACCGTTCCCTTGAGATGAGCCATCGTGATGCCCTTATCGACGCACAGGCCTTCGATCTGGTGGAACATGGGCACGTGGGTCATGTCAGGCGTATCACGGCGGAATACCTTGCCGGGAGCGATGATTCGGATCGGCACGCCACGGCGTTCCATCGCGCGGATCTGTACGGTCGAAGTCTGAGATCTCAGTGCAAATCCATCGGTCGTGTAAAAAGTATCCTGAGATTCGCGAGCCGGATGACCCTCTGAAATATTCAGAGCATCGAAGTTGTAATAATCCGTCTCGATCTCACGATCGTCCTCGATCGCGTAACCCATCGAAACGAAGATATCTTCGATCTTTTGGCGAAGGATCGTGATGAGATGCAGATGTCCGGTTTTTGGCCGTCGCCCGGGAATGGTAACATCGAGACGTTCTCGTTCGATCTTCGCGGCGGCGATGACGCCACTCAATTCGGACTCGATACTTTCGATCTTCGCTGCAATGTCCTTCTCGATGGACTGGACGAACTGGCCAAAAGTGCCGCGATCTTCTGGAGCAACCTTGCCGATCAGTTTCATCGCACCCGCGATCGCCGATTTTTTTCCGGTGTGCTTGATCTTCAGCTCGCCCACATCGCGCAGCAAAGCTTCGGCATCATCGATCGCGAGGCCGTCAACGCTCAAATCAGCAAAGCGTCCGAACTCCTGTTCGAACGCCTCGCGGATCAATTCAACTTGTCGTCTTTCTTCCGACATATTGATTTCAATGGATCAGAGTTTCGAGAGTATCAATTCCTTCGTCTGTGCCGAAGGCACAACCGGAATCACCTCGAACTCCATCAGATCGTCCCAATTCGAGATCCAATCCTGAAACAGAACCGGATCGTCGCATTCGATCACCTGAAAACAGCGGTCAAAGTTTGCTTCGACCCAGCTATCGATGTATTTGAGACCTTCCGGCATCATTCTACCGTGGTCGCGAAAGCGTGCGTAGATCGGACGCGGATCGCTATTGTTGAACTTTTCGATCACCATGAAAAGCATAGCAATTCACCGCCGGAAACTGACTACGCAGCGGCTTGCTGATGTTTCCCGATAGCATCCTTCGCCTGTCCGACGATCGTCGCAAAAGCATCGGGCTGTTTGACTGCGAGATCAGCGAGAACCTTGCGGTCAAGTTCGATCTCGGCAAGATTCAGGCCGTGTATGAACTGCGAATACTTGATGTCATTCAAACGGCACGCCGCGTTTATACGG
>JBGSQW010000118.1:0-5689 GCA_041737885.1 Pyrinomonadaceae bacterium | reverse complement strand
CATAAGTCCTTAGTCTTGGTGAAAGACCCGACCATTTCTAAGCCACTGATCCTCCTATCTTCCTTTCAAATCCTATCCCTCTTCCGATCGACTACGTGATTATACTCACGTCCGTGAGTGATGCCACCGATGATACCCGGGCTTTCGCCGGGTAAAATCTTAATAGAGATAACAAGTTGCGTGGAGAAACGCAGGCAGAAACGATGCTTTGTGCCCTCGTGCCAACTAGGAGGTGGAAATGATCTGGATAATTTTAGTGATCTTGCTTGTTTTATGGATTCTGGGTTTCGCTGGCAATGTTGCCAGTGGCTTTATCCATATATTGCTGCTTGTAGCGGGTATTTTATTTGTCGTGAAACTAGTAGCAGGTAGGCGGTGATGTACGGGACGATGCGGCCATTAGCCGCATTAGAAGGGGGGTATTGAAATGGTAAACATTAGAGAAAAGGCCGATTTAAATTCGGGAACCGAAGTGGTGAGCGAAGACAGAGATGCGAAGCTAAAACGTTTCGGCATCTATGGGGCGATTGGCTTGGCACTGTTTTTACTGGGTTTCGTGCCGATGTGGCTGTCGGCAAATACTGCCGAGAATGACCGAGACGCGACTCAGCTAACATTGCGTCAGGCGACGTTGCAGAACAGTCTAGCAACTGCAGCTTTGAATGCACGGCGCGGCGAATACGAGTTGTCCAGGCAGGAGGCGAGCAACTTTTTTACGGAGCTTCGAACGGAGGTTGAACGCGAAAAGGGCTCGTTTACCTCTCAACAGAGAGACGCGATACAGCCAATACTTGCTGTCCGCGACGAAACCATCACGATGCTGGCAAGAAATGACCCCGCGTCGGGAGAGCGGCTATCGGACTTGTATTTCAAGCTTCTGCAATTAAGGGGCTGAACCGCCCAGGGCGTCTGACCCTCGAGCCGGACTTAGTTAGTGCTCGGAATGATATGAGATTTCAAAAGTATCGAGGTTATTTTATGAGAGATAGATTCCCTAAAAAACTGCATCTTTGCGTCGTGCTGATGACGGCTATGGCGGTCTTGTCAAACTCCGGGTGCGCGCAGATGGGTTCATCTTCTCAAGCATCCCAAAATTCGGTCGAGCCCGCCGCCCCTATGACAGAATCTTCGACCGCTCCTCAAGATACGACTCGAGTTTCTTACGCAGCGGTTGTCAAACGCGTGATGCCGGCTGTCGTGACTATACAGTCGGGCCGGCGAGTGCGTGCTCCGCAACAGTTTCCATTCAGTAGCGATCCGCGGTTCCGGGAGTTTTTTGGTGAACGGTTTCGCGACGACACTCCATCGCGCGGGAGTGCTCCGCCTGCCCAGATGCGGCTTGGACTTGGCTCGGGCGTAATTGTCAGTGCGGATGGCTATGTCCTAACGAATCATCATGTCGTTGACGGGGCCGAGGAAATCAAAGTCGCTTTGGGCGACCGCCGCACATTTGATGCGCGTCTTGTCGGCTCGGATCCGCCATCGGATCTGGCCGTTTTGAAAATTGAGGCTGCGGATCTGCCGCTTCTAAGTCTTGGCGATTCGGATAAGGTTGAGACCGGTGACGTCGCTCTCGCAGTAGGCAATCCACTCGGTATCGGGCAAACGGTCACGGCCGGAATCATATCCGCCAAGGGCCGGGCAACCGGTGTTTCGGACGGCAGTTTCGAAGATTTTTTGCAAACCGATGCGCCGATCAATCAGGGAAACTCAGGCGGGGCACTTATAAACACGAATGGCGAACTCATTGGTATAAATTCGCAGATCGTTAGCCCGACCGGTGGAAATATTGGCATTGGCTTTGCCATTCCGTCGAACATGGCAAAAAACGTAATGGATCAGTTGATAAAGACAGGGCAAGTTCGACGCGGTCAACTCGGCATCACGGTACAGGCTATCACGAGCGATATCGCCAAGGGTCTTAGCTTGCCGGAGGTAAAGGGTGTGATCGTGGGCGACGTCCAGACCGACAGCGCGGCCGCCCTATCAGGGATACGGCGAGAGGATGTCATTATTGCGTTCAACGGCGAACCCGTTAACACGGCCAACGATCTACGCAACCGTGTTGCGAGTACCGCGCCCGGTACAGAAGTCACACTTACGATCTTACGTAGTGGCAAAGAAGAACAGTTGCGAGCGACGCTCGGTGAGATGCGGATTACAGAGCGAAATAACGAGTAGGCGATCAGTCGAAGAAACGAAGAAAAGGGTACTAACTGGCAGATAACATGCTCCCTGTTTTACGGCTGGACAGGACATTTAAGAGTTGATTAAGGGGGGCTATACGGTGGCAAATGAAAACAATTCCAAAATCGCAAAAATCCTGGAGACAAAAATACCTTCTAGGCGCCGGAGCCCTGGTCGTGGTTTTATCGTCGCTTTGTCCGTGGTGATCCTCTTTTTCGGCGTGTATGCGGGCGATCCTCGCGGCGAAAGCGATCTCAAGTAATGGTTGGCGCCGTTTTAGCCTCGGGCGATGCACGGCGCGCCTTCGAGAATAAACACGGAAGAAGGTTTATTCACCTAGAACAAGGAGGAAATAGATGAAAAAAATACTTTTAGCAATAATGATGATGACAACACTTGCCGGTATCGGCGTTTTAGCGCAGACAAGTGCGGAATCGATGATGATGAGGACGGCAATGAGACTAGAGAACCAAACCGACTGGTTTAAGGAAAGTCTCGACGCGGCCTTTGACAGCAACCGGCTCGACGGCACGGTACGCGAAGACGAGATTAATTCTCTGGTCCAGGGCTTTGAAATGGCTGCGGACCGATACCGTGACCGGGCCACGAATAATCAGGTCATACCCAGCGACATCGAATACCTGCTCGGACGGGCACTTATTATCGAAGAAATAATGGCGAAAGTTCCCGCGTCAGAGGCGGCCCATCGGGATTGGATGCAGGTTAGAAACACGCTGGACACTATCGCTAAACGACACAACGTCGTTTGGGTGTGGACGGCGAACGCCAACCCATTTTACGCGACCGCGCGCGTCGGGCCGATTTTCGACCGACTCAGGTATCGTGCGGACGAATTTGGAGATAGCCTCGATTATGCGCTTGATACCAGCAAACTGGATGGCAGTAAGCTGGAAGATGAGGTAAATTTGCTCTTCACCAAGTTCGAAGACAATATCGAAGAATTAGAGGATCGGGTCGACAAAGCTGAGCCGATCACGAGTCCCGACATTGATCGAATAGTGAAACAGGGGATGCTGATCGATTCGTTTTTGACGACCCATAACCTTATGTCCCCGCGTCTTATGAGCGATTGGTGGCAGGTCAAATCCAGTCTGCGTGAGATGGCTCTAAGGAGTAATACGAGGTGGACGTGGACATATAAACCCGTGGTAACTAAGACAGTTGGCACAAAATAGTGAATGTTCGGTGACGGGTATGCTGATGGATACCCGTACCTTCTTACCGGTAAACGGTGAAGAGTTTGAAGCAGAAATACAAACGAAAATGATTCACGATTCGTTCAGTGACCAGCACAAAAAAAATGATGTTTACGGAATCATGATTACCAAGGAGGAAAATAAGAAATGTTACAAAGTGTAAATAAATTAAAAGGCCATGGTATAAGCGCGAAAGATGGCGAAATTGGAAGCGTCGCTCAATTCTTTTTTGATGACGACACTTGGACGGTCAGATATCTTGTGGTGGATACGGGCAACTGGTTACCGGGCCGCCACGTGCTTGTCTCGCCCCTAGCTCTTAGCGGTGCCTACCGAGCAGCGGAGATGATCAACGTTTCGCTAACAAAAGAGCAAATACAAAATAGCCCCGACATTGACACAGACAAACCCGTCTCGCGCCAACACGAGACCGACTATTTTAACTATTACGGTTATTCGCCATATTGGTACGGCGGCGGTCTGTGGGGCGCAGGAGCATATCCGCTGGGGACGACTGTCCGGGCCACGCGGATCGGATATGCCGATAGGGTGGACGGGGCCGCCGGGACCGGGGCTGCGACTGAAGCGGTGCGGGCGAAAGAACAGGGCGACCCTAACTTGCGTAGCACGAATGAGGTCATCGGTTATTACATTGAAGCGACCGATGGCGACATCGGTCATGTAGAAGACTTCATAATTGATGATGAGAGTTGGGCCATCCGATACATGGTCGTTGACACCAAAAACTGGTGGCCGGGCAAGAAAGTCTTGGTCGACGCACAACGGATCGAGCGCGTGAGCTGGGGTGAGTCAAAGTTATTCGTTCATCTTACCAGAGAGAAGATTAAGCAGGCTCCTGAATATGACCCGTCCCTGATCGGCATGCATGAGTATGAGCAAAAATTGTACGACCACTACCGCCCGTAGCGGTTAAGAACGCGGATCGAACCATTTTTTATTTGAACAAGGGGAGAAAAAATTATGTTTAGAAGATTATTCATCAATATTGCCATCGCGGCAGTAATCGGCATTGGGGTTGGGACGGCGGAAGCTCAGATCGGTATTTACCATGGGGATTCTAAGGTCGAACGAGAAGTTCGAAGTGAGATTTTATCCCTTCCTTATTACGGCGTCTTCGACGCGATAGGGTATCAGTTGAACGGGGATACGGTAACCCTTAGTGGTTATGTACGCCGTCCTATTACTAAGTCGGACGCCGAGAGCGTTGTAGCGGACGTCGACGGCGTGCGGAGCGTCATAAATAACATCGAAGTTTTACCGCTGTCACCGAATGACGACCGGATTCGCCTGCGGACTCTACAAACACTCACGAATCGGGGCGGTAACCTCTTCTATAACTTTCTAGGAACAAATCCGTCAATCAGGATAATCGTTAAGAACGGCAGGATTATTCTTGAAGGTTTCGTGGATACCAAAGCGGATTCGAATTTGGCCAACATCCTGGCACGGGGCGTCTCAGGCGCTTTTGGCGTGACCAACAACCTCCAAATTGTGGACGAGAGGCTGGGAAAACGCAGTTAGATCAGTGCAGGGAGAAACTATATATACAACGGAGGTAATAATAAAGAACATGAAATCAACAACGAATGAAAAGAACATGATGTCGGTACTCTTTCACGACCGCGGAGCGGCTGAGAATGCGTATCAAGAACTTTTGGATCGCGGATTTACTCGAGATCAGATCAGTGTCTTGATGTCAGAAGAATCGCGCACAAGCTTCTATGGAAATACATCGGTCATGACCAGCAAAGCGGCAGAGGGAACGGGAGTCGGAGCAGCTCTTGGCGGTACGGCAGGGGCGATCGTCGCTGCGATCGCTGCGCTCGGAACGACCATCCTTATCCCTGGCTTAAATCTTGTAATTCTCGGTCCGCTGGCGGCGGCTATTGCCGGAGCGGGGGCCGGAGGTGCGGTGGGAGGCCTCATTGGTGGCCTTGTAGGTGCAGGTATTCCCGAAGAAACGGTCAAGCACTACGAAAACGGATTGAAGAAAGGCGGTATCGTACTCGTCGTTCAACCGCGCACTAATGTGGAAGCGGTCGAACTTGAGAAGGCATGGCAAGATTTTAACGGCGAAAGGATCTATCGTTGAAAGACGTCTTGTGTGACCGACAAAGGGACTATCGAGGGTGTAAATTATTTTGTGTAAATGGTCATTGAAAGCCGAATGAGATAGGTTTGGCGGAGGAGAAAAAATGACCAAAGAAAAAGAGTTGTTGGACAACGAGCTGATTGACAATTTATTGAAGGGCTATCAGAAGCCG
>JBGSQW010000111.1:0-18610 GCA_041737885.1 Pyrinomonadaceae bacterium | reverse complement strand
AATTCAGAAGCACGGGCGGACAAGAGTGTCCGCGCTCCCGGCGATCAATATACCGTTTTCTCGCTCTGGGACACGTTCCGCGCGGCTCATCCGCTTTATACGATCATCGATCAGAAACGGACCGTAGATTTTATCAATACGTTTATCCGCCAATACGAACAAGGCGGGCGTTTGCCGGTTTGGGAACTCGCGGCGAACGAGACGGATACGATGATCGGTTATCACTCGGTTTCGGTCATCGCCGACGCGATGGCAAAGGGGTTGACTGGATTTGATTACGAGAAAGCCTACACCGCCGCCAAACACTCCGCCAATCTCGATCATCACGGGCTCGCAGGTTATAAATCGAAAGGTTTTATCTCCACTGAAGACGATAACGAGGGTGTTTCTAAAACGCTCGAGTACGCCTACAACGATTACTGCATCGCGACGATGGCTCAGTCGCTGATGCGGGAAAATTTGAAGGACATGAGCCCGGCGGGCCGCCAGCGCCATGACCGGCTGGAGAAAGAGGCCGCGGAATATTTCACCCGCTCGCAATATTACCGCAACCTGTTCGACCCGAAAACCGGCTTTATGCGGCCGCGTCGGAATGGCGGTTTTGTCGAGCCGTTTGCTCCGAACGAGGTGACGTTTCACTTTACCGAGGGGAACTCGTGGGTGTATTCGTTCTTCGTACCACACGATGTCGCGGGGCTGGCTGAGCTGCACGGCGGAAAGATCAATCTTGCGAAAAAGATCGACGAGCTTTTCACGACCGATCAGAAACTGACCGGCAGATTCCAGCCCGATATAACGGGCCTCATCGGCCAGTATGCCCACGGCAACGAGCCTTCGCATCACATCGCCTATCTCTACAATTACGTAAATCAGCCGTGGAAAACCCAGAGCTACGTGCGGCGGATCATGGATGATTTCTACAAACCAACGCCCGACGGCCTGATCGGCAACGAAGACTGCGGCCAAATGTCGGCGTGGTACATTCTCAGCTCGCTCGGGTTTTACCAGGTCAATCCGTCTCGAGCGGTTTACGACATCGGAGCACCGCTTTTCCCCGAGGCGAAGATAAGGCTCGAAAATGGCAAGGTATTCACGATCAAGGCTCCGAATGCGGGAGCAAATGCGTACGTTCGATCTCTAAAATTAGACGGTAAAGCTCATCGCTCGACATCGTTCCAACACCGCGACCTAACGAAAGGCGGAACGCTAGAATTCGAAATGGCTAAGGAACCGGTCAAGGATTGGTTCACGGAATTTTCATTCTCTGAGGTAGGCGGCGGTTTTGTCGCTGTGCCAGTGATCGATGCCGGCGGGCGAACATTTCAGGGAACCGCGACGGTGTCGATACATTTGCTGGCAACTGACGCAAAGCTTCTCTATTCCACCGACGGCAGCGAACCAAAGCTCGAATACACCAAGCCATTCACCGTCGATAAAACCACCACCGTCAAGGCCATCGCTATCGACGATCGTAAACGCAGCTCAAAGATCGCAGAGTCTGTCGTCCTCAAACGCCCAAATGACTGGACCGTCAAGCTCACAAACCCGTACAGCACGCAGTACACCGGCGGCGGCGAAGACGGCATCATCGACGGCATTCGCGGCACGGTCAATTTCGGCTCCGGCGAATGGCAAGGCTACCAGGGCAAACCGTTCGAGGCTGTGATCGATCTTAAAAGAGAAACAAAGGTCAGCGAAGTCGGTGGCAGCTTTCTACAGTCAGCAGGTTCGTGGATCTGGATGCCCGACCGCATTGAGGTCGAAACCTCGATGGACGGCATAACATTCACAAAGGTCGCCGACTGGAAGCCCGGTTTCGACACGCTCATCACAAAGGGAAGCGTCAGTGAATTTGTTCAAAAGATCGCACCCGTAAATGCTAGATTTGTCCGTATTCGGGCACACAATTTCGGCAAGATCCCATCATGGCACCTCGGTGCCGGCGGCGACCCGTGGATATTTGTGGATGAGGTGATAATTAAGTAAACCTACCTCATTGCAGTTCGTCAGCTCTATATCGAAAAATCGTCTCACATCAGCCGGATGTATTTTGTAAGTGAGACGATTTTCCCCGGCAAATAGTTGATCACGCTGGATTTAAGCCGTCTCACTTTGTCCTTGCAAGTGAGACGATTTTAGTTATAGTTCGTCAATTTTACGTGCGAGAGCCACATCGACGTCAGTTATACCGCCGCGATCATGGGTTGTCAGGACAACATCCGCGTATCCCCAGCCGAAGGTGATATCCGGATGATGGTCAGCGGCCTCAGCCAGCACACCGATGCGATTTACGTGATCGAGAGCCTCAGCAAAATTGGCAAACTTGAAGCTTTTCTTGAGCAGAACGCCGTCGGCGATCCATCCATCCAATGTTTTGAGGGTATCGGTGAGCTGATCGGTATCGAGAATTTTGCGTTCCATTCGTTTTTGACTCCCTGCTTTTGAGCTATAATTAAGGTTTTGATTACTCTGGTTCAAAGGTATCTGTAAAATGCGTAACTGGTCAAGACTTCTAATATTTTCCCTGGCAATCTCCATCGCCGCCTGCACGCCGCAGCGTCCCGCTACGCCCAAAGAAACCTTTATGACCTATATCAAGGCGTTAAAGGCGAAAGATTACACGACGATGAAGCTGCTTCTCTCCGACGCGACCATCAAAATGCATGAGAAAGAGGCCAAGGCCCAGGGCGTGACGGTCGATGACATCGTAAAACGCGAGACATTGTTAAGCGAAAAACAGACCGCCGTCGAATATCGCAACGAAAAGGTAGATGCGGACAAAGCGAGCATACAGGTCAAAAACTCTTACGGAAGCTGGGAAACCGTGCCTTTCGTCCGCGAAGACGGCGTCTGGAAGATCGACAAACAGGGTTACGCCGATCAGATGATCAAAGATGTCGAGGACAGCGAGAAAAAGCTCGACGAGCTGATAAACGGAAACCGCTCAACCTATTAAGAGTAAGGATTATGTCGATAATTAAGCCATTTAAGGCGATTCGCCCGCCGGCAGACAAGGCAGAGTATGTCGCTTGCGTGCCGTATGACGTTATTTATGACAGCGAGGTCCGTGAGCTGATCGCAGGTAATTCGCTGAGTTTCCTGCGCGTCACACGGCCGGAAGGTGAGTATCCTGAGTCAGAAATACCATCAAGCGAGACGGTCTTCGAGCGGGCAAAGCAGAATCTGGAAGAATTTATACGTTCAGGTACGCTGGTACAGGATAGTGAGGACGCGATCTATGTTTACCGGCTTACGGACGGCGAACAGTCGCAGACGGGCGTTGTCGCTTGCTGCTCGATCGCCGAGTATGACGCCGGGCTGATCAAAAAACACGAGAAAACGCGTCCCGATAAGGTCGCCGACCGCACCGGCCACATGCTGACCGTGGGAGCTCAAACCGGTTTGATCTTTCTCGCCTTTCGAAATACCCATACGATCCGCGACCTGATAGCCGATGCTGTCACAGGCGAGCCGATATATCATTTTAGCTGCCCTCAAAATGTCGAGCAGACGGTGTGGCGGATGCCTTATACGGACGTGTGGGTCAAGGCATTTGCCGAGCTGCCCGCCATCTATGTCGCCGACGGCCACCACCGTGCCGAAAGTGCGAAACTAGCTCGCGACAAGATGCGAGAGGCAAACCCTAACCACACCGGAAACGAAGAGTATAACTTCGTCATAGCCGGAATGTTCCCGTCCGAAGATCTCAACATCTTGCCCTACAATCGCGTGGTGAAAGATCTGAACGGCCACGACCACGAAACGCTCTTTGCGGCTATCCGCGAGCATTTTATTCTGGTCGAGTCTGTCGAAGATACGCCGGATCAGCCCGGCGAAATGAACATGTATCTCGGCAAACAGTGGTACAAGCTGCGTTTCAATCCAAAAGATAAACCGGACCTCGATGCCATAACCGGACTCGATGTCAGTATCCTGCAAAACTACATTCTGTCGCCGATCCTCGGAATAGGCGACCCGCGAACGGATACGAGAATCGCCTTTGTCGGCGGAGCCCGTGGTACGGCGGAGCTGGTCAAAATGGTCGATGCCGGTGAGGCCGCGATCGCTTTCTCGATGTATCCGACCACGATGGACGACCTCTTCGCCGTATCGGACATGGGCGAGATAATGCCGCCAAAATCGACCTGGTTCGAGCCGAAACTTAAAGACGGATTGCTGGTACACAAGATCTAAATGGAACTCGCCGACCTACGCCGTGACTACTCGCTGACGGAACTCTCGAGATCGAGCGTCGATTCCGATCCGTTCGCTCAGTTCGCAAAATGGATGAGTGAGGCAATGGATTCCGCGGTCATTGAACCAACGGCGATGACAGTTTCGACGGTAGATACGGAGGGAAAGCCTTCGTCGCGAGTTGTTTTGCTGAAAGGATTTGATTCGAACGGCTTCGTCTTTTTCACTAATTACGAAAGCCGCAAAGGAACGGAACTAACCGCTAACCCGCACACTTCGCTCCACTTCTTCTGGCCCGATCTCGAACGTCAGATAATCATTAGCGGCTCCGCCGAAAGAGCATCGTGGCAGGAATCAGAAGACTATTTTGCCTCACGCCCACTTGAGAGCCGCATCGGCGCTTGGGCATCGAACCAGAGCAAAGAGTTAGTGAACCGGGAAGAGTTGGAAAGCCGGGTTGCCGAAGTCAGGGAACGATTTGCGGACGGCAACGTACCATGTCCACCCTTCTGGGGCGGCTTTCGCGTAACGCCAACGCGGATCGAATTCTGGCAGGGTCGTAAAAGCCGTCTGCATGACCGGATCGTTTACGAGTTGGTTGACGAGAAATGGAAAATTTCCAGGCTGTCGCCATAACTGGGAACGCAGGCGGCCCTCGCCTGCAAGCGGCTTGCCTTGAGGACGTGGAGAATCATAGTTATTTGAAAATTACAATGATGCTTTTTTACGCCGGCGGTACCGGCGTTGGCAAGCAAGGATGCTTGCCGCTCCAGTCATTCGAACCACACGCGTTCGACTTCGGTTCTCCAGGACGTGAGCATGGTTTTGTCGAGCGAGAGGATGCCTTCTCGTGTGACATCGGCCGGCGGGCTTACGTAGGCGGCGAGAGCGTCGAAGATCTTCTCACGATCCGCTTTCTGAACTCGTGAAAGCAGATGCCAAAGCGAGATCATGTCGTAGAAATTGCGATTCTCAAGCATCTCGCTCACTGCCCGGCTGCCGCCATTTGAAAAATCAAAACGCTCAAGTGCTGCACGAAATCTCTCGTTGGTTTCAGCGGAGAATGGCGTACCTAAACCTTTACCTCGTTTTGTCAGACACATCGCTCCCGCGGGAACGATCGATTCGCGTCCGCCGCGCTCCAGTGCCACAAAACCGCTAGTGACATGCAGATAGCTATTGCCAGCCTTGTCCACCTCGAGCTTGTACGCACAGCCGAGGTCAACCGCGACCGCCGATGGCGTATCGACGATGAATAAACGCGGCGGGGCAATAATGCGGGCTTCGAGAACACCGCGTTCGAGCGAGAGGCGATGCTGTTTTGGATTTGTGCCGACGAGTTTGACCCGCGAATTCGGCTGAACCTCGACGTTGCCGATGTCAGCAACCTCGATCCGGGCTTTTGATATCGAGTCGGTCTCCATATAGTCGCCAACGGCAAGTCGATTGTTTGTCGAAGCCGCACCTACTTTTGGACTGCCAGAGAGCGTTTCGAACTCAAATGCCGGAACGGAAGCGGCAGTAGTTATTTGAAAATTAGAACCAGTATTTGTATTGCCGTTCGCTGGTGGTATGTTGGCAGTCGGCTGAATGAGATTTGCCGGGGGAACAACGGCTATCTCGGGCTGCGGTTGAGCGATCTTTTCGGGTAGATCTGAAACATCTTGCAGAGCCTGTTCTCGGGTGCCACGGAAAAGCGTGAAATACGCCGCCGACACCAAAACCGTGACCACCACTAATGCGACCGCGTACCCCGCAAAATTCCTGATCCCGAGCGCGGCCTCCGGAATAAGCGTCATCTGCGGAGAGCGTTTGTTATCGAGAGAGCTTTCGATCGCGTTCCAGACATTTGCCGGAGCATCGGAACGCTGGAGCTGGCTTGCGAAAGCAGCTCCGAGCTTGACGCGGTCGTGCTCGCTGCGACAGTCGGCACACAGCAGTAGGTGCTCGGCGATCTCCTGCTGCTCAGCCTTGGACAATTCGCGATCAACGAACGCCGACATTTGTGATCTGTAATGCTTCTGTTTCATCAGAACCTAAATTGCACTCTTCAAATGGCCTAGCCTCGACGCCAGCGTTTTGTGCCCGCGATTGAGCCTCGACGCCACCGTGCCGATCGAACATTCGAGAACCTCAGCGATCTCCTGATACGACAGGCCCTCGACGTATTTGAGGACGATCGGTTCGCGAAGTTTGGGCCTCAGCCGGGCAACCTCTCGCTGGACCGATGCCGACAGCTCTTCTGTTTCGGCCATCAACTGCTGCACCTCGCTGCCACGCGGCTCGCCAAATGTGAAGACGCCAGCGAGATCGACGAACCGGTTCATCTTGCGGGCCTCGTCGGTACACGCATTGACGGTGATGCGGTAGAGCCAGGTTGTAAATTCCGAATCGCCGCGAAAATCGATCTTTGACAACAGTTTCAGGAACACCTTTTGAGTGATGTCCTCGGCCAGATCGCGGTTGCCGCCGAAATAGTTCAGGGCAACGGAGAAGATTCGCCGCTGATTCCCGACGTAGAGATCGTGCATTGCCTCGCGGTCACCGCTTTTGCAGGCAGCCAGCAAGTCTCGGTTCGTCGGAAATTGGGTCATCTGGGCGAGCCGCTCCATCGTCGTTCTTTTGAATTCTACTCCATTTTTGCGTCGCCCGAAGCGAAGATCCACGTACCGTTCCCCACCTGCGTTGCCTGGTCATAACCACCCGCGATCAAGACGCGTCCGTCTTTCAAAAGGGTCGCCGTGGTAAACAGGCGTGCGGAGCCGAAATTACCGTTGACCGGCGTGACTTTCATCGAGATCGGGTCGAATATCTCCGCTGTATCAGAACCGCCCGCGAGCAGTATTTTCCCATTGCGGAGCGGAATGACCGCCCCGTTCAATTTGTACCGGGCGGATATGGTATCGGCGGCCTTCCGGGAACGCCCCGACAGCGGATCAAATATCTCCAGTGATCTGTAAGCCCCACGAGAATCTCGCTCATCGGAACCGCCGGAGATCAGGACACGGCCGTCGCTTAGCCGCACCGCGTCATGCTTATGCCGTTTAATTGTAAGATCTCCGCTCGCCTGAAAGATGCCCTGGACGGGGTCGTATGTTTCGATGCTGGAGTAGATGGTCATCGCAGATCGACGGTCTTTGTGGCCGCCGGTAATGAGAACCTTGCCGTTGTGCAGGAGCGTGGCAGTGTGCGATTCGCGGGGAACGGTCATTCTTCCCGTTGATGTGAATAGCCCGGTCTTCGGGTCGTAGATCTCGGCATCAGCGAGAAATGTCCATCCGGTGCCAACACCGCCGGCAAGCAAGATCCTGCCATCTGAGAGTTTGGTTGCAGTGTGCTCACTTCGCGGCATTGTCAGCCGGCCGCCGCGTGAGAACGTTCCGGTTTTCGGATCGAATATCTCAGAACTATCGAGATACGTGCCGTCATACCCACCAGCGATCAAAACCTTTCCGTCCGGCAAAAGCGTCGCCGTGTGGCCCGCTCGGGCGATGGTTAGACTGCCCGCCGCCGTAAACTTAACTGTCTCCGGCGTGAACATCTCGGCTTGATTCAGACTCGCACCACCGTTCCTAAAACCACCGACGATCAGAACCCTGCCGTCATTGAGAAAAGTCGCCGTGTGTGCAGCCCGGGCAGTCGCCATATCTGTCAACGGCACTATTCTTCCATTAGCCGCTGAAATTTCCTTTGTGACGTGAATGGCATCAGTCCTCGGACAAGAAACTATCGCGATCGGGATAAACGCACCCCACAAGATCACCACGAATACATATCTCATAACTCTATTCCGTCTCCTATATTTGTGATATCGCTGCTTCACTAGATTCGCCTAAGCGTTGGCGAGTTGAATGTTTCTTGTTGATCTAAAGATGCCGTCCTTGCCTTTTACCAGCCTAACGATGGGGTCGAAGCCGCCGCGTTTTCCTGATTCTTCGCGCTCGCGGGCGGTGATGAATCTGTCACCCTCGAACAGGATCGAGTCGATCCAGTCCTCGCGAAAGTCGGTTCCGGTCAAGGTCATGTGTACGTGTTGTGAGATGGTCGAATTCGGATAGGAGGCCGGTCGGATCGAGGTGAATTCGTATCGCCCGTTTGCATCGGTCAACATCCAGCCCTGATAACGGCCATGCTTGGGCTGGCCTTCGCGGCCGTAGATGCCGAATTTATCGGTGTGGTAAAAATAGACAAGTATGTTTGGAGCAGGTGTTTTACCGTCAGGCTTGAACACGGTTCCGCCAATGATCATCGGCTCGCCATCGTCAGGCGCGGTCTCGAAAATTACTTTCGACGATACAGTATCCGGCACGTCGATCGCCCCCATTCCCTCGGTGCCGCGAGGTTTAGCATTTTTTCTGATCCTGGCTATGACATCCGTTGGCGGATCGCCCGCAAATGACCGGCCCTCGCAGCCGATCAAAAGCGGCAACGCCAAAGCTGCCATACTTGCTTGTCGTAGGAAATCTCTTCGGTTCTCGATCAAATTATTCATAGTTTTTTGTCCTTTTTGGTTAATTTGTCGATAATTAGACGAGGTACTGCAAAATTTTCTTCCGTTTTTTTATATGTTCGAAACTGAGAGATTGATAGTCGAGAAAATAGTCCCCGAAGATCTGCCATGGCTGATCGAACTGCGGTCCGTTCCCGCTGTTTACCGATACATGGGCGGGATCGAAATGCAGAACGCCGAGGCGATCACCAAGCGTATGCCATTCTACCTTGAGTGCCATGAGAAGTACGGCTTCGGCTTCTCGGTCATGACGTTGAAATCAACCGGCGAGCGGATCGGAACCAGCGGTTTGCAGCCGCTTGAGGATAGCGGCGAGATCGAGGTCGGGTACAATTTGGCTGAAAAATATTGGCGTCAGGGCTACGGTTATGAATGTGCAAAGGCCTGGCTCAAGTATGGATTTGAGACCGCAGGGCTGGAGCGTATCGTTGCGGTCGCTGATCCGGATAACACTGGTTCATGGCGGATAATGGAAAAATGCGGGATGAAATACGAAGGTTTAATGCCGCACTACGGTATGGACTGTGTGCAGTATGCGATCTCACGGAGTGAGTTCTACGCCGGAAACCCTACTTAAAGATGCGGCCAAATATTCCAAAACTCATCCTTGCGATCCTGTTGAGTATTTATTTCCTCTCGATCGCCTACGCTCCCATGAACGGCAGCTTTCTCGACATGGTCGACCTGCCGATCCATGAGTTCGGCCATTTGCTGTTCCGCATTTTTGGCGAGTTTATGATGATCGCGGGCGGCTCGCTGTTTCAGGTGATCGTGCCGCTGATCTTTGTCGGTTATTTTATTTGGCAGCGAAGCTATTATTCGGCGGCCATAGTATCGATGTGGGTTGGGCAGAGTATTCTTAATGTATGGATCTATGCGTCCGACGCCGTCGTGATGCAGCTTGTTTTGACGAGTGGACTTACCGGAAGCGAGGGAAGTTTTCACGATTGGAATTACATGCTAGACCATTTCGGCATGCTGGGCTCGACCAAGACCGTAGCGGGGATTCTGAGATTTGTTGGAACTGCAGTGATCGTGATCGGAGCGGCTTGGTCAGTCTATTTTTCGTTTCTGCCCGCTGCGGAGACTGACGACGACCTATGAAAGCAACATTGATCACAGGTGCGTCGAGCGGTATTGGCGAAGGTTTTGCACGGCGGCTCGCGGCTGAGGGGCATAACCTTGTCCTCGTCGCCCGCTCTGAGAAGGCCCTGCACGAACTCTGTGACGAGCTGATGCTCAAGCACGACATCATGGCCCACTACGTCGTCCTCGACCTCGCCGAACCGAACGCCGATCTCATGCTGTTTAAGGAAACGGAACGGCATAACCTCGAGATCGACTGGCTGATCAACAACGCGGGCTTCGGATCGGTCGGTGATTTTGCAAAGCTCGATGTGGATCACGAACTCCAGATGATAGAGTTGAACATTGCAGCACTCGTCGCTCTCACGCACGCTTATCTGAAACCGATGCGGGAGCGAAAGAGCGGTACGATCATCAACGTGTCATCCGCTGCCGGATTTCAGCCGATACCCTTCATGGCAACGTATGCGGCTACAAAGGCATTTGTATCGTCGTTCTCAGAGGCTATCGCGGAAGAGAATCGCCCATACGGAGTTCAGGTATTGGCTCTTTGCCCGGGTTCGACGAAGACGAATTTCTTTGCCGCGTCCGGAATTGAGAAGCCGATCCAGGTGAAAGGCCAGCAAACAGTCGAGGATGTTGTGGAAACGGCGATGCGTGCCGTTCGAAGCGGTCGCGTTAAGGTGGTATCTGGTGTCGTTAACAAGATCGGAGCGTTTCTAGGTAGTTATGTTCCCAATATTATCTCACGCCGCGTGATGGCAAGTGCGTTGAGATCGCGATTTCAGGGTGAAGATTAAACGTCAGGTCGTGCGGGCAAGTTGCCTGCTCACCAATTATGCGATTTACAGTTCTTGGCAGCGGTTCTACCGGTAATGCGGTGCTAATCTCGAGCGAGACGACGAATGTACTCGTCGACGCCGGAATGAGTGCGCGTGAGATAGTAAAGCGGCTTGCCGAGGTCGGCGTTTCTCCAGACAAGCTTGACGGTATTTTGATCACTCACGAACACGGTGATCACATCGGCGGATTGCGGGTTCTGATGGGAACCGTCAATTGCCCGGTATATATCTCCCGAATTACTGAAGATGCTTTCTACGACACAAAAGCCGGTGGACAAAATGGCGATAGCGAATCGTCGAAACGACGAGTAGCTCTCAGGGATCGCACGCAGGCAATTGAATCGACCCGCGAATTCCGAATTGGAGACATAGATTTCGAACCGTTCAGCGTTCCGCATGATGCGGTGGATAATTTTGGCTTTGTTGCTAAAAAAGATGGTGTAAAGGTCGGAACACTAATGGATTTTGGCCATATTTCTACGCTAATAAAGGAGAAGTTAAAAGGCTGCGACGGCTTAGTGGTCGAATCAAACCATAGTCGAGACATGCTCAGGGCTTGCTCAGTTTATACCTGGGATCTCAAGCAGCGCATCATGTCCAACACTGGCCATCTCTCAAATGAAGACCTCTCCGACTGGCTCACGAACGATTTCGACGGCAGTGCCCGTCATATCGTTCTCGCACACCTGTCGCAGCGTGCCAACGAGCCAAACCTCGCCCGCATCACCGCTGAGATCGCCCTGCAAATGCGGCCTCCGTTATTCAGAGCTGAAACAAAGATCTCACTCTCGCAGCCCAAAAGTCCGACAGAATGGTTTGAGTTTTAATAGGAATTCACGCCAAAATCCAGCAGAATGATATATTGTTCAAAATAAACCAGTTGGGTCGGCTTTGACGTCTAACACGCCTCTGAATGACATTCGATGAATGGGGCAAGGGCCATGTGCTCGGATCGCGTCATAGTGTGACGAGCAGCCGTAGCCTTTGTGCCCGGCGAAGCCGTATTGCGGATATTCGGTATCGTACGTTTTCATCAGATCGTCGCGATAGGTTTTAGCGAGGATCGATGCGGCGGCGATCGAGGCTGAGATGGAATCGCCTTTGATAATGGACTTTTGCGGAAGCGGAGAATGCTTCAGATAAAGAGCGTCGATTAGAAGGAAATCAGCGGATGGAGTGATCGAAGCGATGGCGGTTAGCATTGCCTTTTTCGTGGCTTCGAGAATGTTGATGCGGTCGATCTCGTCCGCCTCGATCTGGCCGATGGCGTAGGCGAGGCACGTATCTTTTAATTGAGCCGCGATCTCGTCCCGCGTGGCTTCAGTAAGTTTTTTTGAGTCGTTGAGCCCCTCTGGCAAAGTCTTTGAGGGATCTAGAATGCAGGCTGCCGCAACAACTGGGCCGGCAATACAACCGCGACCGACCTCATCGAGCCCGGCCACAAACTTGTAACCTTCTGACCAAGCTTGTTCCTCAAAAACAAGCCCGATTCCCGAAACCTCGAAGTCATTAAACAGCGAAACGCGGGAATCGGATCCAGTGGCACTGATCGGATCCAATTTTCCCGCGTTTCGCATTGTCTAATGATTTAGCCGACTACTTGCCCGGCTGTACTTTCTTAGCGCGTGTATCGCGTTCCTTGATACGAGCTGCCTTACCACGAAGGTCACGCAGGTAATAGAGCTTCGCACGGCGAACTTTACCGCGGCGAACCACGTCGATGTGATCGATCACGGTCGCGTGCAGCGGGAATATACGCTCGACGCCAACGCCGAAGCTGACCTTACGGACTGTGACGGTTTCGCGAACGCCGCCGTGTTTGATGGCGATGCAGATGCCTTCGAATGCCTGGAGGCGTTCTTTGTTGCCTTCCTTAATGCGGACGCTTACGCGAAGCGTATCGCCTGGCTGAAATGTAGGTACGTTATCTTTGAGCTGTGTCTTTTCGACAAAATCTAGTCTATTCATTTTAGTTTCGGCCAGAGGTAGGCGGTATATACCGGCTACATTTCACCATTTTCTCCTGTTAATAGATCTTTTCTAATAGATCGGGTTTTTTCGAGCGCCTTTGAGCGGCGCCATTTCTCTATTTCGGCATGATTGCCGTTCAATAAAACCTCGGGAACTGCCATCCCGCGAAACTCAGCGGGCCGCGTATAATGCGGGCAATCGAGCAATCCATCCGAAAACGAATCGTTCGCCGCCGATGTATCGCTTCCCAATGCATCCGGCAAAAGTCTGACAATGCTGTCAACTATCACGATCGCTGCGGGTTCACCGCCCGACAAAACATAGTCGCCGATTGAGATCTCGTCCGTCACGAGTGTCTCATTCACCCGTTCATCGACGCCCTCGTAGCGGCCGCAGATGAAGACAATATGCTCTGCTTTGTCAGCAAAACTCTGTGCGTCCGCCTGAATGAAAGGCTTTCCTTGCGGCGAGAGCAGCACGACATGCGTTCCTTGCGGATACTCTTCACGATCACTCGTCCCAATCAAATTTTCAATTGCGGCAAATATCGGTTCCGGCTTCAAAACCATCCCGTCACCGCCGCCAAATGGCCGGTCATCGACCATTCTGTGCTTGTCCGTAGTAAATTCACGGATGTCGTGAACGTTTATCTCAACAATATCCGCGAGCTTAGCCCGGCGAATTATCCCGAAATCGAAGACAGCGTCAAAGAATTCGGGAAAAATTGTTAGAACGTCGATCTTCATGACTCTCTTAAATTCTTTTGATCTCAAATTTCAAATTTGAAATCTAAAATTCAAGAAGTCCTTCCGGCGGATCGATCTTTATCAACTTACTCTCAATATCGACTTCGACGCAGATGGCCTCGGCAAACGGGATCAAAAATTCTTTTGCCTCGCCTTGGATCACTAAAAGCTCGGTGCCGCCGGTTCGCATTAATTCTCGAACCTCGCCGATCTCCGTTCCATCGATCGTTACAACATTGCAACCTGCGAGTTCCCAGTCGAAATACTCGCCATCATCAAGCTCGACCGCATCTGACTCAGGCACGCATATCTCGACGTTTCGGAGAGTTTCACCACGTTCAATCGTGTCAAAACCAGCGAATTTCAGGATCACGCGACCGCTCTGGAACCAGAACTTTTCGATTTTCAATTCCAGCCGCTCACCACTTTCGCGAACGCCGATGACATCAACCAGCGAATCGAAGCGCTCTGGAAAATCGGTCAGCAGATCTGCCACAACCTCGCCTTTTAGGCCGCGGGTTCTGACGATATTGGCGATCGAAACAAGTTCTTCCATGGAACGCCGGCAACAGCCGCTAACCGGCTAATCCTCAACTAAGTCGAGTTGAAATCGCTTGTTCTGCTTTTGCCCGGCTATGAAAAGAATGCTGCGGATCGCTTTCACGGTTCGGCCTTCGCGGCCGATGATGCGGCCCATATCGGATTCCGCAACACGCACTGCTATGCGCATGTTTTTCCCGTCGCCGCTTTCCGAAACCTCAACGGCATCGGGTTCGCCAACGAGCGATTTTATGATCCTTTCGACAGCTTCTTTCATGGTAGTTAACTGAGTTATGAAAGTTTACAGAGTTGCAGAGTCAAAAAACTCGGGTACTCAGCAAACTCCGCAACTATTCTGCAACTGCAACTTCAGCCGGATTGTTCTTGATCAGGCTTTTGACCGTATCGGTGGGCTGTGCGCCGACGCCGATCCAGTAGCTGATGCGGTCATGCTTCAGAATGACCTCAGCCGGGTTCAGCATCGGGTTGTAAGTGCCTACGTTTTCTAGGTACTTGCCATCACGTTTGCTGCGTTTTTCCTTAACCACGAGGCGGTAAAACGGTTTCCCCTTAGCGCCCATTCTCATTAAACTAATTGCTAACATAATTTTTTTAGTGGTTAGTGTGCGGTGTGCAGTGTGCAGTGTGCGGTTTAACAGCCTAAAAGCTGCTCACTGCCCACTGTCCACCGAACACTAACGTTTTTTCTTGTGTCTCTTTTTCTTCTTGATCCGCTGCGACAAAGATTCGTTTGCGTTACCGCCTGCGTTGCCGTTGTTGCCGCCAAAGTCGTCATCATCGAGGCCCATGTCACCGCCTCCGCCTAGCAAACCGCCAAGTCCGCCTGCCAAGCCGCCCATAATTTTCTTGCCTAAGCCGCCAAACATTCCGCTGCCGCGGCTCATCTGCGACATCATCTTTTTCATCTGCTCGTACTGGCGGATGAGCTGGTTGACCTCGGCGATGGTCGAGCCGCTGCCTTTTGCTATACGCGTTTTGCGGCTGGCGTCGATAACCTTGTGATTATTGCGTTCGAGCTTGGTCATCGATCCGATGATCGCCTCGGTACGCTGCATCTGATGATCGACGACGGCCGATTGCTCGTCGGTGATCTGCATGCCGCCGGTGAGCTGCTCGGGCAGCATTTTCATTAACTTTGACATCGAGCCGAGCTTTTTGAACTGTCCGAGCTGATTGCGAAAATCTTCGAGCGTGAACTGATTGCTCGTCATTTTCCGCAGCTGCTCTTGAGCTTCTTTTTCGTCGATCTTGCCCTGAACTTCCTCGATGAGGCTCAGAACATCGCCCATGCCGAGAATTCTTTGGGCAATACGATCCGGGTAGAAAGGCTCGATCGCGTCGTATTTTTCGCCGACACCGACAAACTTAACAGGCTGGCCGATAACCTGCTTGATCGAAAGTGCCGCACCACCACGTGCGTCGCCATCCATCTTGGTCAGGACAACACCGGTAATACCGACACGCTCGTGAAAAACCTCAGCCGAGCGAACCGCATCCTGTCCGGTCATCGCATCAGCGACAAACAAAACCTCGACAGGTTTGGTTTCCGCCTTGATCGATTCGAGCTCGACCATCAGTTCGTCGTCGATATGTAGACGTCCGGCCGTGTCGATCATCAGCGTGTCAAAGCCGAATTCCGTCGCGTGCTTCACAGCACCGCGAACGATCGTCATCGGGTCCGAAGTCTCTTTCGCCTCGTAAACCGCTACGCCAACTGCATTTGCCACGACCTTCAACTGCTCACGAGCCGCCGGACGGTAAACGTCAACGGAGACGAGCAAAGGTTTGCGTTCCTGATTATCGGCGAGCCAGCGTGAGATCTTACCGGTCGAGGTCGTTTTACCCGAACCCTGCAGACCGACGATCATCACAACATTCGGCGATTTACTCGTAAAAACAAGCCGCGACGAGGTGCCGCCCATCAGTTCGCTCAGTTCGTCATAGACGATCTTAACGACCTGCTCGTGCGGTTTCAGATCCTGCCAAACCTCTTGTCCCTCAGCCTTTACGCGAACCGCATCGACAAAATCCTTCGCAACCTTGTAGTTAACATCCGCCTCAAGCAGAGCCATTCGGATCTCGCGCAAAGCCTCGTCCACATGCTCCGGCGTCAAGGTGCCCTGGCCACGCAGATTCTTCAGCGATTTCTTTAGTTTGTCGGATAACGACTCAAACATATAGAGACAGTTCGGCTACAATAGTCGAAACTATAAATACTAGTGATTCGGGCGATTTGTGTCAAGAATCCGTGAGCGAAAGAACTCTCTCGAGCGCAGTAAATACGGCGCTTTGCTCGGTCTCGAGTATACATCGCGGGGCACCAAAGACCTCACATTGATAGCCCGCACATGGCTGACAGGCAAACTCCTTGAAGACGATCTCATTCGGTGCATCAGTCCATGGACGCCAGTGGTTGCGGTTGGACGAACCGAAGACAACAACCGATGGTGTGCCGACCGCAGCGGCGATGTGTGCGATGCCGGAATCGTTACCGATGAAGACCTTTGCCTGCGCGGCGAGGGCGGTTATCTCTGGCAGTGTGAGATCATCAAATGTCAGGATCGGAACGGCGGAAAGTTTTTTTAGATCTTCCAGTACGATCGATTCTTTTTTTGAGGCGACCGCGATCGTTTGTATGCCCTTGGCTGCGAGGAACTCGGCAGTTTTCGCAAAGTTTGCGGTCGGCCATTGTTTTGTCGCGAAGGCACTTGCCGGGTGAAGCAGGGCAAAACCTCCTTCGTCGTTCATCCCGCTTGCGCGAGCCGTTCTGATCCGCGCGGCAGCTTCCTGGTCGACCACTAAATGTGTTTTAGGCCGATCCTCAACCGGAACGCCGGCAGATCCTAACAACGCCAGCTGCTGTTCTGCAGAGTGGGTGAATTCGGTTTGCCAGAAATCGGACGACGACGAGAGCAAGTGATTGTAGAGAAATGAATATTGGTAGTCTGCCACTCCGACACGGTGTTTTGCTGTCGACGCGACGGTGAAGAAAGTTGCTGTCGTACCGCCATGCAGGTTAAATGCGATGTCGTATCTTTGATGCCGAAGCCGCAACGCGACCCTCAACCTTTCCGACGAGCTTTTCCCGACAGCAATAACGTTATCGACGAACGGCTGTCCGCTGAGGAGCGGCGCAACCCAGTCTTCCAGAAGAATATCTATTTGCGCATTGGGAACAAAGCGACGTAGAGCCGTTAATGAAGGTGTGGCGAGTACGGTGTCGCCTATAGATCGGAGCTTTACGACGAGAATTCGCTTTACATTGCTCCAGTCGATCTCGCTGCTACCCATTATTTCTCGACCGTCGCCTCGTCAACGAGCATAACCGGGATCTCATCACGGATCGGGTAAACGAGAGAGCACTCCGAATTAAGACATCTCAGACGCGTTTGAGCGTCGTCGATCTGTAGTTCCGACTTACATTTGGGACAACGAAGGATCTCGAGAAGTTCGGGGCTGATAGCCATAAGAAATTACTCCAAGTCTAAAGGACTGATTTTAACGCAAAGTCTCGAAGGGGCAAAGACGCAAAGTTAAAGGGCGAGCTTCAATAGCCCGCCCAGTATTGATTTTTAACGTATTTACCGCCGGCTTACACCGGCGGTTCTGACTTACGCCGCGTCCGTTTTCGTGCCGCATTCGGGACAGAATTTAGCTCCGGCTGCGAGTTCGAATTGGCAGCTGCCGCATTTTGCTTTTTCCTGCGAAGATCCGCATTCTGAGCAAAATTTAGCACCTTCGCGAAGATTAGCAGCACATTTTACACATGGAACTTGAGCAACTTCCATCTTGCCGCCGCAGTCTGAGCAGAATTTCACGCCTGCCGAATTTGCCTTGCCGCAGTTCGGACATGGTGTCGTCGCGGCCGAAACCTGAACCGCACCACCGCCTCCGCCACCCTGCTGGACACCGCCAAAGGCGTTTGCCATCTGGCCGCCGATAGCAAAACCAGCTCCGAGCGTGGCACCGAGACCAGCTCCGCCGCCTTCGTTCTGTGCCGCATCACGCATCGCGTCTGCAGCCTGGAATTTCATGTACTGATCGACGTTGCCGATAGCACCCATCGCCGCACGTTTGTTGATCGCGTCCTGAACCTCTTGCGGAACACTGACATTTTCAACATAGAACTTTGTGACCTCAAGGCCATATCCGCCGAAATCGACGTTGATAAAACCTCGGATCTTGTCGCCGATCTCTTTGTACTGCGAGGCGAGATCGAGAGCCGGGATCTTCAGTTCGCCGAGAGCGTCTGAGAATTCGGTAACGATCGCACGTTTGAGCTGGCCTTCGATATCGTCGGTGCTGAATGTCGCATTCGTTCCCGCGATCTCTTTAATAAATTCGCCAGGATTTGCCACGCGCATGCTGTACGCACCAAAAGCACGCAGTTGAACAATGCCAAAATCAGAATCGCGGAGCATGATCGGGTTAGACGTTCCCCATTTCATGTCGGTGAACTGCTTCGTATTTACAAAATAAACTTCCGATTTGAATGGTGAATTAAACCCGTATTTCCATGCACCGAGTTTTGAGAGGATTGGCGTATTGCCGCCGTCGATCTCGTATTTGCCCGGTGTGAAAACGTCAGCGACCTGGCCCTCGAAAACAA
Organism: Pyrinomonadaceae bacterium; assembly: GCA_041737885.1. Taxonomy (GTDB): domain Bacteria; phylum Acidobacteriota; class Blastocatellia; order Pyrinomonadales; family Pyrinomonadaceae; genus OLB17. The sequence goes on along the minus strand of JBGSQW010000111.1, from coordinate 91 downwards.
AGACCGCTGCCTGTGATTCGCGAACGATCAGCTGTGCTCCGTTCTTGATCTCCTGGCCCGCGACCGGGAACCGGTAAACCATGGTGTCGCC
>JBGSQW010000104.1:0-10274 GCA_041737885.1 Pyrinomonadaceae bacterium | reverse complement strand
GATCCAACTGGGTCAGCGATAATCTATTCAACTTATCTAGGCGGATCATCCAGCGAAAGTGCATCAGGCATCGCTGTAGATGCCTCAGGCAATGCCTACGTTACCGGGCAAACGGGGTCGTTCGACTTCCCCACTGCATCGCCTCTGCAGCCCTGCGGCACTTTTAGCTGCGCCTCGAATGCATTCGTAACCAAGATAAATCCGAGTGGCTCCGCCTTGGTCTACTCTAGTCATCTTGGTGGAAACGAGGCTGACAATGCTTTTGCGATCGCCGTTGGATCAGACGGTTCCGCGTACATTGCAGGTACCACACAGTCGAGAAATTTTCCCGTGACACCAGGAGCCTTTCAGCTCACCTTTGGAGGTGGAATTTCCGGGCTGGACGCATTCGTTATGAAGATAAACGCTTCCGGCTCAGCTTTTGCATATTCGACGTATTTTGGCGGAACTGCGGATGAGCGGATCTATGGTATTGCCGTCGATACATCAGGCAGCGTCTACGTGACGGGCGATACGAGTTCTGGATTCCCGATACGAAACGCCCTACAACCAGCATATGGGGGCGGAACTCGCGATGGCTTTGCGGCAAAAATTGATCCGGCAGGTTCCTCTCTGGTTTATTCAACGTACCTCGGCGGTAGTGGATATGAGGTCGGTAATGCGATTGCTATCGATAGTATTGGTAACGCCTACATCACCGGTTTTAGTCTCTCGACAAATTTCCCAACGGTTAACGCCCTTCAACCCGTGGCGTCTGCCGCTGAAGAGGCCTTTGTAGCAAAGATCAACGTCAGTGGCTCGGCACTTGTGTATTCGACATATATTGGAGGCAACAGTTACGATGTCGCAAGTAAAATTGCGGTTGATAATTCCGGCAGTGTTTATGTAACTGGAACAACCTCGTCAAGTGACCTACCTACGGCAGCCGCTCTTCAGCCGGGCTTTGGCGGGAACCGCGATGCGTTTGTAACGAAAATGGCCCCCTCTGGGATGTCGCTCGTCTATTCGACTTATTTAGGCGGCAGCGGATTCGATGGAGCGACCGCGATAACTTTAGATGCATTGGGCAATGCCTACGTAACTGGATACGCAAACACTAATTTTCCCTTGCAGAATCCGTATCAGGCTACTATCCAGGGCGGCGATGAGATATTCATAACGAAGATCGCAGATGCACCTGATGTATTCCCTACGCCCATTCTCACGCCGACCCCGACCCCGACGGCCACACCGACGCCTACGCCGACGCCGACCCCCAAAATCGATGGCGGAGCAGTGGATTATTCTTTCGGTTCGAATGGGACGGTCGTTGCGACGATACCCCAGGCTTTCGGAGCGGTCGATATAGCCGTTCAGAGCGATCGTAAGATCGTTCTGGCGACAGGCTACAACGATCCCGTTAATATCATTCATTTTGGCGTGATCCGGCTAAATGAGGACGGTTCAACCGACACCACGTTCGGCACAGGAGGGCTCGCAAAGGTTGAATTCGACCATTTTGCACGGGAAACTGCTTATGCGGTCGCGGTACAGCCTGACGGGAAGATTGTTGTCGCCGGAGTGGTCGAATTTGGTTCGCCGATATGGGATTTTGGTGTCGCCAGACTGAATCCGGACGGCTCCCTGGATCCGAGTTTTGGTATAGGTGGTAAGGCTAAGATCGCTATCGCCGGGGAAAATTATCCATCAGATATAGCCCTGCAGGCAGACGGTAAGATAGTCATAGCCGGGCGAAGCCGCATTCAACCCAATTGGGACGGAACGCTCGTGCGGCTAACTAACAGCGGCAACCTCGACTCTAGTTTTAACGGGAACGGAATTCTCAATGTTGCGATAAGCCCCGGAGCCTCAAATGATGTTTTTAACCGAGTTATCATTCAGCCGAATGGCCGTATCGTAGTTGCAGGATCAACGGGTGCACTCGATTTTGCGGTGCTGCGCTTCAATTCCGACGGTTCGGTTGATGAATCGTTTGGAAATTCAGGCACTGTAATTATCTCAACTGCCCCACAAAATGACGTCGCGTCGTCATTAGTAATCCAGCCGGATGGTCGCCTGTTGGTCGGCGGTTCCGGAAACGATGGATCGGCCCCATATGCCATACTTATAAGACTGCAAACAAATGGAGCCCTTGATCAATCATTTGGGAATAGCGGTGGCCTGATAATAAACAACCCTAATAAGAGATTTGCAGTTTTCAAAGACTTGATTCTACAGTCTGACGGAAAAATACTGGCGGTCGGCTCCGAATACGAACAGTCCAATCGGGGCGATTTTATGGTCGCTCGTTTCGGGTCCAATGGTACTTTGGACAGAACGTTTGGAATCGAAGGCGTAGTAAAAACCAAATTTGGCACAAACCTCGATAGTGCCGCCGCTCGGGGAGTTCTACAGTCCAATGACAAACTAGTCGTAGCGGGATGGGCTCAGTTAAACAACTCAATAGATGGTTATGCTGCTATCCGCTATCATTTGGCATTTACGCCGAGCCCAACCCCGACTCCGACTCCAACACCTACGCCGACTCCAACCCCGACACCTACCCCGACTCCGACCGCAGCCACTGTTTCGGGACGAGTTATGACGCCGTCCGGTCAGGGGCTGAGAAACGCAACGGTTTCTATGTTCGATCCTCAGGGCGTTAGTAGGACGGCAACTACGAGTTCATTTGGAGTCTATTCATTTGAAAACGTCGTGTTCGGTCTTGGATATACATTTACCGTTTCTTCCAAACGCTACAGGTTTGCTCCGAAAACAATTGATGTAACCGGCAACGTTGGCAATGCGGATTTTGTAGGTCTCGAATAAAAGGCCAGCTCTACCTCTAACGATGCTTTAAGCAACACGTTTGACTTCGATACTCAACCTGGATGTACATGGTCATTCCCGGGTGATCTCGTTTATGACTGCTTCTTAGGTAGCGGCACCACCGCGAAGGCCGCATGCCTTCAAAACCGTACTTGGCTGGGTTCCGAAATATCAAGTGAATACGTTGCGATTGCTGAGGATCGTTTAGTTATGTACCGCCATCGACTTAAATTCACACCGGACATAACGCCTACGCTTACACAGTACGATAGAGCCGCCTAAGTGTCTTATAAATTGTCTGTTTTGAAGTTAGCCGCTGGACGCATCAGCGGCTATTTCTTAGTCATATAAGAGGACTTACCCGATTGTTAGCAACCGAGGAAGATTTTCGCTTCGAGGTCCTTCTCGATCTCTTCGTCTATAGCTAGGAGCTGAAGTATCATAATCGAACACAATGAACTTTTACTCAGTACACGGTAACTTTCCTGCAATGCGATTTCGTCGAGTCCTTTACTTCGCTATACTCACTCCAGTTTTTTTCCTCTTGGTTTCGGGCTCTCAGTCCACGGTTTCCGTCGCCGCATCGGCAAATCCATTTGCTTCAACCACATTGGCCATCAGCCAAGTAGACGGCGGAGGCGGAGGTTCGACCGGAACATACCTCTTCGATTACGTCGAAATCAAGAACGTTTCAGGTTCTACGCAGTCTTTGAGCGGACTTTCACTCTACTACGGCTCCGCGACAGGTAATTTCGCAAGTTCAGCGGGAAACGCATTTGCCCTACCTGCAGTCACGTTAAATCCTGGGCAGTATTTCCTAGTACAGCTTGGAACGGCTGGTACGTCGGGAGCAGCTTTGCCGATACCTCCTGATGCCGTGACGACCAGCGTCTTGATGTCGGCTACTGCCGGAAAAGTCGCACTCGTAAACCCAACGACTTTTCCACTCAATACCTGCGGCTCTACAGCGACTCCCTGTAGTGCAGGCCAACTATCCCAAATCATTGACTGGGTCGCCTACGGGGCGGCCGGAAACGGCGCGGCTGGTAACGGAGAGGGCGGAACGTCGGCAAACAACGGGGCAAATATTACCTCGTCCCAAGGGGCTGTTAGGAAGAACGCCGGCTGCACGGATACGGACAATAACAATCTCGATTTCGATGTAGTCACAGCTCCGATTCCCCGCAACACATCGTCACAATCTAACGTTTGTATAGGCGCCCCCCCCCAACGCCTTCTCCGACGCCTACTGGTACACCTTTACCGACGCCGACTCCGGTGCCGAGCCCGACACCAACTCCGTCACCGACTCCAACGCCTTCGCCAACCCCGACACCAGATCCAAACGAAAATCCACTGATCCTTGGGAATCCTAGTGGAGCGACAGCAGACGTGGCCAATGAGAACAACTATCTGATGGTGAAGCCTCAATACACACTGTCGTACAATCGGGCAAAGGCAACGCCGAATTGGGTTGCTTGGCGACTGGATAGCACTTGGGTTGGCGGCTCCGGCCGTCAGGATGATTATCGTCCAGATCCTGCTCTTCCTTCGGCTTGGTATCATGTTGGGGATAACGATTACTCCGGCTCGGGATATGATCGCGGCCATATATGCCCATCTGGGGACAGAACAAGGTCAATACCCGATAATTCTGCGACTTTCCTGATGACGAATTTTATTCCGCAGCTCGCCGCGAACAATCAGGGGCCTTGGAACGACTTCGAGAACTATTGCCGGACTCTTGCCAGCCAGGGCAACGAGATCTATATAATTTCGGGGCCGGTTGGGAATATTGGAACGATCTCAAACGGACGGATCGTCGTTCCGCAAACAACTTGGAAGGTAGTATTGGTTCTGCCGAACGGAAGCGATGATCTAAGAAGAGTCAATGTCAAAACGCGAGCATTCGGTATAATCGTTCCGAATCAACCTCCAATCTCGAGCAACGCTTGGCGAGCCTACAGGACCACGGTGGACGCTATTGAAGGACTCACCGGTTATAACTTTTTCTCGAATATACCCGCACTTACTCAGGAGTCAATTGAGCGGCGGCAAGATACGCTATGAGACGTTCGGAGATTCTATAAGCTAAGAAAGAACGGACGAAGCCGTATTTCTTTGAGAAGTATTAGCTAAATCATCGCGAAAGCGAAGATGGAGAGGATAATCATCCGATACCGGTGTGAAAGTAAAATAAAATGCGTGAGAAGACCCTAATGCCAGTCCTGCCGCTTTGAAGCTGCACCTGATTTAATCGATCAACTGTAGTGGAATAAGCCTCGGAAGAAGTGGAGTAAGGAAGGTATGTAGAAAATCAATGAGTGACTATAATTTGACCGACCGTACTCACCCTCTTTACAGTGCAAAGTCTTCAGTTAGGCGGGCTAAGAAGCATCTATCCCAATTCCAAGCCCTTGAGGCGGAATTCTGCGCCAGCAACCCCTTCTCTATCGAGGAACGCACGGAAGGTGATTCTATCCTTCATGTCCTGAAGGTCAAGGGCGGTTTGCCTCATGAGATTGAGGATGAGTTTTGGTCTTTTATAATTTCTGCTAGAAGCTCAATAGATCAAGCGGTTTCGTCATTTGGCGGAGATAGTTTTCCGATCACTAAAGATCAAAGCTCGTTCGAAAAATCCCTTAATGGTAAACGCCTTTCACTCCATGATGACTTCGTGCAAATTATCCGTGATTTTAACCCTTATCGTGCAGATGGTGGGAATCTCTTACTCTGTCTAATCAATGATTTTGCGAATGCGTCTAAGCACCGAAAGCTGGCACTGGTGCCTCCAAATATTAGTCGCTTTCGAACAAATTACCTCGCAATGTACGGAACCGGCTCCGGGGGGTCCGCTCAAATAGGAATTGGCAGTTCGTGGGATTTTGCACGGGAAGAAATGGTGATAAATCGAATTGCTAAAGGGCGGGCATCAAATATCGCTATCTTTGACTTTGGGGTTGACGTCAACTTGAACATTACCGCTCTCGGGTCAGAAACCCTGTTGCCCACAGATCTTTTACCCAACTTGTTTTGGGTAGCTTCTGGTGTAGTTTCTTCCTTTGAAGGGAAAGCTATCGAACTCCGATTGATATAGATAGCTTTTCCCATTACGTGAGGCTGCCTGGATGAGCCGCGGTATGTCCCAGATCCTCGTAACTAGAGACTTAATCGGAGTTATCGGCACTCTGAACAGTCGGGAACTAAAATCTCCCGAATCTGAATTGACTAAAAGGAATTTTCCGATATTCTGAAATGTGAGACGCCTAATGCTTATCAGTGACTTGGTTAACGCCAGGCACAACTGCAAGCATTAGGCTTTTTTGCGCTTGGATTTAAGAAGCGGCTTGTTGCCGGCGAGAGAGGATGGCCTTGATGAGAAGTAAACCAAAGATCTTTACACGCCTAGACGATGAAATAATTTCGAAGCTGATCATGGGAGCCAAGAAGCGAATTATTTATGCAGGTCCGGCTATCTCGGAAAAAATAGCGGAAGCAATAACTCTAGTCCGGATCGTTGTACCGAATTTGTCTGTAAAGGTCGTGGTTGATGCTGATCCCGATGTTCTAAGGCTAGGCTTCGGCTCTTACGGTGGCCTAAAAATGCTGCAAAACGATGGGGTCGAGATCAAATGCTCAGGCGAACTTCGAATTTCGGCGTTGATTGTCGACGATTCGCTCCTGGATCTTCACGCCAACACCCGAGATTATTCTCGACCAACCAGCGAAAGGCGTGGTTAACGCGGTCAACATTAATGACTCCTTTACGAAATGGCTAATATTTGCTCTGGCTCCCGAGGAAGTCCTTTCGGATATGGCTCGAGACGAACTCGCAAGCAATAGAGTGAGGCCTTCGAACATAACTGCAAGTGATAGGGAAGATGATGACATCCTCGGCGAACAAATAATAGAGGCGTCTGATGGAAGTCCAAGTGATCTTCAATCTCTTGGGGTACTTGAGCCAGACGAAGTTCAGCCAGAAATCGGCCTCAAGGATATGACTTCAGATCAACTGGCTTCGATCGGGATCGACCTAGACGAGCGACCGCCGAAGAAGTTCGATCATGAACGCGAAGTTCTCGTGTACAACGGGTACCTTCAATTTGTCGAGATGAAACTGTCAGGGGTCAGGCTTTCAGGCCGTACAATTAAGATTCCCGATGACATCCTCAATATAGCTACACCGAACGACCAGGTCGCCATCAAAGCAACCTGCAAGATCATTGAGAATTTGGATCAACTTTGCCCGGACCTCAAGGACTTTGAACGGAGGGTAAATGTAGTTAGGCGGTGCTACACCCAGACCCTGGGTGACGAATTAGGATCCGTGATTCTGTCGAGTAACCGAGCCGCATTCGATAAAGAGATAATCGAGCTAAAGGACGAATTAGAAGACCTCGTGAAAACAGCCCAGACGAAAATCGAAGGGGCCCTTCAGTTGAGCTTTAATCAAGTCAAGTCCATCTTGTTCCCACTAGTGATGCAAAAACCGCCTAGCCATGTCCTTTGGCAGCACAATTTCTATGATAAGCCAATCGATACATGTGTCGAGGAGTTTCTTGATGGAGTATTACACCGCTTATTCCCTTCCAAATGGGAGCTTACCGACGAGTTTGACTTGCGCTGCCAATACAAAGATGTGACGTGGGAAACGCTGAACGATAAAGCATTTGGGGATGCAATTCGGAGAGTATTCCCAAAGGAGAAATTTACCAAACTCTATCTGGGGAGAACCACGATCGCGGAGCGATCATCAACGCATAAACCTTCCGACACAAGAGAGGACTGGCCTGAGAGTATCGACAACTGAGCCAAATATTTATCAAGGACCTTTCCTCAAGACAGAACAAACCATTATGAGAACAAAGACGGAGTTTACAATCGATCAAAATCAGTCACCTTCACGAACGGCTACGCTCGAAGACGCGATCGCTAGCGCGGCGAACGTCCATAAAGGGCAAAGAGACAAAGCAGCTCAGCCCTACATCCTGCACCCACTTCGGATAATGATGCGGATGGGCTCCGAGGAAGCGAAGATTGTGGCAGTTCTACACGACGTAGTCGAAGACTCGCGAGATAATCCGCCGGAAACCAATTGGACTTTTGAAAGGCTTCGACAGGAAGGTTTCAGTGAGGAAGTGGTTACCGCTCTTGATGGAGTTACTAACCGTCCGGATGAGGATTACGATTCGTTCGTCGAGCGGGCCGGAGCCAATCCGATCTCGCGAGAGGTTAAGATCGGCGATCTCGAGGACAACATGAATCTACTGCGACTTACCGAGCTGGGACCAAAGACTTTTGAACGTTTGGCGAAGTATCATCGATCATGGCGTCGTTTGACCTCCGCATAAAGAACAAAATAGTCATGCTGGTGATCGCCAGTAAATGAAATAAGAAGAAATAAGAATATGAAGAAAATTGTATATGTTGATATGGACAATGTCTTAGTGGACTTTCCATCAGGAATTGCGAGGATTAGCGAGGAAGAGCGTATCAGGTACGACGGCAAGTATGACGAGTGTCCGGGGATCTTTAGCTTGATGGATCCGATCGCGGGAGCGATAGGAAGTTACCACCAGCTTGCAGAGCATTTCGACACTTATATCCTCTCGACTTCCCCGTGGCTCAATTCAACGGCCTGGATGCACAAGGTAGAGTGGGTGCAGAAACACCTCGGCGTAGATGAAAACGGGCCGGCGTACAAAAGGCTGATACTAAGTCACCACAAAAATCTCAACAAAGGACACTACCTGATTGACGATCGACCGAACAATGGTGCATGTGACTTCGAGGGGGAACATATTCTGTTCGGTTCTGACGCCTTTCCGGACTGGAGTTCTGTTGTAACGTACCTGCTACCTTCGCGAGTTTAAGGCGGGGAGTTCGGCGTTTTTAGGTTCAAAACGTTGCGCCGATTTGCTCCTACATGTCTGATTGCCTCTTATCCAGCTATCGCCCCCGCTCGCCCGCTAAAAACGAAAGATTTAGGATCGATGTACGAACATGGTGGAAATTATGCAAAAAAGACGGCGAGCATTCTCGCCGTCGAACGATAACATTCCATATTGGGCATCGCTCCACCGCCATGAAAAACTATGAATTGTTCTGCCGAATCATTCCAATCCAACAAAATCAACATCGTTAATTGAGTCAGTGACGTTTACGACACGCGAGCTAAAGCGGTAGCGTTTCGACGTGACGCCGATAATGTAGCTCTGGCCGACTTCGACATCATCGAAGCTGTAGAAGCCGAATGAACCTGTCGTTGCCGAACGCCGGTTGCCTGACTGATCGGTGATCACGACTATTGAGCCTCTCACGCCCTGGCCGTTTGCATTGGTGACGCGGCCTGAGACCGTGACCCCGGCTGCGGTTACTCCGATGACGATGTTGCCTGCTTCATAGGTCGTGGCAAGCAAGGCACCCTGAGCATTAGACACGCTCTGGGCGGTCGGGATACTCGAGAAGGTCACCGGGTAGGTTCCGACTCCGGCATTTGCTGCAACCGTGAAAGTGATCGTCAGGATCTGGCGTGTGCCTGCTGCATACGTGTTCGTAGCATCAAGCAATACACCAAGGCGTCCTGCCGCCGTCTGGCTGATGTTGACTCCAAGGTTCGTGCCCGTCGGGACCCCGGAACCAACTGCCGAGCTCACATACGTCAACACAGCCGGGTTCCAGTTTGCGGTAAAGCTGGCCGAAGCCTCATCACCCTGCGAATCGAGCTGGAACGGGACGGTGACCGTCTGTCCAGCCGAGGTCGTTATGTTGACTGCACGGATAATGCGTCCGACAACTTCTGGCGAATTCGATCGCACAACGGCCGGACCGGTCGGGCCGCACGCAGGCCCGGGTTGCTGAACCCCGAGCAAGAAAAGCCTGACTACTGTCACATCGGCAGCATTTATAGCTCCGTCACCGCAGACGCCATTAATGTCGGCTCGTTGAAATTGGTTCGGTGTCGATACCGGTGCCACACTTCCGAGGGCAAACTGCCTAATGACACTCACGTCATTTGCGAGGATGCCGCCGCCGCCGCCCGAACCGCCATTTGCATCAACCACGTCGCCCTCAACTGGATCAGCTACCGGTGTTGGGGTCGGCGTTGGACCTCCAGAGGGTGCAAGTGCGAGTACAAATGGAGATAAACTTGACACTCTTGCGCATGCGGTTCTCGAACCGTAGTTAGGAGCCGGCGTATCGGGAGCGAGAACTGTGCGATCAACTAGTAGGCCATTTTCGCCGTGAAGAACGCGAATCCGGTCAAAGTCCGCCAGCGAGATACCTTGCGGAGCAGTCAAACACACCAAGATCGGAGGAGTTACGGATGCAGTCGTCGAAATGTCATAAGCTATTGTTCCTCCAAGAATCGTATACCCGGCAGGAAGAGTGCCAGCTGACGTGGGATTGATTTGGGTAAACGTCGTAACACCGGCTGAACCAACCCCCGTGTACGTAACCGAGAC
>JBGSQW010000089.1:0-7740 GCA_041737885.1 Pyrinomonadaceae bacterium | reverse complement strand
GAACTGATTTCCCCGAAACGGATTTAGATTACGCTATTTCAACGGGAAACAGCAGTTCAGTACCCGCTATAATAAATCTCGAAACAAATGACTTCGTAAATGGCAAGACGTACTGCAACTATTCAAATTTCTTCGCAGTGCACCGCTCCACCGGACAGTCTTTCTACATCGGCTATGGAGAAGACTGCAAGACGATAAACATCGAGCCCGATCCGACACCTACCCCTACGCCTCCGACGCCAACACCAACGCCGCCGCCGTGTCGCGGTGACGGCGGTGGCGAATGCGAGCCGGCCCCGACGCCGACGCCCCACGTTGGTGTCATTAACATCACAATTCAGGACATAAAAGTCGTCGAAAAGTTTGGTACCGCAAATGTAACCGTGGACGTCTTCAACACCGCTGGCGGAACGGCGAAATTTTCTATTAAGAACCCTACCACCGGAACCGGCGAGGCTATTTTCCAGACTGGCCAGACGACCTCGCTCGACGTTGTCGTAAACGCTAATTCCGGCCCCCAAACGCTCACCGTCAAGGGCATTACCGAAAGTAGCCAAATTGATAACATCATTATTGAGGTAAGGCTTAACCAGGAAACAAAAACTGAGAAACAAGAACATTTCTCGGTCGGGTTGATTACAGCACTCGTCTTCGAACGCATAAATGCAACTGGTGGCGATCCCGACTTAGCTTTGGACGAAAATCCGGGAACGGATGGCGTCGCTAATAGTGACGGAAGCGAAGGGCATAGGGTCTTTCCGGACAAAAACAATCCAACGGAAACCGTGGATCGATCAATCCTTAGAGTCAAGGCGACCATTTCGCCGACCATGCCGTCTGTGCCTGTTTACTTTCGAAGCTACGATTTGGATGATCCTTCGGCAAATGGCAGCCCAATTGATCCCGGTGACACCGGTGGTAATGCTCCGGGAAATGACAATAATGGAACAATTCCCGGAAATGGATCAACAGCGGGCGATTTTATCCAAAGCCAAAGCGGTTTTACTTGCCAGCATCCGACGACCGGCCCCGTTCCGGCCCAGATAAGCTGTACTATAGATTCTGGCGGGAACGCATCCGCTGCATTCAAGACCACGATGCAGCCCGGCGACAATTTTGCGGTTCTCGCCAGCCTCAGCGAAGGTTATCGAAATGCCGCTTCATTAAATGCAACGGACGGGTCAAAACTGATAAACGCAGACAATCAAACCATAACAATATCGGGTGCATCTAACCCCAACAGCGTCGCGGGCCTCCGAACCCGCATGCTGACTGTTTGGCGGAGACTACACATCGAGGTTGATTCTATGGGGGTCGCGTCTGGGAATTATGTAAGAGGTAATGTTAATACTGCAACGTCAATCGGACGTGGCACGACGAAAACTCTTACGGTTACGGCTGCTAACTTGGAAACAAATCGATTTGAGAACGGACGGATGGAACTTGCCCTTATCACAGCTGCGCTTGAAGTTGACGCAAACAGCGTCAATACCGTCACCGTCAGAAATGCGACGAGTTCGCCGATTACGTTTGCTAACAACGTCAACTTTCAATTAGTCGGGCCAAGCCCAACCGTCTTGGCCTTGGGGACGATTCCTACCGGACAGACGATCGCTCCCGCACAGACTCTAACGCTCAATGTAAGTGCTCAGCCTCTCGACGTTAACGCCTTTGCAACTGGCTCTATGTTGATCACCCCGAACCTGGAATCGCTAGACGTCATTTCGAACACGAGCAATACGATCGAAGTGAAAAACAACACGGGTGGTAAGATTGGTGTTGTCGCAAGCCATTACTTTCGCTTGTATGACGATGACGATATGGACAATCAGAGCCCAACAAATGCGGGATCGTTGCGAAATGGTGATGAAGGCGACGATGTTGTTCAGCCTGATACGGGCCTATTGTCCGACAGCAGTAATGCAGCGAATAACGTTTTTGCCCCTGGTTACATCGTACCGAAATATGATCTCGGGAGCAGTGACTCGGATGTTATCTTCAACCCCAGTCCAGAATACTCTCAAATAAACCCGTTTCTTAGCATCTACTTTCAGAATCAAAATTCTGAAGCTAGGGCAGATTTTTGGACCATCTATCTCCTTAATGCGTATCAGCCACCGCGATATGACGCAAGTGTAATCCGAGACGGCGACCCGCTTGTTTTTTCCACTTCCGGCGAGATTGCAACCATCTATGGAATCGCAAACGCAACCTCCTGCGAGCCGCCGGATCCCAGATGTTCTACGATTGAAAGGAAAAATGACGGAACCGGCGTAATGGTTCTTACCGAGGTTGGGAGGCCGAGTGAGTATCCAACAAATCATGCGAGTCGGCCGATCAGTCGGGCATACACATTGGTGCACGAGGTTGGACACTTGTTCAGAGGAGTCCACAGCGATGGAGATTTGATGGCTCCAACCGCCAGTAGGACTGTAGGCCGGTTTTCCAACACGAGTTTGGATGTGATCAGAAAAACCGAGCATCCATAATCTGGCGAATAGTCTGGTCTCAAAAACACACGAATCAAAAAGGTGAAAAAATGAAAAAGATTAAAATTTTGGGTTTCGCGTCCGTAACTCTGTTGACTCTTTTGGGAATGTTCTGGTTCGATTTTGCATCGGCCTCAAGCGAGGTTGAGATACGAGTCTCAGTTTCTAGAAAGGAGTTTCAACTCGGGGAAATAGTTCCCGTCGACATTGCAGTTAAAAATGTAGGTCGCTCTAACATGCAGGTCAGCGGCCCATGTATAAAAGTCGCCACTAAAACTAGCAGTGTGTATAGCTCCTACCTTCCCCCTCGAACCTTGTTTATGCTTGATGGGATTGACATTCCGCTAATTCTTAGTCCCGGCGAGCAGAAAACGACGCAACAATCTGTATTGTGGAACGACAAGCCTCAGGTCAGCCACCTAAATGAAGATGCAGCAAGGTCTGAAAAGGAAAACAAGATTCTCTCTGATTACGCATTTCCGAAATCTGGCGATTATCTAATTAGAGGGTGTACGGCTTTGCTGATTAACGGAAAGTGGAAGGTAGTTGACTCTGAGCCGATCGAAATTACCGTAAATGATCCAGAAGGCGAGGATCTAGAAGTTTGGAACATGCTCAAGCGAAATGGAAACATCGCTTACTTTATGCAGGTTGGCGACGTTCCTAGAAAAATCCAATATAATTCGGAAGAGCGCGAGTCTTTGCTTAGAGAAATCGACCGCCTTGTAGCGGATCACCCCCAGAGTGCATATTCGGTAGTTTTACGACAAAGACTAAAAACATTTCGCACCTTTCAGCAAAAAAGATTGGATCCAAAAAGTTTGAAACAGTCAGAGCCTCTGTAAGAACCTAGATTTTACTCGATGCACGAGCTGAAACACGGTAAAGGGTCATCTAGGTCGCAGAACTTCTAGAAGCTTGTCGTGAATTCCGCCAAAGCCGCCATTCGACATGACCGCGATCACGTCGCCCTCGTGCATTTGGGGGGCGAGGTAGTCGACTATGGCGGCGGCGTCGGGGAGCGTTATGGCGGTTTTGCCGGTGGTGGCGATGTCGGTGATTAGCTTGTCGACGTCGAGGAGCGTCGGGCCGAAGCGTAGGGCGTCTTCGGGGTTGAAGACGGCGGTGATGATGACGTGGTCGGCGTGGGCGAAGGCTTTTTTGTATTGCTCCTCAAAAACCGACAGCCGCGATGACCGGGAACGCGGTTCGAAGACGGCGATCAGGCGATTGTTTGTGTAGCGTTGGCGCAAAGCTTTGAGCGTTTCGTCAACGGCTGTCGGGTGGTGGGCAAAGTCGTCGATGACGGTGACGCCGCGTTCGACGCCGCGGACTTCCATACGGCGTTTTACCGATTCGAAGGTGTCGAAGCACTCCTGCATCTTTGCCGTCGAGATTCCCCAAGCGTCCGCCGCGATGATGACGGCGAGGCAGTTGCGGACGTTGAATTCGCCGATCATTTTGGTTGTGAATTCGGCCCAGGGCTGATCGTTGATGGTTGATGGTTGATCGTTGATTTGTTCTTTCTTGTAAATCTTGAATCGGGTACCTTCGGCTGAGAATTCAATATCGCGAGCCTGCCATTTCGCATCCGGCGACAGTCCAAATGTTTCGACCGTCGTGTGCAATTTGCCTTTCATTTGCTCAAGCACCTCGCCGACAACCGGCGAATCGATGCCGCAGATGAGGCGGCCGTTGCCGGGGACGAGGTTCATTAGCCGCGAGAATTGCCATTTGATGGCGTCGATGTCTTTGTAGATGTCGGCGTGGTCAAATTCGATATTATTTACGATCGCGATCTCGGGGAGATAGGACATAAACTTCGGTTTTTTATCGAAGAAAGCCGTGTCATATTCGTCGCCTTCGATGACAAAATAGTCGCTGTCCGTCACTCGAAAGCTCTGCCCGAAATTCTGCACCACACCACCAACCAAAAACGTCGGATCGAGCCTTCCAACCTCGCACATCCAAGCCGCTAGGCTCGTCGTCGTGGTCTTACCATGCGTTCCGGCGATGACGAGCGAATGACGGCCGCGGATGAATTCTTCGCGGACAGTTTCAGCTTGCGAGCGGTAGAAAAACTTCCGGTTTAGGACTTCCTCAAGTTCGGGATTGCCGCGCATGATGGTGTTGCCGATGATCGTGCAATCGCGCGGCAGATCGGCATTCTCTGCCTTGTAGCCCGACATGATCTCGATGCCCAACGCCTCAAGCTGCGTCGACATCGGCGGATAGACGTTCTGGTCCGACCCGGTCACCTTGTGCCCGCGTGCCTGCAACATCCCGGCCAAACTCGCCATCGCGGTGCCGCAAATTCCGATCAAATGATAGTGCATTAAACTCTTCTATTTCCCTTTCAATAATTCCGCAAACGGCAGTTTTGCTGTCGTCAAATAGTAATCAACCTCATCCGCATCGTCGCCCATGATGCCGTCGGGAGCTTTTTTGGGTTTGTTGGATTGGAGGTCAAGAATCTTGGTTGTTTTGTGTATCTCTTTGCCTGCGGTGTCAAAATACCGCTTTCGAACCACTCGGAAATCGCCCATGAACGTTCGGTAATCCGACTCGACCAAGGCAAGTGTTCCATCGGCGCGGAAGTAGTGAAAGTTGTATTTTACCCAGTCGCCCGACGGGCTCGACAACGTGAAATTCGTCCCGACGATCTTACCACCGCTCCGCCAGTTGAAGGCGATCGAGTAAACATCATCGTTGGCTCTGTGCTTTTCCAACGCCTTTTCGGACGCGAAACTCTGCCATTTTTCCGAATTGCTCTCGATATCAGCGGTGTCCGCAAAGATCATGCTCGGCTTTTTCAGCTTTTTTCGGACGGTTTCAACCGATCTCACGTAAGCATCGATCTTTTTAACGTCCGGTGAAACTTTGCTCTGTGCCGTGACGGCTCCGACAAAACCCAGTATGGTAAAGCCAGCGATCAATGCGATCTTTCTCATATTCTATTCTCCGATCAATAACGCGGCCTGAATACCACTTTTGACTCGTTTGAAACATCTTAGTTTAATGCAGACATCGCATTCGGTGAAGTTTGTGTGAGCATTTTCTTGAGGATAATTATCTATGAGGCTTTTGAACGTTATTTCCGCTTTCTTGTGTTCGCTCATGCTGCTGAACAGCGTCACACTGGCGTTCGAAACCGATCAATTCAATCTGCCCAAGGTGCCGCTGGCGGACATCGGCGACGAGGTTTCCGAACACGTTGTGGAAGTGTTGCAAACCACGGTCGACAAGCTTAATGCCGAGATCGCGAAAGCCGAAAAATGCCTTGAGATCAAAACAAAAGGCTGCGACTCACTAGATAAACTGCGGGAAAAACTCAGGCAGCTCAGATCGGACGAAGCTCTTTCAGAAGCCTTTTACAATCAGATTGCCGGCGGAAATCTGATGACGACGAAATTCGGCAAGTGGATGAACTCGCACGATTTCCGCTCGCAGCCAGCCCGTTACAAAGCCCCGTACAAAGAGTCGATCTACGCCCTCAACCCCCTCAACTACGCCACCCTCAGCCCGACGATTCGCATGTACGGACACGAATTCGGCATCGACAAACTCGAACACCTTTTCCAGCAGGGCTATCAGTACTACAAGATTGTGAACGACGCCATAAAAAAAGGCTCCACGCCCGAACAGGCCACACAAAAAGCCAGAAAATGGGGCCAAAAAACCGAACGCACCTACTACGGCCTAATGACCTCCGGCGTCTATTCCAACGCCGACCTATACGCAAACTACGTCGGCCTGAAATTCTATCAGGGACTCACCAAACCGCTGCGAAGGGCCGAAACCGAACGCCCGGCGTCGGTTCGTTTATCTGATGGTCGCTGGCAGGTTATCGACGAAGGCCTAAAAGAAAATATCCTAAAACCCCTCATCACCGACCACATGAACGAGGCCCTGAACCCATCATCATATCGAGCGACCCTTATCCGCTCGGTGCGACGCTCGGTCACTAAATATGTGTGCCCCGAATGGCGAAAACTCTATCCCTCAGTTCGCCCAAGCATTTTGTATTTAGCCAGCGATTCGCTGACGCATTGGAACGATCAGGACTACGGCTTTACGTCGAAGGATCGCACCGTTCGGCTCAGCGAGTTATGCTTCACTCCTCAAGCTGAACAGAGCGATGCAAATCGCAGTCGCTCCTAAATGCGGGAGTAGAAAGTCCTATTTCCCAGCTTTTTATATTACAATTCTAATCAAATATGAGTAACTTTGACCGGTTACAACTCAATGTTTTGATTGCACTTTGGAATGCTGGTGCGGTTGCTGATAATCCCTGGGTTCACATAGAAACAGTTTGTCTATCCTTAAACATAAATCCCAAACTTCTTGACTCTTTGGTGCAGCGTGCATATCAGAAACAGCTGATAGATATGTCGTTAGGGGGATACGGGTGCGTTACTGCATTGGGGCACGAAATGTTAGAAAATCATATGGAAAGAACATGGGCTGAAGAAGAACGTTTGGTCTTGGAAGCAGCCGTTAAACTAACCAAAGAAAAAGCAAATTATCAACGTTGGGTTTATTGGAATGATTTGGAAAAAGAAGTAGGTTCCCTAAATCACTCGCTTAACGATTTGGTGAATGCATTAGAAGCGAAAGGATTTTTCGTGCACGAATTTGATGAAGGCGTAAAGGTTGGCTCGGGTGGTTATGACTTTCTTGAAAGACAGTCGAACAAAGTAACGGGACATATGACAGTGAATACCACGAACAATACCATTAACGCTGGAACGAACAACGTTAACGTGATTGGCGATAACAATTCCGCTACATTAGCGATTCAGGTTAATCCTGATTTTCAACAGGCGATTCAAAGCGTATTGGATTTGATTGAAACGTCTGAGCTAAATGCACTGCACAAGGAGGAGTATCATTCGCTCATGAGGAGGATCGATGAGCTGAGCCAGCGCGAGCAAACACCAGAAGTAAAAGAGCTAGCCAAATCAAAAATCTTGACTCTAGAAAATGGCTTAAAGGCCAGTGAATTGCTACTCAAAGCTGCCCCTTATATGGTAGTGTCAAATCTTTTGTGTAAATGCTCGGTTTTGGTTTTTCTCTTCTTTCTCTTTCATGTCATTTTGTTAGTAGTAGGGGCTGTGGGAACGGTGGGAAAATGTTCCTCATTTTTCCACGGTTTCCACAGCCCGGGTTCGGTTAGCCCATCGGCATTCGGTCTTCGTAAACGATGGCAAAGCGGTTGAGGGCGGCCTTCCATTCGTGGATCGGCATGGTC
>JBGSQW010000086.1:0-12002 GCA_041737885.1 Pyrinomonadaceae bacterium | reverse complement strand
CGCACGCACTACCATCTTCGGGTTGTGCTTCGACATCACCTTCGTGATCGCCGCCGTCAATGTCGTCTTACCGTGATCCACGTGGCCGATCGTTCCAATATTTACGTGCGGCTTACTTCGGTCGAATTTCTCTTTGCTCATGATTTCTCCTGCTTTGTTATTTCAGATATGAAATTTCAAATCTCTAATCTATTACGTGGTTGCTCCCGTACCTTTTATCTTTGCAATTACTTCCTCAGCGACGTTGCGAGGAGCTTCAGCATATCTTTCGAAGTGCATACTCGAAGTTGCACGTCCCTGTGTCGAGCTTCGCAGATCGGTCGTGTATCCAAACATTTCCGAAAGCGGTACGAATGCCGTCACAACCGAAACATTACCCGGACGCGGTGCCATCGAATCGATCTGGCCGCGTCGGCGGTTAAGATCGCCGTTGACGGCTCCCATGTATTCTTCAGGCGTAACAACTTCGATACGCATGATCGGTTCGAGCAGAACTGGCTTAGCCTTTCTCACGGCATCCTGGAATGCGAATGAACCCGCCAATTTGAATGAAATTTCATCCGAGTCAACTTCGTGGTATGAACCGAAAAGAAGTCTGACCTTGATATCCACCAGTTCGTATCCGGCGAGGAATCCTCGGCCCATAGCGTCCCTGATACCTTCCATCGTTGGCTTGATGAACTGTCTTGGGATCGATCCACCGGTGATCTTGTCCTCGAAGACAAATCCTTCGCCCGGTGCTGGCTCGATCTCGAGTTCCACGTGGCCAAATTTACCACGGCCACCCGACTGTTTCTTGTAGATCTCTTTGCCAGGTGCCGATGCAGTGATGGTTTCGCGGTATGCAACCTGCGGTTTACCAACGTTTGCTTCGACGCCGAACTCACGCTTCATACGATCGACAATGATCTCAAGGTGAAGTTCGCCCATACCGGCGATGATCGTCTGGCCTGTTTCGTGGTCGCTGGTAACGCGGAAGCTAGGATCTTCCTGAGCAAGGCGATTAAGAGCCGTACCCATTTTGTCCTGGTCAGCACGCGTTTTCGGTTCGACCGCAACGCGAACAACCGGTTCCGGAAAGTCCATCGACTCAAGAATGATCGGTTTCGACTCATCCGAGACGGTGTCGCCGGTCGTGGTATTTTTCATACCGCCGATAGCGACGATCTCGCCTGCCGAAGCCGTTTCGACGTCTTCACGCTTATTTGCGTGCATGAGCATCAAACGTCCGACGCGTTCTTTCGAATCTTTGATCGTGTTCGTCACATACGAACCCGAAGTAACCGTTCCCGAATAGATACGCACAAATGCCAACTGGCCTAAGTGCTTATCTGCCATCAACTTAAAGACCAATCCTGAGAACGGAGCCTTAGCATCCGGCGGACGGCTTTCGATTTCGCCTGATTTAGGATTTGTGCCTTCGATAGCAGGAATATCGAGAGGGCTTGGGAGGAAATCGACGACTGCATCAAGCAATGTCTGAACACCTTTATTCTTAAATGCCGAACCAGTAAATACCGGAACGATCTTCATCGCAAGCGTGCCTTTACGGAGAGCGTCGCGGAGTTCCTTCTCAGTAATTTCCTCGCCTTCGAGGTATTTCATCATCAGATCGTCGTCGATAGCCGAAACAGCTTCGACAAGGATGTCGCGTTTTTCTTTCGCGATCTCAACGAGATCGGCTGGAATGTCGGTAACGTCGTAGTTTGCACCTTTCGCTTCGTTACTCCAGACGAACGCTTTCATTGTGAGGAGGTCAACAACTCCGATGAAATGCTCTTCGATACCGATAGGCACCTGCATCGCAACAGCATTTGCACCGAGACGATCGAGGATCGACTGGAATGAACGGTCGAACGAAGCACCCGCACGATCGAGCTTATTGATAAAGCAGATACGCGGCACGCCGTACTTGTCAGCCTGACGCCAAACAGTTTCCGACTGAGGCTCAACACCTGCAACTCCGTCAAACACACAAACTGCACCATCGAGAACACGCAGCGAACGTTCGACTTCCATAGTGAAGTCAACGTGGCCCGGTGTATCAATGATGTTAATGCGGTGCTCAATGTTGTTACGGGTCCAGAAACAGGTAGTTGCAGCGGATGTAATAGTAATACCGCGCTCTTGTTCCTGCTCCATCCAGTCCATCGTCGCAGTTCCCTCGTGAACTTCGCCGATCTTGTGCGAAACACCCGTGTAATACAAAATGCGCTCTGTCGCCGTGGTCTTACCCGCGTCGATATGGGCCATGATGCCGATGTTTCTAAATTTGTCTAAGCTAATGTTTGCCATTACTGTTGTCGGTTGCTGTCCGTTACTGCTTCTTGGCTACGATCCACGAACAACGATCTACGAACTAAAATCTATAATGTGCGAACGCCTTGTTCGCCTCTGCCATGCGGTGGACGTCGTCCTTCTTCTTCATCGCTCCGCCGCGTCCGTTGATGGTGTCCATCAGTTCGCCAACCAAACGATCTTCCATCGTTTTTTCGCTGCGGTTGCGAGCGTTTGTCACGATCCAGCGAATTGCCAGCGTATTGCGGCGGTCGCGGGTGACTTCGAGCGGCACCTGGTAGGTCGCACCGCCGATACGGCGTGATTTGACTTCCAGTGTAGGTGCGACCGAATCCAGAGCTTTCTTAAACATCTTAAGAGCGTCTTCGCCGGTCTTATCAGCCAGCTTGGTCATTGCACCGTAAAAGATCTCTTCGGCAACGGTCTTTTTACCTTCCCACATCAAGCCATTAATGAACTTGGTGACACCGATGCTGTTGTAGATCGGATCCGGTAAAACTTCTCTTCTTCCTGCTGTTCTACGTCTTGCCATAACTTTAAAAAATATTGAATATCGAATATCGAATATCGAATTTTTCTTACATTCGATATTCGATATTCATCATTCGAAATTTATTTGGCTCCCTTAGGCCGTTTCGCACCATACTTCGAACGCGACTGGTTGCGGTTAGCAACTCCCGAAGCATCCAGCGTTCCGCGGATGACGTGATAACGCACACCCGGAAGATCCTTAACACGGCCGCCGCGGATCAACACGATCGAGTGTTCCTGCAAGTTATGCCCGATACCCGGGATATATGTAGTAACTTCGATCTGGTTGGTCAAACGCACACGGGCGACCTTACGAAGAGCCGAGTTAGGCTTCTTTGGGGTCGAGGTGTAAACACGTGTGCAGACGCCACGCTTCTGCGGATTGGCCTGCAAAGCCGGACTAGCCGTCTTATACTTAACAGCCTGTCGTCCCTTGCGTACTAATTGGTTAATTGTCGGCATATCTTCTTCTTCACTCCCCTCATTACAAAGGAGGGGTGGCAGCGGCTTCCGCTGACGGGGTGGTTCTTTGTTCCACCAAAATCCAACTAATTATCATTTAAAAGGCAAAACTAACGTCTTACCTGACTCTTGCCGAAATAAATCCGGCAGTTAGTTCAAGCAGCTCTCGCTGACAAGAATTAAATAAAATGTACTAACTCTTAGAGAAAAGAAACTTTGCTGTAGCGTGACATATAAGATGTGTCTAATTCGTCGCCGCCTAGGTGATAGGCGGTTTTACGCAACAATCCGTGTTTCAATTCTCAAATATCTACGCTGCTATTTCCGAGGAAACTGCAAGGTAAAACCAGACGGTCAAGTCCGAAACTTTAGATATTATGAATTTGGGAAGGTGTTGTCAAGCCGCAACGGAGATGAATTAAGATTTTTATCGGAGATGGCAGATCGGGCGATTTGAAATCTGTTCAAGCAAAAACAACATTATGGTAAAATCGCTTTCATGACAAAGATCGAGATTGAAAAAAGGCTAGAGATATTGGAAGCGGAGGTTGCTACCCTCAAAAATCAAGCATCTGAAAATGGAAAGGCAGAACTCCCTTGGTGGAAGCAAAGAATCGGCATCTTTGAAAATGATCCGGCTTACGATGAAGCGATGCGTCTCGGACGAGAATATCGAGAATCACAGAAATTTGATGACGAAGATTAAATGATCATCCTCGATACGGATTGCCTAAGCTTGTTGGATCGAGAGAGCCTCACACAGGCGTCTAAACTGAGAAGAAAGCTCGAACAATTTCCGCCAGACCAAATATTCACCACCATAGTCTCTTTTGAGGAACAAATGCGTGGCTGGCTCTCATACATTGCAAAAAACAAATCCCTTGACCATCAGGTCTTTTCGTACCGAAAACTTCACGATTTTCTTGAATTATATCGAAACACTCCTGTATTGGACTTTGATGAAAGTGCCGCGTCCGTATTCAAGACTCTCAAATCCCAAAAGCTACGCATCGGGACCATGGATCTGAAGATCGCATCCATTGCCCTCGCGAACAACGCGATCCTCGTTTCACGTAATCTCCGGGATTTCGAGCAAGTTCCGGATCTCACCGTTAAAGACTGGTCGATTTGAGCCTCCGACTATTTCTTCGGTGTCGGCGGTGCCGGCTCCCTTTTTTTCGGCTGAGCAAGCAATTCATTTGCCGCGACCAATACCTTCAAATTTGGATTGGGAAATTCCGACGCCATTTCGTAAAAAAGTTCCGGCCCCATTCGTTCTACTTCATGGATCCACAGCGACCATTCGATAAAGCTTGTTTTCTGCAACGGTGAGGCGGCCAACTGGCTCATGTATTTGCGAAGGATCGACGCTCGCAATTCACCGGGACTTATCGCCTCGATCAGAGCTCCCAACAATGCGCTCTTTAGAAAGAACAGCTCGGCTTCGGTCTCGTTGTCGTTCCCTTCGAAAGCTACAACTCGTTCGGCGAAGTCAGTGACCCGCGACACCCATTCAGCATCCGCAAGATCATGTCTGACGATCTTTTTGTCGATTATCATCCCTCCCTTTACCGTCCGCAGTTCCTCCCCCAGCTTTCGAGCGGCAGATGATTTGGTCAGTAGATGAGTCACCTTGAACTTGCCCTTGATTTCGGAAGCTATAACATCCTCGATCGTCAACGGCTTTTCGGGCATGAGTTTATTCGCCGCCTCGATATATTCCGGGAGCGGCTCGCCTTTTTTAATCTCGTTGTCCGTACAGCGGGTACCCCGAAGATTTTTGAGAAGCATCGACCTGTAGGCGCTGACGATCTCAGTTTTCAGCGGGTCGGTGTCCCCCGCCGTCAGCTTGCCCATACGGGCTGCAACATTGCTCCAAACAAGAGAATTAGCAAATGAGCGGTCGTCTTTGAAATCACGGTCGATCGTCTTTGAAAATGAGCTAAACAATAACTGACGTTCAGCCGGTGAGCCCTGCATGTGTTGAAGCAGTTCGAGAGCGGCGGAGATCTGAGAAGGCGAATCGATATTTTCTATCCACGGCAGAACAAACAAAGCCCGCTGCCCATCGGCGACTTGTTTCTGAGTAAATGATGCTGCCGCAACTTTCGCAACTATGGGATAGAAATCATTCACCCGATAGGTCAGTAAGTCTTCGCATGAACGCGGCTTTAACCTAAACTCACCGCCCATCTGAAAAACCATTTGCTTTGAGCTCTCACGGTCAGTCTCAAGCAAGAGCGTGATCACACGGCCTCTCAAAGTAAGTCGGTCGAGCTTGGAATTATAAGCAGCCGCCAGAATAAATCCAGCCGTATCGTTAAGTTCGTTAAGGCGTCCATACGCCGGCCGCATCGGCATCGGATACTGCACCTCATCGATCGTCCGCAACGCCTCGTCAATGATCTCCTTCCGCCAAACCGGATCGGTTATTTTTTTGGATTCGACTACTTTTAAAAACGTGTCGACCGCCAATTCCGGAGCTGCTTGGCGAGCGTCGTTCAATAGAGCAACGATGGCTCGGTCGCGTTCGGGTGTTGGCTTTGGTTTTGGGGTCGTTTCTTGAGCGACGACAACGGTAAATGCGAACGGCAGTAATAGGAATGATCTCGCGAGTAGGGAGAGCCTGCTTTTCATATGATGGAAATATATTTCAAATTCTGATTAATGTAAACAACTTTCTGCCTACCGCAAAATGCTTCTCCGCAGAACCCGATTCGAAGCCAGCGATGTTTACGGGTACAATTCAGATGTTGGCGGATCCGGTACTTTGAATACAGAACCTTTACAGAAAACTGATCGTCTTAGCGACCGTATATCACTGCTATTGGTGGTTGCGGTGTGTTTTTTGGCATTGGTGCCGATGTACATTTGGGGAATACCGCTCGGAGCGGATCTGGATGCTCATTTTCGGTTCGTGCAGCCGTTTTATGATGAGGTTGCGGGTGGTGATCGGTGGCCGGGGTGGCTTGCTGAGTCGAATAATGGTTTTGGCGACGCCCGGTTTCGGTTCTATCCGCCGTTGATGTTCTGGGTGATGTCGGCCGGGCGTTGGTTGGCGGGCGATTGGTACACGGGATATTTGCTGGCTTTTTCTTTGTTTTCGATCGTTGGCTGTCTCGGTGTTTATTTTTGGGCTCGCGAATATACGTCTTCCCGGATCGCCGTCTTGGCGGCGGCGATCTTTGCGTTCATGCCCTACCACGTCACCCAGTTTTACCAGGCGTCACTGCTGCTTGAATTTTCAGCATCGGCCTTTCTTCCATTCTGCTTCCTGTTCCTCGATCGCCTCATGCGAAAACGCGGGCTCACCGCCTGGAATATCGCGGGCCTAGCGGTCAGCTTTTCTCTCGTGGTTTATACACACGTACCCACGACGATCATCGCGGGGATCAGCCTAGGCCTTTTCGCACTGCTCTCAACCGATTGGCGACATCACAAACGCGGCTTGCTCTTCGCTTTGATGGCGATGATCCTGGCATTGGTGCTCAGTTCGCCGTTCTGGTACACGGTCGTCACAGAACTCGAATGGGTAAACGCCGGGCACAAGGTCACATCGGAACACTATATATATACCAACAACTTCCTGTTCTCACCGTTCACGCCGCCGGGTCTCAACACGTGGTTCGGCGGCCTTGTCGCTGCCCTGACGATCGGGCTCGCGTTTCCGGCGATCTTTGTGCGGCCTGATAGAGCGACGATCGGCTGTTCACCTGGCGTTTCGAACTTTGGCCCCGCGGCCATTGTCGCTGTCTTCGCGTTTCTGATGACAACTGAGCTGAGCCGCCCGATCTGGGCGATCGTGCCAAAACTTGCTGATATCCAATTCCCTTTTCGCTGGCTGTCGATACCGACCGTCGTCCTATGCCCGTTGATCGCCGTTTCTGTCTGCCACTGGGCAGGCAGGATAAAGCACAAGCAGTTCGCCGCATGGCATCTGCCGATCGTGCTGATATTCGCGATCAGCCTTGGCTACACCATTTACGAACTCGTCATCAAGAGCGATTTCCTCGACCGCGAGGCATTCGCAGCCCGCATCGAACAGACCCGCCGCGGCCCAAGCTTTTCCGATTGGCTCCCGGTCGGTGCTGCTGAACTAAAGGACCTCAAGCCAATGGCCGGCCCCATAGATGCCGGAACTCGCGAAGTGATCTCGGCGGATGTCCAGTCACACCGGCGCCGCTTCCACCTAGCCGCGGGCGAGCCGACCGACGTACGCATCCGCACCTATTATTACCCGCTATGGCGAGCATCCATCACCACGCCATTAGGAACGCGGCCCGCACAAACCAAAATGGCCCAAGACGGCACGCTCCTCGTCGAAGTACCAGCCGAAAACTGCGAGATCTCTATCGTTTTCGCTGACTGAGAGAACCGTCCAGCCCACAAGATATTGGGTCATTTTGAAGTACCTTCGCCGTGAGGCGGCGTAAGAAAATAGCCAGATGCGGAGCTTCTGGTAGTCGGCATTTTAAGAGCCTGCGTGCGGTGAAGCTGCACCGGCCTATCTCGCCGCATCTCCGACGCGGCAAGGTCATTGACCACTTAACCAGAAGCTTCGCATCTGGCTATTTTCTCCGGCCGCTCCACGGCCTGATCCTTTCACTATGACCTACGACAGGCCTCAAAATCATCTTGACAATTTGCCCTATTTATGCAACAATGTTGCATAAACGCGTGTCGTTTTTTTGGGTGATCTTTGACAATAATATTGGCAAGATAAATCGAAACGGGTAGGCTGATTGCAAACCGTGTCCTTATCTGACAGGCGATCACGAACAAAATGCGCGTATGATAAAAGTCTACGATTGTCATACTTTTTCATACTTTGTCGGACAGATCTCTTTGAATCATAGCAGGGTCGAGGCTAAGACAGATGCTCGTAACACGTTGATATTGCTTAGATTACGTCGATAATACCGCTATTCCGACGGACTGCTGCCACTATAGTGCGCGCGTCGAGATGGTGGGACATGGGACAAGATCACTAGGTCCTCCGAGAGTCGATAGCGGGCTTTGCGGTTGATACTCGGTCATTTTTTTGATTTACTCTTAGTTTTGCTTTTGTAGGACATTATGAGTAACCCATTAACCGCTTATCTTTCGCAGTTTTCCGAGGCTGACTGGCTGACCGCTGTCGATGAACTCCTGCCATGTGTGCATGACGTGGACAAAGATGCGCTCCAGATCTGGTTCCGTTTTTATCCGCTGGATCTAAAACGCTATCTCGACAGCGCCGAAGATCTGGACGCCGCAAAACTCGGCCTCGCATTGCAGGGCGAGTTCGGCCTCGAAGGCAAGATCGATTCGTCACACCATTTCCTCTACGGCCATCGCTATTGGAAAACCGTCAAAGCGGCGATCGAAGCGGAGACGGTCGTCTTCAAAGACCAGACACCGACTCTGATCGAAGAGATCAAGGCAATCGGAATGGTCGTCGCTGAAAAGCTGCACGTCGAACGCCAGATGATCAACGCCATGGTCATCATCGGCCTGGCCACGCTGAACCAAGTCGGAATTGAGGCATTTAACGCTGCTGCGGGGGAGATCACCGAGCCAAAGGGCATCATGGCAAAATCGCCGAACGCGGTAATTGCCGAGCGTGCTAAGGACGATTCACAAGGCGTTTTTGGCTTTCTCAAGACCGTCAATAAGAAGTTTTCGGTTGCCTTCTCTAACGGTAAAACGAGCGGCAAGTTTGATATCGTTAACGAGCAGGAGATCTCGTCTGCATCGTCAAATGACCGCTCACGAAACTGGCAAGCGAGCGACGAACGCTGTTGGGAAGGCGTCGTTCCTGTCGAATGCGTCTCGGCCAGCTGCGGCACATGCTGGGTCGGTGTCCTCGGCGGAGCCGAAAAGCTCACCGAGGTCAGCCGCCGCGAACGCCGTGCGATGCAGGTCTTCGGCTACAACCAACCCGAAGGCGACCGCCCATTCCTCCGCCTAGCCTGCCAGGCAAAGGCAACGGGCAACGCGACGATCGTCATCCCTTCGTGGAATGGGGTCTTCGGCAAAAAGGTGAGAGGAAACGTCGAAGATGTTGAATTAGAACCGAACACAACCTCCGCGAAAAAGCTCAGAGAGGTCGTTAAATCGGCTGTCTCAGGTGAGTAGGATTTAGCCACAGATTTACGCAAATAACGCAGATCAGAAAGAGCCAAATTGCTTTTTCTGATCTGCGTTTTCTGCGTAGATCTGCGGCGAAATCCTCTTAAATATACTCTTCGTCTTCGAAACACCACGCCCAATCGTCGAAAACCTCGATCGAACGCATTACCGCATGATCCGTTTTGTGAAAGTGTGCAGTTGCATGCTTATTCTCCGACGAATCGCAGCAGCCAACATGCCCGCAGCTTAGACAGAGCCGCAGATGCAGCCATTTGTCGCCGTCGCGAAGACATTCTTCACACCCTGAAGCACTCGGATACACCGGCCTGATCTGATCAAGATGCGAGCAGATCGCATCGTCGGCCTTTGGCGAGTAATCGATCCTGGTTTCCGTATCGATCCCGGTTTCAGCCTTGAAGGCTGCAGCGTTTTCGATGTCGCGGCTGTCAGGTTGGAGAGCGGGCGATCGCACTATCGCATGCGTGGTAACGGACGGGTTCGCAGTTCGGAAAAAGGCGGCACTTCGGGCAAACGCACTTGTTTCACCCGCGATCACGAGTTCGTCACCGGGGAAAAGCACTAATTCCGCAGGCGGCGGATCAAATACGTTCGAGCCCCGCACCACGCTTCTCACGGTCAGGCCCATGTTCATCAGCGAAAGAGCCGCGATCGCCTTCCCTGCCACCGGAGCATCGTCACGCACCTTTACCGTACGCGTGTCGAGGCATTCCTGATCGGTTTCGCACTTGAAAACGGAGATATCGGCATTGAGATCTAGAAATGCCGAGTAGCCGTTCTTACGAGCCATTTCTTCATGAGCCTCGATCTCTTCGGCAGGAATTCGGTAGTCTCGCAGCACATCGCCGAATATCTGCACGACCGATTCGAGTTCTTCGGCGATGACGGCATCAGCTCCGGCGGCAGCGAGCCCGTCAACCTCGGATGTGTAACGCGTTCTAACCACGATCCGCATCGTGGGATTGAGCGAACGAGCAACGGCGGTTATCCGATGAGCCGTTCCGGGATCGTCATCCGGAATGACAAGCATTTTTGCATTGGCAATGCCAACGTAATTCAGCAGAAACGGCTTCGTCGCATCGCCTCTGACCACGGGCAGTCCGGCTTTCTCAGCCTCATTCGCGCTGTCCGGGCTCAATGTTGTGATCACGTACGGAATTCCTGAACCAGCGATGACACGCACGAGCCAGTGGGCGGCCTTGCCATATCCGGCGACGATCACGTGATCTTCGAGTTTTAGCGGCTCGTCCATTTCGGCGGCGGTCTCGGGCATACCGGCGATCTCGCGTTTGCGGACGATCTTCGCCGATAGCCCGGAGCCGACGTTCATCATCAGCGGCGTAAGAACCATCAACACGACCGTTGTCGCAATGAACGTCTGTGAACCAGCGGTGCCCATTCCCATCGGAAAAAGCCCCGCTTCGCGTCCGGCTCGCTCCAGTACGAATGAGAATTCTCCTATCTGCGCCAGCATTAAAGCCGACGCAGCCGCGACCGGAGCCTTATACCCAAGCGCACGCACCGAGACGACGGTCGTGATGATCTTGATAGCTAGAACGACGGCGATCGCGGCAAAGATGATGGGGAGATTGTTAATGAGATAAATGACGTCGAGCAGCATTCCGACCGAAACAAAGAAGGTCGCTGAGAACAGGATCTGGAGCGGCAGTGTTTCGCTAAGAGCATGGTGTGAATAGCTGCTTTCGCTGACCATCAGGCCAGCTAGAAAAGCCCCGAGCGAAAGGCTCACTCCGGCTAGACTGGTCAGGTAAGCCGTGCCAAAACAAATGGCGACGATCTACAGCAGGAAAAGCTCAGGCGAGCAGGTCTTTGCGACCATTTCGAGTATCTTGGGCATGATCCGCCGCGCAACGACGAGGACTAGTAAGATGATCCCAACCGCCTTTACCAGAGCAAATCCGATCCCGGCCGCACCGTCACCGCCGGTACCAGCGAGCACTGGAACCAGCATAACCATGACCACAATCGCGAGATCCTGAAAGATCAACAGCCCAAGCCCGATCTGACCGGGCTCGGAATTCGTCTCGCTTTTGTCCGCAAGCAGTTTTAGAACAATGGCCGTCGAACTAAGAGCGACGAGCATTCCGGTAAAAATGCCGCTCCGCCAGTCAACGCCAAACGCAAATAGCACGCCTGCTGTCACAGCGATCGAAAGCCCAACCTGCAGCGTACCGCCACCAAAGATCAGTCGCTGAATTCGAGCGAGTTTCTCGAGGCTGAACTCGATACCGATAGTAAACAGCAGCAAGATGACGCCGATCTCCGCCGTTGCATCGACCAACGCTTGATCTTTGACCAGCCCCAGGGCGTTTGGCCCGATCAGAACGCCGGCCAGCAGAAACCCGACGATCGGTACGAGTTTCAACCGAAAGCAAATATATGCGATCACCGCCCCGGCCACGATCAACGCGACCGCCTCGGTCATAAATGGTATGAAAAGAATGGGTGCGTGGAGAAAGTGGGCGATGCGCGGCTTGCGGCGGTTTGGTCACGGGATTATCCTGCTGATTAAGCTGGGCAACAGGATGCGTATCGCGACTTTTTACTCGCTTCCCGGCAAT
>JBGSQW010000079.1:0-26152 GCA_041737885.1 Pyrinomonadaceae bacterium | reverse complement strand
CGTACGCCGGGCGGGCAGTGAATACCCCCGTACCACCGCGAACCTGGACGCGTCCGCTATTAAGCGGGCTCCAATTAAAGCCAGCACGAGGGGACCACAGAAGGTTTGCATCCGGCAGCTTTTCGGTCTGATATCGCGCCGTCTGGCCGTTCTCATCGCGGAAGGCGAGAGCGTTGGCCTGAGGATTCACGAAACCAGTCTCACCAAAGAAAGGAACGTCCATTCTGAGACCGAACGAGAGCGTGAAATTGTCCCTGAGTTTCCACGAATCCTGGCCGTAGAGGCCTACATAGGACACCTTCAGCGGCTGAACGGGCTTTTCGAGCCCTGGAATGTTTGAATACCTTACCTGAAAACGACGAAGCGTGACAGGCGATGTAGTACGGGTCGGATTTGCGAGGAAGCCATTAGCATCCGCGTAAAAGTCTGCAAGAGAGTTGTAAACATAGGCGCTCTGTGAACCCGGGAAGAAGACGTTTTCCGATTCGTAACGCTCGAAGCTGACACCTGTCGAGATCGTGTGTGCACCACGATAGAAAGTCAAATTGTCCTGGATCTGCGTCGACTTGTAACGCAACTCATTGTTAGGGGTGAACGGCTCAAAACCAAAGGTCGTGTAAACCGAGCCTCCTTCAAGGATATCGACCAGGGGGAAGAAAGTTCCTACCGAGTCACGACTTTCATCCTGATTGGTATACCCGACTATCAGGCTGTTCGCGATCTGGTTGCCGAAGGTCGATGTCCATTCACCAACATACGAGCGAATGTTTTCAAGGATCTTGTAGTTTGAATTCGCGAAGTTGAGGCCATTTAAGTTTGTGCGGCGGTTTCCGAATCCAAGAGATGATGAGTTCGAAAGAAGCACGTCGGTATCCGAATCGAGTCGGATGTAACGTAGCGACAAACGATTGGTCGGGTTAATGTTGTAGTCCCCTCGGACGAGCCATCGCTTCGCGGGCGTTGCCGAGGGGTAACCCTGATAGGGTCCCGTTTCGTAGTTGAAGTTCGTTCGGAGATAGTTGCTAAGAGCATCAAGATCCGAAGCCAGAACGCGGGTGGTGTTTCCGCCCGGTGTCTGGCTGGTAGACGTGCGGGCTACAAACGGAGTAGCCGGCGACGAAAGTTCTTCATTCTCGTAGCTGGTGAAGAAGAACAACTTGTTCTTTCCCGAGATGAACATCGGTCCGTCATTCTCACCGAAGTTGAAGAATGGAAGCGGCCCGCCAATTCGGAATCCGTAGTTATCAAACTTAAAGTCTCCCGGATTGAACGAATTATTTCCCGCTTCTTTACCGACGAGGCTTGGACGGCGGAAGAAGTAGTAAAGGGATCCGTTGTACTGGTTCGTTCCGCTTCGGGTTACGGTGTTGACTCCGGCTCCGACGAAGTTGCCCTGACGAACGTCATAAGGAGCAACATTCACCTGAAATTCTTCGATCGCATCGAGCGAGATCGGCGTGACGCCAGTTCTTTCACCGGGCTGTCCGGCGAGTCCGAAGGAGTTATTGAAGTAAGAACCGTCAATCGTAATGTTATTGAGACGGTTGTCCTGTCCGGCAAAGCTGCCATTTCCGCTCGACTGTGGACTTAGACGCGTGAAGTCGTTGATGCCCCGTCCAATGGTTGGAAGGGACTGCACGACCGAGTTGGGGATGCTCGTTGAGGCACCCGTTCGCACCTCACTGAAAATATCGTCGTTCGTAACGGTTACTTCGACGTCAATGGCCGCACTCATGTTAAAGTTAACGGTCGAGGCTGAACCTAGTCCAATTTGCAGATTTTCACGATTCTGTTCGTTAAAACCAGCCTGCATCGCCTTGATTTTGTACGGACCGCCAACACGAAGGCCCGGAAGAGCATACCGTCCTGAGTCATTTGTGATGGAAGTGTATATGGTGCCCGAAGGAATATGTGTCGCCTCGACCGTAACGCCTCCTAAAGCATTGCCCTGGCCGTCAGTTATCGTGCCGACAATCTCACCCGTTGTAACCTGTGCGGTTACGGACATTGAAACGATAAGGGCAAAGAGTACTGCCATCATCGATCGAATTATATTTTTGTTCGTCATTTTCTTTTTTGACCTCGTCAATTAAGTTTCTAATCCCTTCCGGGTCGGTGGCCGATTCCACAATCTGCCATTTTATCGTTATTTTTGAATATTTATATTAAATTTCGGATTTTCTTGTTTCCACAAAACTCTTACCCTGTGTGGCGAACATACTGATTTCATTGGCGACGCGTCGCCGTAACTTATTTAGATACTTGCCGTTCGAAGCGATCACTCGCCTCGCGTGTGGAAAACTACGAAACTGCAAGATTCATTTAAGCAAACGTACTCAGGCAAAAAGGCAAATTGAGTTCCTCAATGCTGGGTTCACGCGAAGAGTCTCGTTGTCGTTTATCATAGAGCGTTCACGTTAACGCCGTGTTAACTATTGTTGAATTTAGCTTGAAATACGCGGTTCGATGCAGATAATCGTGGGAGAAAGTGCAACCTTTCCCGAACCCACTACGTTAAAGTAATTGCATTTTGTATCATTTTCGGTTACAAAATGATCAAGTTAAGCGAAATTCGCTGAAACTACCGTAAAATAAGGTTTTTTCAACGTAATTGAAACTTGACTTTTTTGTAAGAATAAACTAACTTAACACCGTGTTAGGCTCTGGCATGATTAATTTATGAGCCGAACGCGATTATCATGAGCAAGTAAAGGGGAAATAATGGCACAAGTAGAATACTCTACATCATCATACAAAACGCCATTGCATCATCGCATCATTGCGAGCATGCCTGTAAAGGCTAGCTGGGTTGATTCTGTGAGCGGAGAAACGGTAAATGTTGATGGATTGACGGAGAACGTTGGCGAAACCAGCGCCCTTGTTAATCTTGAGACCTTACCGCCGGTTGGCAGTGAAGTTCGTCTTCGAATCCTCGAAGAGAATAAAACCATCATTGAGGTTTTAACTCAGGTAATTAGGGTCGAACGCGATCCAAGTAAGCCTATGGCCGCACTTTCCGTTTTAGACAATATGAAGAAATGGAAGAATACGGCTATGACGGCTGCTCAAAAATGGGTTACGAGGCATTGGCAGCTAAACTACGAAGAAGAATGGGTTAACTAAATCCGTTTTTTGAATTCGTTATTATAACCAAGCGGGAAATTTCGTAATTGAGTTTCCCGCTTTTTCATGTAATTTTTACCACTTAAGAAAAAAATAGACGCCAATCGACCACATCGCTCTGGCACAACGATTTGTATCTAGGTAGCATCAATTAGGAAGATGAAAAAAGTCATTTTAATTGTCTCAATTTTAGTCCTTTCTAACTCAGCGGCCTTCTCGCAAACCAGCCCGTTGACACAGCCGGA
Source organism: Pyrinomonadaceae bacterium (assembly GCA_041737885.1). Lineage (GTDB taxonomy): Bacteria > Acidobacteriota > Blastocatellia > Pyrinomonadales > Pyrinomonadaceae > OLB17. The sequence goes on along the minus strand of JBGSQW010000079.1, from coordinate 22,784 downwards.
GTACGTCAAGATGCTCTATGCGTTACAAGCGGATCCGAAGCGAAAGACAGAACTTGTCGACGCCTTGAGAAAGCGAGGAATTGACTTCGTTGTTACCGACGGTGTCAGAAGCCTTACTCGCTCAAAAGGTGCAAATGATGACGAATTAAAACGTGCCTTGGAAGAGGCAGAACGACGTCGCTTAAACCCAGAGACAACGAAATTGCCGACTACAACCGAGTCCTTAGCACTGATCGAAAATGCACGTAAGAAGACTTTGGAAGCCGTTGAGGAGATGCCGGATTTTGTTGTTAAACAGCAGATTCAACGCTCGGCGGCCTATGCCGGGACCAACAACTTTCGAAATCTTGATCGGCTGGTGGTTGCGGTCAGCTACAAATCTTCCGGCGAAGAGTCATATAGAGTACTGTCGGTAAATGGCCTCCTGCAGAATGCTCCTGAGGCAAGACAATCGTATGAAAGCGTCGGCGGAACAAGTTCCACCGGAGAGTTCGTCACGATGTTAGCGACTATCTTCAAGCCTGAAAGCAAAACACTTTTTGAGGTCGTGCAAACCGATGTGCTCCGAACTTACAAAACCCTCGTTTTTGAGTTCACGGTCGAAAAAGATCTGGCGAAACAGGTCATAACCTCCGTAGGCTCGGGTTCCTCAGCTGACTCAACAATAACCGGGATGAAAGGCCGGCTTTGGATCGATCGTGATTCTGGACGAGTTGTCCGGGTTGAAAGTGAAGCTACTGAAATACCTCAGACCTTTCCAGTTCGTTCCGCAAAAAGAAATATCGACTATGAGTGGGTAAAGATAAGTGATGAGCTGTATCTTCTTCCCTCCCTGTCAGATGTACGTCTAACGATGAGAGAGAGATCGAACATATTTGAAACAAGGAACCTTATCAGATTCAAAGACTACCAGAAATATGGCAGCGAAGTGAGAATACTTGATGATGACAATAAACCCGAACCCGAGCCGCCTATAAGACCGTAGATACCCTTGCGAGGTTCAAATTGATAGAACTCATTAAGATCGACGAAACAATAAAGCTTGATATAAGGTACGCAACGAACGACAACTTTATCGGAAGGCCCGTTTATTCTGAACCTCGAGCCTTTCTTCAGCCCTCGGCCGCCGAGGGCGTCGTTCGGGTTCATCGCGAACTTTACGATCATGGATTTGGGGTGGTCATTTACGACTGTTATCGACCATGGACTATTACAAAATTATTCTGGGAAAGCGTATCGATAGAGGATCGAATATTTGTCGCCGATCCGTCTCATGGATCTAAACATAACAGAGGATGCGCGGTTGACCTAAGCATGTTTGATCTAAACACTGGCGAGGCCGTTCCAATGCCTTCCGGCTACGACGAGTTCACAGAAAGGGCCTCACCTGATTATCAGGGCGGCACTGTCGAGGAACGGCAAAATAGAGATAAACTAAGAAAACTAATGGAAAGAAATGGGTTTATTGTGAACCCAAATGAATGGTGGCATTTTGATCTGATGGGTTGGGAACAATACCCCATCTACGATCTATCGTTTGATGAAATTTCTGAAGCCCGCACGTAGAATATCCCTCTTTTTAATTTGAAGTGAGTGAGGCCAGAAAGGCCTCAAACTCGTACGGACTTCAGCAACACTGTAAGGCTATTCCGTTTTCGGTGCCGCTGGAGTAGCCGCTCTTGGCATCGGTGCTTCGATCTGAAGATCGATCGCTATCTCATCAGAAATGACAGCATTTACACCGTAGGTGATTCCATAATCTCGGCGATTTAGTTTGGTTGAGGCGGTAATGCCCATCCGTGCCCCGCTTCGTTCCGAAGCTGGCATAAAGCCAGCGATATTGAAAGGCATCGCGACTGATTTGGTGACACCTTTCATAGTAAGGTCACCCGTCACTATCCACTGACTTCCTTTTTTCTCCACCTTAGTACTCTTGAATTTCACTTCCGGATAGGTCTCGACTTCAAAAAAGTCTTTTGACCGTAAGTGGTTATCCCTACCAGCAACGCCCGTATCAATACTTGTCGCTTTGGCGGTGAATTCAACACTCGACTTACTAACATCTTTTGCGTCGTAATTTATCGAACCCGAGAAATCCCGGAAAAAGCCGGGCAAGTCTATCAGCCCATTGTGCCTAACCTTAAATCCGATAGCCGAATGAGCTTTATCAAAACTATAGACGCCTGATTCACCAACAGCGGGCATGCCGCTAAATCTGTCGGTCAAGGTTTTGCTAACCGCACCTGCACCTGTTTGAAAGATGACTCCAAATGTGACAATTGAAATTACCAATAAAACTAAAGTTCGTTTCATGATCATGATCTCCTTTAAAAAATTGCGTGTTTATCTGATCGAAATGGACATTGAAAACCTTGATGTGCGAGGTGTAGCAACGAGCTTTTTCCTGACAAAAAACAGATAGTCCCCGCTCTCGGGCACGCTGAAAGCAAGTGAAGAGGAGCTTTCAAACTCGGTTTCAAAGTCAAATTCTTCGTTAAATACTCGAAAATCGAACAGACTCTTGTTCGAATTCCGAATGGTGACTGTTTGTCCTTTCATCACTCGAAACACATATTCCATTTCCTGCCCGTTAGCCAGACGACCAGACACTATAGCTTCATTTTTACCTAAGGGAAACTTGATCCAATTTGGTTCGGCCTTGCCGCCCTGAGCATAAAGATTGCCACATCCAATAAACAACGATAAAAAAATAGCGATCGACAAACGTCTCATAACGCTGACTTTCCGAGAGAATTCTTCCTTCGACTTTGCTATTATACCGCATTATGCAACGTCCTGAAAAAAACGAGTACTTTAAGTACTATGAAACTTACGTCTCTCTAATCCATGACAACGAAGTCGTTCCCGAGCTTGAATCTCAAGCAGAAACAATGAGAGACCTTTTAGCCGATTTGCCTGAGGAACGCGGCTCATACTCTTACGCTTCGGGAAAGTGGACCATAAAGGAATTATTAAGTCATATCATCGACGGTGAACGAATTTTTGCTTACCGCATCCTACGCATTTCAAGGGGTGATCAAACACCAATTGAGGGTTTCGAACAAGATGGCTATATTTTAACCTCAAATGCTAACAACCGGCCCTTCGTTGAGATGCTCGAAGAGTTTGAACTACAGAGAAAGTCGAACCTGCTCCTGGTAAAGAATATATCCGAAGCGTCGTCGAAACTGATGGGTATCGCAAGCGAGAAACCGGTCTCAGTCCGAGCGTTGATCTATATAACCGCTGGTCACGCAAAGCATCACCTAGACATCCTCAAGGAACGGTATTTGAGCTAAATGAAATATGATGCGATCGTCATCGGTGGCGGTGCGGCAGGTTTGTTCTGCGCATTCTCAGCCGGAAAACGTGGGAAACGTGTTTTAGTGCTAGAACACAACGTTGATGTGGGCAGGAAAATACTGATCTCCGGCGGCGGCCGGTGCAATTTCACGAACATAGACACGACCTCAGAAAATTTCGTTTCTCGGAATCCCCATTTTAGTAAATCTGCTCTTTCCCGTTACTCGCCTCAGGATTTTATCGATCTAGTAAAGAAACATAGAATCGCCTTTTATGAAAAAAAACTTGGTCAGCTATTCTGCAGAGACAGTTCACGACAGATCGTTGAAATGTTGCTGACCGAGTGTCGTTCGGCAAAAGTGGAAATTCGAACAAATTGTCGGGTGTTAGAACTTAGTAAACCATCTTCTTTCAAAGTTCATACCGATCAAGGAGATTTTGACGCAGAAAACGTGGTGGTCGCCTGCGGCGGACTTTCTTTTCCAAAGATCGGAGCCACTGATCTCGGCTTCCGAATCGCTCGGCAGTTTGAATTGAAGGCTATTGCCCCCCGACCGTCACTTGTGGCCCTTGTACTGGCAGGCCAAAAGTATCCCGAGCTTGCAGGAGTTGCTACCGAAGCAATCGTTAAAACACAGAAGGCTGTTTTCCGAGAGAACATTCTGTTTACCCACAGAGGGCTGTCGGGGCCTGCGATACTACAGATATCAAACTATTGGGGAAAGGAGGTAGACGTTATTATTGACCTACTTCCCGATCAAAAGTTCGATCTTTCAAGCAATCCAAAACAAAATATTTCTAATGCACTGGCGCGATTTTTGCCGCAAAGACTCGCCGCCAATATTGCTAAGGCGGCCTTGCCCAAGACATCCGTTGCTCAGCTATCAAAGAGTGAATTCAGCCACTTCGAAGAACGTCTTAAAAATTGGACTGTAAGGTTCAACGAAACGGAAGGCTACGATCGAGCCGAGGTTACCATAGGTGGCGTCTCGACCGACGAGTTGTCTTCTCAAACGATGGAATCGAAACGAATACCAGGACTCTACTTTATTGGTGAGGTAGTCGACGTTACCGGATCTCTTGGCGGGTACAACTTCCAATGGGCGTGGGCGTCGGGACATGCCGCAGGTACGTCCATTTAAAAATAAGGCGGGGGAAACGTCTCCCACACCGTCTCCCCCTATTTTCGCGGCGCACACAGGGCGTGTGCATTCCACGAAACCGTTAAATTCCCGAAATTGTAATTCTTTCGGACCGTTCTTTGCAATCAACCATGAGAAAATTTATACTTTCGCCAATGAACGACCGTGTAAAGATTTTACACAATCGTAGAAGTATGTCAAACCACGACTCCCAACATATGGCAAACAGTACGTTTATCGACAGGTTCGTCGAAGCCTGTGGTTCATCTAAACCTGCTTTCATTCAACGTCTACTAGATATCTCTTACCAGAGTGCTAAGAATTATTTAAGTGGCAGGGTGCCTAGTCCTGAAATTCTGGTAGTTCTTTCCGAACGAACCTCGTACTCGATCGATTGGTTACTGACGGGACGCGGAAAAAAATTTACGGATGAGAGCCCTATTTCGGACACACCTATATCCGCTGGCCAAATGCGAGCATTTGTCAGGGAAGTTTGCGTGGAAGTAATAAACGAAAGACTTGGAGAAAAAGAATCCGCTCCAAAGACTTTCAAATTACAATCCGGCGATCTTATGGCCGAAAAGGTTATGGGGGAATCAATTTCTTTTCCTGCTAGTAAAGACTATTCGGCGATAGAATTAGCCGAACATCTACCGCCCGAGAAAATATAACTCCGCGAACTTTTTCATAACTTCTTTTGCCACGTCGTTCCCACTAATATTGTCGCCTTCGCCCTCTGGTCGACCGCATCCTTCTGTACATGGCGGCGGACAATTTTCAGTGCACGGTGGCGGACAATCTTCCCCGGTACATCCCTGATAACCACCACTGCCCATTTGCCCATCCGCAAATAGAGTCGACACGCAAAGAGACAACACCAAAGTGACTTTGATTAAAGTTTTCATTTTATTTTTCTCCTGATTTGACTGGGATTTCTTGATACGGAGTACGTATCACGACTATACTAACAGAGAAAATATCCGACCTATTCAAAATGCCTCTCAGGTTCCAAATACGACAAAATGCGATCTTGCTTGCGAAAAGGCTTTTCAGGCTGGAGCGGAGCGGTCGTTATCAGGAAGCGTTGGATGATCTTGCGGAGTTATGGCCCGAAGTGAGTTTCAGGCCTGAACTAGATCAATTTGATTTAGATGAGGCGGCTGAGATCTTGTTAAGATGCGGTAGCTTGATCGGCTTTCATGGACACAATGTCCAAATGGAAGGGGCCCAGGATCGATCGAGGGATCTCCTGATGGAGGCGCAGGCGAGCTTTATCACCAGGAATGAAATTAGAAAGGCAGCGGAATGCGAAAATTATCTTGCCTTGTCTTACTGGCGAACTGGCGAGCTGAATGAGGCACAGATCTGGATCGAGGAATCGTTCTCTCGCCCACTGCAGCCTGCGGATCGGATTAGATTGCACTCGCAGATAATTCAGTGCCTGATCAACATTCCGGCCAAAAAGGACTCTCAGAATCTAGCTTTACTCAAAAGCTACGAGGCAGCCTTCCTGTCGTGCAGCGACAATTGCCTGAAGGGTGACTACTTTAACCATTGCGGAATCGCCCTGGACAATTTGGGCAGGAAAAATGAAGCCCTTGAGCACTTCATCTCCGCACGACATTACCATCAGCTCTCACGCCATCGCATCTATTTGGGAACCGTCGAAAACAATATTGCCTGGCTCTATAAGGAGCTTGGTCAATTTGAACAAGCTCATGCCGCGATCGACAACGCGACCAAGCTGTTTCGGTCGATCAAGGACAGTACAAGAGAGGGCTTCTCGTTGGATACCAAGGCGTCCCTTTTTATCGCGGAAAAACGCTATGAAGAGGCCCTTAGATCTGTGGAAAAGGCTGTTTCCATCCTTAAGAAAAGCTCGAATTCCGCGTATATGGTCGAGACGCTGATGACCCGGGCAAAAGTCCTTCTGTTTCTGAATAACTTTCCCGACGCAGTCGTTAGCCTGATAGATGCCGTAAATATTGCCCGCGTACAGACTGGTGAAACCGCCGTGAAGCGTCTTATCGATGACTTTGAGGAGACGCTTAGAACCCGTCATGCCCTTGCAACTGAAGTCCCGGCCGATTCGCAGATCGCGGAGGGCAGTTTCGATCTGGTATTGCCCGCTTCTATAGGCCATTACAGTGATTACCGTGGTATTTGGATCAATAACACGCGGCTTGAAGGTATCGGTCTCCATAGAGGTTCGCTTGCGATCGTTGCCAAGGCTGTGGTCGAACGAGGTGACCTGGCCGCGATATCCGAGCTCGAAACAGGCGATGTCAGCTGCGGATTCTATGATTGCGAATTCGGAATCGTTTGCCTTGAGGGCACAGATGGCGAACCGCAGGTTTTCAACGAAAGTGAGATCCGCGTTCTCGGCAAAATAGTTGGAGTTTGCCATGATCCGACGCCGAATGGCGGAAAGGTCGCGGTCGAATCCCTCAACCTTTAGCGAAAATCCGATATCTCCATTCCATATTTTTCTTTCACGTACTCCTCAGCAGCCTGGTTCACATTCTTAAGATTTTCGAGCCGGCGTTCCGACTTTCGGATCTGTACGATCGTTCGCGCTGCCATTTGGGCAACCATATCGCGCCCCTCCGCCATCTCGGCGACCATTTTCTCGCGAAGCGAGAATAGTTCTGACTGCTCTGCAACGCTCTTTTCTTCGATCAGTTCCCCGAGCCTGATCTTGATCTGAAAGATCTGACGTATCGCCCTCACCAATTCATCCCCGATCGAATCTCCCTTTACAAGATCCGGGCTGTTTCGAAATTCCTCGACCAATCGGTTTAGTTTGTCCTGATCGCCGGACGAATAGGCTTGATTAAGCTGGGCCATTAAGCCATGGCGCTTCTCTTTCTCGATGGCATCAAGCGCAAGATCCGGGTGGATCGTGCGAGCCAGGTTATGGTATGCCTTTTTGGCGGCCAAGGTCGGCTCCCATTTGCCTTCGGCGGCCTCTGCGGCCTCGAGAGCCTTAGCAGCTGACTCCTCTGCTCTGCGGCGCAATTCCTCTGCCTTTTTCTTGATCTCCTCGTCATCCGGGACGAGTTTATATTCTTCCTCGGCGATCTTGGCTTCGATCTCGTCGAGGTTTGCGTACAAACGCCCGACCTGCATCGTGTAATTTGCTTCAAACTTCTCAAGGTCCGCGCGAAGATCGGTCATCTCCTCTTCGCGGTCGGCGAGGCGATCCTTGAGCCGTTCGAGAACGGCTCTTTTCTTTTTTAACTCTATCTCTTCAGGCGCTAGCTGGATCATAATTCTACGAATAGAGATTCATCGGCCGGGTAAGGAGGTCGATTGGATCAGCTATATTCAGAGTTTCGCGTACGTAAAACGGCTCCCCTGCGGCAACACCGATCAATGAACCGAAATATCGAGAACGGTTCTCAAGCTCGTCGAGGAAATGTTTTGACGTAAGTCTAGTTTCTGGTTCCGTCGAAGCCGGATCGTGAAACTGCGATCTATACGCGCGGATCGCTTCCATTTTTTCTTCGAGATGATCCGAAACATCCACAACGAACGAAGGCTCCACACGGCGTGAAAAAATGTTATGAGCGATCATCGGTACCGCTATTTTTTCCTCGCCCGTAGCCTCATCGTAGCGTTTCATGCTGGAGAGGCGTGCGGCTTCACGCACGAGATGAGCGATGTGGCCGTGGTCCGGGTGAGGATCATCGATCTGATGAGTAAGGATAACCTTAGGCTTTAGCCGTCGCAATACCTTTACCATTGCCGTTCGCTCTACATCTGTGACAAAAACGTGTCCGTCAGGCAATCCGAGATTCTCACGCAGATCGAGTTTTAAGATCCTGGCGGCATTTTCGGCCTCGATCGCTCTTCCCTCGGGCGTTCCGCGTGTACCCATTTCACCGCGTGTCACGTCGAGGGCTCCGGTACGATAACCTAGGGCTTTCATCTTTAAAAGCGTTCCGCCCACCGTTAACTCCACATCGTCCGGATGTGCGCAAATTGCCAAAATATCTATCTCGTTCATTGTGAATGATTCTACTCTACCCGCATAATTTGTCCCAAACATTCAAAACGTGTCCCAATCTGGGACAGTCCCGGGACAAACTCGATGCCCGTAACCCATTGTGAATACAGATCTTAAAGGCATGTTTGTTTTTGTCCCACTGTCCCATACTAAATTAGATCTCCTGTCCCATCCTGAAAAAATGGATGTGCTGCTGCACATCGACGATGACTATCTATAATACGATGTGTTAGTACGAGTTGTTTCGTATAAAGTTGCATATATTATTTATGCAACATATATGGATGGCAAAAGACCAGTGATGCTGTTGTCGTTTGCTATTTCTTGTAGAATACGAGAATGAAGCTCACAGTACTTGGCTCCGGCACATCGATACCGCATCCCAGACGCAGCAGTTCAGGTTATTGGCTCGAGACGACATCTGGCACGGTGGTGCTCGACTTCTCCGCGTCGGTGCCGCTGCGGATGGCACAGGAAGGTCTGGACTGGACCGGTCTCGATGCTATCTGGATCTCACATTTTCACCTCGATCATTGTGCGGGCCTCGCTCCTTTTCTTGCAGGGACAAAGCACGCGAGCGAGATGAAAACGCGTTCGAAACCACTCCATATCGTTGGGCCGACGGGAATTCGCAAGCTGATAGCGGGTTTCGACGCTGTCAAAGATTACCGTCTGCTCGAACAGCCTTTTCCGATCGAGATAGTAGAGGTCGAACACAATGAAAAGTTTGAGATACTGCCGGGCATAGAGGCAGTGGCATGCAAAACGCCGCACACGGACGAGAGCCACGCGATCCACATCCTCGATACGGACGGTAAGACTCTGATCTATTCCGCCGACACCGGCTTCAGCGAAGTGATCGCCACATTCGCCAACCGCGTCGATCTGTTTATCCTGGAATGCACCTTCGTCCGCAATAAACCAAAACTGAAACACCTCGAACTCGCCGAGGCGATCCATCTGATCCGTAAAGCAAAACCTAAACAGGCCATGCTAACGCATTTTTATCCGGAGTGGGATGAAGTTGATTTTTCGGATGAAGCAGCGAAGATAGATGCCTCGAGCATTCCGATTCAGGCTTTCGATGGCCTGAGACTTGAGATCTAGAGTGTCGTCCTCAAATTAGTAATAGGTGACAAGTTCTAAGTTAAACCCATCACCTATCACTTTCATCTATTGCGGAGCACCGGAGTTTATTTCACATTCCGCTTGGCCATCGCCATTAGTTCTTCCGGCATCCATTTGCCAAAATTTTTCTCTTCGGCACCCTCGATGCCGCGGTTGCGGTTGCGCCATTCTTTGGCGGGGTCATCCTCGCGGCCTGATTGTTTGGGGTAGTTTTCGACCTGTTCGAGGCTGATTATGATGCCTTGAGCGATATCGTTCCAATCCTCGTTTTGAATACCGCGAAGCACAACAGGCAGCCCGGCGGTCCAATCTTCTTCGGGGGCGATGTTGTCGTATTCCGGGATGGTCAGAAACGCAGTGTCAGGGAAAGACCGTCCGCTGAATTCACTGACGATCTGTGCCGTTACGTCTTTATATGATGCAGCAGGGTTTGCCTTACGCATCTCTAAAGCTCTGCGAAAAATATCTGAAACAGTTGTTTGCGTGCTCATGATCTTGAATCAAAGATTAGCACAACTGGAACTGGAATTGGAAAATCGAACGCTGACAAACTCAAAGTTCTGAACGGAACTGTAACAACTTAATGCTTGTCAGTGTGCATCTGAAACGATAGTCTTTTTATAACGGAGTTTCGTTTATCACATGAAAGCTATTCTGCTGCTCGGGACCATTCTTTTTCTAAACGCATTTGCCTACGCTCAGAACGAGCAGGCCCCGATCCTCGAAAAAGAGATCACCTACAAAGATTGGACCTACAAAGGCATTCGAGATGGCAAGAATTTTAACCTTCGCAATTATACCGAGGGGAAAAAGGTCACGATGGTGGTCTATTTTGCTCCGTGGTGCCCTAACTGGCGCTATGATGCTCCGCGTTTGCAGCGATTCTACGATCAGTACAAAGATAAAGGGCTCGGTATAGTCGCAATTGGCCTGTATGATCCGGTCGAGACGATGAAAAACAGTCTGGAATTGCTCAAGGTAACGTTCCCTGCCGTTTACGAATCCGCAGATCGCTCAGCTAAACAAACTTCTCTTCATTATTCTTATCGTCGTTCGACTGGGGACGTTCGCGGTTGGGGTTCGCCCTGGTATATTTTCCTGCTGCCCTCGATGATGGAAAAGAAAGGTGACGTCCTTACCAGGAAAACATTCATCATCAATGGCGAGGTGATCGAAAAGGAAGGTGAGGCTTTCATTCGAAAACATCTTGGCTTGCCTGCCGATGCTAAGGCGGGTTCTGTCGCCTCGAACACTATCGAGGTTTGCGACCCGGACTCCCAAATTTCCGGCCTCAAAAAACCTTTCTAACGGCACCTATATTGGAATTGCTGTCAGAGCATCGGTCAACTTTTTACTCACATCTCGAAGCGGATCTTTAGCCGCGACAAACTTCCCGTCGATCGCCATATCTTCCGCTTGCGTCGCGAGGTCGGCTATTCCCTCTATATGAACCAGATATTTTTGCAGCGTAGCCTTAGTACGAAACTCAGATTCCAGGCTGGCGAGGCCTAACTTGATATTTCGGATCGCCTCGACGATCTCGATCTTCTTGGCCTTGATCTTAGCCGCGGTCGCCGGTTTTAGATTCCCCGCTTTTGCATCTGCATCCGCCACCTCGAGCCCCTGAGCGATAGCCACGAGCTTGATCACAAAATCATCGACGTTCGAGAGCTGGTTATCTACCTTTTCACGGCCCGCCCGCACATCGAGCGGCTGAACAAGCTTGACGGGCGATACCGGTGCTTTCTTGGGTGCCGGTTTTTTGGTTGTTTTCTTTTGAGCAACCGCCGAACCGGTCAACAAAAACACGACCGACAGTGCGACGACTGCAAACCTAAGATCTCTCATATTCATACCTTTCTGTTAAATTACGCTGGAAAATCTTATTATAACAATAATGCACCAGCGTTTGTTAGAAGTTCGCAGGCTCGGACGCGTTGGCTATGGAAATGGACTCGAGTTACAAAAGGAACTGGAGTCTCAGGTTATCGCTCAACGTGAAAGAGATCATTTGTTGCTGCTCGAGCATCCGCATACTTTTACGCTCGGCCGCAGGGCAAAGGATAGCGGAGTTCTCGCCACGGCGGAAGTGCTCAGGAAGTTAGATGCCGAAGTGTTCGAGACGAATCGCGGCGGCAAGGTAACATATCACGGCATCGGGCAGCTGGTGGGCTATCCAATAATCAGCCTGTCGCCCGATCGCGAGGACGTCCACAAATACGTTCGTGATATCGAGGAAGTCCTGATCCGCACGATGGCTGATTTTGATATTGACGCCTTTCGCATAGACGGATTGACTGGCGTTCACACGGCCGACGGCAAGATCGCCGCGATCGGCGTTCACATAAAACGGTGGGTTACGACGCACGGTTTTGCCCTGAACGTGAATACCGATCTGAGCTACTTCGATTGGATAATCGCCTGCGAAGGCGAGCCGGTCGCGTCGATGGACAAGATACTCGGGCACGAGATCAACATCGCAGCTGTGGAAGATCGGATAGAGAGCAATTTTCGAGCGGTTTTCGGCTATATTGCTGATCTCGGTGAAGATCAGCGGTCGGCCACGAGCGTCGGGTAATGATATTACGGCAGCTCAATAGATCAAGGAGTTTATTATGAAGTACATTAATTTATTAGCTATTGTTTCTTTTGCATTATTTTTCTCAGCCTGTGGTGGCGGAGCGTCGAATACAAGCCAGGCAGGTAACTCCAATTCGGCAGCCGCCGGCAAACAAACGCTGGTCATGATCGAGCGGCCACAGAAGATCGCCGATATGATGAAAGAGCGGGGCGAACAGGACAAAGCCTCGCCGACGCTGAAGATCGTGGAGCCGGCTGCAGATGCGACGGTTACGAGCTCAACGATAAAAGTTAAGCTCGCCCTATCAGGCGATCTAAAAGGCTACAAACCGATGATGCATGAAGAGACCCATACGGGAAACCATATTCACGTAATTCTCGACAATCAGCCGTACGAGGCGTATTACAACCTCGATCAGGAATTTGAACTGAAGAATGTAGCGGACGGAGTTCACACGCTGCGCGTTTTCCCGTCACGGCCTTGGCACGAATCATACAAAAATGAAGGCGCGTTTCAGATGGTGAAGTTCAGCGTCAAAAACGGCGGAGCCGAAGCAGACAAACCCGCAACCACGAATAGCGGCGAGCAAATGTCGAACGCCAACACGGCGAAACCTACGCCCGAAGCCAAAGAAATGAAAGAAAGCGTGGCCGGTGACGTCGATCCTAAGAAGCCGCTTCTCACTTTTAGCCGTCCGAAGGGCGAATATAAAGGAGCAGACGCCTATGAGATCATGATCGATTTTTGGCTCGCCAATGCAAAGCTGATCGGCGATGGCGGCGATTATCAGGTACGATATACTGTGGGCGACGCCGAGCCTGTTTACCTAGGTACCTGGGAACCCATCTGGTTATCACGCTGGAACGCAGGAAAACATACCATCAAGCTCGAACTGACCGACCGCGATGGCAATGTTGTCGATAACGGCGGCTATAATGTCACTACGCGCGAGATAACCGTTACAAAATAAACTTGGAGAATATAGTTAATGCGACGAGACACCACCTCATGGTTTAGCGGCAATTTAGGCATGGACATGCCGCTTGTAGCCTACGGGCATTCAGGCTACCCGCTTTTGATGTTCCCTACGGCGGCTGCCGATTACCTGGAATACGAACGATTCTATCTGATCGATGCGATCAAGGATTTCATCGAGGCGGGCCTTATCCGGGCATATTCGATCAACTCGGTAAATAAATACAGCCTGCTGAATCGGGAGTCACATCCCGGCTGGAAGGTCGAAATGCTCACGCGCTATGACCGTTACATAATGGAAGAGGTCCTGCCGCTCATCCGAAACGAATGCGGCGAAGATGCAAAACCGCTGACAACCGGAGCATCTCTCGGAGCCCTGCTGGCAGCGAATACCTACTTTAAGCATTCAGATAACTTTCGCGGAACGATCGCGATGAGCGGCAGCTACGATATCTACAACTATCTCGACAAAGGTTATTACGATGACAATGTTTATTTTAATAATCCGGATATGTATCTCAGGCACCTGAACGATGATTATCACCTACCGCGCCTGCGTAATGCCGATTCTATCGTGGTCGTAACGGGTCAAGGCTCATTCGAAGCTCCGGATCGCAGCCGGGAATTCTCAGGCCTGCTTCACTCAAAGGGAATCCCGCACCGCCTCGACGTTTGGGGCCATGACGTCAATCACGATTGGGTGTGGTGGCGAAAGATGCTGCCGTATTACCTCGGAGAATTTCTCCGCTGATCCTTAGAAACAAAAAAGGAGCGATGATTGATCATCGCTCCTTTTTTTCGTTCTTGTAACGTACTATCCGTCACCCTTTTTACCTTTTGGCTTGGGACCCGCGGGCCTTTCCGGTGTGGGATCAGGCCGTGGTGTCGAGGCCGGCACGATCGGCCTGACAACTATCGGCTTGTCCGGTGTTGTGTCGACAGGCTTGGTGGTGGCTGGACCATCGGGATCCGTTTGCGGCTTATCCAGCGTTACCGGAGCATCCGGATCGACCTTTGTTCCCGGCGTAAACACGATGCCGGTCTTGCGTCCCGCAACGTCCGCCTCCTGGAGTTTCTCAAGCTCCTCGCGTTTTCTTAGCTCGCTCGCTCGCTTTACCTCTGTCGGCATCGGCGGCGGCGATGGGAAGGCATCACGCGGTTTATCCTTCATAAACGGGATCATGAAGGAATTGAAGATAGGCAGAGCTGTACCGCCACCGGTCATCCCTGCCCCGAGCGATTCCTTTCGAAGAGGATTGCCCATCCACACGCCGGTAGCAAAATTAGGAGTGTATCCGATAAACCACACGTCGGTATGATTATTTACGGTTCCGGTTTTTCCAGCCAGAGGATGGCCGCCGGCACTCGCTCCGGGAGCTGTACCACCGCCTGCCGTCACCCCTCTCATCATCTGGACCATCGTCAGAGCAACGTACTCGCTTGTAACCTTCGAGCTTGTTCCATCGAACTCCTCCAGGATACTTCCGTCGCGGTTGTAGACCTTTCTGATCAAATGCGGAGCGACACGAACCCCTTTGTTCGGAAATGAAGAGTACGCAGCTGTCATCTCAAGCAATGACGCCTCGCTGGCCCCCAAGGCGGACGGCAAGCTAGGTGCCATCGGATTTGAGATACCAAAACGCCGCACCATTTGTCCGCCAGCCTGAATTCCAACCTGCTCAAGCAAATGAACCGCACCGATATTAAGAGACTTGGCAAGAGCAACCTTCATCGGAACATTTCCGTGACTTAGACTGCCGTCGTAGTTGTGTGGCGACCAGCCGCCTCGTTTGATCGGGGCACCGCTGACCATCATGTCCGGCGTCATGCCGTCTTCGACCGCAGCCGTGTAGATAAAAGGCTTATAGGCTGAACCGGTCTGTCTCAAACCCTGCGTGGCGTTGTTAAATTTATTTGTCTGGAAATCATAGCCCCCAACCAAACAAACGATTTCGCCATTCTTCGCATTTATCGTGACGATCGAGGCCTGAACCTCGGGAACCTGGGCCAGTTCGACCTCAAGCGTCTGATCGTCTTTATTTACGGATTTAATAAGAAACTCGGCGAGAAAGCCAGGCTTCAACTCATCCTTTGGCCGCTTGCCGCTACGTCCCATATTGCCCGGGCGGACGACAGCTTTGTACTTGCCAAAGCGAACCCCAACCTCGTCGGCTCCGCCGTTGGCTTTCATTACAAGGCCCTTAATGTACTCACCTTCTTTGTAATCATCGCCGTGCCAATCAGGATGCTTGAAGGTTTCGAGTAGCTTGTTGATCTCCTTTTCGTCCGTGATGGGCTCGTCGTTGTCGTTAACGAGCAAATTTTTATAGTCAGAACGCCATGCCCTACCTCGGTCATAGGCTCGCAGCTTTTCACGGATAGTTCTGGTGGCGATCTTCTGAGCCTCGACATTAATGGTCGAGTAAACTTTGAGCCCACCCTGAGCTACGCGGGTAGTGTATTTTTCTTCCAGGTATTTACGAATCTCTTCAACGGGATAGTCCCAAGCCGTGGATTTAGGCTGCGACTGGTAATAGGCGGTTCCCGCCAAGGCAATCGGCTTTGATTTTGCAGCATCAACCTCGGACCTCGAATACTTCTCGGGAAAGTACTTATTCATCTGCTCAAGAACGATGTCCCGGCGAGTTCGAGCCTTTTCCAGATTGCGAGTCGGCGAGTACTCAGGCGATTTAGGAATTGCGGCGAGCAAAGCCGCCTCTTCCAGATTCAGATCCTTAACCGATTTTCCAAAATATGTCCTTGATCCTGCCTCAAATCCATAAGCCCCTGCTCCGAGGAAGACGTAATTCATGTACATCTCGAGGATCTGGTCTTTGGTGTAGAGCCGTTCGATCTGCAACGCAACAGCCCACTCGTTTACCTTGCGTGTGTAGGTCTGATCTTTATATAGAAACAGATTCTTCGCTAACTGCTGAGTTATCGTCGAAGCTCCTTCAGTTCGTCCGGTGGTTATATTTTTGAAAATAACACCGGCGATTCGGTAAGGATCGATGCCGATATGTTCGCGATAACGATAATCTTCAATGGCCAGCAATGCGTCAGTTACGCGATCCGGAACATCCTGGATCTTGAGAGGAATGCGCTTTTCGATAGCAAATTCCGCCAGAATGGTCTCCCCGTCGTCGGCGTATATCGTAGTCACCTGCGGCGGCCGATAAGTAGCCAAGGCAGAGACCTCGACGGAATATCGTGAGTTATTGAGATAGTACGACGCGAGAACTCCAGTCAATGCACCTGCCGACAGAGCGAGGATCAAAGCCGTCAGTAAGAATGTAAAACTCGACAGTCCGCTTCGTTTCGCACCGCTTGAAACTGCCTCAGTAGTTTTGAATTTCCTTTTATCTACCGCCATCTTTTCTATCTCCAGATCTTAACTTACTAATTAACAAACCTTCGCAATTTTACGCTGACCACAAAACCTATCGCGACAAATGTCGAAAGCAATGCAGACAGACCCGCACTCATCAACGGGAGCGGAACACCAATAACTGGTAATACGCCAAGAGCCATGCCGACGTTCATAAATATCTGAAACGCCATTCCGCACACGATTGACATTATAACAAGCATCCCCGCCCGGTCGGAAGCATCACGAGCTCCCGCGATCATTCGGGACAACAGGAGAGCGTATGCCAAGAGAAGTGATACACACCCTATAAAGCCCGTGTTTTCGGCTGTTACGGCGAAAATAAAATCTGTTTGAGGTTCCGGCAAAAACTTAAGAACGCTCTGCGAAGTCTCAGTATCGCCCTGATTGCCTGCGAGTCCGCCTTTGCCGACGGTGATCGTCGACTGGATCGTGTGATAACCGTACCCACGCGGATCCACCTGATCGGGATTGGTGATCGCGAGGATGCGCTCCTGCTGATAGCGCTTTATTTTTCCGGTCTCGACGCCTACATACCAAGCGGCAGGGATAAAGACGGCTGCCGCCACGATGCCAATGACAATGTATCGGATCTTTAACCCGGACAAAAAGAACATCGCGACCAGGATCGGGAAATAGGTGATAGCCTGTCCGGCATCGGGCTCAAGCAAAATCAATGCAACGGGCCCCGCAAAGATCGCGGCACCGATCATCATTTCTTTGAATCTCAGATTCCCAGCTTTTCTCGCGCCGAAATACTTGGCGAGCATCAGAACGGTCGGTATCTTCGCCACCTCAGATGGCTGAAACTGTAATCCAAAGATCCTAAGCCACGCCTTTTGTCCGTTCACCTGGACGCCAAGCGGCGTCAGAACAAGAAGTAATAAGACCAACCCGACAACATAAAAGACAGGTGCGGAATCGATCAACCTACGGTAATCGGTAAAAGCAACGACAAAGAAGGCCACCAGAGAGATGCCCATGCCGAATATCTGCTTGGTCCAGTAACTCTCGGTCGGAAGGGCGTTATGTATCTGCCACACGCCAAAGGCAGCGATCGACAATGCCAGCACTGTAGTCAGCCAGTCAAAATCCTTAAGATCGCGTTTTTCGATTATCGCTACCATCTACAAAGATCGAGTTAGTCTCGTGCCCCTGAATCGTTCGTTTCTGCCTTTTGTTTCGTTGTTTTTGCGGTTGTGTCGGTTGTGGCCGGAACGTGGCCTTTTGAGATGCGATATGACTCATAAAGCCCTTTCGCAGCAGGTGCAGCGTGGCTGCCGCCAAAACCGACGTTCTCGATCAAAGCAATGACCGCGATCTCCGGTTTATATGCGGGAGCAAAACTGACGAACCAAGCGTGGTCCTTCTTATCCCCAACGTCCTTTCCAAGTTCAGCTACCTGCGCCGTTCCTGTTTTACCGGCGATCTCGAAATCCGGAATGCGAATACCAGCTCCCGTACCGCCGCCGTTAACCACACCCCACATCCCCTTAATGACAATGTCCCACTGATCAGGCGTCGCTTCGAGGAGCTTGGGCTCCGGCCGCTGGAAACCAAATGACGGACGCGGAGCAAAATAGTTGCTTTCGCCCTCAGTACCCACAGCTCCGATCGCCTTAAACTCTTTAAGAAAATGAGGCACGTACATTTTGCCGCGCGTACCGATGCTGGCCACGGCACGGAGCATCGAGATCGGTGTGACGACAACCGTGTCCTGGCCGATACCCGAATAAACGGTTCGAATATCGCTCCATTTACCTTCGTTCTTGACCACCCACGGCATCCAGGATTTTGGCGTTTGCGGAACTTTTTCGTTCGGTAGATCGATACCCGAGCGTTTGTCGTATCCGAAATCCTCGATCATCTTAATAACGCCCTCGATCCCCATTTTGAGGGCGAGGCGATAGTAATATCCGTCACAAGACTTTGTGATAGCGTAGCTGAGAGGAGGCGAACCGTGGCTGCCCATGCACCTCGTATGTTTGTTTCCTATCGTGATTCCGCCACCGCATACCAGGTTTGATTTCTCAACGGTTATTGCTCCCTGCTGCAGACCGGCCACAGATTCAGGCAGCTTCCAGGTTGATCCGGGTGGATAACGACCCTGGATCGCACGGTTGTAAAGCGGACGTTTCTCATCCTGCCAGTAGGCCGCGATCGCCTTACGGCCCTCGGGAGTTGAGCTGCCCTGTACAAAAATATTCGGATCGAACGAGGGTGCGGATGCCATAGCGAGCATCTCGCCTGTATTCGGATCCATCGCCGAGATCGTGCCGCGCTTCGTGACCGACTCGGCCAGCTGCTTTTCAGCGCGCATTTGTATGTCCAGATCGATCGTTGTGATCATGTCCTGCCCGGACTGAGGTTTTACCACCTCGAGTTCGCTTTGCACACGGCCTTTGCTATCGACGAGGACTTTTCGATATCCGGGACGCCCGCGTAGATACTCGTCATAATACTGCTCAAGTCCGCCTTTCCCGATGATATCGCCCGGGCGGAAACCTCTTTCCTGATATGACGGCTCCTTTAACTGAGTAGGACTGATCTCACCGACATATCCGAGAACGTGAGCGAGCGTAGTACCCAGAGGATAGAACCGCTGCGGTTGCAGCTCAACACGAAGCTCCGGGAACTCGAGCGAATGTGACTCGACCCATGAGATGTCACGCATATCGACGTTCTCTTTGAGAACCATCGTTTCAAAGTCGTTTTGCGTTTTGATCAGGTTGAGTCGTTCGACGACGAACTGCGGCTCAAGATTTAGCCCTCTTGAGTATTCCTCGACACGCTCATTTACATTGATCTTCTTAAGCGGCTCGTTGGATAGAACCACGTTATACGTAGGCCGCGAATCAACCAGAAGCTTTCCGTTGCGGTCGAGGATCGCACCTCTTGGCGCCGGTATAGGTATGAAACGCACGCGCTGACTCTCGGCTCGATCACTGAAGTAATCGCCTCGGACGATCTGAAGATAATACAGCCTTGCTCCTAAAAGTCCGAGCAGGATGAACGCAATGACCTGGATCGTGATAACCCTCACGCCCAGATTCTGTACTTGATCGCCGATCTTCATCGCAGTAGGCCTCCGATTTACCTATTTATTGAGCCGAATGGGATTACGGCGACGCGTTTGCCGCCGTGGTTTGAACATATCGCCTTTTCGACGACGAACCTTGTCGCCCGAAAGGCTTTGCAAGAGAAGATAAACTAAAGTTCCGGCGATAGTTGTTCCGATGACACGATAGGCCACCACCACCAAAACATCGGCTGCCGGAGCCTGTCCGAATACGCGCTGCATACCAAAATAGATCAGGTCATTTACCAAACATGCTCCAGCTATGACGGGCATGCGAAGGAGAAGGTTGTCCAAATATACGCGCCGCGCCATCTCGAAAACCATATATGCAACAAGGGTTTTAGAGAATCCGCTCGCACCGAGAAGCCCTCCGCTCAGAGCATCGATCGCTACCCCTGAAACTGTCGCAAAGATGATCGCTCTGATCGAATTTCGCTGCAAAGCGGCAAAAACGACGATGATCAACGGAAAGTCGATATAAGCGAATGGCTCAAATACATTACGCAGCGTCCATTGCAGAATGATCGCGATAATTAATGCAATTGTTAGCCGTACGCCTTCCATTTTCTTCGATCCTGATACCTGAGTCCTATTTTTGTTTAACTGCGTTGGGTAATTTTTGATCAAACACCGGCTTTTCTGCCGGCTTGTAAAGCAGGATGCCCACTTCCTGCATTGAATCCAGTCCTGCGGCTGGCCTGATCTCAATGATGTGCGGTGTCGTTGCAGAACCGCTTGTCACGCTGACGATCTCTCCGATCTTGAGCCCAGCCGGGAAGATCTCGTCCTGCCCGGTTGTAAAGACGGTCTGTCCGACAGCGACATTGATGCTGCCCGAAACATATTTCATCTCGAGCAGATCCTTTTTGCTCGTTCCATTCACAACGCCAAGTGCATTCGATTCACCTATCTGTCCTACAACCGCTCCAACACCCGATGTCGAACGTGTTATCAGGTCAACCTGTGAGGTGAGCGGACTAACGGCCGTTACGCGACCGACGAGGCCACCATTTGTAACGACAGGCATATAAAGCGTTACGCCATCGAGACTGCCTCGATTCACCGTTGAGGTATCGAACCAGACGGAAGGATCACGCCCAATTATCCTGGCCGTAAGCACCCTATACTTGCTCTGCTCTCGCAAATCGAGAAGTGACTGTAATCGGGCATTTTCCGCTGCCAATTCCTCTTGTTGTTTTAATTCTACTTCTAGTTCCTGAACACGCTGCTTCAGAAGGTCGTTTTCACTCTGAGCAGATCTAAGGTTGGAAATTGAATAAAAATAATTGGCGATCGACGAAGTCACCGTGGTAACTGGAGACTGTACAAAATCGGCGGCTGTTAGCGTCCATGCACGCACGACTCTCTGCCCCGTCGTCTTGTCACGGGCGTCAAAAGCCATCAGGATAAAATTCACCAAAAGAAGAGCGATCATTAACCACGGGGTCAATCGCCAAACCTCTTTTTGACTACGCTCTGCCATTTCTTCGAGTTAAGAGTGGAGAGTCTGGAGTCTGGAGGTCGAGAAACTTATTTCAGCTCTCGACTCGCTGCTCGGGACTCCCGACTAACTGCCTGTCATTAATGAATTATCCCATTTAACGCGTTTGAGGAGTTCGAAATCGGAAAGCATCTTGCCCGTTCCGAGAACGACCGATGAAAGGGGATCATCGGCGATGACGACCGGCAAACCGGTTTCGATCATCAGACGTTTATCGAGATTTTTAAGAAGTGCTCCGCCGCCGGTGAGCACTATGCCGCGCTCGACGATGTCGGCCGACAGTTCAGGCGGTGTGCGTTCGAGAGCAACGCGAACGGCATTGATGATCGTCGAGATCGCGTCCGAAAGGGCTTCGCGGATCTCTTCGTCGGTCATCGTAATGGTCTTTGGGATGCCCTCGATCAGGTTACGTCCGCGGACGTCCATCGAGAGAGGTTCTTCGAGCGGGAACGCGCTGCCCAGAGCGATCTTGATCGCCTCAGCCGTCCGTTCACCGATGAGAAGGTTGTATTTGCGTTTGATGTACTGCGTGATCGCCTCGTCCATCTCATTACCTGCAACACGCACGGCACGTGAGTAAACGATGCCAGAGAGCGAGATAACGGCAATGTCCGTCGTACCGCCGCCGATATCGACAACCATGTTGCCGTGCGGTTCGGTGATCGGAAGCCCGGCACCGATCGCGGCAGCCATTGCTTCCTCGACGAGATATACCTCTGAAGCCTTTGCACGATACGCCGAATCTTCGACCGCGCGACGTTCGACCTGGGTGATCTCGGAAGGGATGCCGATAACGACGCGTGGACGAACCCACGATTTGCCGTTATGAGCCTTGCGGATAAAATGCTGAAGCATCTTTTCCGTAACTTCAAAATTAGCGATAACGCCGTCTTTCATCGGACGGATCGCGACGATGTTACCGGGCGTACGTCCGAGCATCTCCTTTGCATCACGACCGACTGCTTCAACCTGGTTTGTAACTTTGTTGATAGCGACAATTGATGGCTCCGAAACGACAATTCCCCGGCCCTTTGCGTAAACAAGCGTATTTGCTGTTCCGAGATCTATCGCGAGATCGCTGGAAAATAAACTAAATAAAGACTTAAATGCCATTTTAATAAATAAAAACTAAGTAAAATTAATGCTCAGAGATCGTGAAAAACGGAGTGATCATCGACACCCAAATCATTGATTTGGACCAGGAAAACAGGACACCGTCGCCTACAACGTCTAACCTAATAGCATACACCTATTTATTAGCATTTTTCTAATGTAATTTCAGCAATTATTTTGTTTTTTCGGGCAAAATATTTTCCCTGAAAGGGGTTATCCTTCTCACCGGATGGACGGAAACAAAAAAAGGCGGCCCGAAGGCCGCCGAAGGGGGGTTCTCTCTAGCAATCAAAGTCATTCCTGAGCAATGAAATCAATGTCACCCAGCGAATCCTGAACCTGCAAGACACGCGACGCAAACCGGTAGCGATTAGCTGTAACGCCTATCACGTACGATCCGCCAGCCTCAACATCAGAGAACTGATAGTAGCCAAATGAACCCGTAGTAGCGGTTCTTCGGACTCCGTTCGAGTCGGTGATCGTGACTGTGGCGTTTCTCAAGCCGCGGCCGTCTGGGGTCAGGATGCGGCCTGAGATCTCGACTCCGGCTGCCGTTGACGGCAGC
>JBGSQW010000052.1:0-35127 GCA_041737885.1 Pyrinomonadaceae bacterium | reverse complement strand
AAAAACACGTCGGATGAGATGATGGACCTTACCAAAACGGCTCAGGCGGCGATCTCGGAGGTTTACTCTCCCGACGGCGTTAACTTGGGCATGAACATCGGAAAGGCTGCTGGAGCGGGCGTTGACGGGCACATTCATATGCACGTTCTGCCGCGCTGGGTCGGTGATGTGAATTTCATGACCGCCATCGGTCAAACGAGAACGATCCCGGAAACGCTGCAGACAACATACGAAAAGTTAAAAAGCCGGATGTAGGATCGACCGCGAAATACGCAAAAAGACGCTAAAAGGGAAAATTGATCCCATTTCGCGTCTTTTCGTGTATTTCGCGGTTAAAGTTCTTAAACGACAGATTCGATCTTTGGTACGACAATAAATGCCGCCAGCATATTTACAAATATCAGCCCGGCAAAGAAGACCAGGCTTGGAAACGTGAAGTAAAGAAAGGTTAGAAAAACCATTCCAAAAATGGCGACGTTAATACCGATTATCCCCCGCATGACGGCCGGTTCGGTGTGCTTGATAAGCAAATAACCATTGGTCAAGGCGGCAAAGATACATAGAAATGTAAAGCACGAGCTAAATGCCGTGAACAGATTGTAATAGGTAGGTGTAAAGCCGGCTCCAGCATTTATCTTATAGCTGGTTACCAGCGTTAATATCTGGCGATGCGTATCGTCCGTCACGGTCGGCGTGAGGAAAAGGCTAAGCAAATGAACTATTCCCGTAACTATCTGAAATAAAATGGCGGCTGTGAACCAAAAAGTATATCGTTTTAGCATCGTCGGTTGAGTGCCCCTAAATAGCCCTTAATTTAATAGATTACCCGTACGCTATTTTACCCAAACGACATTTTGATGCACACCTCAGGCTATCATCTCGCTTTTTTTTAGATAACAGGGTCTATTTTCCGGACGTCGCATCGGCCTTTTCCGGCTCAAGCGTGCGATTTACGGCCTCGTCCTCGATCTCACCGCCAAGGCTGATAGGTATGTCCTTCGGATCTGAATATTTCATTAGACCACGCTCTTCGCTGTCGCTCTCGATCGACGGGAATTTGAATTGACCCGAATTCGGAGGAACATACCCTGGATAATCCACTCTGGAATGATAGATCGCGACGAGCGATTTGATCATTGATTCGCGTATCTGCGTCATTTCGCGAAGCGTCAGGTCGCATTCGTCTAGTTGGTCGTCCTGCAGAATAGCGTCGATGATCTTCGTCGTGATAAACCTTATGTTTTCAGGATTCGGCTCAGCTAGCGAACGAGCGGCAGCCTCACACGAATCCGCGATCATCATTATCGCCGCCTCCTTGAACTGCGGCTTTGGCCCCGGATATCTGAAATCATTTTCAGAGACATCGCTCGGATCGCGAGCCTCTGCCTGTGCCTTTTTCAGGAAATAGTGAAGAGTACGGGTGCCATGGTGCTGCGGAATAAAATCGATGATCCGCGACGGCAACCCCATTTCCCTGCCGAGTTTAATGCCATAGGTGACATGGCTGATAATTATCTTCGCACTCTGAGTTGGCTTGAGACGATCGTGCGGATTCTTTCTGGACTGATTCTCGACGAAATGTTCCGGCGCCGCCGTTTTGCCGATATCGTGATACAAAGCCCCGATCCTCGCAAGCAGGCCATTGCCGCCAACAACGCGGCATGCCTCTTCTGCCAATTGACCGACAGCATGCGAATGCTGGTTTGTCCCCGGTGCACGCAGGGCGAGCTGGCCGAGAGCCGGAAGATCGGCATTCGACAATTCGAGCAATTTCACATCTGTCAGGATCCCAAAGACATTCTCACAGATCGGCAGCAGAACAGCCGTCACAGCAGAAGTTATAATGCCGCTCGCCAGGCCGCAAGCAATGGCAAGTAATATCGTATTCAGAATTATTGGCTGCTGCGTGTAGGCGATCAGAGCGATCGCAAGTATCGCGCTTGCTCCGCCCACCAGCCCGCCTGCGATCGTGACGGTCTGACGGCTTCGGTATCGCCCGATCCCGTATACAGCGACGGCCGAAACGAGAGCCGATAGCAAGGCGAATTCAAACCCGCGAGGGGCCATGAACCCGGCGACGAAAGAACTGAATAGCCCGGCAAACAATGCGGTTGGGCGGTCTGCGAGCAAGGTCATTAACAGGCTTGCGGTCGCAAACGGGACGGCAAAAGACCAAAGCATTGGGTCGCTGAGCGGAGCTTTGATGTTCTGAATTGCGGTAAACTCAGCAAGCCTGAAGAACACGGCCATTAACCCAGTCTGAACGACAACCACAAACCCTAAAAGAGCAAAAGTCTTTCGAGGAGATAATGCCAGACGAGGTACCACGCCGCGGTGTTGGACAAACTTCCAGGCGAGCCAAAAGAACCCACATATGAATATCAGGATCCCGACAAAACGGTTCAGCTGTCTCGATGTCGAAGCATAGTTTTTAAGGGCCGCTATCTTCGACAGCATGGCGGCGGTGATGATGTCACCCTCATCGGCGATCTTTTGTCCTCGTTTTAGAGAGATCGTTCGAGGCTCGACATTGTCAGAGGCCGATTGACGGGCCGTTTCAGTCGCGACACTGTCGTACGAGACGCTCGGTTCGATGAGTATCTCGCCAGCCACGTAGAAGGCTTCGGCTTCCTTCGTCGAGAGGCTCCGGATGGTAGAAAGGCGCGTCTTGAACTTGTCTCTTGCGGCTGAGAGCGGTGTCCAATTGCTCTCGGGCATCGTTACGATCGACTGCTGATTAGGTTTAGAGCGGTCAAAAACAAAGATCTCGTTCTGAAAATACTGTTTCTCAGAATCGTCAAAGATATATCCTTCCGCACTTTCCTTCAGAGCTCCCTGAACAGCGTCGAGTTCATTTCGGCTGAAAGGCCGAGCCGAAAACGTACGTCCTACCTCGGGACCGCCCGCTCCAGACCAGTGTGTCTCAGCCTTGGCATCGGAATTCGACGGCTTTGTGCTGCTCTGCTCATTTCCGTGACGCTGCAGCTTTTCCCACGCAGAAAGAAATCTCTGGACTGACTGCTCGGCCTTGTTGGACTCATACCGGAAGATAGGCTTTACAGCCTGGCGCGATTCTTCTTTTAGCTTTTCAGATTCCTCGAGGTCAGTAAATATAAGATCTGCTGGAACTATAATGCTCTCGCGGGCAATGTCGCCTTCTTTGTACGACTGTTCGCCGACAGCTCGCCAAAACGGATTGTGGATAAGTAAAGTCGTGACGAGGCAAAGAGCTGCGAAACCGATCCAGAATTTTTGAGCGACGGACAAATTTGCAAAAGGACGCCCGATGACGCCGAGCAGCCATTCAAACCACTTCGATAGTGGTGATCGCAGATGTTTTGTCCTTTTATTCATCCTAACCGAACTGCCCGACCGCCATCTCCGCGTTGCCCAGCAACTCGCCGATCTTTACGACCATCGGTCGCAGCGTTTCCCGTTTGATAGCGGAAATTGCCACGCTCGGAGCGTCTATATCGAGAGATATCTGGCGCGTCAGATTCTCAATATCTTCATTCTGCATCAGATCCGTCTTATTCAATACCACCAGTTGCGGAATCTTCCCAAATTCCAAGTCGGCGATGATCTTGGTCACCGAGGCGATCTGCTGCAAAACCCTCGGGTGCGAAGCGTCAACGACATGTATCAACAGATCGCTGTCAGCTATCTCTTCGAGCGTCGCCCGAAAAGCCGACACAAGAGCCTTGGGCAGATCTCTGATGAATCCAACCGTGTCGTTGATGATGACTTCCTGATCGTAAGGCAGCCGAAGCCGTCTGGACGTTGGATCGAGCGTCGCAAACATTTTCTTTTCTGCGTAAACTTCGCTCTGGGTCAAGGAATTCAAAAGGGTCGACTTCCCGGCGTTCGTGTAACCGACAAGCGAGATGATCGGCAGGTGTTTCTGCACGCGGGCCTTGCGGCGCTCCTGACGTTGACGACCAAGGTTATCTACCTGCTTTTCAAGCTGCGCGATCTTGTCGCGAACACGGCGTCGATCGGTCTCAAGCTTTGTTTCACCTGGCCCTCGCCCTCCGATACCGCCGGCAAGCCTGGAAAAAGCAGAGTTTTGCCCAATAACCAGTCTGGGCAAAAGGTATTTCAGCTGAGCCAACTCCACCTGCAGCTTTCCTTCACTGCTCTGAGCACGCTGAGCAAAAATATCGAGGATCAGCTGTGGACGATCAATGACTTTTAGTTCGGTCGCGTCGCTTAGAGAGCGAACCTGAGCTGGTGAAAGTTCGGTGTCGAACACCAAAATATCGGCTCCCAACCGCATCGACCTTATTAGAAGATCTTCGAGCTTTCCCTTTCCCAGAACCGTCTTAGGATCGATCTGAGGACGTTTTTGGATTATCGTATCGAGAATCACAACGTCCGCCGACGTCGCGAGCTCTTTCAATTCGGCTATCGACTCCGCCGCTTCGTCTGAATCGCCTGTCGTAACGCCCACCAAAATGGCGCGATCTCGTCCCGTTTGACGGTTTCGACCCGTCAGACGAATGCGGGCCATTTCATCTTCAAGCGAATTTATAAGTAAGGCGAAATCAGTGTCGAGTTGCGAGGGAATATTTGGCTCGAGGAATTCGTATGGAAGCGACTGAGCCTCGGCTTCCAGATTCTCGGCATTTGTCGGGACCAAATGGGCGGAATAGACCATGCCCGGCAGGCCATCTTTTCGATCGACCTGGATTATCGACATCAGGTCGAGTCGCAGCAAAGCGAGATCCGTCAGGTCGTCTTGCGTCAACTTCTCGCCGGAAAGGTGCGTGTGAACGCACCGCAGGCCTCGAAAGCGATCTTCCGATACGCGGGCACGGCCAAAATCAGGAAGTTCGATCGACTTGGCCGTTCCAACCATTACGTAATCGATCTGCCCTTTACGATTGATAAGAACGCCGATCTGCCGGCCCGTCTCATGCGATATCTCGGACATTTGCCTTGCGAGTTCGGGCGATATGATCACATCGGCAGATACCCGGCGAGTGCCAAGTTTTTCGATTCGACGCAGCTGATCGTGTTTAAGACCTCGGACAAATCCGTGAACAATGCTAATAAATAAATCCTCCGCGAAGTCTGATTATAACAAATTCGCGGCATTCGAGAGATTTATTAAGTTCTGGCTGTGTCCGCTTGAACTTTGTGCCGGGAACTTTTACGCTAACGCAATGCACGCCAAGACGCGCCGACAGCGAGAGGTCTTTGAGATCATCGCCCGGTACATGGACACACACGGTTACAGGCCGTCGTACCAGCTCATCGCTAACCAGCTGAAGCTGCGTTCGCGGGCCGGTATTGCTCGAATAGTCTATGATCTCGAGGCACAGGGCCTATTAGAAAGACGTCGTGAAGACGGTCATTTCTCGATCGAAATGAAAGCCGGCGAATCGAGCGTTTCAGTTGCCTGGCTGGATGTACCAGACGTAACTGACGAAGATCATTCATGGCAAAACCGTCCACTTGCGCTGCCGCAGTTTTTGATAGGAGATCTCGAAGCAGAGAACGTGCGGGCGTTCCTCGTTCCTGACCATAAAATGTCACCTGAGATAGAAAGAGGTGACATTGCCCTTATCGAACTTAGGGATTTCTGCCGCGATGGGGCCACTGTCGTAGCCATCCTCGAAGACAAAACCCCCGTCATCCGAACCTATTACCGCGTAAACGCTGAGATCGAACTCCGCACGCCGAATGATA
Organism: Pyrinomonadaceae bacterium; assembly: GCA_041737885.1. Lineage (GTDB taxonomy): Bacteria > Acidobacteriota > Blastocatellia > Pyrinomonadales > Pyrinomonadaceae > OLB17. The sequence continues at coordinate 29,436 of JBGSQW010000052.1, read as the reverse complement.
GAGGCGAACCCATTATCGTAGCCGCGGATAAGGTAAAGATCGCAGGCATTTATCGCGGACTGGTCCGACCAGCTGGCTGACCTATTTGCCCTTGTCGGTATTTTTCGGCATACTTTTCATTTCGCGTCCTGGCTCGTCACGTGCGAGCCTTTGTATTTGTATGACCAACAAACCAACACCTAACGCCAGTTATTCGCTTACCTTACGAGTCAGAATTCACAATCAGCCAGGCAAACTAGGCCAGATCACCACCGCTATTGGTAAGGCAGGCGGCGATATTGAGGGTATTGATATCGTCAGCGTTGGAAAGGATTTTCTAATCCGCGATATCACGGTCAACGCGGCGAGTGAAACTCACGACAAAGAGATCGTTGCGGCTGTCAGTGATATTGACGGCGTTGAGGTCATCAATGTCTCGGATCGCACCTTCCTCATGCACCTCGGCGGCAAGATCGAGATCGCGTCAAAAATGCAGCTCAAAACGCGATCCGACCTCTCGATGGCATACACGCCTGGCGTGGCACGAGTTTGCGAAGCGATCGCCAAAGATCCGGAAAAGGTTTACAACTTAACGATCAAGAAAAATACAGTTGCTGTTATCTCAGACGGCACGGCTGTTCTCGGCCTCGGCGATATTGGTCCGGCAGCAGCAATGCCAGTAATGGAAGGTAAGTGTCAGCTGTTCAAAGAGTTTGGCGGCGTCGACGCGTTCCCGATCTGTTTGAATACAAAAGATCCGCACGAAATCGTTCAAACGATCAAGAATATTTCGGTCGCATTCGGCGGGATCAATCTCGAGGACATTTCGGCGCCACGATGCTTTGAGATCGAGGATCGTTTGAAGGAAGAGCTTGATATACCGGTCTTTCACGACGATCAGCATGGAACGGCGGTAGTTGTTCTAGCTGCCCTGATAAACGCCCTCAAGATCGTCGGCAAAACGATGGAAGAGGTCAAGGTTGTGGTGAACGGTGTCGGTGCGGCAGGTGTTGCCTGCTCCAAGATCGTGATGGCCGCCGGAGTAAAAAATATCGTCGGCTGCGATCAAACTGGAGCCATTTACGAAGGGCGCACGGAGAACATGAATTGGGTCAAAGACTGGTACGCCAGAAACACCAACCCGAACAAAGAAACCGGTACGATCCACGATGTCATCAAGGGTGCAGATGTATTCTTCGGCCTGTCTGCTCCCGGCGTAATCGATGAGAACGACCTCAAGAACATGGCAAAAGACCCGATCGTTTTCGCCATGGCAAACCCGACGCCGGAGATCATGCCTGAGGATGCCGTGGGCCACGTCGCCGTCATGGCCACCGGCCGCTCAGACTATCCAAATCAGATCAACAACGTCCTATGTTTCCCCGGCATTTTTCGCGGAGCTTTGAATTGCCGTGCCTCGCAGATCAATGAGGAAATGAAGATAGCCGCTGCAACCGCCATCGCGGACATCATCGGTCCAGACGAACTGCATCCCGATTACATCATCCCGTCAGTCTTCGACCGCAGAGTTGGCGAAGCCGTTGCCGCTAAGGTCGAGGAGGCCGCATATAACTCGGGTGTTGCTCGGCGTCTGCGCTCAACCTCGGATTCTGAGTTCTAGAAAGCACCCCAGGAAAAGTACACAAACCTTACAATTTATAGAACCATAATCTGATATTATGGTTCCCATGACCGCTGTGATCAGGGCAAAACTAGGAGCGTTATCGATCGAGGAACTCGCGAATACGATCACGCACGGTTTTGGCCTCTTTTTGAGTGTAATAGGGTTCGCCGTTTTGTTAATGCTCGCGAGTCTGCGCGGCGATCGATGGTCGATTGTTAGCTGTTCGGTTTACGGTCTGTCACTAGTCGTTCTATACGCCGCATCGACTTTTTACCACAGCACAACCTCTCCGCGGTTAAAGAAAAATCTACAGGTCGTCGATCACTGCTGCATCTATTTGCTTATCGCGGGTAGCTATACGCCGTTCGGGGTGGTCATTTTGGATTGGATATGGGGCCGCGAACTAATGTTTGCGATCTGGGCCTTCGCGATAGTTGGGATCTTGGTAAAGCTCATCATCCGCGATCGTTACGCCGCTATCAATGTGATCTCGTACGTAATAATGGGCTGGCTCGGGGTTTTTGCGGTTCAGCCGCTTTTAGAAACTCTGGGATTGACGGCTGTGATATTGACGGTTGCGGGCGGCGTGGCCTACTCGCTCGGCGTGATCTTTTTCCCTTGGACGAGCATCAAACACCACCACGCGATCTTTCACGTATTTATCCTTCTTGGCAGCATTATTCACTATGCGGTGGTGGTGCTGTATGTGGTTCCCCACGTGACATCTGCCAGTTAACTCATACCGTAAACTTGTACCCAAACCCGTGAACCGTCTGTATAAACTGCGGATGCCTCGGATTCTCTTCCAGCTTCTGCCGTAGCCACGCCACATGAACGTCAACCGTTCGGGTCGTCGGCATCGCATCGTAGCCCCAAACCGCATCTAAAAGGTCGTCGCGTGAATGGACCGAACCGCGATTCTCGATAAAAAATTGCAGCAGCCGAAATTCCATCGCAGAAAGATCAACAGCTTGATCGCCCTTTGTCACCTCGGCACGTTTGAAATCGACTCCGATATCACCAAACTTAAACGCTCCGTTCGGCACAGCTTCACTATTATTCGGCGAACGCCTCAACAACGCCTCAACGCGAGCCAACAACTCGATCACCTCAAAAGGTTTGGTCAAATAATCGTCGGCACCGAGTTTCAATCCCAAAACCTTGTCGATCGTCTCGCCTTTGGCTGTGAGCATCAGGATCGGCGTGCTAACGCCCTTCTGCCGCAGATCGCGGCAGATGTCGTAGCCGTTCTTTTTCGGAAGCATCACGTCGAGAATGATTAGATCGAACTTGTCCGCCAAGGCGGCGTCAAATCCCTTTTTCCCATCATTAGCCGAAGTCACCTCAAACCCCTCGCTGTGCAGACGATCCGTCAGCGTGAGGATTAGGCCTTCTTCATCTTCGACTAAAAGAATCTTCATATATGGGGAATTTTTAACGCAAAGTCGCTAAGGGGCAAAGACGCAAAGGTAAGAATATTTAGCAAAATCCTATACTTCCAAAAAAATTTGATTCCCTTTGCGTCTTTGCTTCTTAGCGTCTTTGCGTTAAATATCTTTCTGAGGCAGCTCGATCGTGAACTTACTTCCCTTTCCAACTTCGCTCTCGGCAAACACTCGTCCGCCGTGGGCTTCGGCGATCTGTTTTACGAGCGAAAGGCCCAAACCATTTCCATGGATCTGGGCATCCACAACATCCTTCGAACGATAGAAAGGCTCGAAGATCTGCTTGAGGTCGCCCTTTGAAATACCGATACCGTGATCCTCAACCGAGATCTTTACCTTGCCGCCGCCGTTCGAAGCGGTGACGTGCAAACGCTTATTGCCGTTGCTGTACTTGATCGAGTTGACGATCAGATTCTGGATCGCCTGGCTCACGGCATATCCGTCTGCGTTTATCAGCGGTAGGCTGGCTGCAATGTCGATCTCGACTGTAACGCGTTTTTCCTCGATCAGCGGACCGCATTCTGCTAGAGCATTCTCTACGATCGATCCGACCTGCGTTTCTGCGAAATTGTATTTCTTACGACCCGAATTTGCTCCCGCAAAATCGAGGATCTGTTCGACCATCGCCGAAAGTTTGCGGCCTTCGCCCTTGATCAGATTGCCGTAGCGGGCGACTTGCCCGTCTTCTTTCGCAACGCCGTCGGCAAGATTTTCACTTGCCGAATAAATTACTGCGAGCGGCGTGCGAAACTCGTGCGACACGCTCGAAACAAAATCGACCTGCCGCTGTGCCAGCAATCTCACCCGCTGTGCCGAAAAAACGATCGCGGCGATGGCGGCCGCTAGCAAAAATAAGATCCCAAATCCGATCGCCAGATTTCGCCGCAGCGTATTGGTCTGAAAAGCATCGAGCGAACCCGACGAATGCTGCACCAAGAGCGTCCATGCTCCGGGCTCGACCGCACCATCCGTCGTGGCTGTGAAAACGGCAGTCCTCGGTTGTGAGCCATTCTTTACCTCGATCGTTACGTTTTTTCCCGAGCCATCACCTTTGGATTCGATTCGATTGAAACTATGAGTCTCGACGCGTGAATTAACTATCACCTCCGATTTTTTTTCGCCTTCGCCCCCCGGCTCTGGGGCAAGCTTGGACATAAGCTCTTTGTTCCCAAAGAACATAAAATTGTCGGGCTTGAGATCGAGCAGCTGAGCCTTGGCGTCACTCGTTTCGCCGGTTATGGATTGAAATACGGGCTTCCCCGTCTTGTCAGCCACGGCTGTGCGGAATTCGCCGTCGCCAAAATATTGAGCGGTCAGATCGAGCAAGATGCGGTCCTTGATGGTCGCGGGATCCAGCTTGATCAAAAGAAAGCCGTACTTGTCCGGCTTTTTTTCGATGATCGGGGGAAGTTTTTCTGCGGATACTGTCTGACGAAGCAAGATCCGCCCCATTCTCTCAGGCATTTCATGGACCGGTTGAACCAATGCAAACTGATCGTCATATATTGGCCTAAACGTTCTGTCGTCCAAAATTCTAGCTCGAAGTTGCTCTATGGCCGGAGATATTTCCGTGGCTGTGAATGCTTTTCCTGCAGGGTCGTACCGTAGCGGAACCGCGTCAGTATTGGCCTCAAAAAAGTAGATTTCAGTGATCAATTCCGGATATGCAGCCTTTTCACGCCAGAAATCGTAGCGTTCGTTAAACGCCGTCCAGTCCTTCCTTCTCCAGCCTTCCGAATCGGTCTGAAGATTAAAGTAAACGTTCTGTATCTCGCGGTTAAAGTCCGCAGCGAATCGATCTGCCTGCTCCTGCACGCGTTTCTGAGCCTTTTCACCCTCAGATTCGCTGATTTGGCTCAACCAACGGTATTGCAGCCCGCCGAGCAGTACTAGCAACCCGGTAAGCCCTAAGACCAATAAAATTGTAGACCACGAACGTTTCATAGTGTGGTGTTCGTTTATCGTTGATCGTCGTTCGTTGTAAAGCCCTAACAACGATACACCATCAACGATCCACGATCGTCCACGAGCATTATGCAACTATCGCCATTCAACAAACAACGAGTTTTCCGCACATTTTACATTCTTAACAATTTCTTTGCGTCGTCTTAATCACTCGTGATATCGGGGAGAGCATAATCCAGAACGTAGAATAACGACTCGGCCAACAGGCCAACGTGTTTACTGACTTTCGGCGTAACCGCCAGGATATGGTCACAGTCATTACTATTGAGTTCCATATCCGTGATAGGTTACTTGGCAATAAGGAATAATTCGAAATAGATCGGAGGTAAAATTATGAAAAGATTTGCTATTACAGTTCTTTCCGTGGCCGTGTTCTTTGTCGGCCTCGGTGCTCTAGTTGATAACGTCGGCGCCAAATTCAAGTCGGACGAAAAGGCACTTGACCTTGTCCGTAAAGCCCGCGTGGCTATCGGCGGTGACGCCGCGATCGCATCGGTTCAGAGCCTGCGTATCGTCGGACAGACGACGAGAACCGTCAAGTTCGACGGTGTCGAGAGATCGGAACAGGGCGAGACCGAGATCGCACTTCAGTTTCCTGACAAGCTGATGAAGTCGATGAAAATCGGCAGCGGCGACGGAACCGACCTAATGGAAACACGTTTGGATCATAAGGTCGACGTCGTTGTTGTCGGCGAGGCAAAACCAGGCCAGAAGATGACGGTCGTCGCAGACGGAAATGGCAACGGTGCGGTTGCCCGCAAGATCATCATCCGTAAAGACGATGGCACCGTTCAGGAACTGACAGGCGACGAGGCTGCAAAGTTTGTCGCTAAAGCAGATCATGCTACGCCAGGTGCTCCGGGAGTTCACACGATCACGCTCAAAAAGAAAGCTGACGGCTCAGTCGAACAGATTGGCGGCGAAGCTGGCCAGCACATCTTCATGCGTAAAGCGGATGGAACCGGCGGAACCGCGACCTTCACTTCCAAGGATGGCAAAACGTTCAACATCGACGGCAAGGATGTCGTAATGGAACGTGCTGTCGCGGCCGGACACGCTGGCGGCATGAAAGACAATGAACTGCTCCGCACCACGCTCAGCCTCCTTCTCACCGCTCCTCAGGGAATGGATGTCGCCTATACATACGGCGGCGAAGGCAGCGTTGACGGAACCTCGTGCGACATCGTCGTGGCATCGTTCGCAGGTGCGTCGTACAAACTTTACCTCAGCCGCTCATCGAGCATGCCGGTTATGATGAGCTACACAGGGCACAAAGCCCCAATGATCTTCGCAGCTACCACTGCTCCTAAAGCTGGTGAGGAGCCAAAAGGCAACGTCATGTTCACCCGAGCAATTCCCGCGGTTGAATTGGCCCCAGCAGAATTCAACGTTAAATTCTCCGACTTCCGCTCGACCGGCGGCGTTCAGCTTCCATACAAATGGACGCGAACCATCGGCGGTGCTGCTGACGAAACCTTTGATGTGACGAATTATGAGATCAATCCGGCGAACATCGCGGAGAAATTTAATAATCAGACCGTCAAAGTAAGGATGACAAAGCCTGACCACAAATAGTCCGGATAAAGGGTGAGCATACCGCTGCCCTCTAGCGACCAACTTTACTACTTAAGGGCGAGCAGCGATGCTTGCCCTTTTCAGTATTCCGGCGACGGCCGCCTTGCCGCCGTCGATCGCTCCCTTGATATGGCGGTGATTAGTAAAATGTCCCGCGACATAAACGCCCGGCACATTCGTCTCGAAGGTCTCGGGATCATAGACCGGAACCTCGCCATATTTAGCTCGCTCGGTCGTGACTCCCAGCCCCTTCATCATCGAAAGATCCGCATCTGAGCCGATCAGAACAAAAACCACGTCGTTCTCAAGTGTCACGCGGTCGCCATTCTCGTTCTCCATGTCGATCTCGCCTTCGCGGATCTCGAGAACCTTGCCCAAGAAGAATAAGTTGAGGCAATGTTCGTTCAGCTCCTGTTCCAGCGGCTGTTTTACCCAATATTTGATACAGCCTTGTTTCGGGTCGTTGTTTTCCCAGTCAGCCCGAAAGATCGCCAGCGTCGTCTCAGCCCCTTCCTGAGCCAAGAACAGAGCCGCCTCGCCCGCCGAATTCCCACCGCCGACGATCAGAGCCTTTTTCTTGACCCAAGGATAAGTCTCTCGAAACATTTCAAAAACATGCGGCAGATCCTCTCCGGGAACGTTGAGCTTTCGCGGGTAGTCCATCGCTCCGATGGCGAAGAGGATGTTTTTGGCAGCATACTGAGCCTTGTCGGTCACGACAAGAAAACTCCCATCCTTACGAAGGAGGGGTGTCGCCGCTTCGGCGACCGGGTGGTTCTCTACGCGGGCATTGATCGACGTTAGATTCTCCTCCGGCGAGAGAACCACCCCGTCACCCGAAGCGAGTGCCACCCCTCCTTCGTAAGGAGGGGAGTTTGACTCGACGCGCAGAACGGTCTCCTCCGTATGCACATTCAACCCATTATCCAAAACAAACCGCACGTAATACGACAGCAATTCCTCCCGCGTCGGCTTTTCGCGAGCTGGTTTGAGGTCGCCGTCGTTGAATTCGAGTTCGTTGGTGGTCGAAAAGACGGTCAGGCCGACGGGGTAGTTGTAGATCGTATTCCCGATCAGGCCTTTTTCGATGACGAGATGCGAGAGTCCCGCTTTTTTGGCTTCGTAGGCGGCTGAAATGCCCGCTGGGCCGGCTCCGATTATGATGAGGTCGTACATTTTATGCGCTTTTTTCACCACATAGGAACATATAGAACATAGATAAGAAATGCCTATGTGAAATATGTTCCTATGTGGTTGAACTGGCTTCCAACGTCTTGAGAACTTCTGTCAATTTCTCGATCTGCAAATGCGTATTCTCCAAAACCCGTTTTGATTCGAGATACTTTTCCCACTCGTTAGTATTCGTCATCGCCTTGAGCACGTCTTCGTCGACCGCGTGAGACATCAGAACGAGCAGATCGCTCAATGCCTCGTGGCCGTCGAGGAGCGATTGGATGATGGTGTACGCGAGTTTTGCGTTGGGCAGGTCGATATCTAGTTGTTCCATATTGATTTGAGCAATATTCATTCTAGCTAATAAAAGGAAGATCGGTCACGGTGCATTTGGTTTCGCCTGCTCTTAGTTCGGTCCCGGCCGCGAGAAAGTCGTAGCGGACGAAAGCGAGCGCGATCATTTTGTCCAGATTTGGCGAATACGTTACTGACGTTATTTTTCCAGCGTTTTTTCCTTCCGTCGTCGTCAATTCTGCTCCGGCTTGGAACCCAGTCGCTATCGCTCCCGGTTCCGACCCGCTTTGGTCAAGTACGAGACCGGTCAATTTCTTTGCGACGTGGCCGCGAAAGTGAATTCTCGCAATGATCTCCTGGCCGATGTAGCAGCCTTTGTTGTACGAGATCAGGCCATCGAGGCCGAGTTCGGGGACGATTGTGGTTTCATCCATGTCGATGCCGTATTTTGGGATGCCGTTCTCGATTCGGAGCGTTTCGTATAGCTCTGTCGATATTTCCTGGAGCGAATCGTGAATCGGTCCAGCATCTCGCTTAAGCGCGAACACTTTCGTGCAGTCCGGTCCCGAAAAGGTGAACCCCAAATCGTCATACGCGAGTGGCCTCTGAAGCTTGCCGCCGATTGGTGGTGGCGGTGCGGGAAGGAATCCAAAAAATTCTATGAATCTATATTCTTCAGACAAATCCTCGACAAAGAAATCGCCCGCGAATGTAAATCGAAATAGATTCTGAAAGACCTTTTCCCGCGTCGCCTCTTCCGTCTCGAAGAGGAACCTGTCGCCCTGACGCACGACACGAACGACCGCAAGTAGCCTTCCTTGAGCGTTCGGGAATGCCGCCAGCATTTCCGCTCCGTCGGCGAGCGTTTTCATGTCGTTGGTGATAAGACCGTCGAGGAACTGAACGGCTTCCTTGCCCCAAACGGCGATCAGGCCGCGTTTTTGTTCGTAAAATCCTTCACCGCCTGATCTGATGTGTTCGTAACCTTGCAATCCCATTACTCTAGCCTAAATCCTGATGCCATGAATGTCACATTCGCACGCACCAATGAAACCGTCCACAAATCGTTCCACTTTTCGCAAAATGGAACGATTATTTATTGTGCTTATTGGAGTTAACGGCTTTTTGCACCGTTCCACCGCGCAACATTAGTGCGTACAGCCCCAAAACTCCGCTAATTCATTTATTTAGAACAACATAGCCGTTCCACTTTACTGGACTACTCGAATATTCTTAGATCCGTGAAAAGAACGGGGAAATTTTTCAAAGATCACACTACAATTTCATCTTGACAACAAAATATTGTTTCATGCTTAATACATTTTGTCAAGCATTTTTGCGATTTAGTCTGAATAAATAACTGGAGCGACAGCATCCTCGCTTGCCAACGCCCGCTCCTCTGGCAAGCAAAGATGCTTGCCGCTCCAGTCGAGTTTCGCCTGTCTTTGGTTCTGGTCGGCCGTTAAGTATTACATGTCGGTTTTTGTTACAATCTAATTTCACAAAACTTAAATGAGCACTATTACAGAAGCACGCGTTTTAGAAGGCCTTAGTCAGATCATCGACCCCGATCTGCGAAAGGATATTGTTACCCTTGGGTTTATTCACAATCTTGAGATCTCGGGCGGCGATGTGTCGTTCACGATCATGCTCACGACGCCGGCTTGTCCGGTCAAGGAGCTGATGGAGGCACAGGCGATCGAGATCGTCAGCGGACTAGAGGGCGTAACGAACGTCAAGGTCACGATGGATGCCGAGGTGCCGCAGGGACGTGGTATCAAGAACAACATCGCCATTCCCGGTGTCAAAAACATCATCGCCGTATCCAGCGGAAAAGGCGGTGTCGGCAAATCGACGGTTGCGGTAAACCTCGCCGTTTCGCTTGCAAAAGACGGGGCGAAGGTTGGCATCATGGACGCCGACGTTTACGGGCCGAATGTTCCGATGATGCTCGGCACCGGTTACGACCAGCCCGAAGTTTTCGACGGCAAGCTCGTCCCGATCGAGGCTCACGGCGTCAAGATGATCTCGATGGCCGTCCTCGTTCCGCCCGACAAGCCGATGATCCTCCGCGGGCCGATGCTCCACGGCGTCGTGCGGCAGTTTTTGAGCGATGTAAATTGGGGCGAGCTCGATTATCTGATCGTCGATATGCCGCCGGGAACAGGCGACGTTCAGCTTTCGCTCGCACAGCTTGTGCCGGTACAGGGCGCAGTTTTGGTAACGACGCCACAGGAAGTTTCGCTTTCCGACGTTCGTCGCGCGGTCAAAATGTTTGAGCAAGTAAACATCCCGCTACTCGGTGTGATCGAAAATATGTCGTACTTCATCGCACCGGACACGGGCAATAAATACGCCATCTTTGGCACCGGCGGCGGCCAGAAATTGTGCGACGAATACGGCCTCAATTTCCTCGGCGAGGTTCCAATGGGCATGGAAGTCCGCGAGGGCGGCGACAAAGGCATTCCGGTCGTCGTATCGTTCCCCGATTCGCCGCAGGCTCTAGCCTTCGACAAAGTCGCGGAGGAAGTAGCACGTCAAATCTCTATCGAGGCGATGAAGCCGGAACTGGTGATCATGACCCGTGCGAATTAATGAACTTTCTTGGAGTTTAAGAAATGATTCATAAAAAGTTTTTTCCGCTATTTCTCTGGCTTGTATGCAACTTGGTCGTAATTGCGTCTGCGGTCGGTCAGGAACTATTCCCTGCCTGTTCTGGGAGCAACAAATGCGGTTTCATTGATCAATCGGGGAAAGCTGTAATTAGAGGAAACTTCCTTGAGACTCACGATTTTTCGGAGGGTTTGGCCGCAGTCAAGGTAAAGACGGCGGTTGGCGAGAAGTTTGGTTTTGTCGACAAGAACGGTATAACTGTTATAAATCCCCAATTCGATCACGTCTTGCCATTCAGTGGCGGCTTTGCTCGTTTCGAAGATGGTGAGAGTTATGGATTTGTCGGCAAAGATGGTGCAGTTCTCGCAGGTCGGTTCAGTCAGGCGCCGTCCTTTTCCGAAGGACTAGTAGCGGTGATACCGTTGAAATCGCACCTATCGACGTCAGCAAAGTTCGGCTTTATAAATACGAAGGGCGAACTAGTAATTGATTACCGTTTCGATAGAGCCGAGCCTTTCGCGGAAGGCATGGCAGCGGCCTGTGTTGGCGGGAAGTGCGGGTATATCAACGGAGATGGATCTTGGGCAATCGAGCCGATGTTTGACCATACTGAGTCTTTTTCAGATGGACTTGCAGTGATTGCGCGGAAAGACGGAACTCTTCTGAAAAGCTTTGGCTACATTGACCGGAAAGGTCGATTAGTTGTTCCGCAACAGTTCTCGAATTCTAGACCGTTCTCGGAAGGACTCGCCGCGATCGCGATCGATGGTAAATACGGGTATATCGATAAAACGGGTAAGGTGGTCATTCCTATGCAGTATGGGGGAGCTTATGACTTTTCAGAGGGGGCGGCAAGCGTATTGGTCGCATCATCGGGCGAGTATTTCGAGAAATTCGCGTACATCGACAGATTCGGAAAGAGATTAAGTAACAAAACCTACAGTTATGCAGGAAATTTCAGGAACGGAATTGCTCGGATCGAAAAACGAAATTTTTTCGCAAAACTTGATGTACCGATCGGTAAACTCGCAGTATGTACGATGCATTATATTGATAGATCTGAAAACTCCATTTGGAAGTACACGAATTGGGGTTGTAAATAACACTTGATCTATCCATAAGGCTTAACTACAGGTGATTTCCGCTGGCACCCGATTGTCAACGAATCGCGAATCGACCTGTTGTCTAAAGTTACTTTTCGGTTTATTTTTTTATTGCCCATTTCGATTTTAAGTTTGGAGATCAATCAAAACATGCGCGGATTTTCTCTACGTCAAACTGCTTTAGTTAAGACCCTGATGGTTATGGTGTTAGTGGGCCTAGCGGCTCCTGGCACCTTTGCCCAATCAGCAAAACGGCCACTCACCGCTGATGATTTCGATTCCTGGCGAAGCATCCAGGGCACTGCGATCTCGCGTGACGGCAAATACGTCGCGTACGTTATGCAGCCGCAGGATGGCGATGGTGAACTGTTTGTAAAAGGCACTGCGTCCGACACGGAGTGGCGTATAAAGCGTGGCTATCGGCCGCCTGCTCCGCCGCCAGATCCGGCAGACCCTGTCGCAACGGCGGCATTCGCAGCTCAAGGAAGATTGCTCAGGCCGACGTTCTCCGCAGACAGCAAATATCTGTTTTTCAATATTGAGCCGAACAAAGCCGATATATTGAAAGCCCGCAAAGATAAGAAGCCGCCGGCAGAATTTCCTAAAAATGCGCTCGGGATAATGGATCTCGCTACGGGCAAGGTTACACGTGTCGAAGAAGCAAAATCCTATCAGGTTCCCGAAGACGGCTCAGGCTATGTAGCAATTTTGAAGGAAGCCGGCAGAGAGGAACGTCTCCGTCCTGAGGCCGGAGCAAATGCTAACGCCGCCGCTGCAAATTCAAACGCAGCTCCACGCCCATCGCCATCGCCCAGTCCAGCTCGCAGGCGTGAATACGGCAGCACGTTGGTTCTTCGCAGCCTCGCGGACGGTAAAGACCGCACCTTTGCTGACGTTCTCGAATACAGCTTCGCAAAGGACGGCAAAACATTGATCTACAACGTTTCGTCGCGACGAGAGGATACGAATGGCACATTTGCCGTAACCCCGCAAAGCGATGCGGCTCCGATTGCCCTGCTTTCAGGAGCTGGGAAATACACAAAGTTAACCTGGGACGAGGATCAGAAACAGCTCGCTTTTATCAGCGATAAGGAAGACGCGGCGGCCAAACAGCCTCGTTTCAAGGTCTATCATTGGCAGCGGGGTGCGGCGAAGGCTGAGGAAGCGGTGTCTAGCAAGACGGCGGGATTTCGTCCCGAATATGTCATCAGCGAAAAGGGTTCGGTCGGCTTCTCGTTCGACGGCAGCCGCTTATTCGTCAGCAGTGCTCCGCCGCCCGATCCTGAACCCGATCCGAACGATGCCGTTCCCGACGCAGAAAAGGTCACCGTTGACCTGTGGCATTGGAAAGACGATTACGTTCAGGCTCAGCAGAAGGTACGTTTGAACGCAGATCGCGATCGCTCGTATCGCGGTGTTTGGCACATTGCAGACAAGAAATTTGTACAGCTTGCGGATCCAACGATGGAATCGTTCAACCCGAGTTCGGACGGAAAATGGGCTATCGGCAGCGATGATCGCGAGTATCGCATTCGCGGTAATTACGATCCGGGGTTTTCGGATACATATCTGGTAAACACGCTCGACGGCACCCGCAAATTGCTGCGAAAGGGTGCACAATGGGGAGCCTCATGGTCGCCGAACGGTCGTTACGTGGTCTATTTTGACGGCAAGGACTGGAATTCATACTCGGTCGCCGACGGCAAGGTCGCTAACCTGACCGCCAAACTCAAAACAAAATTCGTTCGCGAAGATCACGACAGCCCAAGTGCTGCACCATCCTACGGAACCGCCGCCTGGACGAAAGACGATAAAGATATTCTCATCTACGACAAATTCGACATCTGGCAGGTAGCGGCTGATGGCAGCGGCGGCAAAATGTTGACTGGCGGGCTCGGACGGCAAGCTCAAACTGAGATGCGATACGTTCGCACGAATCCGGACGAACGTTTTATCGAACCGGGCCAGACATTGCTGCTAAGGGCAGAAAGCCACGCGACGCGTGATTCCGGTTACTATCGCGTCAAACTCGACGGCACGCCAGAAAAGCTGATGATGGGTGCTAAAAACTACACGACCCCGATCAAGGCTCGCGATACCGATCGTTACATCTTTACGGCCTCGCGTTTTGACGAGTTTCCGGATATCTGGACGACCGGAGCGGATTTCGCATCGCCGAAGAAACTTTCGGACGGCCACGCTCAAACTGCTGCCTTTAACTGGGGCACGTCAGAGTTAATGAGTTATAAGGGCCAGGACGGTGTACCGCTTCAAGGCGTGCTCATAAAGCCCGCGAATTTCGATCCGAAAAAGAAATACCCGATGATCGTTTACCTCTACGAGAAACTCTCGGACACGGTTCACGATTTTCGAAATCCCGGCCCGGGCCAGAACGTAAACCCCGCCGTTTATGCTAGCGATGGCTACGTCATCTTTCTTCCCGACATCGTCTATAAGGTTGGTTATCCGGGCAAGAGCGCAATGAAATGCATCATGCCCGGTGTCGAATCGCTGGTCAAGATGGGCTTTGTTGATGAAAATGCGATCGGTATTCAGGGACATAGCTGGGGCGGGTATCAGATCGCTTACATGATCACGCAGACCAATAAATTCAAGGCTGCAGCTCCCGGAGCCTTGGTCGCAAATATGTTCAGCGCCTATAACGGCATCCGTTGGGGAACCGGTCTGCCAAGACAGTTCCAATATGAGAGAACGCAGAGCCGAATTGGCGGAACGCCGTGGAATTCGACCAAGCTCTTCACAGAAAACTCGCCCCTTTTCTATATCGAAAAGGTTCAAACGCCTGTTCTGATGATCCACAATGACAACGATGACGCTGTGCCTTGGTACCAGGGAATTGAGTTTTATCTATCGCTCCGCCGCCTGAATAAGGAGGTCTATTTCTTTAATTATAACGGTGAACCTCACGGCCTCAGAAAGCGGCAGAACCAGGAAGACTATGCTCGCCGCATGAAGCAGTTCTTTGATAATAAATTAAAGGGAGCTCCTGCTCCTGAGTGGATGGAGAGAGGGATTCCGTACCTACAGCGTGACAAAGAAAAGGAAAAATATCGGCAGATCGGTGGAGACGGAAACAAATAGGGTCAGCCCTTGTCACATCTTTCTTGATTTTTTACAGGAAACAGGTATCATTTACATTAAAGTAAGGATTCGAGTATCAGAATCCAATTTTGACAGGAGAATATATTTTTATGGCAGCAGTTGCAGCACCATCGGTCGAATTAATAGTTACGGACAGCGCCGCAGTCGAGATCAAGAAATTTCTCGCGAGCGAAGATGATCTGCCGGAAACAGCAGGACTTCGCGTTAGGGTTGTTCCTGGCGGTTGCTCGGGGTTTCAGTACAGCCTCAATATTGAGGAAGAGTCAAAAATGGGTGATTTCGTTATGGACAAACAAGACATACGCTTGTTCGTCGATATGTTCTCGGCACAGTATCTGAACGGCATCACGATCGATCACACGACGAATATGATGGGTTCAGGATTCACGTTTGAGAATCCAAATGCCACCGGCGGATGCGGATGCGGAACGTCGTTCTCAGCTTAGTAGTTGAATTTAGGACTTTTTTAGAGGCTCGAAAATATTTTCGGGCCTTTCTCACGTTTTGGTGGAACGATGAACCCATTGCGTCTCTTCTTGTACATACAACACAACTGAAGAACGCTCGGCGGGTAGGCAATAAGGCGGGTAGCCTTTCCCAAACAAGGGAAAGGCTACATCTGGCCAATTCACTCGGATTTGCATCTCCTTTCCCAAAAAGGCATAATCTACCTAGTTAGTTTCAAGGTTAAAAGGGAAATATAATTTGAGTACGTCGGCTGTGGTTGACTGAAATTTCAGGAAACCATGCTTCGTTGTTTGTTTTATATTGATGGTGAGTTAATTCACTGCCTCCTCGAGTTCCCTCCGACCTGCAAAATTCAATCATTGGAGATTACGGTTTGAAAGATTTAAAGAAGGTCCTATTACTTTCGGTTTGCGTCGCATCGCTCGGCGTTTTTGTTACAGAAAGCACATCCGCACAGGATCGTGATCGCGTTGTAAAAACAACGTCGAGCCAGCCGACGAACATGCCTGTACCGGCCCGCCCTACCGAAGTGGTCAGAACTTCATCGTCCCGCCCAGCCCTTACAAATTCGATCAATGTTGTAAAACCAACTGTGGACGCCGCCTATGAGCCTGTTACGAACAACAGTTCGAAAGCAATGGCAACCAGTGTTGCAGCAATGTCCGCAGCGGGTAAAGCCCTATACAGTTCAGCAACGAGTTCCAGACTGGATCAGGCGATCAAATCGCGTTATGGCATACGTTACCGCTATGGTTCGTCCGGCCCGAGCACCTATGATTGCTCAGGTTTTGTATGGGCCGCGTTTCAAGATGCCGGTATATACTTTACGCGTTCTAGCGCCCGCACATTGTGGACACAATCGGAGCCTGTCTACGGTGACGAGCGTTTCAAATTCGGCACTTTGGTATTCCTGAACGGTCTCGGCCACATGGGAATCGTAGCCGACGAGAATGGCTTCTACCACGCATCGTCCAGCAAAGGGATAACTTATTCCCCCTTCAAGGGCTACTGGGCAAATCGCGTCGTAGGCTTTAGAAAGCTCAACACCGATCCGCAGATGTCCCGCTAAAAAGCAGATCATTTAATTGGAAAGCCCCGATGTTCGATACAACATCGGGGCTTTTGTATTTAATGTAATACGGACTATACAATAAATCCGGGACGCAGCGGATTGTCCTTGCACTCATAAATCACGGCAATTTTGTCTATGGCGACATATGCTACCTCGCCAGTCTCGTCTCGCAGATATAGGACGCCGCTTTTAACATCGACCACATCTCCGCGAAACGTGGCGTTTGTACCGCATGTGACGTCTATTTTTTTACTCAAAAGGTGTTTCAGCAATTCTTCCATTTATAAATCTCCTTAAATACCTCTGTTCATTCCTATCGAAGCTCTTGCAGATCGTACCCAACGACTTGGCTTTCCTCTATCATCATTATCGGTGCTGACGCGTTTCTGTTTAGCTGAGAACGAAAGAGCGGCGGCGATGATCGCGATGTCCCGCACTTCGATGTCATAGGCCGGCGCTGACCTTCGATCGTTGAATCTGGAGATAAATCCAGTATCAAGTTTCCCCTCGATAAACTCCTGATCATCCATTATCTGACGAAAGAACGGGAGCGTCGTCTTGATACCGCCAACTTCGTATTCCATCAATGCCCGCCGCATCCGGTCGATCGCTTCCCCTCGGTCCTTCCCATAAACCGCGAACTTCGAGATCATAGGGTCATAATAGATCGAAACCTCAGCACCTTCGTAAATACCGCCGTCATCGCGAACTCCAGGCCCTTGCGGCAACCGCAGCCGCGTGATCTTGCCCGGCGACGGAAGAAAATTATTGTCCGGATCCTCTGCATAAACGCGGCACTCGATCGCGTGCCCTTGCAGAACAATGTCGTCCTGCTTAAACGAAAGTTTCTCACCCCACGCGACACGGATCTGTTCGCGAACTAAGTCGATGCCAGAGACAAGTTCGGTAACCGGATGTTCAACCTGAAGACGTGTGTTCATCTCCAGGAAATAGAATGAACGATCCAGATCGGAAACCAGAAACTCTACCGTGCCCGCCCCTACATACCCGACGGCAGCCGCGACCTTTACCGCACAGGCTCCCATTTCAGCCCGCAGCTCTGCCGAATTTATCGGCGACGGAGCTTCCTCAATGACTTTCTGATGGCGACGCTGGATCGAACACTCGCGCTCACCCAAATGGACGTGATTGCCGTGTTTATCTGAGAAAACCTGGATCTCAATATGCCGCGGGCGAACGATCGCCTTCTCAATATAAACCGCATCGTCGCCAAAACTCGCGAGAGCCTCGGACTGCGAATTCTCGAGAGCGGACTTAAGTTCACTCTCATCCATCACCAGCCGCATTCCCTTTCCACCACCACCTGCCGAAGCCTTGAGCATCACCGGATAGCCAAATCTCGCGGCCGTTTCCTGTGCGTCTTCAAACGATGTCAACGGCTCGGTCGTTCCCGGCACCACCGGGACACCGGCCTCGATTGCGATCTTACGGGCCGACATCTTGCCGCCCATGCCTTCCATCACCTCGGGCGGAGGGCCGATGAAAGTTATCCCGGCCTTTGTTACTTCCCTGACAAAATCCGCATTCTCAGACAAAAATCCATAACCAGGATGAATAGCCTCAACGCCATTCTTTAGAGCGACGTCGATGATCTTTTCCCAACGCAAATAGCTTTCGTTCGATGGCGGCGGCCCGATATGAAAAGCCTCATCCGCCATCCGCACATGCATCGCATCCCGATCCGCATCAGAATATACGGCAACCGTCGCGATCTTCATCTCACGACACGCACGGATAACGCGACAAGCGATCTCTCCCCGATTGGCAACTAGGATCTTTTTGAACATATCTAACGGGATACACAGGATGAACACGATTTCAGATACATCTTGACTATCCTGTTTATCCTGTTTGAATGATACTTCTTACTCAACAACCGAATTCCCCTGATTTCTCTGATCGTACCGGATTCCAACCCTCGCCCCCGGAGCATAGCGGATCGGATCGCGTCTTTGCTCGGCCGTGAGAATGTCGGACGATTCGAAATCCACGCCGTTGAGCGTGTATGTGTAATAGATCAGTTCTTCACCCGACGGTTCGATCTGGCTATCGATAATAACGCCATCGGTTATGCGGCCGTTGGCTAGCAGCATGCGGCGGCGTGCGTCCGGATCGGGCTTTTTTCTGCGTAGGAGTTTGTCGACTATTCCCATTTTAGTCATCGAGTTCGAGCGGTGGTTTGTTGTACTTGGCTCGAAGTTTATTAATTGCTGAGAGAACGGCCGGGCGTTTTATAATTCGTGCCTCGATCGGCCGTTTTCCCGGAATATCGAGAAAGATGATACCGAGCAAAATGGTCAGAACACCTTGTCCCGGCACTCCCGGAAGAGATAATACTATGCCGAGCAGGATCAGGAAAACGCCTGCGATGTTCTTCGCGATCACGGCTCCCCAACGGACGATCCACGGACTGTTTGGCAGAAAATCTCGATCGTGCCGCGAGCTGAAGTAATGAGGTGGAACCTTGACCATCACCAAAGCCAAAGCCCCAAAACTGATTGCGAGCGAAACCAGAAAGAGTGCGACACCAATGAGGACACCGCCGAGCGTCATTGATTCCCAAAACCTCGTCAGCCAGCTCATTTATTCTCTTTGTCGTTCTTGTCCATCAACATTAGTTCACGACGGATATAGATCATACGCTGAATGAGAGTCCACATTGATCCAATAGCGAGAACCCACAAAACCTGCGGCATCCTGTTTGCCAAAAATGCAGTTGAGTTCCAATCCCACGTCGATAGAGCTCCAATAATAAAAAGCACGACGCGTTCGGGTCGAGCAAGAAATCCGACATTCGCCTTAACCCCGAGCCCTTCGCTGCGGGCGGTGGTATAGCTGACCAGTACCGAAGCGACCAGGCCGATGCCAGCGAGTGCAACGTTCAGAACGGAATGTTCGGGGGTGTTGCGGGAATAAAATATGATTATCCCAACAAACACGCCCATGTCCGACAACCGGTCGAGGGTCGAATCGAGGAATCCGCCATAACGCGTCACGTTCCCGGTCAACCTGGCGACATTGCCATCAAGCATGTCAAACAAGTTCGCGACGATCAAAACAATTCCGGCCCAAAAAAATTCGCCGAATCCGAACAGGACACCGCACGCCACATTGATTATTACGCCGACCGTAGTCAAAACGTTCGGAGGTATTCCCGCAGATGCAAGTACGCGCACCATCGCATTGATGATGCTCATCGCTCCTCGCCCTATGCCTGCTCCAAACATTCTCTTAGTCTAAGGTCCAAGGCCCGAAGTCCGAGGTCCCAAGGTTAAAAACTCTGGACTCTGGACTTGAGACTTTGAACTCACTCTTTATCGTGTATCGTCTTCAACCGTGTGATCTCAAAATTACGCCAGCCCGTTGGCGTTTTCACTTTGACCTCATCACCTTCTTCTCTGCCCATCAATGCCTGCCCGATGGGTGAGACGGTCGAGATCAGGCCTTTTTCGGGGGCACTTTCCTCGGATGTGACCAGTTTGTAGGTAACCTTTTCTTCCTTTTCCAGATCGTACAAGATCACCGTCGAGCCATAAGCGGCCGTGTCGGTCGGTATCTTGCTCAGATCGATCGAGTCCACCTCCATCATCCTCTGATGCAGTTGGCTGATGCGTGCCTGCACCATCGATTGACGTTCCTTTGCAGCTTTATACTCGGCGTTTTCCTTGAGATCACCGAATTCACGAGCGTGTTGGATGTCCTTTGGCAGCTTAAAATGCAGTTCGTGCTCAAGCAGATCTAATTCCGCTTGAAGTTTTTTCTTAACGTCTTCCATAAAACTTAGTTATCGGGCACCGCTTCGGGTGGCTGATCGGCTTTAATGAATCTGGGATCGATCCCAACGGCATCGGCTAATTTAGATTCTTTAGGAGCCGCGAACGAAATACCAATGTCCCGAGCCGTTCTAACCAATTGACCGTCAATCGGCACTCTCTTGATACTGGTACAAGCCTCATCGAGAGGAACCGTAACGACCGTGCCAGCCTGCAGGGCTACCATTTTCCCTGTTTCACCATTTGCCAAGGCTCGAACCGCACACGCACCGAAATTAGTGCCAAGCATTCGGTCGAATGCATTCGGGCTGCCGCCACGTTGCAGGTGACCGAGAACGACGCAGCGTGACTCCTTTCCGGTCATTGTCTCGATGTGCCGCCTTAGATAATCACCCACACCACCGAGCCTTTGCGTTCCGGTATCCTGATAAACCTCGCTCTTCCCTACCTCAACGGCGCCTTCAGCAACGACGATATTAGTGAATCTCGACCCTTGTTTTTCACGTGCCTGTACCTTACGTACGATCGAATCGAAACTGAACGGGATCTCAGGAATAAGGATCAGATCGGCACTGCCAGCGAGACCGGCATGCAGAGCTATCCAACCTGCGTTTCGCCCCATCACCTCAAGTATCATCACTCGATCGTGGGAAGCTGCCGTTGTGTGCAGGCGATCGAGTGCCTCGGTCGCAATGTCGATCGCGGTCATAAACCCGAAGGTAAATTCAGTTGCCGCCAGATCGTTGTCGATCGTTTTGGGCACGCCGATAACGGGAAATCCGCGTTTATGAAACTGTTCAGCGATACCAAGCGTTCCCTCTCCGCCCAATACGACAAGTGCCTCAATACCGAGAATATCAAGATTTGCGATCGCTTCGCCGATCGGCATCTCAGGATAAACTGCGACGCCGTCAACATTCTTTACAAAACTACCGCGATTTCGTGTGCCAAGAATAGTTCCGCCACGGGGCAGAATACCGCTAACACTCTTTGTCGTCAGCTTTACGGTGTGCGTATCGCCGAGGATGCCTTCAAAGCTGTCCTCGATTCCGATACATTTCATTCCATACTCACCGATCGCAGTTCGAACGACCGCCCGAATGACCGCATTGAGTCCCGGGGCGTCCCCTCCGCCGGTTAATATCCCGATCTGCTTATACATAGATTAAGTGTGCGTAAACAAAAGGTTATTCTACTTCACGCACCAGTAAATGCGAAAACGAACGGAACCGTCATCATTCGCTAGCTTAGAACCCGAAGGTTTTTACTTAAATGTTTGAGCAAAGGATGCTACGAGATTAGCCGCTTGAGGCATCGTCTCAATAGCTTTGAGCACCTGGAGATCCGCTTCTAGCAGAACCTGAACGCCTGCTTCTGTGGAATAATTTGCCGTCGCAAGTTCCTCGCGAAGCCTTCGCCGGGCATATTCGGCCTGTGCGCTGATATTCTCAGCCGACAGCCCACTATCCTTATCATTCGCCGCAAAATTTCGGAAGGCTTCAAATATCTTGTCGCTGATGACAAATTCATTGGCCTGCAAGGTAGCTCTGAAATTCTGCTTCTCGACCTTGAAGTTCTCGAGTCCAGCGATCTTTCCAGCAACCATCTGCCGCGTAAAATAAAATGCCGCTTCGTTCAAACGCCCCCTTACAGCGCTGAATTTAGCTCCCTCGGCGACAATATCAGGCTCGATCCCACGTCCGCCGAATAACACTCTGCCGTTAGCAGTAGTAACCGGCGATCCAGCAGGTTTAGGTTTCGCATCCTGATCTGCATTCTCGGGCGAGTCTTCGCTGTGGGTATAATAGTCATAGATCGAACCACTTGAGTAATCCCGCTGCAGCGACCGTCCGTACGGCGTATAATACCGAGCCGTTGTAAGCGTAAGGCCAGTCCCGTAAGGCAGACGAAATACGCGTTGGACAAGGCCTTTGCCAAAGCTGTCGCTTCCAACGACCAATCCGCGTGAATAATCTTGTACGGCTCCGGCCACGATCTCGGATGCCGAAGCGGAACCGCCATTGATCATCACTACCAATGGAAAATTTTCAGGACTAGCGCCGGTCGAACGAAGTTCACGTTCCTGCTGCCCGCTGGCTCCTTTTACCGACACAACGACCTGACCCGCCGGCACAAACTTACTAACTACTGCAACCGCCTGCTCAAGTATCCCGCCACCATTGCCGCGAAGGTCTAAGATCAGGCTCTTCATGCCTTGTTTTTTCAGTTCGGCGATCGATAGGGAAAGCTCTTCGCCGGTTGTCTGCTGAAATCCGCCGGTCAACCCGATGTATCCAATGGAATTGGGCAACATGAACGTGTTACGGATCGACGGCAACGGAACCCCGCCACGAACGATCTCGTAATCAACTGGCGAGGAACTTCCGACACGTTCGATCTGTACTTTGACCGCGGTACCTCGTTCTCCCCGAACATTCTTCGAAACTTCGGCACTTGTCCAGTCTTTCGCATCCTTACCCGATACTGTTACAAAACGATCGCCGTATCGAAGCCCGGCCTTGTCGGCCGGCGTATTGGGGATCACCGATTGAACATAAACGCCGTCCCGATGCTGTAGGATCGAGACGCCAATGCCATAAAACTGCGATGCCTGGTCTTCGTTGAGCTTTCTGTATTCTTCACGGGTAAAAAAGGATGAATGTGGATCGAGAGTCCACAGCATCCCTTGAATAGAACTATCATTAACCTTTTCAAGATCGACCTTACCGGCATAGCCCTCGTCGATGACAGCCATTGCCTCTTTGTATTCCGCTAACAGCTTTTCCTTTGTTACTCCGCCCTCGGCAGAAGTGCGGGCAGGTATTCTACCTAACAGTCCGCCGACAACTGCTCCGATAACGATCACAAATATAGCGAAAAACGTAAATCTCTTGTTCATACACTGCCAACCTGACACTATCAATATAACATAGACGCCCAATACTCTACGCAAGGTTTGCCGGCCAATCTTACACACCTAAATTTACTTTTAGCGAGCAAAAATTTAACATTACACTTTTGTAAAATGAAACCTGAGATCTCAATAATAATTCCTGCATACAACGAAAGTGAACGTCTCGGTTCACCGCTCGCCATGATCCTGGAGTTCATTTCGTCCAATGATCTTTGTGCAGAGATCGTCGTCGTGGACGACGGTTCATCAGACGATACGGCTGCCGTTGCCAAGCGTATTTTTGACACGAGGCCAGAGATCTCAACCAACGTCATTAGATACGAAAAGAATCGCGGCAAAGGTTTCGCTGTCAAGACCGGTTTGATGGCGGCTGCCGCTGATATTGCCTTATTTTCCGATGCTGATATGTCAACTCCTATAGAGGAAATGGCGAAGCTCGTCGATCCGATCAGACGGGGCGACTATGACGTCTCATTCGGCTCGCGTGCCCTAGATCGAAGCCTCATCGGCACGCATCAACCTTGGCGTCGCGAGCAGGGCGGGCGCGTAATGAACCTTATCATCAAGACCATGTCCGGCCTGCCGTTCTACGATACCCAGTGTGGATTCAAGGCATTCAACATGGTGAAATTCCGCCCACTCCTTGAGGTGATGCAGATCGATCGTTTCGGCTTCGATGTCGAGTTTCTTTTCGTAGCTAATCATCACAAACTTCGACTTGCCGAGATACCCGTGCGCTGGAACGATGTTGCCGGATCAAAAGTCAGCGTATTTAGAGACACAGGCCGGATGATCAGCGAACTGATGCAGATACGTAGGAACGCAAAGACCGGCAAATACGATCTAAGGGAAAGTAAACCGCTATGACCGCCAAACTCAACGTCAACATCGACCACGTCGCCACGATTCGCGAGGCCCGCAAAACGATCGAGCCCTCGATCATTACCGCCGCTGTTATATGTGAACAAGCCGGAGCGGACGGCATTACCGTTCACCTGCGTGGTGATCGACGGCATATTCAGGACCGAGATATCGAATTATTGAGGGACGTCGTCACTACCTATCTCAACGTCGAAATGGCGGCAACCGACGAGATGGTAGCCATCGCAGAGCGAACAAAGCCTAATGCGGTTTCGCTTGTTCCGGAAAATCCAACCGAGGTCACGACCGAAGGCGGGCTCAACGTCATCGGCAATCTCGAAACGGTTCGCTCCGCCGTCGAGCGGCTTAAGGCAGCGGAAATATTCGTCAGTATATTCATTGATCCGGACATCGGTCAGATCACCGCTGCCAAAAACGTCGGAGCCCAACAGGTCGAGCTTTGCACAGGCGAATATGCCGAACTCACGCTCTCATCCCGCGCCGCACATGGCGAAGGAGAGCAAAAAGCTACCGCCGAAGTCTCACGCATCGCCGCCGCCGCGGCTCACGCTCACAGCCTCGGCCTAAGAGTCGCCGCCGGCCACGGCCTAACCTACCGCAACGTCTCGGCCCTCGCCGCGATCCCAGAAATAACCGAATTCAACATCGGCCACAACGTCATCTCGCGTTCGGTCTTTGTCGGGTTGAATCAAGCCGTAAAAGAAATGATCACGGCGATCACGTAGCGATAATGTTCAAAACGGCATGCCTAGTTCTAATTCTATTTGCCGGACAGGTTTTTGCCTGCCTTTGGCCTGTTGGCGAGCGATATACGATAGGAAAGCCGATCGACCTCGAAAACACCAGCGAAACCGAGTACATTCGGCGATTGACCACAACTGATACCCGCGAGTACTGGAACGATCTTCTTAAACAGCTACACGATCAAAAGAAGAAAGAACCAATGATCGACGCCGAAATCAATATCGCCGTTGCTTTAGTTCATCTAGGTAAATATCAAGAAGCACTCAAAATATTCAAGGATGAGGAAAAGTCTTACACGGCCTACAACACAGCGGCAAATCTTGGGACTACGTACGAGCTGTTGGGTCAGAACGATAAGGCATTGCTCTGGATAAAAGAGGGACTCACCCGGGATCCAGGGTCGCATTACCGAACCGAATGGCTACACGTCAAGATCCTCGAAGCCAAAATCGCATTGGAAAAAGATCCAAAGTGGTTGGAAAAGAACACGGTTTTAGGTGTTGACTGGGAGAAGGTCAATAACAGCCCATCGGCCGATATTTCCTTGACTGATCATCGCGGGCAACAAAAGTCAGCCAAAGAGATCGAAAATGCTCTCGCGTATCAATTGCATGAGCGTATGGAGTTTGTAAAACCACCAGATCCGATCGTCGCCCAGCTACTGTTTGACCTAAGCAATCTTCTGAGACGATCCAGATCGCCGGAACACGCTGTCGCGGTCCAGCAGCTTGCTATAGATTACGGACACAAATCCGTTCTGCCAACCATAACCACTCCCGCCCCAATCAATTCGGAAACCGTCACTTTGGTTCCGTCGAGTCCTCGGGTTTTCACCATCGTTGGGGCTTCCTTCCTAGCAATCTTACTTTTAACAACTGGCTATTATTTTTACAGACGCCGTTAACGCGGCTCTATTATTTCTGGGCCGCCCCTGTGACCGTAAACTTCATGTCCTGCGACGTTTGTGTGAGTTTTCGATCATTTGCGTTAAATGCCTCGACCTTGGCGGTGTAGTTTCCAGGTGTCAAGGGTTTATCAAGACTTACCGACGTACCATCTACTCGTTTACTTATGTAGTCAAAATTGGTCTCAGCTCCGCTGGAGCTATCCCCGTGGATGCTGTATTTGTAATAAGCTGCGTCGGGATAGGCGTCCCACTTTACCTCGATACCGGCGGCTGCGACTTTTGAACCAGCTTTGGGGCTAACCAGCTTTAGATCATTTTTGAAGAGATGCGTGTCCGGGGCAAAATAGGTTTTACCGTCCTCGATATTGTATTTCGCTGCGGAAATGATGCCGGACGTAGCAAAAACGGAATACGGCGTATCAAAAACCTTGATGGTCAGCCCCTCATAAATGCCAGGGGAAACATCCTTTATCAAATACTCTCCTGAATCATCCGTTTTAGTTGTCAGCGCATCTGCTCCGCAGCCGCCCATATATTGGTTGAACGTTTTGCAAAGCTTGACCTCTACGCCGGCCGCCGGCTTTTCGTTAAAGAATGCCTTGCCCTGAACATTTGCTTTACCGGCAGCCGGTTTTTCCTTCTCGACGCCGGTGCCTGATGGAATAGTGCCGTCCTTGTTAGGCTGGACGGCTGCGGTATTCGCCTTGGCCGGCCCGCTGCCGCTATTGGCCTGATTCGCACCAGAGCCGCAACCACTCGTGATAAAAGATACTAAGACAACTGCCACAAATGTGAACTTAAATACTATCGACATAGAACAATGCTCCTCGAAAATAAAAAGATAGGCTAAACTGGCTCGCCATTAATTCTAAGAATTATAGGTTTGAACGGATACAACGCCAAACTCTTGCACAAGAATAGGCAGAAAAGTAATGATCCGGATGTTAGGACCTAATATGATATTATTTGGCTGAATCTCTCGTTCTCAATCGCAAAAACAATCTACCGGTTCTGCCCGTAAACCTATGACCTATATCAAAATGTTTCTCGCAGTCGCAATCGCCGTTGCTGCACAGAATACATCTCCATCCGCACAGAGCCCGACCCCGCCGAGCGGTGTTCAAAAACCCGACGATTTCTCCTATCTTGGGAATCCGTTCGCCGATCTATGCGTATCGGGCAACTGCGCTGATGGCAAAGGCAGAAAAGAATATGACAACGGCGACACTTACGAAGGCAATTTCGTGGGCGGTAAAAGAAAAGGTCAAGGGATTTATACATTCAAAAACGGCCAGGTTTATGTCGGTGAGTTTTCGGACAATCTACGCAATGGCAAAGGCAAATTCACATTTTCCGATGGGGGTGTTTATGAAGGTAGTTTCGTAAATGACAACTTTATTGGACACGGAACTTACATTTCTAAAAGCGGCAGTAATCAAACCGGGAAATTTACCGTGGGTCAAATTGTTGACCTTCGTTCAAACCTCGTTGATACCTACTGGGGCAAGGCAGAAATTCTCGAAATACTAAGCGATAAATATAAGGTTCGTGACTTATGGTTTAGAACTAATGAAATAGTTACCGCACAGAGAATTCGCCCATTTACCCCACCTGTTAAATACGAGATCGGACAAAAAGTAGAGGTGATGGATAAAGGTGTTTGGTACAAAGGCGAGATCATCGGTAATGAAGTTGCATACAATGATCATTACCGAATTCGTTTTGAAGGCTCGACTGGCCGTCCCGATCTGTCGGAGAGTGTGCGATATATCCGTCCGGGGATCGCTTCGTCAAATGCACAAACTCCGTCAACCAGCAAATGCCTTTCCGGCAATTGCCTTAACGGTTTTGGCAAATACCTCTTTGCTAGCGGAAATACCTACG
Organism: Pyrinomonadaceae bacterium; assembly: GCA_041737885.1. Classification (GTDB taxonomy): domain Bacteria; phylum Acidobacteriota; class Blastocatellia; order Pyrinomonadales; family Pyrinomonadaceae; genus OLB17. The sequence goes on along the minus strand of JBGSQW010000052.1, from coordinate 1,877 downwards.
AAGGAAATTTTGTAAATGGACGTAGCAACGGCAAAGGCAAGGTCGTCAACACGGACGGCTCGTCGTACGTCGGCGATTTTGTCAACGGCAAGATGGAAGGCATCGGCGTTTACTTATATGCGAATGGAAACACTTATCGCGGCGGCTGGTTGGGCAATCTCAAGTCGGGACAAGGCACTCAGACATTAAAGCAAAGCGGCGAGCTCTACGTCGGTCAGTTTGCGGGCGACAAACGAAATGGCAAGGGCAAAGCTACCTACAAGAACGGTGACACATACGACGGAGACTGGGTGAATGGCGTGAGAGAAGGTCAGGCAACCTATAATTTCCCAAACGGCAGCTATTTCATCGGCGGCTTCAAAAATGACAAACAGCATGGCCTGGGAAAGCAATTTAACAAATTGACGGGCCGCATGACCGAGGGAACATGGCAAGACGGAGTATTTGAGAACACGCCCGGCGTTTCGAAAATAACGCCTGTTGCAGATACGGGCCCAAAGTCGCCGGTCGTCGAAACCAAGACGCTTTTACGCGAGACGCTGAACGGAAAGTTCGACTACATGAACCGAGCACCGCTCAAATATATCTATACCAACAAGAAAACTGGCGAGGTGCTTCGCTATCAGATCGAATTCATCGAGGACGGCGGCACATTGGCGTTTCACTGGAAGGAAAGTACGAAGAACGAGCAGTCCGAGAAACTCGTGATCACCGACGAAGCGATCAGAACGGCGACGAAGTATGTCAATTTCTTCTCGACTAAAACCTCGATCGCTGCGGACAAAGAGATCGCGTTCATACTTAGCCAAAACCTGCACAAGGCTGTAAAAAACAAAGCCGAGATCAGTCTCGACCTAGGCGGCGGCGTTAAACGCCTATCTTATTTCGTGCAATTTACCGCTTCGAGCGGAACATATACTGATAAGAATATCAAGGTGCTTCATTACCACGCCGCCGACGGCGTCAGAAAAGTTCAGATCCTCGACGACCCGATCTGCCCGCTGATCGTCAAGATCGAAACGCCGGAGTACACGCTGTCTCTGGTTTGAGTCCGATCCCGATGACGAATTTCCTACCTGGTATTGACATGAATGCAGTCAGACGACATTAAATCTTCTCCCTCAGAGCAACCTTTTTGCGATCTGCAAACTCTCTAAACAAGATCGTTCTAAAAGCAGGAGAAAGATTTATGCATTTCCGACAATGGGTCCTGGTTGCGACCATAATAATTGCGCCACTTTCACTATCCGCTCAAAAAGTAGACGAGGCCGCAAAAGAGCGATCGGAACGCCGGGTTGCGTTGATCGAATCGACAAAGGCCGAGTTGCAAACCCTTAAGCTGGGCGAAAATCGTGCGGGGCTCGGTGTACGGCTTGCCAGCCTTATGTGGAGAACCGATGTCGAACTGGCCAGGGGCATGTTTTTGACTGCTGCCAATGAACTGATAAATGCCCAATCGCAGGCGGAGTCAGCTAGTAGGAAAACTCCTGGCCAACAAGAGTTGCTTTCCGGCGGATCTCTTCGCAATCAGGTCCTCAATACGATTGCGGGACACGATGCCGAGATGGCCCTCGCCTTACTGGTAAAAACCCGGCCTGCCGGTATTACGCGCGCAATTTCTGCACAGCCGGAAAGTAAAAAAATAAATCTGTCAGGCAACTACACCTATCTCGTACAAAACGAGACGGCTATGGAGCAGCGGTTCCTGAAATTAGCGGCCGATCAGAACCCGGAGCGGATGATAACCCTGTTAAAAGCCGCAGTGGCAAAGGGGTTGACCAACGAAACTCTTAGTCTGCTCAAAAAGCTGCATGATAAAGATCCGGCAGAGGCGAAGACGTTAGGGGCTCAAGTCATAGACAAACTGACTGGAGCAA
>JBGSQW010000044.1:0-12351 GCA_041737885.1 Pyrinomonadaceae bacterium | reverse complement strand
GTCTGGTCCTGGGACTTCGGCGATGGCACAACCCTCTCGGGCAATTACCCGAACCCGACACACACCTACACGACTACCGGCACATTCACGGTGGAATTAGTCGTGGCGGCGAATGGCGATTGGACAGTGACGAAGGCTGAGTATATCACGGTTTCAGGTTCTTCACCGACGCCGACGCCAACCCCGACGCCAACCCCGACGCCAACCCCGACGCCAACCCCGACGCCAACCCCGACGCCGACTCCGACCCCAACTCCGACTCCGACTCCAACACCGACTCCGACTCCGACTCCGACTCCAACACCGACTCCGACTCCGACTCCAACACCGACTCCGACGCCGACTCCAACACCGACTCCGACGCCAACTCCAACTCCGACGCCAACGCCGAGTCCAACTTTTATAATTGCGGGTAGGGTTTTTACTCCGAGTGGGATCGGTATAAGAAACGCGGTAGTGTCGCTGATCGACGATCAAAACATCCGCCGAACCGCCGTTACAGGGTCGTTTGGGACATACTCGTTCGCCGGATTAACGCCAGGTGCCACCTACACGATCAGCATCATGTCCAAACGCTACCGCTTCTCACCCGTCCTGATCCAAGCGACCAGCAACCTATCAGATCTAGATTTCTACGGGCTAGAATGACTGCTATTCGAAGCAGGTCACAGGGACCCTCGCAACCCCGAAGAGTAACGTCAGGCCCAGTTGTAGTAAACGAGCGATCGGGCGAGGAGCTGCTGAAGACTACGGCAGTCTCTAAATCAGTTATCTCAGTTTTAACTCTTTGAGTTGAACGATCAGGCTGAAGTGTTGGTTGGGCACTTCGTTTGAGACTTGTTTGAACATTGCTGCTTCCCGGCCGGAAATATCCTGGAGGTAGTAGAACCATTGGATAAAGTTTTCCTTTTGAATGGGAGAGGACGAGAGATAGCGAAGGTAAGTCCGAAGAAACTGCGATTTGAGCGAGCCGTTGACGATACCGATCAGAGATCGATACATAACGCTCTTTTGATTGAAAACCTCAATCTCAGTTTCCTTATCCTTAGGCGTCCATGCGGCAAGTTTGTCGGCAAACTGACTCACTTTTGCCAACTCCTCAGGAGTGAATGCATCCTTGCCTTTGGTGGACGCGATCTCTCGATAATCTTTCATTAGCTGAATCGCGGTTTGCGACTGCCAGTAAGGCCGGATATCAGCCTGCTCTTTAACTTCCGACGTTTCGATGTCACCGGCGGAAATCGGCTTATCGCCAAGAAAGGAGTTGACTTCGGAAATGAATCGCGGAACCGGCGCGTCCTTCTTTAACTGATTTTCTTTGCAGCGGGCGGAACCTATGTTTTTTATAAGCATCCCGCGGACCGAGGCGATGATGTCCGCCTTCAGGTGGGCATCCTTGTCACCCGAAGTGAGGTGACCAAAGTAGTAGCCCAATCGATTACGATCGAATGCGTGGGTGAAAGAGCGGTCATCTTCAAAATTCCGATTGATCGACTTTGAGAGAGCCGCAAAAAGTAGTTGTTTTTCCTGCGCCGACCCATTCATCGCCGATAGAAGGCTGAGAGCGGGTCCGACTTGGGCCGGTGAAGAGATGTTTTCGAGCCATGGAGCAACAAAGAGACCTCGGATTCCCTCCTCGATCTCTTTCGGGGTAAACGCGGCTTTCGCGACAGCTCCAACCGTTGAGTAAATTTCGGAGACGTCATAGGCGAGAGCGTCTTCGCAACTCAACGGTTTTAGCCCCAGATCGCCTCCCATTTCGAAAACGATCTGTCGGGCACGCTCTTTGTCGTGGGCAAGAACCGCCCGTATGACACGGCTTTTTAAGGATGAGCGATCCAGTTTCAAATCGAAGGCATAAGAGAGATAACCGGCATTGGTATCTACCGAACCGCCGTTTAACGGAATCACGACGCGGCGAACCGGGTTTTTCGCGTCGTCCGCCAGCCTTAGGGCTTCGTCCAAAATCTCGCGTCGCCACGCCGCGTCCGTTACCTTCCCTGACCCCGCGACACGCAGGAACGTATCAGCCCCCAGTTCGGGGGCGGCCAGCCGTGATTCATTCAAAATCGCAACGATCTCCGGCGATCGCGGTGTTTCTTTTTTACTCGGCTTCGGAACAGTCTGCCCATAAAACGACAGGGTGAGAGATAGTATGCTAAGAGATAAAAGTACGACGCTCGCGAATTTCTTCCTCATATATAAAAAATGAGCCCGGAGATAGGATGCAAGAGATCACAGTAACGCTTTCTATTCCGGAGATATCTTTAGGGTTAAGTTGTATTTACGATGTTACATCGCGAACAGTAGTTGCTTTCAGAGCGAAGAAACGGGAGTCACAGAGCTTGAACATCGGTTCGAAAAAAATGGATCAGAGTTGGGACCTAAGCTAACAAAATATATCGCTTGAAAATCGCTATTAAGGACGATAGTGGCGGCTCAATTTAATCGCGTTTTGGCGGATGTGGGGAGAAATGCCCCGTCTCACTTACGCGGAGGGTTTTATTAAGTGAGACGGTTTTTGGCGATAAGTGGCTTTGTTTGCAGCCAGTTAAGCCGTTTTTTTTGTCCTCGGAAGTGAGACGATTTTGAGGTTATTCGAACTGCTTTCTGAATTCTTCGAAGGTTTCTTTTAGCGTATCGACCTCGGAACGGAGTGCGGCGACCTCTTCTTCGAGCTTTTCGACTCGCTCGGCATCCACGCCGCTGCCTCTGCTTGGCCGGGCTGCGTGTGCGACAGCGAGGGCGTCGATATCGATCTCGCCTGAAAGCAGATGGGCGAAGCGGGCTTCTTTTTGGCCGGGTTGGACCGGGAGTTTGACGACCAGCGGGTCGTCACGGCGGACGAGACCGTCGAGGGTTTCCTGGATCTCGCCGAGGCCTGAAAAAGTGTATAGGCGTTCGGTGCGGGTGCGGAGTTCGCCAAGAGTTTGCGGGCCGCGGAGCAGCATGACATCGATCACCGCCGTTTCCGAAGGCTCGAGTTCGAACACGGACGGCAGCATGTGTTTGTATTTCGGAACGCGGCTCGTGCTGCCGTAATAGACGTACACGAGATTGCGGTCACGCAGGGTTTCGAGGCATTGCGTGACGGTTGTTTCGTCATAGTGGACGACCGGCTCGCGGTTATTCTTCTGATTACAGGCGTTGACCAGGGCGTTAAGGGTCAGCGGGTAATATTCCGGCGTGGTGAGCTGTTTTTCGACCAGAGAGCCGAGGACGCGGGCTTCGATTTCGTTGAGTATTTCGGGCATGTGATGAGTTAACTTCCTAAGGTGTTTTCTCGTTTATCTCTAGTAATTTACAATTAAAAGCGTGGATATTCTAGTCGCACGAACACAGGATGAGATGCAGGCTGCTTTTGATAAGCTGTCGGGAGCCTCCGTGCTTGGTTGCGACACGGAAACATCAGGTCTCGGGGCTCGGACTGGACGGCTATTTTCGGTGCAATTCTCAGACGGTGAATTTAACGTCTTGATTCCTGTCAGCGAAGGCGTCGAGCTTGGTTTGTTCGCGGATGTTCTCACAGATCCGGCGATCGTAAAGATCTTTCACAATGCCAAGTTCGACCTCGATTTCCTTCGGGAAAATGGATACTCGGTCGCGAACGTTTATGACACAATGATCGCCGAAAAAGTCCTGACACGCGGAGCAAATCAATCTGCCTCACTCGCTGAGACTTTGTATCGTTATTTCGCCGTCGATCTGGACAAATCTCAGCGAGCGAAATTCAACCGGAATTGGGACGGCGTTTGGACTGATGAATTGGTCGATTACGCCTTGTCGGATGTGGTTCATCTGCCGCAGCTTCGAGCCGAGCAAATGGCTTGGCTCGAAAAGTTAGGGCTGCGAGACACTTTTGCCGAGCAGATGACTCGGGTCATTTCGCCGACAACGCCAGATTAGCCTCGGTATGAAGCCGATGATGCTCGCCGTGATATATAGTAAAGTAGAGCATCTCGCGTATCGTCAGTTTCCCAAGCAACGGATGCGGCAGCACAAGCTTATCGAGCTTTTCTTCGTCGAATTTATCAATGCTCTTCGTCAGACGTTCTACCTGATCTCGAAGATCGGCCAAAAGCCCGCCTTTCCTCTCAAACGCGATGGTCTCAGGCCGAAATGGTGCGGGTGCGGAGCCGCCGGCGGCTAACTCTGACTGATATCGGGCCACGAGTTCTTCGTAGCTCACGGATGGATGGTCCGCCTTTCCGAACATCGCCTTCAGGGCGAATTCAGGAGCCTTGAGCCCCTTGTTGAGCGGCTCGACCGAGCGGTGAAGGTGATCGACCTGCTGCCCTGGCGTCCATTTTATTCCATCGGGTGAATACGTGAATTCGGCCTCTGGCATCTTTTCAACAAGGTCGAAAAACGCCGAGTAGTTTTCATTTAATTTGTTAATTATCGATGATCTATCCATTTGATGGGTTCTCTCTCTTGAAATTACCAACGATGATAAGCCGGATGGCCTTCCTTAACTGCGACGAACGTGCCGCGACACGTATCGCAAACCTTTCCGTTCGCAATTAACTCGGCCTCGACTGTAGCACGATCTTCTGAAGAATCGACCACTCTCGCTTTCAGCGTGATCTCAGCATCTGCCGGCGTCGGCCTCAACAACTTGACGTGAAAATCAGCCGTTACAGTGCAGTCAGGTTTATCTTTCCCGTCACGCTTCATCAGGAAATAGGTAGCCGCCCAGTTGGAGTGGCAATCGAGCAGTGCTCCAATTATTCCGCCGTTCAGCATCCCCGGAAAAGCCTGATGGTGTGGCTCTGAGTGCCACGTGGCGACCAGTTCGTCACCAACAGCAAAGCTGCGGACGTGCAAACCTTTGTCGTTTGCAGGCCCGCAGCCAAAGCAGATGCTGTTAGGTGAATATTGTTCTTGCAGAGACCGTTCTGTTTCCATAACGGTCTCAGATTATCACAGACTCTGTGTCTATTCGAGATCGATCTTCTTGGGAAACAGGATCGACAAAATAGACGAGACCGCGATCGTACCAATGATGATGCCGAGCGACCACGTGATCGGGAACTTGCCGCCGAAAGCATCGTTTAGCCAGACCATTTTCAGACCAACGAACACCAGTACAACTGCCAATCCGTATTTCAGCAAATGGAACTTGTCTATCGCCCCGGCAAGCATAAAGTACATCGATCGAAGCCCGAGGATCGCGAAAATATTCGACGTGAATACGATCAGCGGTTCATTCGTAATAGCAAAGATCGCCGGGACCGAATCCACCGCGAAGATGATATCGGTCAACTCAAGAAATAACAGCGCGATAAAAAGCGGCGTGGCGAATAGGCGTCCGTTCTCCCGGGTGAAAAATTTCTTGCCGTGCAGATTTGGTGTGACCGGCATGAATTTCTTGAATAGCCGGATCAGAAAGTTCTTCTCTGGCTCGATCTCCTTTTCCGAAGAGAAAACCATCTTGATACCGGTGATGATCAGGAACGCTCCGAACAAATAAATGACCCAGTGGAACTGCATCAGCCACGAACCCGCGCCGATAAACAAGGCTCTAAAGATCAAAGCTCCGATGATCCCGTAAAACAGCACGCGATGCTGATAAACGGCCGGTATCGCAAAGTATGCGAAAACCATCACGAAGATGAATATGTTATCGACCGAAAGCGATTTTTCGACGACATATCCGGTCAGGAATTCGAGCGAGACAGTCCACGCTGCGTTCGAAGGGTCAAAGCCGGGTATGCTCATCAGGCGTTCATCCTGAGGGAATTTCCAGGCGGCGTAGTAGTAGAAGAGCGTGTTAAAGATCAGGGCGAGCGAAACCCACACACCGCTCCAGGCCGCGGCTTCTTTAAAGGAAATAACGTGTTCCTTGCGGTTAAAGACGCCCAGATCGAGGGCTAGCATTCCGAGGACAAAAACGGTGAAGGCGGCGTAGAACCACCAATATTCGGCAAAAGGGAAAAGTATCATTACGTGAAATCTCCTAAAAGGTAAAAGTTCACGTCCGCAAAAGTAAAAAGACCTCGCGCGGACATCGGATGTCGCGCAAGGTCTCGAATCTTTGCCAGTAAGCCGGAACGCTACACAGAGCGTACGTATTGACGGCTTGCTGAACCCGAAGGGCTATCTACTCCCCTTGCCAAATTGTCACTTCGAATATTAGTAAAACTGGAATATTTTGTCAAGATTGTCTCGGTTTGAATAATCGAGGTGTTATGTCGTAAATTTGTCTCGCACTATTTCTCCGTCGTTTTCAACATTGAATTTATGCTTACACTTTTGGCGATCGTTTTTCTTGCATGGCTCGTCTTTGGCTATTTTGCTTATGGCCGCTGGGTGTCGAAGCAATTTATGCTGACCGACGAACGCGAGACGCCCGCCAACACGGTCAACGACGGCGAAGATTACGTTCCGACCAAGCCTTTCTATCTTTTTGGACAGCATTTCTCAGCGATCGCGGCTGCCGGGCCGATTGCGGGGCCGATCATTGCATGCGTAGCATTTGGGTGGCTTCCCTGTTTAGTATGGATCGCGTTGGGCGTTGTACTGATCGGTGCTGTTCATGATTTTAGTGCTCTGGCATCGTCAGTCAGGCACGGTGCTCAGTCGATCGCGGAGATCACAAAAGAGAAACTAGGCATCGGTGCCGGACGGGCGATGATGGGTTTTATTTGGATCGCCCTCGTCTATGTGATTGTTGCCTTTACGGATATTACGGCGGGAACATTTGTATCGGGTGATGATGCCCTTGTCGGCGAAACCCGCTTCAATCCCGGCGGTGCCGTCGCTATCGCTAGCGTAATGTACCTGGGCCTGTCCATCATTCTCGGCCTTGTCGAGCGTTATATTAAACCACCGCTTTGGCTCGCGACAATCATCTTTGTTCCGGCGACATTCGCTCTCTCGTATCTCGGAACGCAGTTCTCATACGTTCTCAATTACGGCCACTTTACCTGGTCTGTGATCATTTTGATCTATTGTATTATTGCCTCGCTTGTACCTGTCTGGGCATTGCTGCAGCCGCGGGGATACCTTGGCGGCTTCGTGCTGTATGCAGCGATACTCGTCGGCGTGATCGGGGTTTTCTTTGGCGGCTATTCGATCCAACAACCCGCGTTTAAGGGATGGGATGTTGGCGGAATGACGGGAATGCTGTTTCCTTTTCTCTTCGTAACTATCGCCTGCGGAGCCTGTTCCGGATTTCATGGGCTCGTCTGTTCCGGCACTACTTCGAAACAGATCGATAAGGAATCCCACGTTCGCCCCGTTGGCTACGGAGCGATGCTGGCCGAGGGCTTCGTCGCCTTTATTGCACTCGTGACCGTAATGATCGCCGCGAGCGACATGCTCGTCGGGCCAGACGGCAAAGCCCTCTCAGCCGGCAAGATCTACGGCAATGGCATCGGTAACTTCCTCACGCTGGTGATCGGAACTGAAAACATGCAGTTCGCCATCACGTTTGGTGCGATGGCGTTTTCGACGTTTGTTTTCGACACGCTCGATGTCTGTATGAGGCTCGGGCGTTATATCGTTCAGGAACTGTTCGGCATTCCCGGCAAACTCGGTGCTATCATCGGAACGCTGGTCACCGTCGCACTTCCCTTCGTTCTGATCTTTTTTGCAAAATCTGGTTCGTATCTCGATTTTTGGACGCTTTTCGGAGCTTCGAATCAGATGCTCGCGGCCCTGACGTTGCTCTCAATTACGGTCTGGCTTCATCAGGCCCGCAAACGTATTGCTTTCACTCTTTTGCCCATGATTTTCGTTCTGACGATCACATTCTGGGCACTTTCCGTGATGGTTTACGGCAATTTCACGGCTTCGACAGGTTTTGATACCAAGCTCGTCAATGGGATCGCTTCGCTTGCATTGATACTGCTCGCGATCTATCTCGCGGTCACCGCTCTGTTAAAACTTCGGCGTGATAAGAGCGACATCGTCGATGCCGAAGCCACTTAATCAAAGCTATTCACGCCTAAGCGGAACTTCCTCGAGCGTTCGTGTCGTGCGATCCGTCACGCTGGCGATCGGCGTTCTAAATTCTTCAAGTTGGGCGGTCGTCCTTTGGTGTAATTCCGTAGGGCGGGATTCTTCCGGCCCATAACCTGACGCTTTAAGCCTGGCATCGATCAGTTTCGGAACCTGACGAGCAAGCATGAAGCAGATGCCGAAAACTGCCGTCAGATAGGCGAGCACGATTATTGTCACCACCTCGGTCCTGATCGCATTCCCCAACATTACTGCAACGAGGCCAACGAGAATACCAAGCCCGAACATGACGACCAAAAAGAGGGTCGTCAGAATATTATCGAGCATTTTGCCCGGCGTTCCGTCCTTGTCCTCAACTTCGCCAGTCAGCTTGTTGCCGCAGTTTTGGCAAAACTTTAAGCGGCTTGAGATGGCGGTTCCGCATTTTGAACAAAATATGGTCATTCGTGTCAAATCTGACCTCAACGATCAACCGGGATCTTGTCGAGCGTCCGCGTCGTATGCTCAATGACACTCGCGGGCTGCTGTGTCGGCTCACCAAGTTGAGCGGTCGTCCGAGGGCTAAGGTAATTCGGGTCCGGGACATTTGCAGTTGGGCGGCTCGCCTCTATTTTCAGCTTTGTCAGTTGAAAACTATGTCTGATCAGCATCCAACAAATTGCAACCAAGGCAGAAAGATAGGCTATTGCGATCGGCACGAAGGCGTCATACGGCACTTCTTTCCTGATCAGGATAACGGTCACAAAAATAAATCCCATCAGCCCAAAAACACCAACGTAGGTGATCGCCTGCGACAAATTGTCAGCAACGGACGAAGTATCACCTTTCGATACTCGATTGCCGCAGCGGTTGCAATAATTGAGAGCGGCATCTATCTGACCACCGCATCCGGAACAAAACATTCCCGTCTCCTAGCTTTTTGTTAGTGAAGGACTGATCTTGTCTTCCAGCCAATTGGTAAGATCGTCGATCGACTCGATGTGTATCGGCTTTCCTTTCCAAGCCTTAAGGGCAAAGATGATCAGCATGATCGTCGTCACCAGTTGAAAAACAAAATTCCCTATCTCGGCAACGTCGGTAATGTTCCCGATCATGCTCAGGATAGTCGTGACAATAAGTATCGCAACGTGTGCCGCAAGCCCCTGGGCAGCATGAAAACGCACCTTTGCTTCGCTCTTCGGCACCAGGAACAGGATCAATAGCCCGGCAACCATACCAATGAACCACGGAATGTATGGCAGTGCTGTCATCACGTTCTCGGGCAGGCCGATCTTTTCTACCTTTCGCGACAACGATTGATGCATGTTGGCGAAACCGACGGTCTGGTACTGAGCGTTGTGAGGCGTCGAATACCCTGCCATTCTCGCATTCTCGAGAATGCGGGTTTGTTCTTCAGTGCTGAGCGGCGGCGGCGCAAATTGCCGCGTTTCCGCCCCATTATTTGGCAGCGTCTGCGTGCCCATAGGCTCAGCCATAGCCCTTGCCTTTTCAGGAAAGTCAGGATCGAGCGGATTTGTATCGTACTTGGTTGCCATCTCTTGGTAATCTTACGACATTTTCGCCGTGATAGTTCGCAATTTTATATTGACTGGGCCACCGCCAGGTCACCTATAAACTCGTCCCAATCCTTTAATGCCTGCTCAACCTGAAAAATATGCCGTTCACGTTTCTTTCGATATTTCTTGCGAAGTTCCGGCGGCAATTCCTGGATCAGTCCGAAAGTAATGTTTACCGGTTGAAAATTCTTGGTCTCAACGTTCGAAACGTACCGGCACAAAGCACCGATCGCCGAAGTTTGCGGGGTTGTGACCATCGGCTGGCAACGCAGCACCCTAACGGCATTTATGCCGGCGACCCAACCGGTAGCGACTGACTCGACATAGCCCTCGACACCCGTTATCTGGCCGGCGAAGAAGAGATTGGGGTTTTTCTTAGTTTCGAGCGATTCGTTAATGATCTTCGGGCTGTTGATGAACGTATTGCGATGGATCTGGCCGAACTGGAGGAACTCGGCATTCTCCATTCCCGGGATCAGCTTCAGAACGCGTTCCTGCTCGCCGTAGCGAAGATGATTCTGAAAACCGACGAACCCGTACGCGTCGGCCATAAGATTTTCTTGTCGTAGCTGCACACAAGCATACGGCTCTTCGCCGGTTCGCGGGTCGGGTAAACCTTTCGGCTTCATCGGGCCGAACCGCAGGGTATCCACACCACGACGGGCGATCTCTTCGATCGGAAGACACGATTCGAACCAGTGAGTTTCCTCAAACCGCTTTAGCGGCACAGACTTGGCGTGGATCAGAGCATCGTAGAAAACATCGTACTCATCCGGCGTCATCGGGCAATTGATGTAATCGTCGCCGCCTTTACCATATCTCGCTGCCTTAAAAGCGATGGACATATCGATCGAATCCGCCGCTACGATCGGTGCGATCGCGTCATAAAAATACAACTGATCGTCGCCCGTAAATTTCATTATCTCTGCCGTCAAAGCCTCGCTTGTAAGAGGCCCTGTCGCGATGATCGAAATATCGTCATGCGAGATCTCCTTCACCTCTTCACGTACGATCTCAATATTCGGATGAGCCTCAACCCATTCCGTGATCAACTCGGAAAACTTACCGCGATCAACCGACAGAGCCGCTCCGGCAGGCACTTTCGTTGACTCAGCCGCCCGCAAAACCATCGAACTGCCCCGGCGGAGTTCCTCTTTGAGAAGGTAAGGAGCTGAGCCTGGTTCGTCTGTTTTTAGCGAATTTGAACATACGATCTCAGCCAGCTGATCCGTCCGGTGAGCAGGCGTCTGCTGCACAGGCCGCATCTCGTACAGACGCACCTTCACCCCCAACTCCGCCGCCTGCCAAGCCGCCTCAACCCCGGCGAGCCCGCCGCCAATAACATTTATCACATCGTTCATTTACCAAATTATATGGAATTGTCCATTTTTTTGCTGAGATCGTCCGACTTATCATTCGCCCCGGTTGATAGCTCTGTCTGTCCCACTGCCGCTCAAATCCATCGGACAAAGTATGACAATGTCGTACTTTGTCCGACAATATCGACCTCATAAATTGCCTGCAATTAGCTGAACTCATTGAGCTTACAACGTTTCCGACCACTAAGTCCGTTGTCCCATGTCCCACTGTCCCAACGCGCGCACTTGAGTGCTGATCCCAATGTAGTGATCGAAAAATGCTCCTAAAACTATTTAAGCATATTGCATCTACACTCATATATTTCATCTGTGCAACTTAGAAGTCATAAAAATACTAAAGGTTGTTCTATTTGGTGACATTAAAGTTCACTTTCTTCCCGGTATTCCTTTTTACGGAACGAAGTTGTACGTGATCACGCCTAAAACCTTGACGGGAGTGCCCTGCAAAAGCGTTGGTGTAAACTGTGAAGAACAGGCTGCGACCTCGCTCGCCCGGCGGAGTAGCGGATGGCCCGCGACAGCCGTCGCAGTGTACATTGTTCCATCTTCGTAGATCAAAACCTGGACATTAACTGCCCCTCCAGCCCTCACGGCTTTCGCAGCAGCGGGGTAGGCGGGTTTTGCCAGTGATACTGCCTTTCCATTCAGTACGCCACCAGATATTGTCGATGGCCTGCCGCCCGGGGGAACGATAGCGGCCGATCCTCGTTGTTCCTGAACGACCATCGCACCCTGATTCGAATCTGATGAGCCCAATTTCGTGATCCCGCCAGACGAGCTGAGGACAGGCATTGCCATAATTTCCCCGCTACCAAACTTATAGTTCAGGCGGCCGCTGACCATTTGGGGCTGCCCGTCGATGGTGAGGGGTGAGAATTTTGCATTCCTGGCGGCTTCGACCGCAGCGGCACGCAGGCTTAGGACGCCAGCATCTGTGACGTTTTTGCACACGGGATACGGGCCTTCGCCATCGTCGGTGACCGAGACGACGCCAAGCTCGTTCACAATGATCCCAACCGAAATCGTGCCCGCCCTTCCCCAACCATTCTCCCCCGCCTGCGGTGCAGGCAGCGTTATCGCGGTCGGAGCGGAGCCAATAAACACGGGCTCGACCTTGACGTCTGAATCCTGAGCAAAAACAGTTGAGATAAATAGGGTTAAAAACACGAATGAGAGTAGGTATTTCATAGCTATTTATACCATAACTTTGCGACCGTGCAAGCAAATTATTCCGTCGCGTCGAGTTCTTCTTCCAGGAGTTGACGCTCGTAGAGGTCGGCGTATTCGCCGTCGAGGGCGACGAGTTCGTCGTGGGTGCCGCGTTCGATGATGCGGCCATCCTGCATTACGCAGATCAGGTCGGCGTCGCGGATGGTTGAGACACGGTGCGAGACGATCAGCGTTGTGCGGTTTTCGCGTACGTCGCGTAGATTGTGGAGGATCGTTTCCTC
>JBGSQW010000125.1:0-19387 GCA_041737885.1 Pyrinomonadaceae bacterium | reverse complement strand
ATCCGGCGGCGGTGGCGGCGTAGGTGCCGGCGACGCCGAAACCACCGTGTTCCGCGTCGAATCACCAGCCGGCGTGCCGCTCGGCGAAGGCGTCGGTACGACCGCCGTCGATGGCGGTGTCGGCGATGCCTGAGGTCGCGGCGGCCTTCCACCCTGACCGAGGGCAGTGGCGGTTACAAATAAACCAATACAGACCAGGACAAACGTTGAACGCAATCTTTGCACTGAAAGAGCTCCTTCGAAATAGATTTTAAATGTGTAAAGTAGACGCTCGAATTATGGCTTGTTTTCTGACCGCTATCAAGCCCGATAGTACTTGCCGGGGTAGTAGTAGTGGTATTATTGTGTAAAGTTTTGTCAACAAAGGAGCAGGTGTGAGATGAGCACAGTAAGAAATGAAGAAAACAGGCGTAAGTTGGTAGAAAGGATCAGTAGTCTAACGGGCAATGAGCAACCTAGTTGGGGAAAAATGACATTGGACCAGATGGTCTCGCACCTCGTGCAAGCCGGCAGCTTTCCATTCAAGGCAGAACTGCCCGACAAGAGCACATTCGCCGCCCGGACGTTCATCAAACCTTTACTGCTCCACGTTCTGCCGATGCCAAAGGACGTTAAGATCCCCGCCGGATTTGACCAACAAGCCAGCGGCCGCAAGCCGGAGGACCTGGAAGCAGACAAGCAAGCCCTGATCGCCTCGATAGAAAAACTCGGAACTCTACCGGTCGACCACACATGCGAAAATCATCCGATGCTGGGAAAAATGTCGGCAAAGCAGTGGGCAATGCTCGCCCACAAACACATCGACCACCATCTGAAGCAGTTCGGCGTTTAGCTCCAGATCAACTTACCAAAATTCGTCTTTCCAAGCGAAGGGTCGTCGCGATGTCGCTTGTCGTCGCTCGTCAAACCGATATCGTCACCGATCACCGCCAGATCTTGTGTCAAAATAGCCCAAACACCTCTGGTTTTCACCCACGACCGCCGCGACCCTTTCTTAATTCGCCACCGCCACCCTTTCACCATTTCCGTTTCACCATTTCCTCTCACAGTCTTTAGACGATAATCGCGATGTCGTCTCGCCATAACAAACAACCCCAAAAGTATTAACCGCTGTGGGTGCGACCGACAATATTGACCACACGAAGATCGGGGTCAGAAACTGGCCCTTCGTGCTATAATTCGGGCATTTCGCGTATCAAAGATTCGTATCGGCTGCCCCGATCTGACCAAAATTATCCTTGTTCAACATGAGGGTGAATTTACTGACTATGAAAAGATTTCCTGAATGTAGGCGAAATTGTAGCGGAGCGTTAAGGCGCCCCCTTGCCTTCATTTCCGCTTTGTCCTTTTTGATATTTGTTACTACGATCTGCATAGCAGCTCAGCAAGCGGCGCAGAATCCGTCGCCGATGACGGATACCACGCGGCCGCATCCGAGAATTGCGAAGGTGGAAGTTCCTGGGCGTCGAAGTGAGTTAGCTGCACTCAAGGGTGCGGTTCTGTTTGCCGGTCCTAAGGTTAAACCCGACAAAGCGATACCCTTGATAATTCATTTTCACGGTGTTTCGTGGTTGATGGAATATCATATTGCCAAACATTTTTCAAAGGCAGCTCTGATCACAGTCAATCTTGGTTCCGGGTCGCGGGTTTACGGGAATCCGTTTGTTGAGCCAGCAGTGTTTCAAAACCTGATCGACGAAGCGGGTCGTGTTTTGGGAGCGAAAAAGGCATGGTCGTCTATCACGCTCGTCGGGTTTTCTGCTGGGTATGGTGCCATTCGAGCGATACTCAGACACGAACGAAATTTTCGCCTTGTGAACAATGTGCTGCTTCTCGATGGTATCCATGCGAGCTACGTCCCCGAAGGCAAGAGGCTGGCAGATGGCGGGGTTATCAAGGAAGACGATCTCGACTCGTATGTAAAATTTGCCCGCGAGGCGGTAGTCGGAAACAAGAAATTTCTGATATCCCACTCCGAGATCTTTCCCGGAACATACGCCAGCACGACCGAATGCGTCGACTATTTGCTATCGACGCTCGGCCTCAAGCGCACAGCGAAATTAAAAAATGGCCCGGTGGGAATGCAGCAGTTAAGCGAGGTTAACTTACGAGGTTTCCATGTTCGCGGATATGCGGGCAACAGCGGCGAGGACCATGGTGACCAGCTACAGGCGATGCCTGAATGGCTTAAGTTACTTAAAATAAGGTGAGTGAGTCTGCTATCCGAACAGTCGCGGCAGACGCCGCTGCAGAGTCTTAGGCAGCAAGATCTCCATCGCGTCGTCAACAGTTACGATGCCGGCAATGTCGCCTTCGTCGTCTATGACGGGTAGGGCTAGGAGGTTGTATTCGGAGATGGTTTGGGCGACGTCCTCGGCGGATTCGGATGGGTGGGCGAAGCGGAATTCGGTTCGCATCACTTCTTCCAGTTTTCGGGTCGGATCGGCGAGGATCAGAGATCGCAGGCTGATGAGGCCGCAGATCTTCCAGGAATTTTCTTCTTCGACGACGTACATGTAATAGATCATGTTCGGCGTCTCGGCCATTTCGCGCAGAGAGCGAATGGTCTCGCCAACGGTCAGGTGTCGCGGAAACACAACAAACTCCGTGGTCATCAGTCCGCCGGCCGTGTCGTGTTCGAACGCCATCAGCTCAGCAACGTCTGCTTTCTCGTGATCCTCCATGAGGTTGAAAAGCTGTTCCGATTTTTCGTCGTCCATTTCATCGAGCACGTCAACGGCATCGTCGGGCGACATTTCCTCAAGAATGTCGGCGGCGCGTTCCTCGTCCATATCTTCGAGGATGCGTGCCTGAGCTTCGGTGGACATTTCTTCGAGCGTGTCGGCGGCGATCTCGTCATCGAGGCTTTCGACAACCTCGGTGCGGTGGATCGGCGAGAGGGATTCGGCAAGCTGTGCGATCTCAACCGGATGCAGGCGAGAGAGTTTGTCCTTGGACGATTTTAGCTGTACGGTGACGGTCGCTGTATCGGTTGCGAGGTATCCCACGTCGGCCCAATCGATGACCTCGACCGGCCGGTCGCTGCCGTAGAAACCTTTCGGCATCAGGCGTCGCACAAACCCCTGCAAGCTCACATCCGCACCCGTTACACGCCACATCTCACCAGCCTCGATCAGCTGAACGTCGTTAACTCTAACCACGCGTTTGCCATCCACATCGATCAGCTGATTATCGAGCACATCTTTCCCGAGCAGCACCTCACCGTCACGCCTGATAAATGGCGTCAGATCGAGCTTTGCGGATATCATTCGTGCTCCGTGCAGGCCGAGGTCAGAGAAATCGCGGCTGGGCATGAAAAAATTACGGCGGCGATACCTGGCCACGAGGCCTATCACGGGCGGATGTTCTTCTTCGCCATATTTCACCAGCACATCTTTGATGACAGCGATCTTCTCGTTGCGGACATCAAAGATCGGCCGGTTCAGTATCTGCGAAACGTAGAGCATGAAGTCAGAATACAGAAAACATCCAAAAGACGCCAAGCCCCAAAAGGCACAACGCCGCTACGCCTGGTTTCCTCTTCTTTTCAGGAGCTAAAAACATTGTTAAATATTTTTATATTTTGTGGAAAGATCGACAGCTTGCGCATTTTTATATTAGTAGACAGGTGGAGGGAAACATCGCCGCCCTGCCAAAACTGTCGAGCCCGCTTTACCTACCTACAATGAAAACTTCACACCTGATCTTTATCTTGCTAGTACTCTCCATAGTTCCAACCCTCGGACAGGATCGTCCGCGGATCTTTGATAATTTCTCAACTTCGAAGGGAGTTCAGATCTACAGCGAAAGCTATGTACCGGTCGCGATGAAAACCAAACCGGTCGTTGCTGCTTCAAAAGCTCCGGTCAATAAGAAACTAGTGCAAAAGACGGCCTCAGTTACACCGAGAACCGCTCAGATGGGCGTCGGCGAAGGCATGTCGAACCAGATGTCGGCCGCCGAATACAATCGCCTGACGATGGGCACGGCGACGCACATGAAAGGCTTCACGACCGGCAACCCTTTGCACGATTCGTACATTGTGGAATCGAGCCGCAAATACGGCATCGATCCGCTACTGATCTATGCACAGATGCATCAGGAATCGGCATTCAAGCTGAAAGCCCTCTCGCACAAGGGAGCCAGCGGCCTGATGCAGCTAATGCCGGCGACAGCACGCCGTCTTGGCGTTACAAATATCTACGACCCAAAACAGAACATCGAGGGCGGCGTTAAATACATGCGTATGCTGCTGAACATGTTCAACCAGGACGTCAATCTCGCACTTGCCGGTTACAACGCCGGTGAAGGTGCGGTGATGAAATACGGCCGAAATATTCCGCCGTACAACGAGACACGCGAGTACGTTCGCCGTATTTCGGCAAGATACAGTGCTATCTCAAATCCGTCTATCGCCCGAACGCTACCAAACATCAATAGCAAGGTCGCAGCAAAATTGGTCAAAAACGAGACTCGCCCGCTCACCATCGAGCAGAACGCGGTCGCGATCAAGCTAGCCGACGGCCGTATGCGTCTCGTCAATCAATAGATTTCCAACAGTTCTCACCAAAGCGTGGCATTCTTCTCCAACTAGTCCGCGAGACATCCGCGGCCGGACGCACCGGCCGCATTTTTCTTTTATATCGGCGTTATTTGGGTTATCATTTGCCGGGACGGTCACCTAAGAAAGCTGCTATGTATTGCATCAACTGCGGAGCGGACAATCTGGAAACGGCAAAATTCTGCCGTAAATGCGGCGCATCTTTTTCTGCGGAAGAGCAAGAGACGCGTGTCGCCGTTCGCGGCGCGGCGGCCATGGCTGAGATCGGCGGCGATGCGGACTCTGACACCAAGGAAGCAGAGATCTTCGCGATCAGCCCGACGCTGATGTTCGTCAAGGTAGGCTACGCCCTCGCCGCTCTGGGTGCTCTATTTCTTGCGGCAGTCACCAGTGTTTTTCTTTCAAGCTTTATCTCGGTGTGGTTGTCGGTCTTTATCGGGCTGCTTCTGTTCATCATCCCGGCCTACTATCATCTCAAACACAAAATGGTCAGCTACACCCTGACCGAATCCAAGCTCGAGATCGACAAAGGACTCGTTTCAAGAACCACCAAGAGCGTCCCCATCCGACGAATACAGGACGTCACCGTTTCCGCTAGCGTCTTTCAAAGGATGCTGGGATTTGGCGATCTTACAATAGACAACGCCAGCGACGACATAGAAAAAGTGGTCCTAAAAAACATCAACAACCCAAAATTCTACGCAGACATCCTACTCCGCCAGATGCGGCGGTTGGATCAATAGCTTCCGCTATTAGGAGCCTAGCCTACAAATAACACAAAAAAGGAACACGAAAAGAGGCATTTTTCTCCTTTCGTGTCCCTTGGTGTTTTTTCGTGGTTACTTCTTCTTATTCTTGCCTTTGATTACTTCTCCACATCCTCCAGGTACGGTGTCGAGTCGTCTTCGGTTGGGTTTGAGTAGTAATTGTAATAACCCGAACCGTAATAATAGTATTCGCTCGAATTGGCCTTGATGCCGTTGAGGACGACGCCGTAGATGCGGGCTCCGATGGCAGTTACGCGTTGTTTGAACTGCTTCATCAGGTGGAGCGAACTCTTGTTTGCCATGGCAACAAGAACGACTCCGTCAACCAATGTCGAAAGGATCGAGGCATCGGTAAAGGAGATCGCGGGCGGCGAATCGATGATCACGTGCTTGAATTTGCCCGAGAGGAACGTTAGCAAATTACGCATCTCGTTCGAGCTGAGCAGCTCAGCCGGGTTTGGCGGGATCGGGCCGCTGGTAATGATCTTCAGCTTTGGCAGATCTTTGTAGGTACGGATCAGCCCTTCGGTCTGTTTGTCGCCCGAGAGGTAATTGGTCAACCCTCGCTGATTATCCAGCCCAAAATGACTATGCAGCCGTGGACGTCGCAGGTCGCAATCGATGATCACAACATCAGCATCGCCCTGAGCAAGGACGATCGCCATATTGATGGCCGTAGTCGTTTTACCTTCCGACGGCTGCGACGACGTGACAAGAATAGTTTGCGGCGGCTTACCCGCACTTGAGAAAAGCAGCGACGTACGCAAATGGCGATAAGCCTCGGCGATCGGCGACGTTTTCTCGTCCATCGTCACCAAAGCGGTCGACGGCCCGCCCCCCCCAGCAGCACCGCCTTTACCAGCAAGCAGTTTACGTTTATCCGTCGTATCCGAATGCGGTATGAGCGCCAGCGTCGGCAACCCAAGATGACGGCTAATGTCGTCCGACGTGCGAACCGAATCATCAAGATAGTCAAGCAAAAACGCGAGCCCGATCCCCGCCGCAAACGACAGCAAAAACGCCACCATTATGTTTCGTCCGCGAGCCGGGCCGATCAATCCGGCGGGCGGAGCCGGGCTTTGCTGTTTAATGTTGTTTGGACGCTCAGTAGAAAGAGCTAGTTCCAACTCCTTCTGACGCATCGTATAGTTGTCACGTAGGGTCCGATTGGAATCCAACTCACGCTTAAGAGTAGTCAGTTTTGTTAACGAAACTCCGTCAAGATTTGCCCGGGCAGCTGCACTTTCAAATGCTTGTCTTTGTTTTGATTCCCGCTCTTTAGCCGCCTGCAATTTCGAGCTCAGGTTGGCCAGCACCTGTTTTTCCGCGTCATCCTCAGTGGCTTTGCCCTCTTTCTTTATCTTTTCTCCGACTTCTTCGGCCAACTTCTTTCTCTGCTCTTTGAGTTCGTCAATTGTCGCGGTTATCGTTACTACATCGCGATGCGCCTCGGTCTTAGTGGCCAGCAGCTCTTTTTTCTTTTGCTCGGCAATACCAATGCTCTTATCGACTTCCTCAACTCTTTTTTCGTGAGCCGCTCGACGCGTTCTAACCTCTGCCAGCAGATCCTGAATAGCGGCATTGTCGCCCATGGTGGCCAACATATTACCACGAGCATTTAGAGCCGCGCGGTAGTCTGCCTCGATCTTCGCCGCCTCAACCTGAGCGGTTCGCCATGCGTTGATCAACCCTTCCAGATTGGCGGAGCTCAGCTTGCCCTGTTCATCGCCCATGCCGAGCATTCCGGCCTTCATCTGATTGATGTAGTCGTCCTGTTGCTGACTGATCGTTGCGTTCAACCCAGTTATTGCAACGCCGAGTTCATCATACTGTTGCTTCGTTGAGCCGATCTCGCGCTCTTCGTTCTCTGCGATGAAAAGTTTAGCGATGCCGTCCGCTACCTTCGGGGCCCGTGCCTGATCTCTACTCGTCACCGATACCGTAACAATGTTCGTCTGGTTTAGTGGCTCAACGTTCACCGAGAACATTCCGGCATACGACGAAGCTCGGGCTTCTTCCTCAGGCGTCAGGGCAATTTTGACCTTGTTGTCTGAGTCCATAGAAGTTTCGGAAAGAACCGGAAGTGTATTTGGCGTTTCGGTAGGCTTTTTGTCGCCGGAAAACAAAGAACTAAGCCCCGATAATAAACCACGGTTTTGGTCTGCAAACAGGTTCGGATCACGATGGAAACCGAGCGAGATGATCACGCGCTTCATCAGATCGCCGCTTTTCAGCAGCTCAAGCTGCGTCATGTAGTAGCGGGCGTCGTCGCCGTTATTAACGGTGATCACGCTCTGCTTAGATTGCGGCAACTTGCGCGGTTCGATGATTATTCGCGTTTCGGTTGCAAATTGGGAAGGCAGACGGTACGAATAGATAGCCGCCGCCGCCGTGGCGAGGATCGTGATGGCGAGTATGATCGGCAGCCGTTTGTAAACGATCTGGAAATATTGCTTCAGCGACCGCTTGGTGTCGGGCGAGTCCTCGTAAGTTGCCGGATAACCGCCAGCCGCCGCATAGTCCATTTGCGTGTTCGGCTGGATCGTCTTCATTCCCGGTAGCGGCGTCAGCCGTTGATCGTTTTCCATACTGCTAAATAAGTCCTAAAAATAAGTAAAAAAACTAATGCGCAATCCTGTTTTATACCATATTGGATGCAGTTTTTCGAGGTTTTTCGGAAAAAAGGTTGTGAAAACCGGCGATAAATTCTCTGGTGAATAAACCAATCTGCGCCCATCGTCACCGGATTCCCGCATTCTCTGCTACTTCCTCGCCGATCATTAAAACGATAAGGCAGCCGAGAAATATTTGTTGACTTTTCCATTATTTTGTGCCATGCTTAATACATTTTTGCATCTATTCAATATGACGAATTTACTGGAGATCTCCATGCTGACAGATACTAAAAACATAGAAGCAGGTCAAATCTCGGGCGATTTGTCCCACGATCGTTTTTTTTCTATGTGGGACAGTGGGACAGCACGTCGTGGCAAGCATAAGTCATTACGCAGCAGCAACTTAGCGGCTTCATCTTTGTCCCACAACTGTCCCAGCATGGGACAGTTACCGAGGTTGGTCTTGCGTGCGTTGGTAGGTGCGTTGGTAGGTGCGTTATCACGGTGATAATATGGAATGTTGCCCTGATCGAAGAATTTTACAGGGCCAAAATATGACGGTACTTGCAGAAAACACAACGAATAATTTCGAACTCGGCGTAGCCGGGTTCACGTTTGCCGATCTTTTTGACGCGGTAAAACTAAGAGAACTTGCGGAGACGTTTTACGCCGAGCTCGGCACCCAGGACGAGGTCCTGCACACGGCCCTGACCAAATACATCGCCGCTCGCGGCGAGGGTTATGAGCGCAAGGTCGCGTCGAAGATCCTTACCGATTCGGCGCCGTTTCTCTCAGATTTTATCGCTCGCCTTTTTAAGATCAACCGCGAACGCACTGAACTGGAAAACAACGTCCTCGTTCAAAATCCCGTCTGGAAATACAAATTCTTTGTCCAGCGCCGTGCCGCCAAGAAATACAAGCCCGAACAACTAGCCGAGCTGCACGAAAACGAGCTCTGGATCGCTCTGACCGAGCTCAGGTCAAAGGCATTCGACGAAACCATGGTCCGCGACGAGGAACTCTCGATCGCCGAGATGACCTGCCAGCTTCTGGAAGCAGAAGACGAACTGACCGCCCACGCCAAAGAGGCTGAGCGATTGGGGAGCGATAGCGACTTGATCCCGACGATCTCGCCAGCAACAACGGCGAAAGCAGCAAAAATAAACTCTGCCTACGAATGGCTAAAAGACTCAACGTTCGGCAAGCATTTCGCTCAATACGTGATCGAGATCAACGCAACCGGCGACCTGCTGACCATAAAAGCCGCACTCGCAGTCATCGAAGCCTGGTCTGCTAAGGCCTTCGCCAGCAAGTCGAAAAAATGGTACAGCTTTAAGATACCGCACGCCCTGGATTATCAGAATCTCGTCCACCTCATCCACCCCGAACCTCACCTGCACAACGTCATGCGCGGCGGCGAGGACATTCTGAGGCGGCGTGACGGTTTCAAGCTGACGGACGACCGCGGCACGATGCGTGATGCTCTGTACGAGATCGATTACTGCATGATCTGTCACGAGCGTGAGAAAGATGCCTGTTCGACGGGCCTTCGCGAACCCGACGGCACCGCAAAACGCAATCCGCTCGGCATCAAGACCGAGGGTTGCCCGCTTGACGAAAAGATCTCCGAGATGCACCTGCTCAAAAAGCAGGGCGACTCGATCGGTTCGCTAGCGATCGTCACGATCGACAATCCGATGTGCGCCGGAACCGGTCACCGCATCTGCAACGACTGCATGAAGGGCTGCATCTTCCAAAAGCAGGAACCAGTCAACATTCCTCTTGCGGAAACCGCTTCGCTGACAGATGTACTGAAACTGCCCTACGGTTTTGAGATATACAGCCTGCTAACGCGCTGGAACCCGCTAAACGCCAAACGCCCGTATGCACTGCCCTATAACGGCAAAAACGTGATGGTCGTCGGCCTCGGGCCGGCGGGCTACACGCTGTCGCATTACCTTTTGAACGAGGGCTTCGGTGTGATCGGCATTGATGGGCTGAAGATCGAACCGCTTCCGCTCGACTGGACCGGCAATCACGGCAAATCGTGCCCCAAACCGATCAAGGGCATCAGCGAGATCACCGAGGAACTCGACGAACGCATCCTGTCAGGCTTTGGCGGCGTTTCGGAGTATGGGATCACGGTTCGCTGGGATAAGAATTTCCTGACGATGATCCAGCTCATGCTGACACGCCGCAAGCGTTTTCGCCCGTACGGCGGCATTCGTTTTGGCGGAACCTTAACGATCGAGGACGCCTGGGAACTTGGATTCGACCACATCGCCATCGCGACCGGAGCCGGACGCCCGACGATCGTGCCGATGAAAAACAATCTCATTCGCGGCATCCGCCAGGCTTCGGATTTTCTGATGGCGTTGCAACTAACTGGTGCGTTTAAGAAAGATACGCTGTCGAATCTGCAAGTTCGCCTGCCTGCCGTCGTGATCGGCGGCGGTTTGACTGGTGTCGATACTGCGACCGAGCTTTTTGCGTATTATCCGGTGCAGGTCGAGAAGATGCTCGGCAAATACGAGCAGGTCGTTGCCGATTTTGGCGAAGACAAGGTCGTTGAGCATTTCAACGAGGAAGAGATCCGCGTACTGCAGGAATTCCTCGAACACGGCCGCGAGATCCGTGCCGAACGTGCCCGAGCCGCCTCGGCCGGTGAGGAGCCGAATTTCGTTCCGCTGGTGCGAAGCTGGGGCGGCGTTTCGCTTGTTTATCGCAAGCGTTTACAAGACAGCCCCGCATATCGCCTCAACCACGAAGAGGTCCAGAAAGCTCTAGAAGAAGGCATCAATTTTGTCGAATGCATGTCGCCCACCGAGGCCGTACCCGACGAATACAGCGCGGTAAAAGCGATCATTTTCGAACGTCTCGATTACATCGCCGAAACCGGGAAATTCGAAAAAACAGGCGAGATGCACGAGTTTCCGGCTCACACCGTTTGCGTCGCGGCGGGAACGTCCCCAAACGTCATTTACGAGAAGGAAAAGCCCGGCACGTTCAAAATGGATGAATGGCGGCAATTTTTCCAGTCGTTCAAGGTCGAGCGAAACGGCGACGGCAAACAGCACGTCGTGGAAACGCCGAAAGGCGAAGCCGGATTTTTCACCAGCTACGAGCACGACGGCAAATTCATCAGCTACTACGGCGACAACCACCCGACCTACGCCGGAAACGTCGTCAAAGCGATGGCCTCGGCCAAGCATGGCTATGAAAAGGTCGTTGAGATCTTTGCTGACGAACTCGCAACCCGTGGCGACCTGCCGCAATGGGACCGCGACGCAATCTTCGACAAGCTCGAAGCCAAACTCGACGAAGAGCTGCGAGCCTACGTCGTTAAGGTCGACCGCCTGACGCCAACGATCGTCGATGTCATTGTCAAAGCTCCGCTACAGGCCAGGAAATTCGAGCCCGGCCAATTCTACCGCCTGCAAAACTTCGAAACCTCAGCCCCGATCATCGACGGTAAACGCCTGATGATGGAGGGTTTAGCACTGACTGGTGCGTGGGTCGATGAGGAAAAAGGACTCTTGTCGATGATCGTTCTTGAAATGGGAACCTCATCACGGCTCTGCCAGCTTTTGAAAGAAGGCGAGGAAGTTCTGGTAATGGGCCCGACCGGAACGCCGACCGAGATCACGGAAAACGAGACTGTTCTGCTCGCGGGCGGCGGTTTGGGAAATGCCGTGCTGTTCTCGATCGCAAAGGCTTTGCGTGAGAAGCATAACAAGGTCATCTACTTCGCCGGTTACAAGGACGGCGGTGATATGTTTAAGCGTGAGGAGATCGAAAACGCCACCGATCAGGTCGTGTGGGCGACCGATTTCGGCAACGAGATCATCCCGCAGCGGCCGCAGGATTCGCATTTCCGCGGTAACATCGTCCAGGCAATGATCGCCTATTCCGAAGGCCGCCTCGGCTCGCAAACCGTTGACCTGCAGCAAGTTGACCGCATCATCGCCATCGGCTCCGACCGCATGATGAACGGCGTCCGCGAAGCCCGTCACACGACCCTCAAACCGTACCTCAACGAAAACCACACCGCCATCGGCTCCATCAACAGCCCGATGCAGTGCATGATGAAAGAAGTCTGCGCCCAGTGCCTACAGAGACACGTAAATCCGCACACCGGCGAAGAGTTCTTCGTCTTCTCCTGCTTCAACCAGGACCAGCATCTCGATTTTGTGGATTTTAAGAACCTGAACGAGCGGCTAAAGGCGAACAGTATTCAGGAGAAATTAACGAACCTGTGGCTGGATCGGGCTCTTGGGCAAGTTATTTAGCATGAAAGTTTGATCGCCACGATTGCTTTATATCCAAAACTTTAACGACTCCCTTAGCAGGTGCGCGGCGGTTTAGCGACATGCAGAATGCGCGTCCGTTTACCGCGTGGAGATTGCCATGGATAGGCTTACTATCTCCATTAACGGTGGCTGTGAGTCGAATAAGGGGTGCTTCCTCGACAGACATATCGAGCAGCGGCAAGCCCTCACTATCCGCCTTTCCTCCCTTTATTCGATAGAAATTAAGCGCACGGCCATCAATTTCTCGCTGAACGAGGTTATACGCGTCGAATTGGCTTTCAACAATTGAACGCAATGACGGCGGAAGAGAATTAACCGCATGTTGGAGTAAATCAAACTCAACATCTGTGAGTTTTGTGCCTCCTCGAGTCCACCGCTCAAAAAAATTGCCAAAATTTCGCTTCATTGCGTCGCTGAGTATTTCGGCAAAGATAAACGAGGCTCTACTCGCCCCACAATATCACCTCGACGATTCTTTATCGGCATTGGCGAAAGATTTGGAAGTGCGGTATCGACCAAAATATCAAGCTGTTTCAGGATATCGACTGCGATCACTGGCCTTCCGCGGTGGTCGTCGCCGTCTTCGACTTTTAGGGCGATGCCGAGACCGCGGGGGTATTTGTCGGAAGGGAGGACGCCGCCGAGCCAGACGCCGTCGGCGCCGACTTTTGAGATGATCTTGCCGGGAGCAGCTTTCATCAACATTGTGTCGAGGCGGTCGGTGCCGCCGATCAGTTCTGGATGACGCATCATTGCGAGGGTGATGCGTGAGGCTGCCGCCTGTACTGCCGGATGGAAATTGAGCGGGAATACGAGATTGGCAAAGCTTTTTGCCATCGCAGCGACCGATACAGCGAAATTCGGGGCTGCACAGCCGTCGATGCCTTGGGCAATATCGGTTTCGGCAACGCCTGTGAAGTCGGAGATGCATCGCAGGATTCGTTTTTGGACGCGATTTTCAGCTAATTCGTAGGTTGGGATATCGGCGTCGATATGTTTCGCGAGAGCGAGCATCGCAGCGTGTTTGCCGCTGCAGTTATTGTGAAGCTGCGTCGGTGTTTCGCCGTCGCGGATCATGCGTTCGGCTTCTTTGGTGTAGAACGGTGCATGGGCTCCGCAGTGAAGGTCGCTTTCACTCATTCCAATGCGTTCAAGCATCCGTGCAACTCGATCGAGGTGCATATTCTCGCCCGAATGAGACGCTATCGACATTGCGATCTCGTCTTCGGTAAACCCAAATGCATCCGCCGCTCCGCTCGTGATGAACGGCAGTGCCTGAAACGGCTTTGCTGCCGAGCGAAAGTAGGTCACGGTCGATGGATCGCCGACAGAGGCGACAGTGTTCCCTTCGCCATCAACGACGAAGATATGTCCGCGATGGATCGACTCGACCGTCTCGCCGCGAATGACGTGGGCTAATACTTCAGATTGCATAATAGTCAGCTGGAATTTTTTAACGCAGAGTCGCGAAGGAGCAAAGACGAAAAGTGATGAAAAGAAAATAACTTAGGTTACCGGTCTAGATAACTACCTTTCTTTGCGTCTTTTCCCCTTTGCGTCTTTGCGTTAAAAACTCACCGCCCCGCCAGCATCGACCTCGCGTTTTCACGGGCGGCTTCGGTTATTTCTGAGCCGGCGAGCATGCGGGCGATCTCTTCGATTTGTTCAATTTCGGAAAGTTCTCGTGCCTTTACCAGAGTTCGTCCGCCGGTTATCTGCTTTTCTACTGTAAAGTGCCGATCTGCGAGCGACGCGATCTGGGGTTGGTGCGTGACGCAGAGGACTTGTTGGGTCGCCGAGAGATCTTTCAGCTTTCGCCCGACTGCCTCCGCCACGCGGCCGCCGATGCCGACATCGACCTCGTCAAAAACCGCTGTTTTCTGAGGTCCGCTCGCCTTTATGGTAGTTTTGATGATGAGCATTAGCCGCGAAGCCTCGCCACCGGATGCTACCTTTGCGAGCGGTTTAGGCGATTCGCCTGGATTGGCTGAGAAGTAAAATTCGACGCGGTCGAATCCGTTCGGCGTGAAAGATGATTCATCGCCATCCATCGAGTCGATCCGAACCTCAAAACGAGCCTTTTCCAACGCGACCGTCCGAAGATTCTGTTCGACCTGCTTTTCAAATTTTAAAGCCGACGCTTTTCGTTTGTCATGCAGATCGCGCGCTGTTTTTATGTACGCATCACGTAGTTCGGCAAGTTGTTTCTTCAACTCTTCCTCGCGAAACTCAGCAGTTTCGATGTTCTGCAAACGCTCATCCGACACGCGGAGATGTTCAAGTACGGCTTCGATCGAATCACCATATTTACGTTTTAACCGCAGTATCTCGGCAAGTCGATTCTCGATCTCGTTGAGGCGTTCGGGCGAGAATTCGAGATGATTTCGGAAATCTCGGATCGCGAAAGCGAGATCTTCTATCACGGCACGAGCTGTAGCTACGCCCTCTGAGTACTCACCAAACTGAGATTCGAAATCCGCAAGTTCAGTGACTTTACGTTGGGCCTTTTCGAGCGTTACCGCAGTTGATTCGGCATTGTCGTAAAGGAGAGCGAAGGCATCGGTGCTCAGAGATGTTAGCTTTTCGACGTTGCTCAAACGGCGTTTTTCCTCTTCGAGCAGGGTTTCTTCGTCAGGCTGTAGATTTGCGGCTTGGATCTCGTTTACCTGAAACCGTAGAATGTCGAGTAGCTGGAGCTTTTCGGCGGTGTCTTTTTCGAGAGACGAGAGTTGCGAGCGGATCGCCGACCATTTTTGAAACGCCGACGCGACTTTAACCTTAGCGGCATCGACACTGGCGAATTCATCGAGCATCTCGATGTGAGATTCCACATCGTAAAGCCCGGCTTGCTCGCCCTGGCCGTGGATATCGACGAGGAACGAGCCGACGCGTTTTAGGTAACCCTGAGTAACAAGCTGTCCATTGATGAATACGCGGTTTTTACCAGCAGCGGAGAGTTCGCGTCGAACGATTATGTCGCCTTCTTCTGTAGCTTCAATATCGATACCGCTTTCGTCGAAAATGGATCGCAACTCCTGGTCGACCACGACGGTAAACAAACCTTCGATCGTCGCGGAAGGCGAGCCTTCCTTGATGAGATCATTTGAAACGCGGTCGCCGGTCAACGCACCGAGGCTGTCAACGATTATCGATTTGCCCGAGCCAGTTTCGCCGGTCAAAAGGTTCAGCCCGGCGCCAAACTCGATAGCAAGTTCGTCGATCAGAGCTATGTTTTTGATCTTTAGCAGCGTCAGCACGTGCCTTTCAGTTTACTAAATTATCGTCGCGGAAGTAGCTTTTCGCCCTTGATCCACTTCCCGCTAGAGAAAATAGCATCAGGCGGATATTGTTTCTCAAGATTACTGGAAGCCCAATCGATCGATCGGTCCTTCCTAAAAAAGAAAAACTCTGCGAATTCCCCGGCTCTCGTTTGGCCAAATCGCTGATAGACGTTAAACCCGCTTGCATCGTATTCCTCAAGACCTCGTAAGGTCGGCAGATCTCCGACACTACGTATTTTCACAGGTGCAATAAAGCTCGCCCTGCGCCGTTCGGTCGTGGCCAAAATGTCCATCACCGTTGTCTTGAATAATGGCGTGGCTGGCGTTGGCAATGTTGCTTCCGGAACGTTTATGGTTATTGGAGCAGGTTCCCGAATCACAACATTAGCACGGCGGAATATGAAATTCACAAGACCGCCAGAGCCATTTTCGGGCAGGTTTACGTAGATCAGAGGATCTTGGATCTTTTCGCTCCCGGTCGCAAGCGACTGCAAGGCGGTCATGAAGGCAACAAAATTCATCTTGACCAGATACATCTCGTCCTTACCGTACAAAGCTCCTGTCTCGATCAGGATCGTTGGCGTTCCCCAGGCCGAGAAGTTATCGCCAAACGCTGTTGGAGTCCATTCATCGCTATATCGCCCGATGTGTCCTGGAATGAACTTATTCAAGGCGGTCACCATAGCTGATGTAATTCGTTGATTTCTTTCCTGGCCCGGATCGATCGTCTTCGCCTCATCGCCAAATACTACAAGAAAAGAGATCGATGCCTGTTTTGGCGTTCGTCCGACGGTCGTGAGGGACTGTTGATTATGCAGATTGAATCCGATCGACGGATTCCAATCATCACGAAGCTGTTTTAGAAGCCTCGCTTCCGGCGTTCTTAGGTCAATTGCGTCGCGATTGATGTCGATTCCCTGGAGATTTCGGCGTTGATACATCTCTGCCCCGTCCGGATTGAGCATGGGCACTCCCCTTATCGTCATCGTTTCCGATATTTTTTTTACCCAGTCTTTATCACGATTGTTTTGCAGAAACGCGAACATATCGATGAGAGCCGGAGTCGCGGTTGGCTCATCACCGTGCATCTGGGACCACATAAAGACCTTTAGCGGGCCTTTTCCCCATTCGATCTGGTATATCTCGCGGTTTGCGTTAGACACGCCCACCTGATCTACTCGCAGGCCCATCTTTTTTATCTGCTCGAGATACTTCTTCAGATCGGAATGCCGCATGTCGGAAGGAAACATCGATGATATATGCTCACCGTTCCATGCCGCAGCAAATTGTTCTGCAGTTTGAGATTGAGCGTTCATCACAGAAACAGTTAACAGAATAAAGACGAAGATCAGATGCCGCATAGTTTTAAAGATAAACCGAATGTTTGGTTTACATCAAGTAAAGCGGAAGATCGAGCAATTTGGTATCAGTAGGTAAGTATTTCGTTATAGAGGGCAACAGTCTCATCAACCATTTCCGCCAATCCATAACTTTGCCGAGCGTTGGAACGCTGCCTTTCCGCCAATATATATAGTTCAGGTCGATGTTTAAGAAACCAACAGATCTTGTCAGCCATTGCAATTGGATCTTTGATCGGAATGAGAGCGTTGTCATCAACAATGAGTAATTTTGCTCCGTCGGTCTCAGTGGCAATGACTGGTGTCCCCAAAGCCATTGAGTCGAGCATAGCTAATCCGAAGCTCTCTGAGTGCGAGGGCGAGACGAACAGATCCGCTGCGGCGATCAGCGGTTTGATATCGTCGAGCCAGTCGAGCCATGTAAATCTATCCTCGTGACCAAAGACCCGGACTAATCTTCGCAACTCTCTCCGAAACCTTTTGTCGATCGAGTTATCTTTCCCAGCGACAACAAAATGAGCGTCGGGTAACACCTTTAGGATCTCATTTGCCGCCAAAACCAGATCGCGCTGACCTTTTAAAGGCTTTAACTCGCCCAGGCTAACGATCAAAGGCGATTCCATTGGAATCTTGTGAAAACCTCTGAACTCATCGTTGAGCCTTGATTTTGCCGCGGCGAGATCTTCTGCGACGTCGATACCGTTCGGGATAGTATGAACCTTATAGGACGGGAATATTCGTTCCAGCTGTTCTCGAACGGGCGGCGATACGGCGATTGCTGCATCAACATTTTTCAAAGCAAATCGATGGAAAGGCTTCATCGGAAATACCACGTGTCTTGTAAGCACCAGCCGCGCATTGTTCACCATGCGAACAGCAATACTGGCGGCAAGGTAATCACGAGCGACATGGGCGTGGACTATGTCAATCTTCTCCTTCTCAATGAATCGCCCGATCTTTTTGGCACTAAACATACCGAAGGAATTTCTTATCGAGACATAAAGAAAATTGTCCGGTGGCAAAAAATCAAGCCGGCCTTGCCACTCGTTCGAGGGTCGTAAAGCCACATAAACTTGATGACCTCGGCTGACGAGCTCACGGCATAGATCGACAAAGTGTCGCTCGCCGCCGCCAAACGTGTTTGCCGATGATACTTGAAGGATCCTCACGATGGTAAGTTTATACAAAACGGGCGGACAAAAAAAGGGCACGCTGCTCTCGCACCGTGCCCGAAACGTTTTCTCAAAGGGAGAAAACCAAAAGCGTTCAATTACTATTTGTTGAAAATGTAACGAAGTCCGATCTGAACACGGTAAACGTCGCCGGTGTTAGCCGTCGGGTTGTATGACGTGTTGATCAGGTTGGTGCCACTCGTCGCTCGCAGACAGTACGAAGCAGCGGTTGTAGCTCCGGCGGCACGACATGTCGCCGTTCCACTCGTGCTAGTTGTAATAAGAGGCTGAGTGGAAGTAAACGCGACACCGGTACCCCAGTTCTTGTTGAGCAGGTTGCCGAAGTTAAGAACGTCGAAACGAACCTGAAACTTCTGGGTTGAACCCTTGATCTTGAAAAACAGATCCTGAGCAAGGCTGAAATCTGCTCGCGTAACAAATGGAAGGAATGCCGCACCACGAACCGCGTACTTGCCGCGATTCTTCGAAAGGTAAGGATCCTGAGCGATAAACGACTCCCAAGCGGCAGCCTGCTGAGCTGCGGTCACTGTCACAACGCCTGCTGAGGTGGTGATGTTTCCAAAGTTCATTTCTGACGGACTGTTCGGGATGTAGATCAGGTCGTTGCTAGTTCCGCCGTCACCGTTTAGATCGCCGCTATATGTGTAGCTGCCGTTGCCGGCTTCACGGGTTTCCCAGAACATCGAGATCGTGGTTCCGCCAAAGTTGAAGTAATTCTTCGAATACGAAGCGGTCCAGAAAACGCGATGTCCCGGTGATGCAAAGCTGAAGCCAAGTCCCGGATTATTCGGATCACCCGTGTGTGGATTGTTGTTCCACGAACCGAAAGCGATCGATCCGGGATCGACAGTATTCTTAGCCTCGCCGTAGCTGTATGCTCCCTTCGCGTAAAATCCATTCGCGAAAGGTTTTTCGAGCGTGAAGGCAAGGTTCCACGTCTTACCAACGTTCTGATTCTTAAGAACAACAGCGCTTGTGATATTGCTATTGAGGCGGTTTGAAGTCGTCCAGCGTGGACGATTGTCGACGCCGGTAAAGGCAGTGTTCGGTGCTGCCAAATTGGCATTGATATAGTAAACACCGTTTACGTCTTTCGAGTGTAGAAATTCAGTGCCGGCAACAATTCCCCAGGGAATACGAACATCAACGCCGACGCTCGAACGCCAGATCTGCGGGAATTTGAACGTTGGATCCGAGAGAGCCAGTTCATACGAGGCTGCAGGAGCACCTGTAACAGTCGCTGGCTTGTAACGGTTCGGATTCGGGTTAAACGGACGGCTCGTTCCATTGTCGAACTGCTCA
>JBGSQW010000075.1:0-9190 GCA_041737885.1 Pyrinomonadaceae bacterium | reverse complement strand
TTCCGTACCCTAGAGTTGTATCTAAATCCACTAAGAAAAGAACTTACAGGGAGTTGACCTTTTCATGAATAATCTCTTCCAGCGCCTGAAATCCGTAAACGCCCGAGTTATTGACGAGCACGTCCAGTTTGCCGAAGTTATCGATCGCCGCCTGGATTATCGCCTCGGCATCGGCTTTTTTGGAAACATCGCCGTGCACCGCGACCGCCTTTCCGCCCGCCGCTACTATCTCGGCGACGACCTTTTCCGCACCGTCTTTGCTCGACGCGTAGTTCACCACGACCGAAGCACCTTCCGCCGCAAAAGCCTTTGCGATCCCTGCTCCGATACCTTTCGAAGCTCCCGTTACTACTGCTACTTTTCCTTCTAATCTACTCATTTTGTACCTTCCTTGCTTCTGAGAAGCGTTAATTGTCCTAAGTGATAATTCAAATGATTTGTCCTGCTGATCAGGACAGCTATGCGGTTGCGAAGCGGTTCGTTTGCGAAATCCTCATCCGAAACCGCCGTGTGTTTGTCGAACCAATCGTCCGCCGAAAGAGCGTCAAAACTCTCACGCAACACGCCAAGCAGATCTGCCCAGACGCGTCGAACCTCGGCAGCGGTCGGACGCTCGATCTCAGCATTTTCCGGATTTTTGAGGAACGCCGCCTCAAGATCGGGAAAACGTTTGTCGCCAAACCCGAGCAAGGGCAGCATCGCGTCGTTGACGGCTGCGAGGTGGCCGATGATGTAATGGCCGGTGTTGCGGTCGGGCGAAATTTGTTTCTGTAACTGCTCGTCCGAAAGCTCAAATAACAGTTCGCTCAGACGCGAATTCGTGCCGTGCCAAACCTCTAGCTGCGAACGTACGGCAAGTTCGCGGTCATCCATTTTTCTACTCGTTGCGTGTGCTGACATTTTGTTTCCCTCCTGATTTTTTCGTCAAAAAAAGCACGTCACCGGCTTTTCACCAGTGACGTGCAGTTAAATTGTGGCCCATTTACCAGGGCAATTCCTGGCCCAGGTGTATGAATTTGCCGGAATATCCATCCGCCGGAAGCGTCGCAAGATCGACCGAAGTCTTCGCACCTTCCTCCACCGGGATCTGGCCGTTTGCGTTCATGTCGGTTACGACCGAACCCGGATGCGCGGTGTTGACCTTGATATTTGTGTCTTTAAGCTCGTGGGCGAGATGAACGACGTAGCCGTTCAGCGCCGTCTTCGAGATGTTGTATGCCGGGACCTTGTAATTATAGATCTCCGAAGTCGGATCCGAATGCAGCCCGAGCGAACCCAAACCGCTCGACAAAAACACAATGCGTCCGGCGTCCGATTTCTTGACCAGCGGCAAAAGAGCCTGCGTCACGTCGATGGTGTTGAAAAAGTTGGTGTCAAACGTCTTGCGAAACGTCTCCTGCGAAGTCTTACTCGCCGGAACCATACCGCCGTCCGCATCGAATTCCTCCGCCAGGAAAATTCCCGCGTTGTTGATCAGAATATCGAGCTTGCCGTATTTTTCCTCGATGGTTTTAGCCGCCGCCGCATGAGTCGCCGTGTTATCTACATCGATATCGATGTACTCCACATCTAGCCCCTCGGCCTTCAGCGTAGCTTCGGCTTCCTTCCCTTTCTCCTCACTGCGAGCCCCGATCAAAACCTTGATTCCCTGTTTCCCCAACTGACGTGCCGTTTCAAACCCGATGCCGCGATTGGCTCCCGTTATAAGTGCGATTGTCTGTGACATGATATTTTCCCCTCTCGTGTTAATTTTCTGTAACTTATATTGTTACAGTTAAAGTCAAAAATTATGTTCAAAACGTAAAAGCCACGACGACCGATTCGATCTGCTTCGTTTTGAACATTTGTAACTATATTCGTTACAGTTAACCTTGTCAAGCGGTTTTTATGATTTTTTTTAACGCAAAGACGCAAGGGCCGCAAAGAAGAGAACGCAAGAGAAAATAAACTTTGCATCTTTGCCCCTTCGCGACTTTGCGTTAAAAAATCCTTCGTCGAAACTCCGCGTCTCCGCGTCTCTGCGGTAAAATATTTCGAATGTCCGAAGACAAGAAAACCATTTCCCCGGTCATGCTGGTCGTGATCGCCGTTCTCCTCTGGAGCACCGGCGGCATGTTCATCAAGCTCGCGACGAATCTCGACGCCTATCAAGTCACGTTCTTTCGCTCACTGCTCGCGGGCATTACGGTGCTGGTCCTAACGTGGCGAGACGGGCTGCGGATCAATGCCTTCGGAGCGATGTGTTCAGTGATCTACGCGACGCTGCTGTTCCTCTTCGTCTGGGCCACCAAACACACGACCGCCGCGAACGCCATCTTTCTCCAATACACCGCACCTATATATATACTGATCCTCGCCCCGTTCGTCATCGGCGAAAAATTCCACATCCGCGACCTCGTCACGGTCATATTTTGCCTCGCCGGAATGAGCCTGTTCTTCGTCGGCGACCTCTCGATCGGCGATTACCAAGGCAACATCGCCGCACTCGGCTCCGGAATATTCCTCGGCCTCTACATCATGCTGCTCCGCCACCCACGGGCAATGGGAATGAGCGGCACGATCACGGTCATCTACGGCAATTTCCTACTCGCCTTGCTGACGCTGCCAAGCGGAATCGCTGCTATCCCGACCGCGACATGGCGAGATTACGCAGCGGTCGCATTCCTGGGCATCTTCCAGATCGGGCTATCTTATATATTATTCATCAAAGGCGTCCGTGGCGGCACACGCCCGCTCGATGCGAGCATAATCGGATTTATCGAACCGCTCCTAAACCCCGTCTGGGTCTTCCTCTTCGTCGGCGAACGCCCCTCGAACTGGGCAGTTCTCGGCGGCATTATAATCATCGCGACCGTCGTCGCACACACGCTGGTGCAGTACCGCAGCAAAGCTCAAGACATCAATAATTGAAGTCTAAAATCCGTCCGACTTACTTCCGGACCTCTCCGCGTGTTAATGTTGTAATACGCAAATGAGAGTGGATGAAGCGACCTTAAAGGTCGAAAATGTAACAAAGCAATTTGGCGAGTTCACCGCGGTCGACGGGCTCAGTTTTGACGTACGTCCAGGTCGTGTTTTTGGCTTTCTGGGTCCCAACGGAGCCGGAAAAACAACTACGATTCGAATGATCGTTGGCATCACGGCTCCTGATTCTGGTCGAATCGAGCTATTTGGCGAACACGTATCCCCAAAGATCCAGTCGCGTATTGGCTATCTTCCCGAGGAGCGCGGGCTCTACAAAAAGATGAAGATCGCTGATCAGCTGAGGTATTTTGCTGCTCTAAAGGGTGTGCCGGCTGCCGTTGCGGAGAGGCGAATAGATCAATGGCTCGACCGGCTCGGACTCAGCGAATGGAAAGATAAAAAGACGACAGATCTCTCCAAAGGGATGCAGCAGAAGATACAGTTTATCTCCACCGTGGTGCATGACCCTGATCTGCTTATCCTGGATGAACCGTTTTCGGGACTCGATCCAGTAAATGTCGAGTTTATGATCGACGTGCTGTCCGAATTCCGTTCGCGTGAAAAGACGATCATTTTCTCGACCCATCTCATGGAAACCGCTGAACGGCTCTGCCACGATATTATTTTGATCAACCGATCAAAAAAAGTCATCGGCGGCAGCCTTCGTGAGGTCAAGGCGAGTTACGGCAAGAATTTGATCGCGTTACGGGCAAGCGGTGCTGAATCAGTCCTCGCCGATAAAGCCTTGGTATCAAAGGTCACAGAGCATTCCGACGAAATGATCCTCGAACTCGCTCCTGACGTTGATTTCCAAATATTACTGAGAAAGCTAGTCGAAACCGGAGCCGAGGTTTCTAAGTTTGAACGTATCGAGCCGAGCCTAAACGACATTTTCATAGATCAGATCGGCGGACAAAAAGAGGTCGCAGATCAGGCATAGCAAAAATGATGCAGAGATTTTTAGCCGTAGTTAAGCACGAATACAGAAAGGTGGTCGTTAAGTGGTCTTTTCTGATCGGCACACTTTTGTTTCCGCTTCTGGGTCTGGGTTTCGCGGTTGTTCCGGCGATAATTTTCTCGCTCAAGGGCGAGCCTCTCCGCCTCGTCATAGTCGATGCCTCAGGCAAGATCGCCCCGCGACTAAAAGAAAATCTATCCGCAGGACGGATAGCCGAGAAAGCACGACAGGCGGCAAAAGACTCGATCGGAGATCTGAATGCCTCTCAGGAAGAACGGCTCAGATCGGGCTCAAGCCAAATGGCTTCGGGTTTCATTTTTGTCGAGATCGACACCGCTGGCAGATCACCGGAACAGTTGAGGCAGGAACTCAACGTCAAAGCTGCCTCAGACCAGATCGATGCCTATCTGATAATTCCCGACGATTTGGGTGACGGGAAAGCAAAATATGAATTCCGATCGCGTAAAGCCGGCGATTTCGTCGCGAATGACACGATCAAAGACGCGGTAAACGAGGCGGTACGGTCACAGCGCATGGCCGATTCCAACATTGACGAATCTGCACTTAAAAACATCAGTAGAAACGTAGATTTCGAAGCAAAATCGATAAGTGAAAAAGGCGAGGAAAAGGATGGTGATTCCTTGTTCA
The DNA here is from genome assembly GCA_041737885.1 of Pyrinomonadaceae bacterium. GTDB lineage: Bacteria > Acidobacteriota > Blastocatellia > Pyrinomonadales > Pyrinomonadaceae > OLB17. Next base: position 4,620 of record JBGSQW010000075.1, on the reverse strand, counting down.
TCGCGTCTCTCATAATCGGGATGATGATCTACATTACTTTGACGATCTACGGTCAGGTCATCATGGGAGCTGTAGTCGAAGAAAAGGAAACCCGAATTGCCGAAATTCTCTTCTCCTCCGCCCGGCCGTTCGAACTAATGTTCGGCAAACTTGTCGGAGTTGGTTTGGCGGGGTTAACGCAGTTGGCGATCTGGGTTGTTTCGCTCCTGGCTTTGTTCGTATTTTTATCAACGCAGGCTGATATGGCTCCGCTGTTGGCAGCCGTACCGAATATAACGCCTGCGATGGTCCTCTACTTTTTTGCGTACTTTATAGTTGGTTACTTTACCTACGCAGCGGTTTTTGCTCTGATCGGCTCGATGGTAACGACGGTTCAGGAAGGCGGGCAGTTCGCGTTTCCTCCAATCATGATAATGCTGATCGGCTTCTATTTTGGTTTCGCTGTCATTCGCGATCCGAACTCGAGCCTCGCGTTTTGGGTATCTATGTCGCCCTTTTTCGCGCCGCTTACGATGCCAATAAGGATACTTGCGGAGACGCCGCCGATATGGCAGATCGCTTTGTCCCTGTTTATTAACTGCGTAATGATCGCCGGGCTTGTCTGGCTGGCGGCTCGGGTTTACCGTGTTGGGATGCTTATGTATGGAAAACGTGCGACAATCCCAGAAGTTTGGAAATGGATACGCCAAGCATGATCCGGTATGCACACTACTGATCCGATCAAAAAGCCTCGAAAATTATACCGCGGTCGTATTGTTACGATCATGGCCGGTTGTTTTGCACTTCTGCTCGGCTGCTCGACAACACCGCCTCCCAAAAAGGTAGCGACTGCGTCAACACCGGCTCCGATCCCCGCGGAGGCGATAAAAGTTGAAAAACCGCTCAACGTCAGTTTCTCAACATATTCCAAGGACTGGCCGGTCGGCTGGCAATGGATCGACCCGGCCGAAGAAACCGTGCCCTCCCCAAAAGATGTCAGAAATGGGGTTCTAAGGATACGGATACCGAGCGGCAAGGATCTGATGGGACAAAATGTTACAGCCCCGCGATATGTTAAGCCGATCACCGGCAACTTTCAGATGGAAACAAGGGTCCGCTTCTCACCGAAGGAAAACTATCAGGGTGCGGGACTTTTGATATACGTCGATGATTCAAAATACCTTCGTTTTGAGCGATCGTACGGTGGAGTCGGGGGCGGAGGCGAAGGTCTTCGTATCGATGTGCGAAACCGCGAAGACTATCGCCCATTGGCGACCCCTGATGATCTGCAGACAGATCTGGAAGAGGTTGATCTAAAGATCGTCAGAGACGGAAAGATCTTTTCCGCATTTTGGCGCGAGAACGAAGAAACATCCTGGCGCATCGCCGGCGAATACGAATCAGACTTCCCTGACACAGTGCTGGCTGGCCTGGTTGCTGTAAATACGGCCCGCGAAGTGATCGCGGAATTTGGCTATATTCGGTTGTCGCCGCCGGCTCCTAAGCAGTAGGCATTGTGGAACTTCCGTAGGTCTCAGATCGTATTTGAATGAGTGATCAGAAATAAGGAGAAAAAGATATGTCTATAATTTGGCAACTGTTCGTTGGACTGATAATCGGTGTTCTCGCACGACTGCTTCTTCCCGGCAAAGAGGCGATAGCGAGCGGCGTTCTCGGGTGGTTGGTCACGGCAGGTATCGGTATGGGCGGATCTTTCGTCGGAACAACGATCGGCCGGGCGATATGGAAAAACGACAAATACAAAGCCGGATGGATCCTTTCCATTTTAGGGGCGATGGGACTTCTGCTGTTGTTCCGATATATCTTTTGATTGATGACGATGACCATCAAATCGCCGCCTGGTCACCGAATCTGCTTTTCTATTCGGCGGTCTGGTATGAACCAGATCGCCGCCACTAATACATACAACGCACCGGAAATCCCTTGGTGGACCAACGCGAGGGGAATGGCGAGAATGTAGAAAACCATTGAGATCTTGCCTTTCAGATCATTTCCAACCGCCGCCGCAAATAACTCATTCTCTCCGCCGTCGTGACGGACGATCGTTGACTGAAGGATCGTGTATGAAACAGCGCACAACAATAATATGCATCCGTAGATCGCGGTCGGCAGAGGAGCAAAATGATTTTCGCCCATCCATCCCGTCGCGAATGGAACAAGCGACAACCAAAAAAGTAGGTGCATGTTTGCCCACAGGATCTTGCCGTTGACCTTCCGCGTTGCCTGTAGCATGTGGTGGTGGTTGTTCCAGTAGATACCAAGGTATATGAAGCTCAGAACATATGCTGAAAAGACTGGCAACAAGGGCTTCAACGACTCGAAGTCAGTACCGTGAGGCACCTTTAGCTCAAGCACCATTATCGTCAACAGAATCGCGATGACGGCATCTGAAAAGGCCTCAAGTCTGGTTTTGTTCATACGAAACTAATTATTGGAGCTATCCGCTTCTGCGAGAGCCATCTGAACAAGACCGTCAAAGGCTACATGAAAGGCCACGCCTTTCACCGGCACCGCCATTTCTTCCTCAGTGGTTCCTTCGGAATTCGCGATACTGACGCTTGCAAAAAAGCACGAAGCACCATGAGCTGCCGCGTGTTTGACCAGCGTTTGGAACACTTCCTCACTCTCGATTCGGCCGCGTTTTGGATACATCTCGGTTCTGACGATAAAGAATCCGGTTTCACCATCTTTGTTCCCAACGATCTGCGGATGCGTCTCACGATCGGCATAGACGTCTGCCGATTCTATCGTCCAACCGGCTTCCTCTAGCTGCTTAAACACGATCTCAACCCCAAAGGCGTGAACGTCAGCCTCGGTCATCAATTCTCTTTCTTCCATTACCTCTATTTTACGTGTCTGCCAGCGAAAAACCCAACAGGAATGTAGTTTTCAAAACTCATAATTATTTCGAAGCATTCCCCAATGTTATAGTAGTGCCGTGAATATAACCGACGTCAATAATGCTCAGAACCTCATCGCTCCTTATGTAAGGCGAACGCCGCTCGAATACAGCGAATCTCTAAGCCGCCGAACCGGGTTGAATGTCTACGTTAAATACGAGCTGTTCCAGAAAACAGGAGCGTTTAAGGCCCGCGGGGCATTCAACAAACTGCTGAGCATGTCCGAGGCGGAACGCTCGAAAGGAGTTGTAGCCGTTAGCGGCGGGAATCATGCCCAAGCCGTGGCGTATGCGTCGACGAAGCTTGGAGTGAATGCGGTTATTCTCATGGCAGAGAACACTCCGCGAAGCTATCTGGAAGCTACGCGTGGTTATGGAGCGACCGTCGAGTTGCTGCCGACCATCGCCGATGCGTTTCGACGGGTGAAGGATTACGAAGCAGAAGGGCGGGTGTTTGTTCATCCGTTCGACGACCCGCAGATCATGGCCGGAGCCGGAACAGTCGGCGTCGAGATCCTCGAAGATCTGCCCGATACGACAGATATCATTCTGAGCATTGGCGGTGGCGGCCTGGCCGGCGGAGTTGCGACGGCGATCAAAGGGATGAATCCCGACATCAGGATCTGGGGCGTCGAAACTGTGGGGGCCGACGCGATGTCTCAGGCGATCGCCGCCGGCAAGCCGGTCGAGCTGCCGGGCATAACATCCATCGCCAAAACACTCGGGGCTCCCTACGTTTCCGATGCGACCCTCGCCCTGGCGAACGAACATCTAGAAAGCGTTACCGTTGTCACTGACGACGAGGCGGTCGAGGCAATGGTCTTCATAGCCGAACGCCTCAAGGTCATAACCGAACCCGCTGCAGCCGTAACGCTGGTCGCTGCTGAGAAACTTCGTGAAAGATTCACCGTGGACAGCAAGATCGTTCTCATCTTTTGCGGCGGCAACACCGGCGTCAACGACCTTTGCGGATATCTAAAAACCCACGGCTCGCTGCTCACAAACTAATCCATTTCTCGCATTTAGCAGTAAATATTCTTCTTGATTTTGTGTCCTATTTTTGATACAGTGTTTCACATGATAGCAATTGTAAGACAAAATAATTTCTGTTTTATTTTTGTAAAAATGGGTCTGAAAATCGCTGTAAACGTCCGATTACACACGACTTATTTGTCCCACGGGTAGTGTGGGACAAACTTGGGACAAAAATCGGCCAAAATCGATGGTAACTGTATTCTTTTCAACTGTTTACGAGCCTTTTCGTGTATTACACTTTCTACGATATAACACGATGAAGGAACCACTATGGGACAAACAATTGTCTCGATCGGCAATGACGATCTAGTGCCCTGGACCAGATCTTGATATTTGAAAATTAAAAAAGGGGCGATGATCTCGCCCCCGGAAAGTAGGTTTTAAGTTGATCCGACACTAGCCGCAATTCAGGCAGCCGCAGTCGCATTTGATCTCGGTTATGTCTTGTTTGACGGCATCACGGCAATGATCGCTGCAATATTCGTTGCCGCTGCCGACGATGCATGTGCAGATTTCGTGGTTACATTTTTGGTCGTTCATGATTTATCTCCTATGATGAATTTCTACTCCATTAGCAAAGTTTTCACTCTGCCAATTCAAAATTGTTAAAGTCTGCGAACACCCAGTTGTTTGTGAGGGTGCTGTAGATTATTTTCAAGTACTTTCGTGCCAATGCGATTTTGGCT
>JBGSQW010000071.1:0-9911 GCA_041737885.1 Pyrinomonadaceae bacterium | reverse complement strand
GGTATAAGGCTGCCCGACCACTGTCGGGTCCGGTGCCGCAGACATGACCGTCAACGTATTGGCCTTGTTCACGACAAGCGTAAAGGACGAGTCAGTCGTCGCTCCGCAGTTGTCGGTCGCCCGGATCGTGATCGTATGCGTTCCCACAGGCCGGGCGTTTGTGATCGAGACCACGCCACTCGAATTCACCGTCGGCGCCGTGGTCAGAGGCGGCACGACATTTAGGACGCTGATATTCGAGATCGTTCCATTGTCCGACGGTCCGGTCACAGGACCGACGGTCGTTGAATCTCCTCTGACTATCACCGGCGGATCCGCATAGGTGAGCACCGGCGGCGTGTTGGACGTTACGGTAACCGTCAATGTTGCTGTCGCCGTTAAGCCTCCGCCGTCTGTCACCGTCAACGTAAAAGTCGCGTTGGACGCCGTACAATTCGCAACCACCTCTGCTAGCACCTGGCCTGTAACATTCGGATTGACTCCAGCCGACGCACCGTTCGAGTCGGTCAAAGTAACGGTCACGCCGTTAACCGTCGCCGACGCACCGCCATTCACGGCCATGGTCAGAATGTTCAACGGCGTCTCCGCGTCTCCAACAGTTGCGACCTCAGAATTCGACGATGGCGATCCCTGCTGCCTCGCAATACCCGCTGCCGCCGTGATCGTTGGCGGGGTGTTCTGTACCTCGAATGCCCCAATGTCCGTCCCATCACCGCCAGTCGAGTTCGGGAACTGTGTATCAGGAAAATCACGCGGCCGAACCTCACCACGCTGGTCCGTAGTCGCGGCCACCGAACCATCATCGCCTTTATCGATCGCCGGACTCGTCCCCAAACACGAGGTGTCCGGGTTTCCCGACGATACACATAAGGCATGCGTCCGAGTGGGCCCGCCATTGTTCCCTAACGGAGCGAGTTGCGGATCTACCGTCAAGTTATTTGTGTTCGTCCCATTTATGCATGCCAGACCACCCTCAATCAGTGAAAAGGTTGCGTTGACCGTGCCACCACTCCTCAGGCAAACAGCACCCGCGATGCTGTTGGCGACGATCGTGCTGTACAGGGTAACGGTGCCCCCTTCAATTTCTAGACTGGCCGGCGAGCCACCATCGCCGGAAAAATTGTCACTTACGGTGCTATTGTTCAATGTTAAGCTACCGCTGTTGAGGATACCGCCACCTCTCGAGGCTGAATTTCCACTAACCGTGCTGTCGTTGACAGTTAAGGCTCCTGCGTTGTTGATACCGCCGCCATATATGGCGAGGTTTCCGCTAATGGTACTGCTATTTAGGGTAAACAAGCCTTCGTTGAGGATGCCTCCACCGCCAGAATTTCCTGCGCTGTCCGAAACCGTTATGTTAGCCGCGGTCATCGCGCCGTTATTGTAAATTGCGCTCCCACCGAAAGTTCCCACAATGCCAACGCCGGTTAGAACACTATTTGACACTAGCAGCGTTCCTAAGTTAGCGATCGCCCCACCGCTGCCAGCAGTCCGGCCTCTTGCGGTTAGTCGGTGGATCTCGGCGTCCGCACCCGATGCAACGAGGAAGACTCTGGCAACATCATTGCCACTCAGGGCTAATAAATTGGATCCAGGCCCTTCAATCGTAAGATTTTTGTCAATCGTGATTTCACCGGTTGTGAGTGTGATCGTATCCGCCACAACATCCTTAAAGTTCGTCCCACCGCTTCCCGAACCGTCGCCAAACGTGATCGTACTGCCTGGACACGCGTCCAGAACAGCCTGCCGCAGGCTGCCCAGTCCGGCATCGTTTGTGTTTGCCACGATCGGATCGGTGCTGCAAACATTTAGTGTGAATGATGACTCCGTCGTTGCACCGCAGTTATCCATAGACTGAACGGTAATGACGTGGCTGCCGGCTGGCTGGGCATTCGAGATCGAAACGACGCCGCTTGAATTAACCGTCGGGGCAGTCGTCAACGGGGGAACTACGCTTAATATGTCGATTCCATTCGTTAACCCGTTATCTGATGGTCCGGAGGTCGGAGTGACCGTCGTCGAGCCGCCTGTCTCAAGCGGAGCGGGGTTCGAGTACGTAAGCACGGGCGGCGTGTTGGCTGTTACATTTACCGTGAAGTTAGCGGTCGCCGAACCCCCGTTCGCATCGGCCACGGTGAAAACCACTGTGTTCGAGCCGATGGGAGCATCACAGAGTGCCGTTAAATTGGCTGTGATAGATCCGGCGGTATTGACTATATTGGTAACCAAAAGGCTGGCCGGAACCGTCGTCGCGGTAACGACCAAGGTGCCAGGACTCTGGTTTGTGTCGCTTACTGTCGCGATGGGCGACGTTGAGCCCGTGGAGCCTTGCTGCCGGGTTACGGCTGCAGCTGCGTTAATGGATGGTGGCGGATTGAGATTGGTCAACGGAAGACTGATATTTGCTACCGCTCCATTGGATGATGCGATGACGTTATAGGGCCCGCCGATCGTGCCGTTGGCGGCTACGGTTCCGCTGGTGGCAATGCCGCCCGTAATAGTTGCCGAATTTCCCGCGACAGCGGCACTTGCACCGCTTACAGGCGGCGCAAATGTGAGCACTCCGCCGTTAACGGGTTCGCCAAACGCCGATGTCACGGTCACCGCCAGCGGATTCGCAAAGTTCGTATTGATAAACGCACTCTGCCCGCTGCCGCCGGAAGCTATGAGGGTAAATCCGCGCGATTCGAATGATCCAATATCGACCGTTGCTTGCCGCGGACGAGTAATGCCGCGTTGATCGGTTGCTGGTGCTCCAGTATTAGTACCCGCATTGAGCGCCTTGCTGCCGGGCAACAGGGCGTGTGTCATCGTCGTGCCACCGTTAGAGGCGAGCGGGCCAAGCAGCGGGTCGCCGATCAGGTTGTTTACGTTTGTTCCGTTGACACAGTCAACCAAACCACTTCCTATCAGGCTGTTCATCGCATTGACTGTGCCTCTGGTAACACAGTCCTGCCCCAGGTTGCCGGCAATTATTGTGTTAATCATGCTGACACCCAACCCGAGGACGTCAATTCCATTGCTAGTATTTTTAGTTACCGTCGAATTCAGAATTACGGTCTTTCCGCTATAGAAGGTTAAGACACCTTGTCCGAAATTTCCGCTAATGGTCGAATTTGTCAGTGTTAGATCCCCATTGTTCAGGATTCCGCCCGCAAGCGATCCCGTATTATCGCTGATGGTCGAATTGGTAATTGACGCGGGGCCGCTTGTATCGAGACCGCCAGCTAAGCCCTGGCCGGTATTATTACGTATCGTGCTATCCCTGATGGTTAAAGGGCCTGCGGAATATATTCCACCGGCGTTAGTTGATCGGCTATTACGTACGGTAACCCTCGCTAATTCGAGCGTTCCATCGCTGATTATCGCTCCCGTGCTGCCATCCGCAACGGTCATGTCATTTATCGTAAGGTTCGAACCGGGGGAAACTCGGAAGATCCCGCTCTCATCATTACCTGAAACAGTGAGCATATCCTCGCCGGGCCCATTGATCGTCATTGCACCGTAGGGAGCGATAACGATCTCGATGCCCCTGAGAACGATCGTTCGCGGGATATTAAAGACTAACGGGTCGAAAGCGATGGTGTCGTCGGTGAACAGGTTGTCTGCCCTTCTCGCAGCTCCTCGCAGGGTACAGTCGTTTGCGGCATCTGTGCAGGCCAATGCAGCTCCGCTTGAGCTATCGTCAAAACGGTCTACGATGATCGAATTATATTCATGGGACCCGATATCTACATTGATTCCCGAGATGCGGGGGCCGCCGCCCTGATCGGTGGTAACATCACCCGCAACCAGGGCGTTGCTACCGGCGTTAATTGCGATACTGCCGATGGTCAGCGGGAAAAATGTAGGAACACCAGTAGCAGAGCCCAAGGCTGGATCGCCGATCAGATTGTTGGTATTGGTACCGTTAACGCATGCCAAGCCGCCCTCCAGGAGCGAGTGAAAAGCGTTTAAGGTGCCGCTATTCTCGCAGTCGTTGCCGAATAAGGTGTTGGCAACAATAGTATTATTCAGGGTAAAGGTGCCTGAGAGGTTGTAAATGCCGCTGCCGGCGTTCGGGAACGGAGCCGAATTACCCGAGACTGTCGTGTTGTTGAGCGTCACTGTGCCCCCTGAGTTGAGCACTCCGCTGCCCAAATTACTGTTGATCGTACTATTGGTAACGGTCAATGAGGCTCCACCATTATTGGCGATGCCTGCTCCGCCGAGGAATGCGGAATTGCCCGAGATGGTAGTTTTGCTGACGTCTAATGTGCCGCTGTTGTTGATGCCGCCTCCGTAGGAGGACCCGGTCTGCCCGCGGGTAATGGTGACGCGGTTAATGCTAACATTTGCTCCGGTAGCAACACTTAACACTCGCACCGCACTGCTGCCGTCGAGTGTCGCGAGGTTACCGTTGATGGTCAGCGGGTTTCCGCCATCCGGCTCGACGATCAATTCCGTAGTGAGAACATACGTACAACCAGGATACAAGTTGATCGCGTCCGGCTCGCCGTTGCTGTTAGCCGTAGCAAGATTTGCAATTAGGCTTGCGACGTTGCAGGGAGTGTTAAAGGTCGCTAAAGGTTCGAACTCCGCCAGGCCGGGGCTGGCCTGACTATCGTTGTGAGCATTGATCGGTTCGCGGTTGATAACGTCAGCCGATACCGATAGGTCAGTTCTTTCATGTGCTCTTATGTGCCAACCAGCCGTGGCAAATAGGCCCAAGCCCAAGGAAGCCGCGACCAAAGAAAGAACTGCAATGCGGTTGTTGACGCGTTGTAACGATTTAAGAAGCGATCCCATAATAAGTTCTCCAGCTCGGCCCGATCTTCACCTTGGCGCTCGCAGCGGTCATCAAGCGTGTTTTGTTCGTTGTCCGATTCTAATTGGGTGTATAATGGCTTTTTGACAAATGAAAAGTCCTCAATAAAAACATCAAAAAATATCAATTAGAGATATCAATGGTGCAGATACGATGAATAAGGGGTTGTTTTACGAGTTTGGCGACTTTCGGCTGGACGCTGAACGGCGCCGTTTGTTCAGGCTTGACGATGAGATCTCTCTGCCGCCGAAGGCGATCGAGCTTCTCGTTCTTTTAATTGAGAATCAGGGCAGCGTCGTTGAAAAAGAGCTGATAATGGACGCTCTTTGGCAGGACACGTTTGTCGAGGAAGGGAACCTGACCCAGACGATCTATCTGCTTCGCAAAGCCCTCGGTAAAGACGGCGAAGGCAAACCGCTGATCGTTACCTTTGCAAAAAAGGGATACAAATTCCTACCGCCGGTCGAGAAGATGGACGGCACAACATTCACACAGACATCAGAGAATCGACTTGCCGCTCGTCCAGCTAGCGAAAGCGTCCTTCCAACCGAAACTCATCTACACGACTCCCTACAAAAAATACGGCCCGGCGCAATGGGCTACTTTTCTAGCTTTAGCCGTCAACGTCCGGTTTTGTTGCTGATGATCTTGTTCACGGTTTTTTTGGGCGTTGCCGGAATGATCGGCTCGAAAAGCCTAAACACCGGGAAACCCAGCGAAGTCAGAACTATCGGTGTGATGCCATTTAACTTTATCGGCGGAAGTGACGATCAGGCTTTCGTAAGCATGGGGCTGACCGATTCGCTGATCACAAGTCTCGGGCAGAGCGGTAAGATCGAGGTGCGGTCGGCCGAGCAGGTTCAGCGATTCTTTCAGAACGTCAAGGAACCGTTGGAGGTCGGACGCCTTCTAGCTGTCGATGCCGTAATGATCGGCAATCTACAGCGAAACGGCGATCAGCTCAGATTTAATGCTCAGCTTTTGCGCGTTTCGGACGGGCAGATATTGTGGGCAAATCAGTTCGACGAGAGTTCAGCAAACCTTTTTGCACTTCAGGATGCAGTAGCTCGCAGTCTGAATGCGGTTCTTTCAGAAAACCCGTCGGGCCAGGGAGATCTTGCCAAGCGGCAGACGGAAAATCTCGAGGCATACAAGCTTTATTGGCAAGGACGTTTTTATTGGAACAAGCGAACACCCGAGATGATCAGGAAAGGCATTACCTTTTTCGAAGAGGCCATCCGCCTCGACCCGAACTATGCGCGCGCCTACGCCGGGCTCGCCGATTCGTATGTGTTGACAGTATCCGGTTTTCCCGCCGCCGGACGTTTTCCAAAGGCGAAAGCCGCTGCAGAGCGAGCCATCGAGCTCGACGAAACGCTTGCTGAGGCTCACACGTCGTTGGCATTTGTTTTGGCCAGGTACGATCAGGATTGGCCAAAAGCGGCGAGCCATTTCGAGCGTTCGATCGAGTTGGACAATTCATACGCGACTGCCCGCCACTGGTACGGTGAAATGCTGACCCTCAACGGTTTCTTCGACCAAGGACTGGATCAGTTGCGGACAGCCGAAAAACTCGATCCATTCTCGATCGCTATCAAAACCGATCTCGCCGAGGCTCTGTACCGCTCACGTCGTTATGATGAAGCCGTAGCACAGTGCCGCAAGGTTTTAGAATCGGATCCGAATCATCTACAGACATACCGTGTGCTCCGAAATATCTATCGAGCACTCGATTCGCCCGAGCTGATCCCGACCGATCTGCAAGTAATGCGCCTATCGGACGTTTCAGCTATCAAAGTAGCCGAATTTGAAAAGCTGTTTGCCAGCCGCGATTCACAAAAATACTGGCTCGAACGCCTTGAGTTATTTCGAACCAGTGATAAAAAGAAAAAAACGTATTTCCTTGAACTTCCGGCCATCTATCTCTCGCTTGGCCAGCACACTCAAGCCGTCAAGGAACTGCAAAGGATGATCGACCACCAGGAGACAATACCAACATTGCTTAAGACGGACCCTGTCTTCGACCCGTTGAGATCGGATTCTTCTTTCCAGATCTTAGCGAATCGCACAGCGGCAGTTTAGTGAAGGATGCGTCCTCACGGATACGACGCGGGTTTTACTGACCAATTCAGCGAGCGGGATCAGGCCGCAGTTTCAAATCCCGCCGCCAGTACCATGAGAAAAGGCGTTCCGCATCGGAACGCCTTTTCTGTTAGTTACTTCATGGAACAATGTTTACGGCATTCTCATTGCAGGATCGCCGAAGAGTACCCATGAGAGACGAACGTCTGCACCGGCCGAGATGGAGAGTTTCGCATCTTTGACGAGGTCACCTACTCGATCCAGATTGCCGTTAGACATCGTGTCGACGAATCTGAGGCCCATGATCAGTTGAATATCCGGTGTTGTCTCAGAACTGGACGCCCACGATGCTGCGGCACCACCAACCGGCGAGAACAAGAGTGCTTCAGCAAACGCCTCAGCTGACGGTCGAGTAAACAAACCATTGAGACAGGTCAGCATGCTATAAAAGCTTGGGTTCTGAAGATTTGTGACCTGCGGAACGGTGTTTACGGTGAAGAAGCCACTGTTTGCCCAGAGGCCTGCGGAGCCGTGACCCGAATAGTTAATGAACAACTTGCCCTCATTAATCCGAGATACCAGATTCGGCAGAGCGTTCTGTTCTCCAACCGATACCATACTTACCGGCGTTCCCGCTGGCAATTTCTGCGCCAATTGCTGGCTCATATTCTCAAAATCGTATCCAAGCGGAAGATCGTGTGCGAAAAGAACACCGCGAGAATAGATTTGCTGATCTGCCTCGAACGTGACCATCTTATTAAATGCAGTTGTTACCTGGACAGCCGTACGGGCCGGGACCCGGCCGATAGCTACTTCGGACAATCCGTCATCATCAAAATCAACGAGTGCATCGTCGCTTACGCTCTCAGCACTGATCAGAGAAACTGACTGAGACGGAACGAGGTTAAAGGCTCCGAAACCTTCATAGTTTCTAGGGTCGTACGATCCGTCGCCCAAGATAAGAACGTACTTTGGTTTAGTTGCCCATTCCTCGTTAGCGTGACTGAGAAACGCTTTTAGCGATTTCGGGCCAATGATGCCATAGCCAAACTCATCAAATATGTCGGTAGCATTTACAACCTTTACGACAAACCTGCCGCCGTCTGCACTTCGGCGGTAATTTGCCCACGTTTCCGCTGCATTCAGAAATCCTGGATTTGAATGTGAAATAATCAGCATCTCGGCCGCATTTGAGCTAGCAGCAAGGGTAGATGGGAAGTTTTCAGTAATTACTGAAACCTGTAGTAGAGCGGTGTCCTCGACTGCATATCCAACCATCATTCGGCCTGACGGAATTTTCGCCGTGTAACCTTCGTCGCCCTCGACCACAGGAACATTGGTTACGAGAACGGGATTCCCTTCAAAAGTCATGTCAAAAACGCGAACGTTGGCTGTCGTAAAACCCGAAATATCAACCTTCCGTGATCCAGGTGTGAAGAAAGATATCTTGTTGTCTTCCGTTACGAATTTGCGGGCGTACGCAATCTCGATCTTGTCGAAATTGTTAAAATCCGAGGGTGCGTGTCCGCTTAATTCCAACTCATTCGCACCCTCCAGAAGGTGCGAAGTCGGAATCGTTATCTTCTGAAAATAGCGAACAAAATCGAACTGACGGATAAGGGGAAGTTCGTGCCCGTTCAGTATTGGCTTAACCTCATGGAGCCCGAAAGAGTAACCATATAGATGAACGGTTATGTCAGCTGTCGGTTTTGAGTAATCAATACCAGAAAGATTAAAATTTATGAAAGTCGCCTGATTTTGGATAAGGCGGCCAACGTAGTTCTCTTCATCGGGTCCGTTGAAGAGGTTCGGAATATATGCGTTGCGTTCTTTCTTTACCGCCACCACATCGTAGCTGGTTGAGGCTGCGTTTCCGGGGATCTGCCGCATTACCTTGGAACCGATCCGTTTACCTGGAATAGTGTCTTCGACAAGATAATAGATGCGTGAATCGGTCTCCGGCGTATCAACACCGCGGCCATAGAATTCGATGTACTGGTTGTTCGGGCCTATCGTTATAGCCTGTTCGACACCATTGGTGAACAGACGCCATTTTGAAGAATCGCTGTTTACAGGAAAGTTCGCAGTGGCGAGTTCTGCCGATGATACGCGATAGAAACCCTCTCGCTTAACGGAGAGCTTAGCTCCCGGACGGGCGGCGATCCACAATTGATTCTCCGGATCCGGTTCCTGAGCGTAGAGGCTTACAAGGTCAGAAAGTTCGCTGTTCAGTGCCGAGGTTCGCGATTCGACATTCGAATTGGTGGAGTTTCTCGCCTCGATGTAGGCGGCAGATGATCTTCCGGCAAAAGCCTCGAGGTTTCGAACGCTTGTGGCGGCGAACTCTTTGGTCGAGAAGTTCGTCCCGTCCATTCTGACTCCTTCTACAACATAGGTCGCTCCGGCCGAACCATCCAGGTCGAAGAACTCGTACGATTCCGCATAAGCCGTCCGATCGCCAACACGCGACTTTGAGCCGAGGATCGGGGTCGGATTTACCAGAACTTTGCCTTCGTTACCGATACGATAAATATTGTATGCGGCGACATTTGTCTCCGTTTTCATTTGCCACCGAACCAACGCTCCCGCGCCATCCGTGATCGCCTGAGCGTTATCGAATGCCGTCAGAGCCCTGACCTTGCCGTTTGAACGCGAATCTAACGATCGCTGTGCAAACGATGGTGAAAATGCCGCAAATGCGAACGTAAACAAAAGAGCAGCTGTCGCGGTTTTCCTCATAATATCTCTCCAAAAAAGCCGGATGATCTCGGCGCAAGAAAACAATCTTCCTAAAAAGTGTAAATTTATCACCGTTTAACCGTGAATACAAGCAATTTCAACGCTGAAATGACGCACTGTTCACAGTATAATTGCAAAAATTCGGTAGTGTCAAATCTTTTGTGTAAATGATCGGTTTTGGTTTTTCTCTTCTTTCTCTTTCATGTCATTTTGTTAGTAGTAGGGGCTGTGGGAACGGTGGGAAAATGTTCCTCATTTTTCCACGGTTTCCACAGCCCGGGTT
>JBGSQW010000070.1:0-26793 GCA_041737885.1 Pyrinomonadaceae bacterium | reverse complement strand
AACCCGGGCTGTGGAAACCGTGGAAAAATGAGGAACATTTTCCCACCGTTCCCACAGCCCCTACTACTAACAAAATGACATGAAAGAGAAAGAAGAGAAAAACCAAAACCGATCATTTACACAAAAGATTTGACACTACCGGACTATCGAATCAATTCGAACGTCCCTTTTTGTTTGTTCCGTTACCACGAGAGTCTGCTTTACTCTCCCCTTTGATTGAAAATGAAATTCCTGACTCCTCAGATCTCTTATTTCTTAAGTCAAAATCAAATGCGCCGCAACATTAGCGCGTTGATGAAGTATCTATTCCTGCTTGCCGGGGTGATCGCATTTTTCACTGTTCAGTTCCACCTGATCATGACGTATTGGGAGGGGCGGGAATACTCTTGGATAACCGGACTGTACTGGACGCTAACCGTGATGAGTACGCTCGGATTCGGGGATATAACCTTCAACTCCGACCTGGGGCGAGTATTCACAATCATCGTGCTACTGTCGGGCATCATGCTGTTGCTCATAATGCTCCCATTCGCTTTCATTCGTTTCTTTTACGCTCCGTGGATAGAAGCTCAGATACACGTTCAGTGCCCGCGTGCTGCGCCGGCCGACATAAGTGAACACGTGATCATCTGCAAATACGACTCGATCGCACCGAATCTGATCAAGAGATTGCAGCACCGCGGTATTCCCTATTTTGTCATCGAGCCGGATTCAGCGAGGGCTGTTCAGCTTCATAACGATGGCATCTCGGTCATCCAGGGTGAACTCGACAATCGCAGTACCTACGAGCGCCTTCGCGTGGAAAAGGCAAGGGTTCTTTTCGCCAACGCGGCAGACACCACCAACACAAACATCACGCTCACTGTCCGCGAGGTCGCCCCTAAAGTGAACGTTATCGCCATCGCCGAAAATGAAGATTCTATAGATATACTGGAACTAAGCGGTGCTACCGAGGTCATCCCACTGAAACAACTTCTGGGCGAGAATCTGGCACTCCGAATTAATGCCGGGGGGGAGCGGGCTCACATCGTCAGGAAGCTTGGGGAATGGGTAGTAGCCGAGTTCACCGTCCATGACACAGGGTTTGAGGGGAAGACTCTTCGTGACGCGGGTTTCAGGGAATTGTCAGGCGTGAACATTGTCGGCGTATGGGATCGTGGGGTACTGCAACCAGCGGGACCAGGAACTCTTCTTTCGGGCCGAAGCGTGCCTATCGCTGTGGGTAGTCAGGAACAAATAGGGAAGCTTGAAAACTTGCTAGCTGATCATCCAACGCGCTCCATTCCGGGGGCAACGCTTATAATCGGCGGGGGCAAGGTGGGGTATTCGGCTGCTACCGCGTTGAAGCAGAAAGGAATGAGGGTCTTTATGATCGATAGTAACCCTAAGCTGGCCGAGAAGCTCAATAACGTGTCCGAACGTGTTACCATCGGCGACGCGGCCGACCGGGACACAATAATGTGTGGCGGTTTGGAAGAAGCGTCTTTAGTAGTACTTTCCACCAATGAAGATGCGGTGAACATCTACCTTTCGGTCTACTGCCGGAGGCTAAATCCAAGCGTAAGAATCGTCAGCCGAATAACCCACGAACGAAATCTTGAGGCGATCCACCGGGCTGGGACAGACTTCGTTTTGAGTTATGCGACGCTTGGAGCGGAAGCAGTGTTGTCTTCAATCATCGGCCGCAAACCGCTACTTGTCGGTGAAGAGGTTGAGTTTTTCAATGTTCCAGTCCCAGAGCAGCTCGCCGGAAAGACGCTGGCCGAGAGTGGAATCGGTGAGCAAACGGGCTTAGTCGTATTGGCGGTGCACAACGAGGAAGCGTCCGATGGCCAGCTCGCGCCTGATCTTCCTCTCCCAATTAACGGGCGACTCACTTTGCTAGGAACGTCGCCCCAATTGGTGTCGTTCAGGCGGCGCTTTGTCTAATTTCCATTTCGAGGACTACAAACTGCTCGGCTGCCTCCGCGACGTGGGATACTCTAGTGTTATTTCTTGACGATCTAAATAGAACAATCTTGGTAAGTTGGTTGCAAGACGGGTGCCCTTTCCAGACGCACACCTTTGAAACTTGTAAGCGAAAAGCAAGTTACCGATTTTGATTGGTTTTAAGCGTTTTTGCGAACCGATGTTTCAACCTCAGGTAGGTTGCGGTGCGAGAGGTCGTGAGTTCAAATCTCGCCGTCCCGACCATACCTTAAGAAAAAAGGGTTTTCGTGGAATCACGGAAGCCCTTTTTTTGTAAAGCATCGATTCCGATCCGGCCATTATCGCTGCAAATTGTCAAAGATCAATACTTCTACTGCTCGATAGGTTCCGTTACTACTTCCTCAACTGGAGGATACATTTTCTGCCTTAAACGGACGATGATAAACTGGTCGAAAAACACGATCGCAGCAACCACCACTATCAGAATAACGGCGACAAATGGGCCGAGGGCGAAGCTGCCGTCGGACAGGTTGTTAGCTTTTCTGAACGCAAAATACGACTGTTCCAGCCAAAAGAGCCGGATCACGATCATCGCCGCGAAATAGACGAGGGTGACCCACATAGCCCACGATCGATTCGTTACCCAGAGGACAGCATTACCCAGCGTTAGCAGGCCGATGGTCGTTATCCATAATAGCGGCCAGGCGAGGCCGGCGTGATACTCGTAGCCGGCGGCGGCGGTGGCTGGAAGGCCGATACTCTGTAGCCAACTCCACGAATAGAACACAAAAAAGCTCATCACGATCAGTGAAAGCACTAAAATACCCAGGTAAATTTTGCTCAACATAGCGCAAGTTTTACACGGAAATGCTCAAAGACAAAACGCCGAGCCCGCAAAGGTTGAACCATATAGAAACATAAGGAACATAGGCCTCTTTGACGAAGACCTTTTTGCCCATCCTCCTATATGGTTCAAGGTTCCTATTCAGGTTTTACCGGCACGTAGCTCGTCTGTCCGCGGCGATTGACCAACAGGATCACTGCTTTATCACCAGCAGAATCTAAAGCCGATCTCACATCTGCAGCTGAATTTACGGGCTTGCGGTTGATCTCGATGATGACGTCGCCGCGAGCAATGCCGGCCTCGGCTGCGGCTCCGGCCTCATCTACCTCAGTGACCACAACTCCCTCGGATACCGAATCGAGCCCGAGCTGTTTTGCGACCTGGGGCGTTACGGGTTCCAGACTAAGCCCGAGCTTGCCGCCTTGGTTCTGAGGGCCGGGAGCGTCTTCATTCGGAGCCGAAAGTTTGCCTGTTTCAGCCGTCGTGTCGAATTCATCCAGAGTGACGGTTAGATCCACAGATTTGCCTTCACGCATAACCGTCAGTTTGATCTCAGAGCCCGGCAGGGAACTCGCAACCTTGTTACGCAGGACGTTGCTGTCTTCGATCTTTTCACCATTGATGGCTACGATGAGATCATTGCGTTTTACTCCGGCTTTTTCAGCGGCACTTCCGGCCCGGACGTTGCTAACGATCACGCCGCTTCGCTGTTCCAGTTCGAGAGATCTTGCGAGGTCATCCGTTATATTCTGAATATTTACACCCATCATTCCGCGGCGAACCTTGCCATCTTTGATGAGCTGATCCATCACCGATTTCGCCATATTCGACGGGATCGAGAAGGCGATACCGATGTTCCCGCCGCCGGCTCCGCCCGAGAGGATCTGCGAGTTTACGCCGATCAGTTCGCCGTTGAGATTGACTAGTGCTCCGCCCGAGTTACCGCGATTGATCGGTGCGTCGGTCTGTAGAAAATCTTCGAAGCTGCCGTCGCTCAAACCGGTCCGGCGGCCTTTGGCCGAGATGATGCCCGCTGTCACGGTCTGCCCGATGCCGAGTGGATTACCTATCGCCAGGACGATATCGCCGACGCGAACGGAATCAGAATTGCCGAGATTCAGGAACGGCAGGTTCTCAGCCTCGATCTTCAGGACTGCGAGGTCGCTCGGTTGGTCCGTTCCTACGATCTTGGCGTCGTATGATTTGTTGTCGCTCATCAGCACCTTGATCTTGTCCGCACCCTCGACGACGTGATGATTGGTCAGGATCGAGCCGTCAGCCGAAACTATCACGCCGGAACCGACGCCGCGTTCGACCTGTGGACGGCGATTCTGCTGCGGCATCTGAAACTGCCGAAAGAAATCATCTGCTGGCCCTTGTTGAACGCTCGCTTTCGCCGCCTTATGCTCCGCCTCGATGCGGACAACGGCGGGCGAGGTGCGTTCGACCACGTCGGCATAGGACGTTCGTGTTCCGTCAACAACGAGCGGAGCGGCCGGGGCTTGCGAAGGCTGGTTGACCGACGGCGTTTCCGTACCGTCTAACAAGCCCGTTTTGCAGCCGGAGACGATCGACGCCGAAGCGATCACAGAAATAATGACTAAGTTTTTAATGCTCATTTATGAATTACTCCGATACCACAATATTAAAATATGCGAGATGCCTTGTCAGCAATTAACATACCTCTTTTACGAACTTAATGAGAATGTGGTTCGAAAAATAAGAGGAGTAACCACCAAATAACACGAAACCAACACGAAAAGTGAATCTTTCCGAATCGTTTCATGGCTTTTCGTGTGTTTTCGTGGTTCAAAATTCTTAAAAATTTAGTTTCATGTCCCACTTTTGTCCCACGCTTGTCCCACGCCTGTCGTGGGACAAATAAGTCTAACTATTTCAACACCTTACGGTCAAAAAAAGACCGAAAAATATAAATTTTCAAAAACCTCTTGACAACACTCTATGTTGCACATATGATACATCATATCACGGATGTCAAGTATGGAGACAAAAGAACCCAGAGCCCTACGAAAGGCGAATGATGTATTTGCTGCGGGCCCTATTGCTGAGCCGACGTTATTGTTTGACGAATTCTGGCGTGAGGGCGAGGTGGCTTTGCTGTTTGGCGAGCATGGTGTGGGAAAGAGCTTTTTGGCGGTCGAGGTCGCCGAGGCACTGGCTAGCGGGCAGCCTATCAAAGGCCTTTCGATGCCTGAAAGCCGGAGAAATGTGCTCTACGTCGATCTCGTGCTTAGCGACGGGCAGTTTGGCTTTCGCTACTCATCCGAGGGGCGAAAGGACCGTTGGCCGTACAAATTTGCGGCGGGGCTTCATCGGGACAGCCCCGACGAAGATGAAGAGCTGGTCAAATGGCTGCCACACGTCATAGAACGCGACAAGATCGATGTGGTCATTATCGACGACCTGTCCGTGATCTCGCGAACCGAGGACGGAACGCAGGATACGCTCGGGCTGATACGCGAGCTGCGGCGGCTCTCGCGTAAATTCGGTATTTCGGCGCTGTTGCTGGCGGATTCGCAGCCGTATGTTCAAAACCGTCAGACGAGCGAACGCGACCTGCGCAGGCGACGGATATTGTGTGCTCATGCGGATAGTGTTTTTGCTCTTTCGACGACGGGAAACTGCACCAACATTTGCCGGCAACTGGTTCAGACGCGTACGCAATCAGACGACATCGCCTGGCCGCAGGCATCGCCTGCTCATTTCAGGTTCAGATCGCGTTCGGATGGCTTTGCCGGGTACGATTTTATTGAGCAGCAGATCAGCGAAGAAGAACGGGCCATGATCTGCCAGATCAAAACTTTCCGCGATAGAAAGGGCGTGCGCATGCCGTTCCGGGATATCGCCGAAGCTCTTGGAATATCAAAATCAAAGGCCGCAAGGCTCTACAAAAAGTGGAAGCCGTCTCTCGAACCGAAGGTTGAACCAAAGGTCGAGCCGCAGGCTGCGCCAGAGCCGGACATCATAACGGAGGTTCAGGAGGAAGAGGCCGTTGATATTGCGGACAAGGAGCGATATGGATTCGACCCGGACGCCCCAACACCGGAACCTGAATGTTCCCCCGTGCCTGCACCCGTCCCCGTTGAAGCCGCTCCTCGCAGGCGGTCGATCCACGACCTCGAACGCGGCGCGGATCAAAACGGAAACCCGATCTTTATCCAATCACGCCGCGAATACGACGGCAAACCGCAGATCTGGTACCAATTCAACCCCAGATCAAAAACCTACACCCGCTGGGAACGCAAAGCATTCACTATAAGCGGAAGAAATGTAGGGAAGTCTCGATATTTGGATGGGGAGAAGATGGAGATCGTGAGCAGCCTTAGTGCTGAACCGGAATCAAGAGGGCCGTGACAGATGGATGGGAATGCAGGGCGTCGATCTTTAAGCGGCAAAGCCGCCTAAAGAAAATAGCCAGAGGTAAAACCTCTGGAAAAACGCCACGAATTATCACGCCCTGAAGGGGCGAAAGATCAGTGTTTACGATCACGCTGCCGCACCTTCAGTGCGGACGAACTTGTCTTGCTTTACCAGACGTTTCACGTCTGGCTAGGTTCTGTCGCGGCTCTGCCGCAGAAGAATGTGACTTTTCCGACAGCCACCTTTGTGCTGGAAATTCTATTCGATGGCTATAGACGATCTACGCAATAAGGCCGCCTAAAAATTTCTTTTCAGACGGCCTATTTGGTTATATTTACTGACGTCTATGGGACATCAATGTTCATTTCTCTTCCCGAGAAGCTAAATGTCGGACGTTTGCGGCCTTTCATGAATTTAGCGGCGGTTTGAGAGAGGGCGGTGATGATCATAGGCAGTGCGATCGATGGATCGCATGGTACGTAAGCGGTGGTTGCTCCTCGGAGCAGTTTGCCGAATACAGATGTATGATTTCCGCCGTACGATGGTGTGCGGACCTCTAGCGGGCAGCTGTCGGTCGAGATGGAGATCGCATATTTGTGACCGCGTGGGGTCGTTCGGGTGATGTACGACGACAACTCGGTGATATTCACGATGTTCTGGCTCGCCATGCTGCCGAGTGAGATGATGCCGGAATGACGCGTGCGTTGGGCGATGGTGTTCATTTCCATCGTGTCCTGCGTCGTATCGAACATGATCTGTATCTTTTTCTCGAACTTTGCACGGGCGATGCCGACAGCCAGCTCAGAACCGGGCAGATCCGGGCAAAAGACCGGGATGCGCGATTTGAATGCTGAGGTCAGAATGCCGTCTTCGTGGGCGATCTCAGAAAGTTCGCGTCCCAGAAGGTGCAGGAATTCGCGGGTCGAATACGGACGGCTGAGTTCGAGCTGGTTGATCACGCTGCCGATCCACTCGTCGGCTTCCTGATATTCTTCGCGGTTCGCGATGACATCGCCGAGGCGGAAAACGTCTGATGACTCGAGCTCTTCGTCACTCATGCTCGGGTGAGCCTGATAGTGGTTACGGCCCAGGATCTCGTGAATGTCGTGATAGAGCACCGTTCCTGACATCACGATGACGTCAACGAAGCGGTTTTTGATCACATATGCAAGCAAACGACGCATTCCCGAGGTGATCAGATTGCCTGAACCGCATAGGTAAATGGTCGAGTTGTCATCGAGCATGTCGAGCCAGATGCGGTGAGCTTCGGCAAGTTGTTTTGCTCCAAAACCGGCTCCCTCCATTTTTTCCAAAAGGCCCGCCACCGAGCGGTCCCTGTCGATAGGTACCGGACGTGTCGGAACCGTTAAAAATTTCGAAGCCTTAGTCTTCTTTTGAGCTACCATAATTTCTCCAGCGAATTGAATTAAAATCTTGGTGAAAAAGGGGAAAAGTGAAAATGGGAAAAAGTTAGTTGTCTGAGTTGCTGAGTGCGTTCATATGATTCGCAATCGAGCCGCTGAGAAATTTTGCTTTTTCACGCAGGGCGTTGTGTTCGCCCGTTTCCAAATATCCAACCTCGCGTGCAACCACAAGTAGGCTGCGCATTTCACCTGCCGAGGCCTTCGCCACATTCAGGAAGTATAGATATTCCTTCCTGGAACGCCTTTCGAACCCTTCGGCGATGTTTGTCGGGATCGAACCGATGCATCACGCATCTGATTTTTCAATCCAAAATCTGTCTTAAGTCCTTTTCTTTCAGTTATTAAATAAATCTCTTTAGCAAACTCGATCCCTTTCTGCCATATGATCAGATCCTCAAAGCATGTAATCTTTTTCCGCAATGGTCTGGGATCATCCATACGCCCGGCACAGGGAAGTTAAGCGTACAACCTTTTCCCCTTTTTCACTTTTCCCCTTTTAAACCTTTACCCTCTACTTTCCACCATTCGGCGTCAGGTAGGTGTAACTCTGAACCTGATCCTCGTAAAATTCGATGACCTTGCTGCCTTCGGTGTTGGAAAGTTTTCCTTCTTTGATCCGCTGCAGCACTGATTTTCTGAAAGTGTCGTGTAGTTGCACAGGCTCAAACCTGACCGAGGCTACGGCGTCGCCGAGCGTTGCTCCGTAGATCACTTTCTTAATAATGTAACCGTCTTCACCAATAAAAACGTGGGCTTCGTGCGGCATTCCGAAAAGGTTATGGTTGTTTCCCATAACTTCCTGGTAAGCTCCGACCAACATCATCGCCAGGTAATATGGCTCATTTTTGACGAGCGTATGCAATTCCAACACGGGTTTAACGTCGTGCAGATCCACGAACTTATCCACAATCCCATCGGAATCACAGGTTATATCACAAAGCGTAGCATATTCTGTGGGCTTTTTGTTGAGTTTATGTATTGGGATGATCGGAAAAAGTTGTTCGAGGGCCCAATTGTCCGGCATCGAGCGAAAAACTGAGAAATTTGCGAGATATTTTGCACACATCAGCTGCCGAAGCTCGTCGAATTCTTCCGCGACGTATTTCTTCATCTGGGCAAACTTATCCGCTGCTTCGCAGATGTCCCAAAACAGAACCTCGCCTTTACCCTTGGCTTCGAGTGAGATCAGCCCGAGGTTGAACATCGTGAAGAGCTCGTCGCGGTTCTCGATCGCGTCGTGATAATACTCGCGATAGTTCTTGGCGTTGATCGTCTCGCGCAGGTCGTGAAGCTCTTTCACGGTCGGGGGATCGTTGACATCGAGCGTGAGCGGTATCTTGCTGTCAACCACGGTCTCGATCTCGTCCTGGATATTTGTGACAAGGATGGCGTGGTAAGCGGAAAGGTAGCGTCCCGATTCCTGAATGATCGTCGGATGCGGAACATTTTCGTCATCGCAGACGGTCTTGATGACGTAAATAACGTCATTTGCAAACTCGCGGGCGTTGTAATTGGCGGACGATTCAAACGATGTTCGCGATCCGTCATAGTCGACCGCCATACCACCGCCGACATCCAGATACTGGATGGGAATGCCCATTTTACTTATCTTTGCGTAAGTCCGGGCGGCTTCCTTCATCGCGTTCTTGATCCGCTTGATATCCGTTAATTGCGAACCGATGTGGAAATGAAGCAGCTTGAGCATGTCGATCCGGCCGGCTTCCTGCAGCCGGTAGATGACCTCGAGTATCTCGGTCGTTGTCAGCCCGAATTTAGCCGCTTCACCACCGGACTTTTCCCATTTGCCTGAGCCTTTGGAATATAGTTTTACGCGGACACCGATCGTGGGGATGTTAGTATCAGGATTTTCAGCAGCGATCTTTTCTGCGAGGTCCAGCGTGTGATCGAGTTCACTGAGCTTTTCGATGACGATGACGACGTTCTTTCCGGCCGCCGCTCCGGCAAAAGCAAGCTCGATAAACTCACGATCCTTGAATCCGTTGAGAACCAGCAGGCTGTCTTTAGCTTGTTCGAGCCCGAGGGCGGCGTAAAGTTCGGCTTTTGAACCCGCTTCGAGGCCGAAATTATATCGCGTTCCTTCACGCAGATATTCTTCGATGACGGCCCGGTTCGAATTAACTTTCATCGGGAAGACACACAGATGGCCGCCTTCGTACTCAAATTCTTTTATGGATTTTCGAAAAGCCGTCTGGAGTTTACGGATCTGACCGAAGAGAAGTTGCGGGAAGCGGAGCAGGATCGGCGTGTTGACGCCACGCTTTCTAAGGTCGTCGATGATCTCTTTTACATCGGCTGTAAAGTTCTCATTTTCGGGGGCTTTGACGATCAGATTACCTTTTCGGTTGACGCCAAAATAGTCTTTTCCCCAATTGTCTATGCCGTACGTTTCTATGCTCTGCTCAATTACACTGCTCAAATTATTGCCCGCCCCTTCGTGGTTATCCGAATAGAATATTATGCAACAAAAATGTATAGCTTAGTAAAAATCCGAAAAAAAACAAAGACCTATTTAAATAAAGTGTCCGAAGCCTATGATCGAGCGTCCGAGCTGCCGAGGCGTGGCATAAACATTGCTTTGGTTTTTAATCTGGAAGCGGCTTAAACGCCGGAAACTGAGAAATGAGATGCAAAAATTGCAATGACACAATGATCAAGTTGCGGCAGTTGCCGTATCTTGTCAAACGATAAGTGCCAAAAAGTGTCACTTGCCAGCATATGTTGGGTAACGAGGTGTTGAAAATGAGGAAAAAAGGTGAAAGCGGATTTTCGCTGATCGAGTTGCTGGTTGTGGTAGTGGTAATAGGCATAATAGCGTCGCTGGCCATTCCGTACTTGCGGAAAGCAGTGCAGGCGACCGAGAATCGGAATGTCCGAACCACCCTGAAGTCCGTCGCGACCACACAATTGAGTTTTTCCACGACCAACAACCGATTCGGGCGATTGAGCGAGATCAACAACATCATGAGCGGCGGTATAGGCACGACCTCCGGCAGTGACATTATCCGCAACCAGTTTACGATCTCGATGGTTCCGCCAACGCCGACAGATATTGAGCTGCGCGGCGGTTACGTTATCAATGCGACCCGCACGATCCCCGGCGAAGGCCTCTACATCTACGAAGTGAACGAAACCGGTCGAGTTCGCCAGATCCAGCCAGTCTGCACCGGTGATTGTGACTAGTCAGCTACCATCCTGCCCCGATAGGTACAAACCATGAATGTTTTCGAAGATCTAATTGTTGAATTAAAACAGGAAAACCTGCTCGAGCGAACCGTAATCGACGACCAGCGGATGGCATCGGCAGGTGAGGAAATGGCTCTCGAGGATACGGTCGT
The DNA here is from genome assembly GCA_041737885.1 of Pyrinomonadaceae bacterium. Classification (GTDB taxonomy): domain Bacteria; phylum Acidobacteriota; class Blastocatellia; order Pyrinomonadales; family Pyrinomonadaceae; genus OLB17. The sequence continues at coordinate 15,859 of JBGSQW010000070.1, read as the reverse complement.
TCCGAATCGGGACAATGATCTTAGTGCCGTCCAGGTCGAAGGTTTTGAGACATACGCCAATGATCCTGACGTAGGCAAGGTAGAACTCGATGGCTACGACGCGCACCTTGAGGAAACGGTCGCTCCAGAAATGAAGGCTCCGGAATCACAGATCCACAAAAAACCGAGGAATGGCCAGGAATTTTACCGAAAGCGTGCCATGGCCGAGGTCTCGAACCTTCAAATGGTCGAGCATGTCTTAACGGGCGTCGAACGCGAATATATGAAGGTCAAGCCGCGGATCTTCGATGATTTTGAGGCGAAAAAGGCTCTCAATACCTTTCTGCAGGTTACTGAGAATGAGAATTCGACGGAGCACAAGGAAGCAGAATTTCGCCTAATGTCTGAGACCGAGTCCTGGTGTTCGGCGTTGTCAGAACGTGACCATGGTATTTCAGTTCAGAACTTGCGCCAATATTGCGAAAATTCGCGTCCTGCGCTGTCGTCCCAGGCTCTCGTAGCTCTATCTCGTTTTTATCGGAATCTGCCGTATTCAGAACAGGTTCGCTCAAAATTCGACTTTGTGATCACACGGCTTTTCTCGCGTTCGGTCGAGAATGAGCTGCGTGTCGCGATGTTCTCGCGTGAGGAATCTCTTGGCCATATTCAGACACTTTATCGAGATTGGTCGAGCATTGCTCTTTACGGAGCAGATGATGACGAATCAAAGGTCTCGCTTGCCGCACTGAGTTTTGACGATCTTGCAACTGAGGCTGAAGCTGCCGGCGGATTTGATCAGCTGATCGAAAATGACTTTTTCGGAAGGGTGCGTAACTTCAAGGAAGGCATCGGAGATCTCTTCTACGCCCCAAATGTTTTAGCTGCTGCGATCGAGGCGAATGTTCGCATCGGTAACGCCTATGTAAAGCTCATCGACCTCGAACGTCGTAAGATGGATGCGGAAAGCCTTCATCTCAAATATGGCGACAAACATGACGGAAGCGTCTCGGACGGGATCGGCCGAACTCTCGATATGGTCGATCTGCTTCGCTCGCCGATGCATCATGAGCATCGCGAAGAGCCGCCGTTCGGATACGAACAGCCGGCTGAGGAAGCTGACGTCCAGAAAGTAGCCCCTACAAAGCCTGTCTCGGTCGAAAATAAGAAGCCGATGCCGGTGATCGTTCAAAAGATCATTGATGGGTTCCTTTCGATGAATCGTGGATTGGCTGCCGTGTCGATAATTCTGGTTGCCCTTTCCGTTGGCATCTATGTGTATGCGAACTTTGTCGTGGCCGAAAAAGTTCAGAGCACCGGCGTTCGGGAGGTTACGATCACCGACCCGCTTTACAAGGATTATGTAACTACCGGACGGGTCAGCGATCAAACATTTTACGGCATGCTGCTTCCGACCTGGGATGGTCTTACAAGGGAAAAGAAGCAGGAGATCGTTACCAAGATCTATCAGGATGGAAAAGAGAAAGGCTATACACAGGTAAACCTCGTCGCCGAAGACGGCAAATCGGCTGCTTTTGCATCTGCAACGCGGCTCGACATCATGAAATAATGGTGGGTAAACCAATGAAAAGCCGCTTGATCGTGTGATCGAGCGGCTTTTTTTGTTTCAGCGGACTTATTGAACTTCCTCTGCCGGTTTTGCAAATTTTGCTTTGCGGCCTTTCGACCTTTCTTCAAAATTGCCTTTCAGTGTTTCGAGCTTCGCCTTTTGTTCATCGGTCAGTAAGGCGAAAACCTGAGATCTCGCTTTTTCCTTTTCGACGATCATCTTTGCGGTCAGATCGCCTTGTGCGAGAGCAAGTGCCTCGACCTGTGGTTGATCGAACGCACCAGCTTTTCCGAGTTCTCGAAGCTTGTCGTGGTTTGCCCGCGTTTGCTCCATTATCGGCTGTGCCGTGGCTTTGCTGGTTTCCATGATCTCCTTGACCTTTGTTTTCTGTTCATCGGTCAGATCGAGGCCGCGAAGTGCAAAGCCCAGCCCGCCGAATCCGCCCGGACCGCGATGACCATGGCCGCGTCCATATTCACCACCTTCTTTCTTTGCGGATTTTTGAGCGATGACAAAGATCGAGCCCGTTACCAGTAACGCTGCAGCTATTATTCCAAATATGATTTTTTTCATGATTGACTCCTAATTATTTATCATTCCAGGACCGGCAGCTTTCCGCCGTCGAGATGTATGACGAATTGTCGACAGCCTCGACTGTGGTCAAAAGGTGATGTTGTGTAAAGAATTGTAAAACATCACATTTTGGAAACTAATTGGCGTAGAATGCTGGTGGTATGGATAAGATCCTCATCATCGACGACGACGAAGAACTTTGCGAACTGGTGTCTGAGTACCTGACGGTCGAGGGGTTTGATATCTCATGTGTCAACGACGGAGCGAGCGGCCTCGAGAGGGCCCTTTCCGGCGAATACGACATGGCGATACTCGATGTCATGCTTCCGAAGATGAATGGTTTTGACGTTCTGCGAAACCTGCGTGAGCAATCAAAGCTGCCCGTAATAATGCTGACTGCCCGCGGAGATGACATGGAGCGGATCGTCGGGCTCGAGATCGGCGCGGACGATTATCTGCCGAAGCCTTTTAACCCGAGGGAACTCGCGGCCCGGCTGCGGGCGATCCTTAGGCGAACGACGGTCGCGGATGATGACCTGGAAGCCAGCGAGAAGCTCGACGTTGACGGTATAAAGATCTCACCTGCATCGCGGATAGCCACGCTCGACGGAGCCGAACTGAATTTAACATCGGTCGAATTTGGACTGTTGATGGAATTGCTGAAAGAAGCAGGGCGAATCGTGAAGAAAGAGGATCTTAGCGAGAATGTTCTCGAACGTAAGTTATCACCATATGATCGCAGCCTGGATATGCATATAAGCAATCTGCGAAAAAAACTTGGTGAGCGGGCAGATGGCACGGAGCGTATTAAAACGATCCGTTCCGTCGGATATATTTACACGTTGGTATGAAACTGTTTCTAAAGATCTTTCTTTGGTTTTTGGCTGCTATCGGCTTGATGGTCGGCGTCATGATATTTGTGACGCGTACTTTCCAGACCCAGCCAATGGTCAATAGATTTGAGCGTTCGACAAAAAATCAGCTCATCGTTTACGGCGGCACTGCGACACAGATCGCAAATGTGGAAGGCGAGGCTGGCCTGCGGACGTTCCTAAACCGGCTTCGAGATCTGGATCCGCCGCGACAGGTCAGTCTGGTTGCCGGTGATCGAACTGTGTGGTTTGGTGAAACCTTTGATGCACCCGGCGTCAACGAGATCGTCGCACGTACGATCGCCGGTGATCAGATCGAAACGGATTTCTCGGGTGAGGAGCGAACATTAGGAGCGGCTCCGGTCAATTTTCCGGACGGCCGCAGACTGGCTTTGCTGTTTGTCTGGGAAAGGCAGGCCCCGCAGGCTCTGTTCTGGGGATCGACCGCCGCATACGTCAGGCTTGCCGGATTGCTCTTTACCTCTATAGCGCTTTGCTATCTGCTCGCGTTGTATCTGACATCGCCGATCAGAAAGCTGAGGGAAGCTACCAATGAGCTGGCCGACGGTAATCTCGAAACCCGCGTCGCCCCGAGCCTCGGCAGACGGCGGGATGAGATGGGCGATCTGGCACGCGATTTTGACGTGATGGCAGGCCGCATCGAGTCGTTGATCACGACGCAGAAAAGATTGAACAGCGATATCTCGCACGAACTGCGTTCGCCTCTGGCCCGTATGAATGTGGCCCTGGAGATCGCAAAATCGAAATCAAACCCCGAAACAAAACCCATTCTGGATAGAATTGAAAACGAATCTCACCGGCTGAACGAGATGATCTCGCGGCTGCTGATGCTTGCAAAGCTTGAAAGCGGCGCCGACCCGGTCGATCCCAGGAGGCTTGATCTCGCCGAATTGGTTCGGGATGTGGCCGCCGATGCGGAATTTGAAGCTCAGGCGAAAGGGAAGTTTGTCGAGGTTTCGTCTGCTGACAGTTGTATCGTGATGGGCAGTGAGAATCTGCTGCGAAGCGCCGTCGAGAATGTTATGCGTAATGCCGTTCGCTATACACCGGAACGCACGGCGGTGGATGTTTCGCTTAAACAAAGTAACGGACAGGCAGTATTGAGGATCAGCGATCACGGCGGCGGCGTGCCCGAAGAGGAATTGCCGAATCTTTTTCGCCCGTTCTATCGTGTTGGTGAGGCTCGCGACCGTCGATCAGGCGGTATCGGCCTGGGCCTCGCGATAGCTGAAAGAGCCGTCAAGGCCCACAAAGGAACGATCTCAGCCCGCAATTACAACGGCGGCCTACAGGTAGAGATAGGAATCAAAACGGCGAAGAAGGGCGAAGCATAAGAGAGCGATCGTTGCGGCAGTGCCGCGAAAAACTCTAGCCAGACGTGAAACGTCTGGTCGATCAAGATATTGTCGTACGCCCTGAAGGGGCGAAAGACGTATTTGCCATCGTTGATCCGCCGCACCTTCAGTGCGGAAAATAATTGATTTGTTTTCCAGACGTTCACGTCTGGCTGGTCTCTGTTGCGGCTCTGCCGCAAGAAGACATGTTCTTACCGATTAGCTCTCGCTGCGATAAACGACCGCACCGACAAGATAACAAACACCAAACAAACCAACGACATCGCTATCTGAGAGATGACGGCGGCTGACATCGTGAGACCGCTAATATTTGGAAGGATACGTCCAAGAGGCAGAATAAAGCCGAGAAGTCCGATAACGACTGCGACATGCATCAGGTGCTTCCTTAGATTTTCCATCGATCCGGCTGCTGCTCCCAGACCAGTCAATGCAAGTCCGAAAAAGGCGGGGATCATGGCGGTCACACTCGCCTTGTCATTCATCATTCCATAAAAGTAACCGGCAATCCCGATTACGACTAATATTGCTCCGCAAATTACTGTTATAAATGGCATAGACTAGATTCTACATCTTACTTGCGCATATCGTCGATCATCGCCGCGATCTTTGCCTTGAGCGTTTCAGTTATCAGCGTGTAATCTGCGTCGTTAAAGGGCTCGGACGCCTTATGCTGCGAGCCGAGTATATCTCGCGGATACATCGGTTCACCGATCGTGATCTTGACCTTTGCCGGCCTGATACGCCATGAGTTACGCGGCCACACATTCTGCAGCCCATCGACGGCGACCGGAATGATCGGCATATCGAGCTCCGTCGAGAGTATCGCCGCACCTTTCTTAAACGCGTGAAGTTCGCCGTCAAAGGCACGTTCGCCTTCCGGGTAAATATTGAGGATCTTTCCGTTTTTTAACCCGATCGCACCGGATTTCATTGCACGCATCAGTTCGGTGTCCGGGTTTACGGGAACAACGTTTAGCATCGAGGCGATGGTCGCCAATAATTTCCCTTCGAAAAATTCGCTCGCCCCAACGTGAAAAATATTCTTAAAGAGGCGGTAAGGATAATTTGAGCAGATCACGAACGGATCGAGAAAGCTCTGATGATTTGGACAGATCAGGAAAGGTTTGGCGACGGTTCCATTAGCATTCAGCGTCGAGATCGTCTCCAGGTTTTCCCGCCCGCGAACCTCGAGCATCATGAACACGCGGCAAAAGAGATTGAATAATTTATAGACCGAAAAGGCGAAAGTCGAAAAGAGCGGGCGAGATTTCAAAACTGCCCGAACCTCAGGGAAATCACCGTCTGCTTTTCGTACGATCTCGCCCCAGTTGAGATCGAGGGAGGCGGCATCGGCGTCTTCGCCGGCGTGTTCCTTAACGAGTTCGATGACGTTAGCCACGGTCAAAGCCTGAGCCGCTTCGTCGCCATTGAATTCGGTCGAGAACGCCTGTTCGAGAGCAGCAAACGTTTCGGCACGGCCGAGGCTGTCGAGCCCGAGATCGATCTCCAGATTCATTTTAGGATGGATGACATCGACATCCTTTGAGTTTTGCTTAATAGCCAGAACGACGGCCCTGGCGACGTTCGAATCGAGCACCGCCGAATCGTCAGAGGTGAATTCCCACGCCTTTAGCTCCTTGGTGTCGGTTGCGATCTCGCCGCTTTCAACCTCTTTTTTTAGCTGAAAACGCTTGATCTTATTGGTTGCCGTTCGGGGCAGCGGTTCGACGCGAATGATGTAGTCGCGAACGCGCTGATACTCGGGCAGTTCGCGTCCGAGCGTGTCGAGATTGTGGCGAACCGCTTCCTTGGAATTGGCGATACCGTTCGCTTTTAGATACGCAAAATCGGGAACAACGACGGCGGCAAGCTTCTCAGCTCCGGCACGAGCTTCCGATTCATCTGCCAGGCCGATGACCGCGAGTTCTTCGACCATTGGAGATTTGAGATAATGGACCTCGATATCCTCGGGGTGAACATTTTTTCCAGAAGGCAGGACAATAACATCTTTTGCACGGCCAACGATGTAGAGAAAGCCGTCTTTATCGAGTTTTCCGAGATCGCCGGAACGAAACCATCCGTCCTCGGTAAATGCCTCGGCTGTCGCGGTCGGATTCTGATAATAGCCGTCGAAGACCATCGTTCCGCGTATCAAAACCTCTCCGACACCGTCCTTATCAGGATCATTGATCTTGATCTCCGCACCTTTCATAGGTTTGCCGACTGATCCGACGCGATTGTCGCCTTCGGGAGTTGCAGTCGCGGCTCCGCTTGTTTCTGTCAGTCCGTAACCCTGAATGATGGTAAATCCCAGACGATGAAAATCTTCCGCAACGGCCTCATCAAAACGCGACCCGGCCGAGATCGCAATGCGAAGATTCCCGCCAAATGAGTCGTGCACCTGGCCAAACAGTTTAGGGCCAAGATTGACGCCCAACGAATCCCGGAAAAAGCCATTGGCGGCAAGCATCCCACGAAACAGCACGCGAACTGGCTTAGGTTTGGCATCTACCGCGTCGAATATCTTTTTATGAAACAGGTACCAAAGCCGCGGAACGGTCGTCAGAATGGTCGGTTTGAATATCTTCATCGACTCGCTGAGTTCGGCAGGAGTCAATTCCTTGAGGTATCCAACCTGAGGCCCGAAAGTGGTTGAGACCCACATATTCACTACCTGTAAATATGCATGGAACAGCGGAAGAAGGCTTAAAATGCGATCCTCGTCACCCAATTTCAAGACGTCATTGACACCGGATAGTTCGCCGACGATGTTGCCGTGCGTTAGCGGAACGCCCTTTGGTTTTCCCGTAGTTCCGCTTGTATAGATGAGCAAAGCGACGTCATCGCCCTCGGCTTTTGGCATCTCGGTCGCGAAACTCTCGGGAAACTCAGTCGAGGACCAATCTTCGAACTTCTTAAATCCGTTGGTCGAATTTTCAAGATTCCAAACGACGGCGGGAATGTGACGCCCGAGTTTTTCTTCGATCTGTGAGAATTTCTCTGTCTGGTCAGGGGAAAGGAAAGCTACTTTAGCCTCTGAATTCTCGAGGAAATTGGTGATCGTCTCGATCTCTCCGTGTGGATCCATCGGAACGCAGACCGCTCCGTGGTAAAGCGTCCCGAGGTACGCGATCGCCCAGGACGGATGATTTTCGCCGATCAGAGCGACACGATCGCCAAATCCAACCTTTTCTTCGCGAAGGCGATACGCAACTGAGCGCACCTTATGGAGCATTTCTGCGAACGTGTAGACCTCTTCATCGTTACCAACTACACGCATAGCAACCTTATCAGGCCGCTTTCCGAAGGAGTCGATCAGCATCTTTAGAAATGATTGTGACATAGGTTTTCCGCCGTTAATGTGACGCTATTGTGGTCTAAACCGCCAGCAGTTTCAAGGCGAGATCACGCGCCTGAGTGCGGATCTCAGGTATTGCCGTCGATTCCCAAAGTATTCCACGCAACGCCGTTCCGAGAGTCAGAACTGTCTCAGACGGCTCGCCGCCTCGACCGATAACGCGTCCATCAGGCGTCGCGTCGATGCCCAAGGCGAGTTCGTCGGGGCGGATGTGCTGCCTCGCGATCAGGTTTTTGACGAACTGCGAGTCGATCCGCGCGAAATTCGCCTCGGAACCGATGCAGTTGACCAAAATATCTGCCGCGACCGTGTGTTCGACGCCCATTGTATTAAATTTGATGTCAAAACCGCCCTCGGTGCCGCTCGTAATACTGTCGAGCCTGCCTTTCAGGATCTCAAGCGTGCCTTTTGACTGCATCTCGTCGAGAACGGCGGCGGCCTCAGCGGGAACTCTATGACGGGCAACATTCCAGTATCGGCTCAGGTGTTGCTTGAAATATCGCTTTTCGGCAACTGGCAGATCGAGCCAGAGCTTTTGCGTCGCAGGTCGCAAGCTGTCGATGACCGCACGCCAGTTGCTGCCGTTCGCATCGGCCTGTTTCATGTGACGGCGGACGGTTTTGAGGATGTCGGTGATGCGGTCGGTGGAATTTAGCTCGTCAGAGAATGAGGGATATGTGAAGCCGAGTTTGTGAACAGCCGGCAGCAGTCCGCGTGTTGAGATCGCTGAGATCTTTCCGCGATGGCCGTGACTATTGAGATGCAATACGACATCGATCATCGAGAGGCCGGTTCCAATGATAAAGATCGCATCGTCCGGCTTAACGGCGTCATAAAGCTCGGAACTCCAAGGATCCTGAAAATACCTATCCGACTCCGCAAAACTAAGATCGCCCACGCTCGGATGCGGCGGTTTGAAATTACCAAACGCGAGAACCACGTGTGTCGATGGCAAGATCTCACCTGAACTCAGCATTACCTCCGCCGAATATCCGTTTACCGATATATCCACCGCTTCGTCGTCGACGAGATTTAGACGAACATTTGCCGGAACGTTTTCGGTCGCCTTTGTGAATACCTCACGCAGATATTCACCGTACCTCACACGCGGTACAAAATCGTGTGAATCAAACGCGAAGCCCTTTTGCGTCAGCCATTTGTGAAAGTGCTCAACGTCGTCAGGGAACGCTCCCATCCGTCCGGCGGGAACATTCAGCAAATGCGAATCTCGAGTAGTACCAAACGCGACGCCGCGGCCGATCCTTGATCGTTGTTCGACCAGATTGATCTCAAACTCAGCGTCCCCTGCGTTCCGCATTAAATTTACCGCGAGAAGTGTCCCGCTGGCTCCGCCGCCGATGATCGTTATTCTCTTCATATGGTGCTGATGTTCGTTTAAAGCACTTGTGGTGTTTAAAGCGAATGCATTTTAAAGCAGTTGCATGTTTAAAGCGGGTGCATGTTTAAAGCACTTTCTTGTTTAAAGCTTTAAAGCACTTGTTGTGCTTTCCATGTTTAAAGCATGTGTTAATAGAAAGCATCACGGTTCTTCCATTGGCCTTATGAACACAAAAAAAGACCGTGAAGTACACTTCACAGTCTCCCGGAAACTTAGTGTCCTTCTTCGTTACGCCTACGAGGTTAGCTGTCGGGCTGGAAGCGAAGAAGTCTTCTTCTGATGATCAGATACGCCCCGATCCTGAATAGTTCAGGATTTTTTGGTTCCCCCGTGTAACGCGAATTTCGCGATTACTTCGGCAATTGATTTTTGTAAGGATACCGAAATCACTAATCGATGGCAAGAACTTTTTATCAGCAGATCTTGCCGCCTAAAACTTGATCTTCCAGCCCGTTCCCAATACGTGCGTAACGGCTGGAGATGAGGAGTTGTCGTCTTGACGCAAATAATATAGATCTAAGGACAGATTTTTTGACAAGGTTTTATTGACGCCAAAGCTGAGACGGTTACGTGAGAAACTGCTGGTCGCCGAGTTATAAAAAGGATCTTCGGTAACGAAGACTTTCATGCCTTTGACCCACCTTTCGGGTAGCTCTTTTTCAACGGTGATGGCTGGCCGATAGCGCCATGAATTGCCGCTCGATCGAAACCGGAACTCGAACGTGCTTTTATGCGAAAGTCCGATGACTTTCACCGGGAAACGATAGACCATGCCGACCGTAAGGCGATTTTCTGTCGCAAATCGATTTGCCGTATTTCTTGATCTTATATAGAGATACGTTGGTGCGACCGAAAATCTCTTGTGAGGTTTCAGCACCAGCCCTATACCGACACGGCCTTCGTTTAAGCGGCCAATATCTTGGTTGAACCGAAATGTGAAAGGAATCGATACATCGACCTTTTCGTGGACAGGCACGGTTAGGCTGATGTCATTCCACGAAGCAATATCTGTTTCGTCCGTTGGTGTTGGCGACGGGGTTGGCGTTTGCCCGATGGAGCTGACGGCGAGTTGTCCGGCGAGAAAAAGAGCAAAAGTAAGTATTGTTAGCCGGCTCATCAGGATCAAACTATGTTACATAAGTGTAACGAAAATGTTACATAGTGTAAAAGACTGAGAATACAAGATGTGTTTTCTAGCGCGGACGCGGAACCCTGATCCGCAATGAATTAGGCACAATTTCATACATTGCGGGAAGTCTTCCAGGCATTTCGCCATCAATTTCGATCGCCACTTGCTGATCCGGCCTGGTTGGCAAGATCTCTATTCGTCGTGCGTGTGTATTTTTCACTTCATCGAGATGCAGGTGGGTTCCACGATAGAGATTGAGGGCGTTAGCGATGATCTTTGCCGTTTTTAGATCCCCGACATTGATAATGTCGAGCAGACCGTCGTTTAACTTAGCATCAGGAGCGATCATCATACCGCCCCCGAAAAATCGAGAGTTAGCCACGCATAAACAGAGTGTTTGAACGATGCTTTCTTTGCCATTGTCGATCCGGACCTTTACCGCGACCGGCTCGGGATTCAGTACTTCCTGCAACGCAGAAACCGCGAAATTTGCCTTTCCACGCACACCGTCGATAGGAAGCCAATCGAAAACTTTCGAGCTCTTGACCCGCTGGATCACTGATGCCGCCAGGCCGACCGACGAGATGTTGAGAAAATACCTGCTGACTGTATTGCCTTCATGAGACGTAAATGTGACCCTGCCGACGTCGATCAGCTTGGTCGTGCCGTCTCGAAGGGCGGCGGCTGCCTCGCGATTTGATAACGGCATCCCGATTGATCGGCGAAAGTCGCCGCCCGTTCCGGATGGCAAAATTCCCAGCTCGACATCCTTGCCTGAAAGCAGGATGCCGTTGGCGACCTCGTTGATCGTTCCGTCACCGCCACATGCGATGATAAATGTTCGGCCGCTACGGGCAGCACGTTCTGCGATCACGGTGCCATCGCCCTGCGATTTTGTGAAGGCAACCGTGAATGGCCCAAAATGCGAGCGCAGTTCGCTCGCAGTCAGTGACCATTTATCGCGAGTCGCTCCGGACGCTGATCGCGGATTAACGATCACGATCGGCAACGAGCTGTCGGTTGACTTTGTTTCGGGGGATCTAGCCAAAATAGTAAAAAAGTTCGGAGCGTTTAGCTCCGAACTTTAGCTTACAGCGTGTGCAATATTTTGTCTTGCGCAGTTAGTGGGAATGGCGGCCTTGGTTACTGGCAGTAAATTGATCAGTGAAAATACTTGGCTTTAATTTTCTGCTGAGCGGAACCTGTTTTGGAGCAACAGCCATGAACGCCTCGATATCCGCGATCGTGCGGGGCAGCTTGCCGGACATCCATTCAACACCGCTTTCTGTGACGAGCATGTCGTCCTCGATCCGAACTCCGATATTTTTGTATTTCTCGAAAACGGGACGAACTTTTTCGATGTACGCTTTGTTTTCAGGCGTATCAGGCAAGTTGCTCAGAGCATCTTCGCGGATGTAGATTCCCGGTTCGTTGGTGTAAACCATGCCGGGTTTGAGCGGTGTCTGATACGAACCAACATCGTGCACATTCATACCGATCCAGTGTCCGAGACCGTGGATGAACCAGTATCCGACCTGCCGCGAATTCTTATCGGTAACGAGGCCAAGCTTGAAAAGGCCCTCATTTATCGTGTTACGGGCGATCGTGTTAAGTGAAGCCCATGAAACGCCTGGCTTTGTGGCTTTCGCCACAGCTTCCTGGGCGTCAAAAACGATTTGATAGATCTCGGCCTGTTCTTTCGTGAATTTGCCGTTCACCGGGAATGTTCTGGTGATGTCTGCAGTGTAATGATCGTATTCCGCGGCTGCGTCGATCAGCATAACCTCGCCTTTTTTGACCGGACTCTGCGACTCGACATAGTGGAGCGTTGTCGCGTTCGGCCCGCAGCCGACGATCGACGGATAGCCCCAGAAATCCGCATTGCGGCGACGGAATGTGTATTCCAGCTCAGCGTGAACTTCATATTCCCAATCGGCACGTCCGACGGTTGCCATCGCACGCATGTGGGCTTCGATCGAGATGTCCACGGCGTGCTGTAAAACTTTCATTTCGTATGGCGACTTGATCAGTCGGAGTTCCGCAAATATCGGCTGAGCATTAACGAATTTCAGCCCGGCCGCGTCTTTTACAAAATGATCCTCAACGTGAAATTCACGGCGTCCGTTCTCATCGCGTTCCCCTTGCGGCAGCAGCATAAAGATCGATTCAGGAGCGGCAGAGATCGAAACCCCGCCCTCTTTGGCCGCAAATGATCCTTTAGTCTTTACCGCTTTTAGGAACGCTGGCTGTTCGGCAGCATCAACTATCGTTTTCAAACCGGAGATCTGTGTGACCTCTTCGCGGGAATACATCCGGCCTTCCCAGGCTTCGCGAAGCGGCACGCGTTTCGGAATGAACAGGGTTTCCGTGACGTTCGCACCGTCCTTTGTCATTACTAGTGTCGCACCGTTCTGCTTGAGCCCGGTTAGGTAGAAGAGGTTGTTTTCCTGGCGGTACACATAGTCTACATCGTTCGTGTAAAGCCTGGGTTCCGCACTGAACATGATAAGCATGCTCTTATCGGTCATCTTCGCCGCCACAGCCGCTCGTCGGCGGGCGAGCTCAGCCTGACGCTCTGCATCGGTGAACTTTGGGGCTTTCGGGGTGACGATAATGGATGTCGGCCCAATCGCCTGGACCGGTGAGCTGATAAATAGCATTGCTGCAAGCACGAGCGTTGAAAAAATCTTATTCATAATCATCTACTCCCAAAATTTCTGTGGACGAAAGCGACCGACGCCTCGAAAGTCGTACCCGATAGATCGTCACGATGCCTTCACCGGAATTCTCGGCGACAGAGACCCCGAAAATTATTCGAGACTGAAGGGTTCCATCGCCAAATAGCAAATGTCTGATATCGATCAAGAACGAACGGGTTTCTGGGGCGACCGGACAACGGTTCGGCAGGCTCTCGAGTGATCGCTTTGCGGTCAGCCACGAAATGTACCAATTCACTGCGACATCTTCTGACCGTTCTTGCAGCCAGTTAAATGTATCTTCAACATCCGTCTCTGCCAGCCTGGAGATCTCAACTCGGAAGTCCATATTTCTCAGACATTTCTTTTAAGAAATCCTCGGCTGGCCGGGCACCGTCTTTCGATACACTGTCTATCCCCGCCTGAATCGCCCAAACCGATTCCGCATGCTCGATCCGATCAACCATATCCTGATAAGAGTCGGCGTCGAGGACAACACATTCAGCCTTTCCGTTGACCGTCAAAACGAGCGGTTTACCCGTTTTGTGAAGTCGCTCCAGGTGTTCGCTCGTATTACGTTTGAAATCCGTCAGCGATTGTATTGATTTAATGTCGATCATAATTCACCTCTTATTCGCAGTGAATTAGATGCTAATACAATGCGAAGCGAAATACAAGAACTACTGGATCTCAATATCGACTTCACTTGACGAAACATTTCCAAAGTAGTCAGACGCAAGAACCTTAAGAAAGAAATTCCCGCTGCCGACCGAACCTTTATCCACAAAGCCTTCCCTAAACTCATCGCCCTCAACGAAATTGGTCACGATGTAGTTAAAGATCGTTTCGCCTGTAGCCCCTGAGTGGCTCTTATCCGCATAGACGAACCTCACTGCGTCGTTGGGCGGCATTCTATCGAACTTGATCGTCCACTTTGGTTCATCTATCGGATTCTTTGCCGCATCCAGTATTTGATAGCCGAGTTTGTAAACGCCGAGGCGTCGCCTCTCTGAGTTTCCGTCAACCTGATCGTAGGCTTTGACAACGATCCGCGTGTTTCCTGTGAGTTTAATACGTGAATTCGGCGTTGAGGTTTCGACCAGATTCCAATTCTGGTCATAAATTGTCACTTTTTCGATGACAGGCGGCCGAGTATCGCTTACACCGGGCAGAGAAAGGGCATCGAGAGCGTTCATTTCCGATCCACTTCGTCCGGCGACAAGGTGGACGTGGTTCATCGCATTTAGGGTTCCGATGGGTTCGCCTGCTTTGAACTTGGCTCCGCGCGGTACACGAACGCCGCTCAGCTTTCCGCTTCCATCCTTTTCAAACAGAAAACGTTCATCACCGAACGGTACGGAACTTTCGCTCCGTCCAAGTCGAATGTGAATGTATCCAAGTGTCGGCATTCTGATCAGTTCGCGTAGCGTTGCAAAATTTTCAGCCGCGACTGGCCGCAAAACCTTTTCGTCCCGTAAAAATCGCGCGGTTTCGCCGTAAGCTCCGGCAATATCGAGGCCGTTGTGGAACCAGACGGAATCGTTCTCCGTACTTACTTCACCGCGTACTTCGCCGAGGGTTCCAGCGATGTCGCGTTTAGCGGTTGGAGGATCGTAAGGCCAGCGAGCAGGAGCCGCTGAGCGGAATTCTTCGGGTTTGTCACGAAGCGAATCGATCTCATTTGCTGTGATCTCGTGACCTTTAGAGTTCGCCGAGAGTCTGCGAACAAGTCGATTTTCGCTATCGGCAATGACGAGGTCGCCATTGTTATCAAATGCGATGCCGGAAGGGCGATTGAAAAGTGCTTTCGAGCGATTCCCGTCTTTCGCACCGCGGTTTTCATCGGTCAATGTCATAAGAACCGGAATAGACCCGCCGATCATCCGGATCGCGTTTCCGTCAGTTATGAATATGGAACCGGCGGCATCAACGGCAATTCCTGTCGGGTGAACAAGGGAAGACGAGAGCAGTAAGCCATCTTTCAATTGACCTTCGCCAGAACCAGCGAGTGTCCAAACGCGACCGTAGGGTTCCACAACACGAATGCGGCGATTTCCGGTGTCGGCTATTAATAGCTTATCGTTCCAAATCGCAATGCCCGTCGGCGTGTCGAATTTTGCAGCCGAGCCCGGGCCGTCACCGAATCCTTTTACGCTTCCAGCAACCGTCGTAACCTTACCACCGTCGATTACGCGAATGCGGTCGTTGTACGTATCCGAAACATAGATCTTGCCATCAGGGCCAGCGGCAATACCCGTCGGGCCGTTGAAAATGGCGGACAAGGCGTTTCCATCAGCAAAGCCACGTTTCTGCTCAATGCCAGCTATGAGTGTCGGACTCGGGTCAAGTTTGTAAATCGCGTTTCGCCCGGGGTCGGCGACAAGAAGTGTATTTTTATGAACTGCAAGACCTGAGGGCGTATCGAAACCTGCACGTTCCGAAACAATCGTTCCTCTAGTATCGATCCCAAAGATCATGCCTTTGAGGCCATCAGATATATAACTGATGTTATCGATCTGAGCGACCCCGAATGGCTCGCCAAACTTAGCGTCGATGCCAGCGATCGTCGAAACGTGGATCAGTGGCGGACGGTCAGTCCGGTTTGAGAGTGCGAACCAATAAACCGCCACCAAAATTGCGAGCAAAAATATCCCGGCTGCGATCGCGAACAGGGAATTCTTAATTGTGACTTTCTTACGAATTCTGGGTTGATTCATCTACTGGAATGCGAGACTGTCTTTCTGTTACTATATCGGCACAGCAAATTTTTCGAAAATCAGGAGAATAAGATTATGTTTTCATTGCAGGATCTGCTTGGACAAGAGCAGGGAAATCAGGCGGTCGATCAGATCAGCCAAAATGTCGGTGCGGACAATTCGCTGGTCAATTCAGCGATCCAAATGGCCCTTC
>JBGSQW010000058.1:0-38260 GCA_041737885.1 Pyrinomonadaceae bacterium | reverse complement strand
TGTATTCGACAGATATTAGTGATCGAGTTGCCCGCGGAGCTTTATCACGCAGCGACGTATCGTCGTTTTCAGCGCTTGGGGCGTAGGTTGGCAAAGATTCTCTTCGAAAAAACCCAACCTCGAACTTATGTCCTTTCATTTTGTCGAAGCGTTTGTTTCTTTCTTGACACAATGTCTCGCCTTAATTAAACTACCCACATGAAAAAAGACAAACCGTGGGAATGGGTTGAGTTTCGGCGGCCAGGGTTTAGGCGGGGTTCGGATGAGTTTTTTGTGCGGCTTTCGCCGACGCATGGGGAGATCTATATGAACGTACCGACCTGGGAGAAGATCGGGTCGCCGGAGGCTTTTGTTTTGTTTTGGAATCCTAAGACCGAAACGATCGGGCTACTGCCGGCAACGGGGAACGTGGAGAATGCGGTGATCGTGCGGGATATGGCGGACAGGAGTTACAAGGTGATCCGTGTCCGGCCGTTTTTGCATGAGCATAGGATATATTTTGACCGCACGCTGCAGTTCCCAAAGGCTTACATTAACGAAGATGGGCTGATCTGTCTGGGTATGCGTGACCGCGTGGCCGTGAGCCGCCCGGTCAGGAAGCCGTTTATGGGAGTTCCGCCGAACCGTGGGGAACGATGATCGGGGGATTTTTAACGCACGTAAGCAAAAGCATCTTATTAATCGATCTTTGAATTTACGATCTCAAGGATCTCGCCTTCGAGCCGGATGGCTTCGTTTTGGATCTGTTGGCCATCAGCGATCATTTTTGCGGCGAAGTCCTTGTCTTTGAGGCCAGCGGCGTTGATCTTGACGTTAAGATAAGCCCCCATGACGGCCGATCTGGCACAGAGGGCTCCGACGCCGGCGTCTGAGACCGAGTTCGGGTTGCCATGCTCAGCCATCGCTCGGATCGTGTCAAATGAATCGAGAGCACACTGCATCGTGCGGAAAGGAACCTCGGTGGCGTAGCGTGTTGCGGCCTGAATTGCCGCCGTACGAGTCGCCTTTTCCTCGTCGCTTCCCTTTGGCAAGCCAAAAGCTTCCATCACGCGGTCAAACGAATTAGTATCTTCGTCGACCAGAAATAGTAGTTCGTTCTTCAGGTTCTGAGCCTTGACCGCATGCTCTGAGAACTCTTCCCAACGGTCGTCCCAACCTGCTTTATGAGCCGACAGATTGGCGACCATCGCCGCCAAAGCTGCCCCAAGCGCCCCAAGATATGCCGATATCGAACCGCCGCCTGGAGCGGGTGATTCAGAGGCGGTCTCGTCGGCAAATTCGGCCCCTGTCAGATCGATCAGCCGTTTTGACTGACCGTTAGACTCGAGAACGTACTCGATGATCTTTTCTTCTGGGATAAAGGGCTTCAGGTCGTCGAGCCCCATCGATTTTATGGCGATCTGGATGATCTCAGATTCCCTGATACCGACGGAACGCCCTTGTTTAGCGAGGTAATGTTTTCCAGCGTCGATGATCGCTTTCTTCGGAACCAGTCCGACGATCTCAAGCCCAGTGACGCGTATTCCGCGTTGCCGGGCTTTCTCGCTGACCTCATCAAACGCCACGTGCAAAGGCGTTTCAGCGAGATTGGTGATATTCATCGAGACCTGTGCGATGCGGTATTCGTCGATGAACCAGCCTATCGCCTTGGTCCCTTTTAGCGTGCCCGGTATCATAACCGGATCCCCGTTCTCATCAAAAACGGGCTTTCCAACGATAGGATTGCCTTCGCGTTTCTGCCGGCCCTTTTCTCTAACATCGAAGGCGATGGCGTTGGCTCGCCTTGTCGAAGTCGTGTTCAAATTGAAATTGACGGCGATAAGGAAATCACGTGCCCCGACTGCGATCGCACCTGATCTCGCGACACTTTCGGAGAATTCCGCAGGCCCAAAATCCGGCTTCCATTCTGCCGTAGTGACCTTATCCTTAAGTCCCTCGTATTCGCCGGAGCGGCAATTGGCGAGATTTCGTCTTTTTTCTTCGGTCGCTGCGTTTTCGTAGAGATAGATAGGAATGGCGAGTTCATTGCCGATCCGCTCGCCCAATTTGCGGGCATATTCGGCAGTCTCTTCCATCGTGACACCGGCGATCGGGATAAGCGGTAGGACGTCGGTCGCTCCAAAACGTGGATGATCGCCTTTATGCCGTCGCATATCGATCAGTTCCTGAGCTTTTTTAACCGCCTGAAACGCAGCTTCTACAACCGCCTCCGGCGTTCCGACAAAGGTAACGACCGTTCGGTTGGTCGTATAACCGGGATCGACATCAAGGAGTTTCACACCGTCGATCTTTTCGACCTCGTCGGTGATGTGGCGAATAACGGACATATCCCGCCCTTCGCTAAAGTTCGGGACGCATTCTATAAGTCGTTTCATTGCAATCGGTTATGCTTCAGAACCTCACGTATGAGGTAAAGCACTACGTTATAGCTCCGCCATCTACAATTACTACCTCACCGCTCATGAAACTATTGCGATCTGAGGTCATAAAAGCGGCGAATTCAGCTAGTTCGTTGGGCTGCCCCTGGCGGCCTTTGGCGACCCAGTGGTCGTGGATCTGCAATAGGCGTTCGGGTAGTGTAGCCCCAAGATCAGTGTCAAAGATCCCGGCGGCGATCGCATTCACAGAAACGCCGAAGCTTGCAGCCTCGCGCGACAGACATTTGGTAAAGCCGATCATCGCTGCTTTCGACGTGGCGTAGTGAACCGACGTCGGCAGGCTGCGGATCGCTCCGACCGAAGTAATGTTGAGGATGGATCCGACACGTTCGCGGATCATCTGTTTGTAAAAAGGCTTGGTGACAGCGAACAGGCTGCCAACATTCGTATCAACGACCCAATCCCAGCTTTTGTCGGTCGTTGTCGCGAAATTGTCGCCCTTGTTGACCGCAGCGTTATTAACGAGAACGTTGATCGGCCCCCACGCTTCTTTGATCTCACGAGCAATGTGCTTCATCCCAACACGATCGGTGACAGAGACCTTGTAGCTGAGAGCTCGGCGCCCGTGAGCCTCGATCTTCGCCCGAACCTCGTCCGCCAGGTCGTCGCTCGAATGATAATTGAACGCGACATCTGCACCTTCGCGTGCAAAAACCTCGCAAATAGCGGCCCCGATGCCGCGTGTTCCGCCCGAGACGAACGCACGTTTTCCTTCAAGTAATAAAGCCAAAGATTTTGCCCTCAACGAATGGTATTCAAACAATCAGGTTAATCAAATCCGAGCGAAAAGTGAAATCAAGGAATGCTCAGACGTCCGCAATATCGAGAAAAGCGTTGACAATAAAGAGGTTTAACGCTATCTTTCGTTAAATCAATAGTTTATTAGAGGGGAAAATCCACATGTCGACATCCGATCGCCGCGAGTTTTTACTGAAAAACGTTCCGTTGATGTCCGCTCCGCTATGGCTGCCAATTATTTCGGGAACGGCGGCTGCCGGAACAATGCCCGAGATGGTTGCAGCACCGGACATTCAGGTTGAATGGCGTTTTTGCGGCAAGTGCATGTCGCTTTTCTACAACGGATTTCCCGCCAAAGGACGATGTTCTGCGGGCGGAGCACACAATGCGATGGGATTCGTCTTTCATCTGCCATTCAACACTCCTGAAACGCCAAAAGCACAGATCGAATGGCGATTCTGCAATAAGTGTTTTGTTATGTTCTGGAACGGAAATCCCCGAAAAGGGACCTGTGCCGCCGGAGGCGTACACACCGCGCAGGGTTACATATTTACGCTTCCACACGATATCCCCGCGAACGGCAACAATCAGGATAAATGGCGCTATTGCCAGAAGTGCATGGGGATGGTTTTTGACGGTTTTCCCAACAAGGGCAACTGTCCTGCCGGCGGCGTTCACTCGCCCTACGGATATATGTTCGTTCTACCGCACGATTTAATGCCCGACTATCGCACCAGCGCACGTTTGAACACGGACGGTTGGGCTCCGATCAACGGAAATATGGACATCCTAGTCAAGCAGAACGGTGATTACACTTTCTGGGGACGGATCCACAACAGCGGCGCAATAAATATCCGCTTTTCGCTGGCCGCTTCGCTCACAACTCCCAACGGCCAGTCTTTTGGATTTGCCGTGACCGGCAAACGCGTCGACGGCACCGAGACCGTTTTCGGCCGCAACCGCGACCACAGTTGGAACTATTCGAACAATAACCCCGCACTTGCCCAGCATTTCGCCCAACTCGGTCGGGCAACACTAAACTGGCGGCTGGTAGCGTCGTCGACCATCATGGAAACGATCACCAATTATTTGCAGAATCTTGGGAAAGAAGCCCTACAAAAAATGATCAAAGAGGCCAATGTCGCACCGGGCATTAAGCTCGGGAATTTTTACATGAACATCATCTCGACACTCTAGGCTGCCGCACGTTCGTTTGTGAATGGATAAGGAAGGATCGCGTTTATCTCGCGTATTATCTGATCCGTTGAATTGGGCATCGTCATGCCGACAGTTGCCGCCTTCATTCGCGAATAATCGCCGTTGTCGAGCAGCAAATTCTGTATGGTCGGCACAATATCGATCGAACGTCGGAGCAATATCCCTGCCCCTTGCTTCTCAAGCAGCGTCGACGTTCCGGCTTCCTGAGGCATCGGCGGTGTTGTAGCATCTGCAATGATGGGCAGACGACAGGCGAGGGCCTCAAAGGTCGTCAAACCACCAAGTTTTGAGACCATAACATTGGCCGAGTGCATCAGCTTTTCGATCTCGTCGGAATAACCAATGACCTTGACCGGAAATTTCGCGTGTTTGGCGATCTCCTCGGCTTCGCGGCGGAGTTCTTCATTTTTACCGGCGAGGAAGATGGCCTGAACATCAAGTTCACCACGCACCAACTCCCTGAAGATCTGCGGTATATTGCCGCCGCCGACCCAACCAGCATTTACAAATACTGTGAATTTATCAGGGTCGAGCCCGTAGATCCGGCGAGCTTCCTGTGCATCCTTTTCGTCCGCCTCCCGAAACTTAGGATTCACTGGCATGCCCGATATCTTGATCTTTTCAGGTGACACGCCATAATCGAGAAGTTGGTTCTTGGCATCTTCATTCGCCACCAAATAAAGCGACACGTCGTCACAAGCCCACCCTCTCCAAAACCCGTAACACGGATCAGTTACAACAGTTACAAGCGGAACTTGATCTGATAGTTTAAGTTCTTTCAGGATTCGGGCAAAGATATGCTGAGTCAGAGGATGAACACTCACCACGACATGCGGACACCACTTTTCAAACTGGTCACGGATGTAACCCATACAACGACGGTGAAAAAATTCACGCGTCTCGGGCCTAACCTTATTGACGGCCCAGTATAGATATTTCATCCAATGCTGACGGTTCTTCAGCATCCAATTGTAACCATTAACAAGCTTGTCCGTGATATGGTGCGATTCCTCGACCCCCTTTATGATCTTAACGACCGACGAATCCCCTTTCCAAAACTTATCAAATCCGTCAGAGATAGCCTGCGCGGCAGAGCGATGCCCTCCGCCGGTGTCGGACGAGATGATCAGGATTTTTGGGGTCGATCGTGACATTTAAAAGCTTGCTGACCTTAGGCTTTCAATGCCACTTCCCTCGCGGCCATAAATTCCGCATTCTTAGCCGCTTTCTTCATCTGACCTTCCAGTTTCTTGATCTGTATCAGATGTTTCGGATTAAGCGGCAGCGATGGATAGAAGCAGTTCGATTCGTGCGTACAGTGGCAGCCGTTTGCAACCTCTTTACGTCGATCTTTCATGAGGTCCGTCTTCCAGGCTGCCTGGAAATCCCAATCGTAATCGCGCAGATTCAGCACATCCGCCTTGTTCTCGCACGAGGAAAGCACTCCGTTGTCATAAATAACGGCCCCTGCGCTACCGGCGTAGCATTTTAGCTGAGCTTTGCCCTCTTCCTTGGTCTTGGCGATGATATCGTGCATGTAGATATCGACCGCGGCCTTGAAAATACCCGATTTGCCGCCGTAATTATTCTTCAGGGCAGCACTCTTCGTATCCTCAAGGATCATGTGCGAGAGTTCCTGATAGCGTCGGTGATCGAACTTTAATTCGATCGGATCAGCCGATGGAGGACGAATGTAGTTGATATTCACCTTATCCGGCTTGAGATCGTGCTTAAGGAAATCGTACCAGTCGAATATCGTGTCCTCGTTTGAATGCATCACGCACGTACACGTTTGAATATCGAGCTTTGGATACTGCTCTTTCTTCATCTGCTGCAGCGTGCGGGCTGTGTGGATAGCTTTGTCCCAACTTCCCTCTTTCCTGCGAATTTTCTCGTGAGCGTCCTTCATGCCATCGATGCCGAGGGCGACGCTGACGTTCAGATTTGGACATTCGTCCATGATGCGGGCGACATCAGGAAAAATTCTTGGATGGATCTGCCCATTAGACATTAGATAGACGCTGTCGAGTTTGTTGTTCTCGTAAAACGCTCGAACGATCTCAGGGAGATCCTTTCGTGTGAAAGGTTCACCGCCCGCCAGTACCAAAACACCGAGATTTCCTCCCAGAGTTTCGGAGATCCTGGCGATCTCGTCAGCTTTCATCTGCAGTTTCTTACGCGGCCGGTCATCTAGTTCCTCGGTAAAAAAGCAGTGCGTGCAGCGCATATCGCAAACGCTTGTTACGAGAATGTTTAGAAACACGGGCGAGATCGGACGGCCGACCAGTATGCTAGCGTATCTTTTAAAAATTTCCTTTGTAGCAAAATCCATTATTTTCACCTGTCCAACTTCAGACTCTTAAGCCGTTAGATGCAGTCACAGTTTCCCAAGATACACATTACTTTATTCACGGATCTTTTGGAAACTACCAAAGAAAGTTCGACCCGCCACGTTTGATCGTCGTCCCCAAAATCGTCTCACTTGCGAGGACAAAAAAACAAGGCCTAACTGTCTGCAAATAAAGCCCCTTATCGCCAATAACCGTCTCACTTAACAAAAACTTCCGCGTAAGTGAGACGGGGCATTTCTCCCCACATCCGACAAAACGCGAAAAAAAAAGCGTTCCTGATATCGATCTCATTATCGAATTTCAAAGACCTACGATCCATGACAATACATGTCACGTATAAGACATTTTGTCAAGAGATATTTTTGTGGGTAAGATAGATCTTAAAGCTCGAATACGCCTTATTTAAGTGCCGGACTTGTCCGTTTCTACACGCTTTTTGTGTCTCCGGATCGTTTAATTCAAATTTACCATCAAATGGAGCCGATCTGGCGATGGGCAAGATGCTCAGAAATAGTTTAAAATCGTGGCATGTTTATGAAAAACCTTTTGATATTTACTTTGTCCTCCGTCATTCTGGCGTCGGCCTGTGGCGGAACGGCCCAGAATGGGAACAGCTCAGCCGCGAACGCCAACGCGAATGCCAATGTTGCTCAAAAAATACCAGAACCCATGATCGACGAACCGAGCGGTGCGATGGATAAGGTGTACGAGGCTGCTCTGAAACAGGATTGTGCAGGCCTCGATGCTATGCTGACCGAGGAATTTAAGAAGTCTGTCATCGGCGGCGTCCAGGGATTTTGCGAATCATTGACCAGGAAAGGCCAGGTTGAAAAAGCTGAAGTTTCCGGAGCTTCTGCGTCGAGTGAGACAGCTGCTTTGATCGTAAAACTGACGATGAAGGAAGCTCCTAAGACTGAAGATGCACCGCAGAATACCAATGCGAACGCCGCTCCGGCAAAGCCTGCGGCAAATAAGGCGGCGAACAGCAACACGCAGCCCGCATTTGGGCCCAAAACCGAGAATGTTGACCACTTCCTTAGAAAGATCGACGGGAAATGGTTGGTTGATGTTGCTCCAAAACCTGCCAAAACGGCTACTTCGCCCGCATGATCGGCGGATCTGATGAAAAGGATCTATCTCGACAATAGTGCCACCACGCCGATCGCTTCTGAGGTGGTCGAGGCGATGATGCCGTATCTCACTGAGAAGTTCGGCAACGCTTCGAGCATCCATTCGTTTGGGCAAGAGGCTCGCGGGGCTATCGACCGTGCCCGTCATCAGGTCGCGGCATTGATCAATGCTCGGCCAAATGAAGTGGTGTTCACATCGGGCGGCACGGAGGCGAATAATCTTGCCATACGCGGCTTAGTTGAGTCGAATAACAAGCATGGCCGTCACATCATCACCTCGGCGATCGAACATTCTGCTGTCAAAAGCGTCTGCGAAGATCTCGAAAAGCAGGACTATTGGGTAACCTACCTTCCTGTTTACGATGACGGCCTCGTTAGGGTCGCAGATGTCGAGGCGGCGATAACGGCTGAGACTGTATTGATCTCAGTAATGACCGCTAACAATGAGATCGGCACGATCCAGCCGGTTGCAGAGATCGGGCTGTTAGTAAAAGGTTTGCGTGAAAAAGGCAGAAAGATCTGGTTTCACACGGATGCGGTCCAGGCGGTCGGCAAAATGGCCGTTGATGTCGAGGAGATCGGCTGTGACCTTTTATCGATGTCGGCTCATAAGATCTATGCACCTAAAGGAACGGGAGCCTTATACGTCCGGCGCGGTGTCCGCCTGCACCCTCAGAATATCGGAGGATCGCAGGAACGCGGAGTTCGCGGCGGTACTGAATCCGTTCCAAACGTCGTGGCATTCGGGAAAGCTTGTGAGATCGCTCAAGACGAGATCAGCCTCGCCAGTGATTATCTGAGAAGCCTACGAGACAGCTTTGAGAGCAAGATCGGGGAGATAGTGGATGGCTTGACGTTCAACGGCCATCGCGAAAATCGCCTCCCGAACATCTCGAACATTTCGTTCGATCGCGTCGAAGGCGAAGCTCTGCTGATCAACCTCGATATGCAAGGCATCGCCGTATCGACCGGCTCGGCTTGCTCGTCGGGAAATCTCGAGCCTTCACCCGTCATCCGGGCTCTCGGCTCCGACGACCAGCATGCTCGTTCCGCGATCCGCTTCAGCTTCGGGCGCTTCAACACCGACGAGGACGTCGTCCGCCTCATCAAAGTCCTCCCGGACGCCATCGCTAACCTCAGAAGAATCTCCCGCTGACCGCCCCAATTCAAAGAAGGTCAAAATCTCAGCCGTCTTTTTATTGCATGAGAAATTGACCTCAGAACCCCGCGTTAAGACCCAACCGCAATCTCGTAATCGGCAAAACCTCCTAGAATTGCACAATCTCGGGCTCGCTGCTGGCCTCGCCTTCCGGTTCAGTTTCCTGCATTTCTCCGGCCACCGAGCTATGATCGGCCTTTACTTCCTCGTCATCATCGTTTTCTACCGGCTCAGCTTTGGGTTCTTTTGCAAGATGGAGCTTGTCGACCGGAAATTCGTTTTCGAGGAACTCGACTCGCAGAAGATTTTCGTCGGTTTCCGTACTTTCGCAATTTCTAACTGTCGCGATGGAGTAAAAATCCAGCTTCTCGCATGCGACTTTCACTTTATCGCCTACCTTTGCATCAAGGTCGCATTTGAGCGATGCACCGCCTATGCTGACGTCGCGGGTTGTGGCGGTATTCTTTACGACGCTTCGGGTTTCACGCTGCAGCAAGCTCACCATGAACTGCAGAGACATGGAATATCGTGGATACCGTCGGGGTTTGAACGTTCCGTCCGCCTCAGTGATGCTCCAGAGCCCGTTTTTTTCCATTCCCGTTATCCGGTATTGCTGGGACGGGTTCCGCTCATGGCTTTCTGGCGGATTTTTGCCGACAAATGCGACACCTATGTCGTAAACGTCCTCGCCCGGAACGCGACTCGGATTGCAGTATTGAACAAGACCGAGGACAGGATAGAGATCTTTCTTCCTATCGTAAACTCTTAGATCCCGGGGCATTTGCAGAACCATTCCCACGAGACGACCGACGCTGCACGGTTGTGGTGACGAAAATCCCGCTCCGTTACGCGAAATCGTCGTGACTGTCGCCATTTCTTTCCAATTATTTCCGTCGGTGTCTTTAGCTTGAATAATGGCTTCGAGATCGATCGCAAGGCGAGGCTGCGAACGTTCAACGTGCGCGCCAGAAGATGTTTTGTTTTGCATAGAATGAATATGTGATGCTATTCAACAAATAAGATTTAAGTTTATTTAACTTTGAACCGATGGGAGAGGTGGAAGTTCAGTCAAAATTTTCGACAGCCCGGAAGGGCAGTAACATTCTATACAGTTTGTGCTCAATTTGTCATCAAAAATCTTCCGAGCGCAATAGTCTTGGGAGCTTTGCTGTTTGAGGTAAGGGATTCCCTATTTTGAACGAGTATCGTCCGAACGGAAGTGAATGGCTTGATCGGACGCCGCCACGGCACCATTGCTGCCGTCGCACGCGAAAAAGCGACCTCGTCAGTTTCCCGACGAAGCCGCCTTTCTTTCCCTCCCGGTTGGAAAGTGGATGACGTGTTAGATACTAGTCGCCGATGATGATGCCTTCTGCACGATCGCCGATGATGATGCCTTCTTTATCGAGGCAAGGAGCGTCTTCTTTCGAATCGCCGATGATGATACCTTCGAGGGTGTCGATGAGTCCGCTGAAGAAGCCTTCAGCCTTGTCGCCGATGATGATGCCTTCGTTGACTTCCTTAGTGCAGCCTTTCTCCGCTCTGTCGCCGATGATGATGCCTTCAGCGTTTGCGAATGTGGTTCCGAACATAAGTACGATTGCGAGTGCGAGTGCTTTAGTAGTGTTTTTCATTTTATCTTCTCCAAAAAAAGTTTTTTTTACTTGCTGAGACCCTGATTGTTCCCTGTCTTGCACTCCTATAATTCAACCCGCGTGCCACAGCGTGCCGCTTTTTTTGCAAATTCTGTATCATTACTATTTGCAACACTTACGAGTCATTTTTTCTTAATATCCGCATTTTTTTGACATTTATAAGATTTGGATACCCAGGTAACACTTTACTCATGACTTTACGCTAACCTGAGTGTTTGCACAGACTTACAAGACTGTGTACTTTTTATACAAATTCTAGGTGTATAACTGCTATACACACGTGGTTAATGTCTCGATTTTTTCTAGCTTTTCAGCGTTAAACGTGTTAAACTGCTTGAGTTAGATGGAACCTGAGCCCATCTAAACGTCTTCTTTACTTTGCCGCTGTTCTCATAACCCCACCCTTTATGAACAGAGAAACCCTTTCTAACATAGTTAAAGGGATCTTTATCCTAGCTGCGACCGTAGCCTTCGCCCTCGCGCTATCCGACTTGCCAAAGGCATCGTTTAGCTGGGGCTTTTTGGTCATTCTTGCGATAGCGGTGATACTTGCGCCGAGAATGGCGCTCGCTTTGCCGCGATCCAGATTCGCGATAAGCTTTTCAGACGCGACTATTTTTCTTACTTTCCTTATATACGGCGGCCCGGCAGCGATCATCGTCGCAGCTTTAGAATCCGCCTCGAATTGCTATTACCTCCGCTCCAAGGGCTTTTATTTCGGCAAGTGGATGATCCCGACCAATGTGTCGATCAACACCGTGACGACCGCCCTGACGTTTATTGCGTGGGCGAGCGTCGAACCTTTTTTGAGTGTTGCAGTTAATAGCACGCAGTACATCGTTTCGACAGTCGGCGTGCTCGCGTTGTCACAGTTTGTGATCTCGTCAAGTCTGGTCGCGGTTTTTGCCTGGGCGAGGAAAGGAACAAGCATCTGGAAAACCTGGAAGGATGATACCTTTACCAGCTCGATGACCCAGATCGTGGGTGCCGGCCTGGCGGGGCTTTTGTTCAAGCTCTATTACTTCGGTGACAAGCTCACTGGCGGTATCGCTCTCTTTGCCTTGGTCATTCTTTACCTTAGCTATCGGCAGTCGATCAATGAGGTTAACGATGCAATGCAGCAAACCGAGGAGGCTGAGCGGGAAAAAGCTGAGCTGGAACGCGAACGTCGCCGAGAAGCCGAAAAACATGCTGATCAGCTCGCAGTCACGCTCGAGAAAGAAGAACGAGCGAACGAAGCTCTGCGCAAAAGCGAGAAGGACCTTCAGCATTCCGCTCTCCATGATTCACTGACCAATCTGCCAAACCGCAAGCATTTCGGAGACAAGCTGCGTGAACGCATCGAACTCTACAAAGCAGATCCGTCAAAAACCTTTTATGTTCTCTTCCTCGACCTGAGAAAGTTCAAGAACATCAACGATAGCCTTGGTCACGCCCTTGGAGACAAGGTTTTGATAGTCGCGGCAAAACGATTCGTGAGAATGCTCAATGCCGCAGACATGGTTGCCCGCATCGGCGGAGATGAGTTTGCTGTCATACTCAAAGATATTTCGTCGGTCGGAAAAGCTCAAAAAGTCGCTCGGCGCATTTTCGACAACATCGCGCAGCCCTTCTCGCTCAGCGGAAATAATGTCTCGGTGACTGTAAATATAGGTATTGCTCCGTGTGATACGGAATACAACACGCCGGAAGAAGTTCTTCGTGACGCTGATATCGCCATGCACTACGCGAAAGAGTGGAATAGCGGTGTCGCTGTATTTACTAAGGAATTGAGAGAACGATTTCTTGAGCGTGTTCGCTACGAGAACGATCTTCGCCATGCTCTTGAGCGAAAAGAGTTGTCAATGAGCTATCAGCCGCTTATCGATATTCAGGACGGCAGCTTAATGGGCTTTGAGGCATTGCTCAGATGGAACCACTCGGAATTTGGCAATATACCTCCAAACAAGTTCATTCCTATCGCTGAAGAATCCGGGCTGATAATACCGATAACGGTATGGATACTGAAAGAGACGACGCGGCAGCTCGCGGCGTGGCAAAAGACAAGTCCGGCGTACCGGAACCTGATCGTGAGTGTAAACATATCGGGCAAACACCTCTCAAACGATGACCTCATAACGGATGTACGCGAGGCTCTTGATCTGTCAAAGATCGACCCATTCTGCCTGAAGTTAGAGATCACTGAGAGCGCGGCAATGGAAGATGCGGAGCACACGATCGACATGCTCAACCGGCTGAAGCTGCTCGGCGTTCAGCTCAGCATCGATGATTTTGGTACAGGTTACTCAAGTCTCAGCTATTTGCATCGCTTGCCGTTCGACACACTAAAGATCGATCGATCATTCGTTTACAGCGTCGGTGAGAAAGGTGAGAATTCTGAGATATTGCAGACCATCATTTCACTTGCCAAGAATCTCAAGAAGAAGGTCATCGCTGAGGGCATCGAAACCGAATCACAGCTCAACCTGCTGCAGAATCTGGGCTGCGACTACGGCCAAGGCTATCTGCTCGCACGGCCGCTAACGGTCGAAAATGCCGAAAAAGCTTTGTACGAGCGAAAGTCCTGGATGCCGGAAAGGCTTCCTGTCGAAATTAAGTCATTGCACTCTGTAAAAGACGTCGAAGAAAACCTGCCGGTTTTTTAACCATTACCTCTAGCTTTCATTTCCATTTAACGCGTTCTATACTTAACGAAAATCTTTTCGAAACAGGAGTATGAACGCGTTATGTTTAAGAGATCGATGAGTTTGCTGATCCTCGGCGCTTTTCTGACGGCTGCGGTGCCGGCCCAGAAGTACGATTACCCAAAACCCCGTCGGGCTGATCAGGTTGATGATTTTCATGGTACTAAGGTGGCGGATCCGTACCGTTGGATGGAAGATACCGAATCTACCGAAACACGATCGTGGATCGTTGCCCAGAACCGTCTGACCGATTCTTATCTCGCAACCATTCCGCAACGGGAAAAGATCAAGAATCGCCTGACGGAACTTTGGAATTACGAGCGATTTTCTGCACCGTCCAAGATCGCCGACGGCTTTTACCTTTATTCAAAGAATGACGGCCTTCAGAATCAAAGCGTTCTTTACCGCTCAAATTCTATCAACGATCCCGGCAAGGTATTTTTCGACCCAAACAAGCTATCGGCCGATGGAACGGCATCGCTGAGCGGTTCTTCATTCACGGACGACGGTAAATTGTGGGCATACGGCGTTTCTATTTCAGGTTCCGACCGCACCTCATGGCGGATCATGAACACTGAAACGGGCGAATATTTGCCCGACACGCTTGCTCCGAACCGCAATGGCGGTGTTTCGTGGCTCAAAGACAATTCGGGATTCTTTTACAGCAGCTATGCTCCGGTTGAGAAAGGGCAGGAACTTAAGAACACGACCTATTTCCAGAAACTCTATTTTCACAAGCTCGGAACGCCGCAGTCTGAGGATTACGTCGTCTATGAGCGTCCGGACAACAAGGAATATTTTGTCGGTGGCGGTGTTACCGAAGATGGTAACTGGCTGATAATCACGGTTGGCAAGGGCACCGAACGAATGAACATGGTCTATTTTAAGAATCTGACCATGGAAAAAGCTCCGATCCTGCCTCTGATCACCGACCTCAAAAATAGCTATTCCTTCGTCGGCAATGATGAGGCAAATTTCTATTTCCGTACGGACCGTGATGCATCACGCGGAAAAGTGGTGAAGGTAAACGTCCTTGCTCGGGAACATCTGTGGAAAGATGTCGTTCCTGAAACGCAGGATACGCTCAACGGCGTGTCGTTCATTAACAACCAGTTTGTTCTGAACTACATGAATGATGCGGCGACCAAGATCAAGATCTTTGAGACTGACGGAAAGTGGGTTCGTGATGTCGAGCTTCCTGGCATCGGTTCTGCCGGAGGATTTGGCGGCAGGCGTTCCGATCACGAGACGTTTTACTCGTACTCGAGCTTTAATGCTCCGCCGACGATTTACAGCTACAACATGAAGACTGGCAAGAGCGTAATGTTCAAGAAAGCCGGAGCGAAAGTCGATCCAGATCAATTTGAGGTCAAACGGGTCTTTTTCACGAGCAAGGACGGGACGAAGGTCCCGATGTTCATCACGCATAAGAAAGGTCTCAAGCTAGACGGCTCTAACCCGACTATCCTCTATGGTTACGGCGGTTTTAATATTTCTTCGACGCCCGGATTTTCGATCGCACGTATTGCCTGGCTCGAAATGGGCGGTGTCTATGCCGTTGCATGCATTCGTGGCGGAGCCGAATACGGCAAAGAATGGTGGAAAGGCGGTTCGAGGCTCAACAAGCAGAACACATTCGACGATTTCGCATACGCAGGAAAATGGCTGATCGAGAATAAGTATTCCTCGACACCTAAACTTGCTATCCAGGGCGGCTCGAACGGCGGGTTGCTCGTTGGAGCGGTACTTAACCAAAATCCTGGTCTCTTTGGAGCGGCTCTGCCTGCTGTTGGGGTAATGGATATGCTCCGATTCACCAAATTCACGATCGGCTGGGCTTGGACATCGGACTACGGCTCGCCGGAAGATGCAGCTGATTTCAGGGTGATGTACGCCTATTCGCCGTATCACAACGCGAAACCGGGCACCAAATATCCGGCGACGCTGGTAACCACTGCCGATCACGATGATCGTGTCTTCCCTGCTCACAGCTTTAAATACACTGCTGCAATGCAGGCCGCACAGGCAGGCGACGCCCCCGTTTTGATCCGTATCGAAACAAAAGCTGGACACGGAGCAGGTAAGCCAACCGCTAAACAGATCGAGGAAACTGCCGATATCTACGGCTTTCTGGTTAAGAATCTGGGTATGAAGTAACGACCGTAGTGAGCATCTTCTCGTTCGTCATTGGACGGGAACATTGATCTCAAAGAAAAGAACCGCGATCCTCAACAGGTCGCGGTTCTTTTTAATGGCTAATTTAACCCGGGTCGCGAAGGACAGTAACCTTCAGTTATTTTATCTCATCCATCGAGAGCAGGCCAAAATACGTCACGCGCTCATCGGTATGACGGTGAAGGATCTCTGCGGCAGTAGCTTTTTTCTCCTTATTTGCCACCTTTACAGAGATGATGCAGTCGCCATCCTGCAGATGCTGCTCATAGCGTTCCAAATACGTTCGCGACGGCCCAACGTGTGATGCGGCGTGTAGAAAATTGTCCCAGATGCCGTGGTTCGTTTCGGGATAAGTCTTTTCGCCTGCGCCTTTCCAGCCGCAATAGGCCTCGATGTCATCTTGAGAAAACCCGTTCGCCCGCAACTCCTCAACCGCAGGCATAACTTCCATTTTCTCGGTGAACACGCTAACCACTTTGTATAGCGGATATTTCAAAAAATCGTCCGCGGCTTCAGCCACTTCGTCTGTAATTCCTAGGTCTGTACTCATGATTCTCCTCCGTAAGTTCTGACAGTATTATACCCAGATCACTCAAAATATTCCGAGTTGCGCGACAGTTCCATTCAAATCGTAGCACGATGGATTGGCGTAAACACTCACATTAAGTTTACCGGATCGATCTCGACGTTCACCGTTTTAAGGTCGCAGCCGTTCTGTTCAGCTTCCGCCAAGCCTATGTCGAGTATCTCGCGTAACGAACGCCGGCTGACGCCTTTTAGAATGATTTGCAGGCGAAATTCGTTTTTCAGACGCGACAGCGAAGCCGGTGCGGGGCCGAGGATTCGAGCGGTCTTTTCGCGATTCGCCGTATCCAACGAACGCCTCAGAATGTTTGCCATCTTCGACGCGTATGGGTGGTCGCGGTGCTTGATGAGGATCGACGCGAGAACGAAAAACGGCGGATAGGCGAGGCGCTTGCGGAATTTTATCTCTTCGTTATAGAAACCGAGGTAATCCTGTTCCTTAGCGAATCGTAGAGCATAATGATCGGGATAGTACGTCTGGATCATCACTTTCCCGGCCTTCTTGCCGCGTCCCGCACGTCCAGCGACCTGCGTGATCAGTTGAAATGTCCTTTCAGCAGAACGCAGATCCGGCAGGCCCAATCCGATATCGACCGAGATCACACCGACGAGCGTAACGTTCGGAAAATCATGCCCTTTAGCGATCATCTGCGTACCGACAAGCATATCGAGGCCGCCTGCCGCAAATTTGAGCAGCACATCCTCCATCTCGCCCTTATGTGCCATCGTGTCTCGATCGACGCGGGCGATACGCATTTCGGGGAATTTTTTCGTTAGCTGATCGGCAATATTCTCAGTTCCCTCGCCAACAAAATAGAGATATTCGCTCTGACAATGTGGACACGTTTTTGGCGATTTTTCGCGGTGATTGCAGTAGTGACAAAGTAATTTGTTGTCGCCGCGATGAAAGGTGAGCGTGATGTCGCAGTTGGGGCATTTCAGCGTTTCGCCGCATGTGCGGCAAAGCACAAACTGCGAGAAGCCACGTCGATTGAGCAAAATGATTACCTGCTCACCGCGGGCGTGCGTTTCAGTGACGGCTTCGAGCAGTTCGGGTGATAAAGCAACGTCCTTACCAAACCGCTTGAATACCTCACGCATGTCTATCAACTCAGCCGTCGCTAGCCCGCGACCGCCGATGCGGTCTGGTAGTTGGAGATATGTGTATTTTCCTGTCTGAGCGTTAAAAAACGATTCCATCGCCGGAGTTGCGGAACCAAGTACAACGACTGCACCAGCGAGATGCGCACGCATTACGCCGACGTCGCGGGCGTTGTAGAAGGGCGATTCGTGCTGGCGATATGACGGGTCGTGTTCCTCGTCAATGATCACAAGCCCGATATTCTCAAGCGGCGCAAAAACAGCCGACCTAGTGCCGATCGCGATCCGAGCATCACCGCGCCGAATACGCCGCCATTCGTCATATCTCTCGCCGACAGACAAATTCGAATGCAAGATCGCGACCTCTGACCCGAAAACCGTCCGCAGCCGACGCGAAAACACTGGCGTCAAAGCGATCTCCGGCACTAGCATCATCGCCGATCTCCCCTCATCCAGAGCGAACCGCATTGCCCGAATATAGACCTCAGTTTTACCGCTTCCCGTTACGCCGTGAAGCAGAAAGGACTTGAAGGTCTCGCTGGCGGTCAATGCCGTCGTGATCGAATCCAAAGCAGCTTGCTGTTCCGGCGTCAGCTCAAAATCATCCTTCACCGGCAACGCTGCACCCGCGAGCGGATCTCGCATTACATCTTGAACATAAACCTCAACAACGCCGCGCTTCGCCAAGGTATTCAGGGGAGATGCGTTCGCATCAGCCTGCTCGAGAACGTCCGTAAACAACATCTCGCCCCCGCTGGCTTTCAAAAGATCGACGATCTTTTGTTGTTGGTCCGTGAGAAGTTTTGTCTGGTCCGATAGTCCGCCATCTATCAGCCGCACTGCCTTTCGCCGCTTGGGCCGCACTCTTTCGGAATTTATCCCGGCCGGGAGCGAAGCTTTCAGCATTTCCCCCCAGAACGATGAGTAATAATCGGCGGTCCACTGCGTCAGCGTCAGTATCTCCGGCGTGATGAGCGGTTCTTCGTCTGTAAGTTCGATAACGTCTTTGATCTTCGACTCGTCGATCTCGACATCGGGCGGAAGTTCGGTGTGTAGGCCGACCGCATAGCCCGTCACGCTTCGCCTGCCGAAAGGCAGCATTAGCCGGGCCCCGAGCTTTATCGATTCGCTCATCGTCTCAGGGATCCGATAGGTGAATACACGACGCAGCGGCACCGGCAAGGCGGCTTCGACGTATTTTGGCAATTGTGCGGTTGTCTTTTCCGGCGTGGACATTATTGGGGCTTTGAAGAAAATGATACCGTATCGGAACATTTACTAGAAACCGCCATCTAACTTAGGTGAGGGCGAATGCAAATGAGAAAGCATCCGCAGAGCCGTTAATAATGAACGGAAAATTTCATTTCCGAATCTGAGTCTCAGCTGCGCTGCTGTAAAATTAAAATATGAACGATCTATTCAAACCGAAAGAAAAAAAGGGCGGGATAAATAAACTGCTCCTGGCGGGCATGATAATTGGAATTGTGGTCATTGGAACCGTGATCGGTGTGTTGTCCCTGCGTCCTTCGATCGAAGAGCAAACGGCAACCATCATGGCCGGAACTTTTAAGGAAGGCTCACCCGAGTTTGCCGAGCTTCAAAAGGACATCGTGATCTCGACCGACGAAGGCACAGTCCAGTCGCCGACGGGAATGGGAACAATCTCGATGTACATTAACGGCAAGATCCGCAATAAAGGAACGAAGACCGTTACGGCTCTTGAAGTAAATGTCGCCGTCGTAACGCAATTCAACGACGTAATTCGCGAGCGGCGCATCCTGGTTGTGCCGGTTCAGCAATCCATTATTGCTCCGGGCCAGATCATTCCGATCACGCTGACGCTCGACGGCTTTAAGAAAGAAGATGATCGGGCAAACATCAGATGGAAAGTAACGGCTATCAAGGCTGAATAAGCCGCGTTTTTCGACGTCAGAGCTATAACTATTACCGTTTTAAGAGCTTTCTCTAACGAAAAGCTCTTCCAGAGATTGTTTTACGGGCTGGATCGATGTCAGTCGGCCGCCTTTTTCGCGGGTGATCATAAGCACGGCGTCAATGTCAGATTCATCGACGATCTGAATACTCACGCCATTCGGCTTGCCAACCAACGAAGCACCCGCAACCATGTCGATCGCATCGCTGATCGCTAAAGCGGTCAATCCCTCGATATTTACTTCGAGATGACGCGAATCTTCGGCGTTTGCGAGCAATTCATTCAGATTCCCGGCGGCTGCGAGCTTTCCTCCGCGAAGTATCGCGACCTCGTCACACAAAGCCTCAATGTCCGAAAGAATGTGCGTGGACATGAAAACCGTGGTTCCTTTTTCACGTAATCCGGCGATCAGTTCGCGAATCTCACGCCTCCCCACGGGATCAAGGCCGCTCATGGGTTCGTCCATAAAAACGATCTCGGGGTCATTTATCAGAGATTGAGCCAGGCCAACACGCTGAAGCATTCCTTTCGAATACTTTCTAAGCTGCTTTTTCCAGTCCTTTTCCTGCAATCCGACCGCAGTCAGCAGGTCGGCCGTTTTCCTGGCCCTCGTGGCCTTGTCATAACCGAACAGCTCGCCAAAATAATCCATAACCTCGCGAGCGGTCAGGTAATCGTAGAAATATGGATTTTCAGGACAGTAGCCAATACGGCGATGCATCTGAACGTTTGAGATGTCGTGGCCGAGTATCCTGGCAGAGCCCTCCGTCGGAAACTGTAGCCGCATTAGCGTTTTGATGGTTGTGGTCTTCCCTGCTCCGTTCCCGCCCAGGAATCCGAAGATCTGGCCCGGACGGACGTTAAGGGTCAGGTCGTCCAGAGCTCGAACGCGTTTCTTTTTCAGAAATCCGGTTTCGTAGTCCTTAGAAAGATTTTTTATCTCGACAGCGTATTCCATTCTATTTTTCGATGGGAAGTTTTGTTTTCTCGGCGTCGAGCATGACGACGCATTTTTCTTTGTCCAATTTGTAAGGTGCTTCCGTCGGATCGACCAGGCGATTGCCCGCGTCAATGCGAAACTTCCTGTCTTCCGGCAATTTAGCCTGCATAAGAAGGGACGCTACCTCGCCAAAACTGTTGGAACACCGCCCTGTGCGTTCCTTAAAATCCGCGAGGACCTTATTGATGACGTCTCGTTCGTCGAACCACTCGAGTTCTTTCAAACGTCGTTCGGCGGTGATGCGAACGGGTTCTTCGTCTGATTCCGCAAGCATTTGACGATAGATCGAACGTGCCGTCGCACGGCTGCCGCCTTCTGACTTCATCGACGCCGCCATCAGCCGCATAAAGGACGACGCTCCCGGGATCTGCGCACCTTTTTCGTAGGTTTCTGCCGCTGTTTCGAACTGTCCCAACTTCCAGTAAATGTAGCCCAGATGCTGATACAGCCGCCATTCGTTCGGGTTATTCGCAATACCTTTCCGGGCGAATTCAACGGCCTTTTCTTTGTCTATCGCTGGTAGAACAACCGCTCCGTACGAATAAGCACCGATGAAATGCGGGTCGAGATCGGTCGCATTCTGTAGCAGCGGATAGAGCAGCCGTGGATTGATCGAGGTCAGATCTTCGAGATCGAGATCGTCGTCAGATCTCGCCACCATTTTGTCGCCGATGTATTGCAGCGACCGCACCCAATACCAATCGGCTAAAAGCCCTTCCATCCCAAGGGCAAAGCCTTTGAGCCGCGAGCCGTTCATGCTGAGGTCGGAATCGCTAAATGTCTCGGGCAGTTTGGGCTTTGCACCTTCGATGGTGCGGCTCAAACCGACGATCGCACCAAATCCAGCCGCGATTATCACGGCTGGAAGGACGACAGACTTGAGCAGCGAGTTCGACATTATTTGAAGTTGCGTCGGCTAAATATGACAACCGTTATCGTCAGAAGTATCACGTCGTAAATGACCGCGTAAACAAACCCGCCACCAAGCATCGCTGCCGGCGGCGTCATTCCGTTTGAGGTTTCGGTGATAAAGCTGAAATGCGACAGATTAGGCAAAACGTAGTAGATCGCCGTAAACAGGGCGATAGCTGACTTCGAACCGACCGTCGTCGCGAGATCCAGCAATGACGAGCTGAAATGGCCGATAATAAATACAAAAAAGGTCAGAAGAGCCGACAATGCCGGGGTCGAAAATGACGAGAACATTATTGCGACCGCAGTGATGATAGTGAGTTCGAGAAAGATCAGCAAAACCGCCGCCCACGCTCCGCCGATGAACTGGCCGCCGCCCACATAAAGCAACGCGAGCGACACGCCGAGGGCCATTACTGCGAGATTTGCGAGCAAAGTTGCACACAAGCCGAGGTATTTACCGATTATCCACTCGCCGCGGCCGACAGGTTTGGAAAAGATCGAATAGACCGTCTTTTTCTCGATCTCTTTCCACACGAGGCTGACGCCGACAAAGATCGATATGAACGTCCCGAATATCAGCGTCGCACTCAACCCGAGATTGACAATAACGCGAGCCTCTTGTCCCGCCGTCAACTCACCCAGAAAAATAGCACTGACGGTGATCAGCAAGACGAAAATTATTAGGTTGTACAGAATACGGTCGCGCACCGCCTCGCGAAATGCATTTTTCGCGATGGTCAAGATCCGGGGCAGAAATCCTGTTCCTTCGTTTGGCATAGGTATGTATTACGAATTAAACGCCCGGACACAGAAAAGGCCGGACGTCTAAATATTATCACGAACGGCAAAAGTGTTTAAACAAAAAAGGCGTGTTCCGAGGAACACGCCTTTTATATTCAGATTGTGGGAAAATCCGGGATAGTTAGTTAGCAAGTGCGGCTGCTGCGATAACAGCTGCTTCATCAGCGAACTGAGTAAGCGTGGTATCAGCTTTGAGCACACCGTCGGTCGAAACACCGAAACGACGCGTTCCCGTTGCCGTCACACCTGTCGGAGCCGACGGGATAGCTGAGAAGAAGAAGGTAGCCGGGGTGGTTGCCGTGAAGACAGTTGCTCCGCCCGTGTATGTGTAGCCGCTCTTGGTACCGGTCGCCAAGGCCGAATCGATCAGGCCAAGTGTACCGCCGAGGGTACCGATAGCGGCAGCGTAGTTAGCTCCACCGTAGGTCGAAGCATAGGTCATCTGTGCACCATGCAGTGTACGCATAGCGGAAACAGACGAACCTTCGTTAGCTGAACGACGTGCAGCAAGCAAGTTCGGGATAGCGATAGCAGCGATGATGCCGATGATAACAACGACGATCAAAAGTTCGATAAGCGAGAAACCTTTCTGATTTTTCATTTTGTAATTC
Organism: Pyrinomonadaceae bacterium; assembly: GCA_041737885.1. Classification (GTDB taxonomy): domain Bacteria; phylum Acidobacteriota; class Blastocatellia; order Pyrinomonadales; family Pyrinomonadaceae; genus OLB17. Next base: position 15,766 of record JBGSQW010000058.1, on the reverse strand, counting down.
ACAATCTCCTAAGTTTTGAAATCAAGTTGAACCTTTCCGAGGCCACTCATTCATTTACAATAGCCGTGCCACGGAATCAGAACACGGAATTTTTCCACTAAACCTTTATTTTATGGGGCTTTACGGCACATCACACCAATAGAACGGAAATGGGGAAACGCAGTAAGACCTGTTTATTCACAGTAATTGGCAATTCGCTTCTGACAAAAAATGTCAGATGATTACGGGCTATTGGCTAGTTTACGGCGTGGGCTATTTGTGGTCTAAGAATTGAAAACGGGAGACGCATGAAGCGTCTCCCGTTGAAGGACTGAATTAGATCAGCTACTAGTTGGCAAGAGCTGCTGCTGAAGCAACCGTGGTTGCGTCAAACTGAGTTCCTGGTGTCGTAGCATCTGCTTTCAACACACCGTCGGTTGCGACACCGAAACGGCGGGTTCCCGTTGCGGTAACACCTGTTGGTGCCGATGGGATCGTCGAGACGTAGAACGTTGCAGGAACCGTTGATGTGAAAGCAACGGCTCCACCAACATACGTGTATCCGCTCTTGGTTCCGGTAGCCAAAGCTGAGTCGATAAGACCAAGCGTTCCACCGAGGGTGCCGAGAGCAGCAGCGTAGTTAGCTCCGCCGTAGGTCGAAGCATAGGTCATCTGTGCACCATGAAGGGTGCGGAGAGCCGAAACGGCCGAACCTTCGTTAGCTGAACGACGTGCAGCAAGTAAGTTCGGGATAGCAATAGCAGCGATGATACCGATGATCACCACAACGATTAAAAGTTCGATAAGCGAGAAACCTTTCTGATTTTTCATGTCTGATTCACAATCTCCTAAATATATTCAAAAAATCTTGTACCTTTCCCAGGTCGATAGGGTAGATACAAGAGATATGCCACTGAATTAGTCTGGAGTCTGGAGTCTGGAAGTCGTTGATTGTGAACGGTTTGCGGCGGAATGGAAAGCTCTGGCAATTAGAGGGAAAGTCAGTGTTATTACCGATGCTCACAGTAATTGGCAATTGGAAACTACCAAAAACTGTCACGATTTGAAGACTGAGCTATTTAACGCCTAGTGATTGCCTCAGGCTGAATGTCATGCGACACATCTCATCTAGGGATGTATACACAATATCAAAGCCCTCCTGATCAACGTAACCAAGATCAAGAGCCAGATACATATGCGACTGCGTTTCGTACGCAGAAGCCATCGCTATGTTCAAAAAGTGAGCAAAATCTTTGTCCGATTTTCTGCCAACCCCTTCGGCAATATTAGCGGCGACGGAAATACTCGAACGGCGCATCTGTCCGCGAAGGTCAAAATCCTTTGAGAATTCTCCACATAGGGTTATTTTATAGATAAGCTTCGTACACTTCCGTGCCTTCTGCCACGGAGTATTTCTTCAAATCTTCGAAAGCCAGCCATACTCACTCCACGCCCCGACTCAAGAATCCTCCCGACTGCCGCCTCCAGACTCCCGACTCCAGACTCTTAATCGCTGCCCCTCATTTGCGCAGACAGATTCCGGATGCTGTGTTTGTCTAGAAGGTGTCTGAGTGATCGGACGGGCATTTTTAGGAGGTCGGCGGCTTTGGTTTGGTTGCCGCCGGATTGGCGCAGGGCTTCGACGACGTAAGTTTTTTCCAGGTTGTCGAGATGGGCGACGAGATTGATTCCGTCTTCGGGGAGTTCGAATTCGGAACTGATACGCTGCGGATTATAGTTGGTGATGTGTTCCGGAAGTTGTTCCGGCTGGATCTCACTGGTGCGCTCCAGTGCGACGGCACGTTCTATGGTGTGTTCGAGTTCGCGGACGTTGCCGTGCCAGGCATACTTTTCCAGTATCTGCGCCGTCTTTGGCGACATAGAAACATCTTTTCCGGCCTGGTCATTAAACTTTTTGATGAAATGTTCGATGAGGTCCGGAATGTCCTCTGCTCTTTCGCGCAGCGGCGGCAGGTGCATCGGAATGACCGAAACGCGGTAAAAGAGATCCTCGCGAAAGGTCCCTTCTTCGGTCATTTTCTTTAGATCCCGATTGGTGGCGGCGATGACGCGAGCATCCACCTGCAGTTCGTCATGAGCTCCGACCGGACGGACGCGGCGTTCCTGCAAAACACGAAGCAGCTTGACCTGCATCGATGGTGACATCTCACCGATCTCGTCGAGAAAGATAGTTCCGTTATGTGCGGCTTCAAACAGGCCTTTTCTGTTTGTATTCGCTCCGGTAAACGCTCCTTTAACGTAACCAAATAGCTCTGATTCCAAAAGCGTTTCGGTGAATGCTCCACAGTTAATAGAGACGAATGGCTTCTCCGCCCGCGGACTCATATCGTGGATAGCCCGGGCGACAAGTTCTTTACCTGTACCGCTCTCGCCGGTGACGAGAATCGTCGATTGAACCTCAGCAACCGTCTCGATCATCTGAAAGATGGCATTCATCTTTGATGATGTTCCAACGATGTTCTTGACGCTGCCGCGTTCCCGCTGAGCTCGTTTGAATGCCCGGTTCTCGTTGATCAACACCTGTTTCTCAAGCGTTTTGCGAACGATCAGCTTCAATTCCTCGACATCGAACGGCTTCTGGATAAAATCGTCTGCTCCGAGTTTGAATGCCTCGCGGGCGGTCTCGACCGAGGCAAAAGCGGTCATCAGAATGACCCCAAGATCCGGCAGCGTCTCGCGAACTGCCCTCAGCATCTCGATGCCATCCATATCGGGCATTTTGACGTCCGAGATAATGATATCGGCAGGTTCAGCGGCAAGCAGATCGAGAGCCTGACGGCCGTTCATGGCAGTTCGGATGGTGTTTCCCTGCTCTTCAAAAACGAGCGTGAGCAGTTGCCGGTAGCTTTGCTCGTCGTCAACGATTAATATTTTGGCCATTGTTTGGAGGTGTGAGCTGCGGTTTCAGGGCAAATGCTCCGCAGCCCGCTTTATTTTCACAAAGTTACTCTTTGTATTTCAAGAAGAAACATTAGATTCTTCCTTATCGACGTTCAAAAATGTGCCGAGAAGTGAGGCATCGGCAGACTTCGGCTTCAGCCGATTTTGGTCGGCGGCACCGCGGCGGTTGTCTTTTGGCAGTTCGACAGTGATCGTCGTCCCCTTTCCTTCGAGACTGCGCACATTGATCACGCCATTGTGATCTTTAACGATCTGGTAAACGATCGAGAGCCCCAGTCCGGTTCCACCCGACGTCGAATTTGAGAAAGGCTCGAACAACTGTTCGACCTGCTCAGGCGACATGCCCCGTCCGGTATCTGCGAAGACGATACGAATTCGGTTGTTAGGAATATTCTCGACGCTGATCCGCAATGAGCCTCCGTCCGGCATCGCCTGCAAAGCGTTGCGGGCAAGATTCCAAAATATCTGTTTCAGTTGAGCACCGTCTGCAAATAGTATGAACGGTGTGTCGGCCACTTCCGCCGTGAGTACGTGATCGTCTCTAAAGTCCGGACTATGACGAAACAGCGTCACGGTCTCGCGTATGGCTTCGCCGACATCGGTTTCGGCAAAATCCACTGCGGCGGGTCGGGCGTAACCAAGAAAATTCGTAATAATGCTGTTCAGCCTGTCCGATTCCTTCAGGATGATGTCCATCAGGCTCGATTGCATCGTTCCCGGCGGTGTGCTGGATTCGAGAACCTGAATCGCTCCGCGCATCGCTCCAAGCGGATTTCTGATCTCATGCGCCAATCCCGCCGCCACGCGCCCAACCGCTGCGAGCCGGTCCTTGCGCCGAACGCTTTCTTCCATCGACCGGATCTCCGTCAGATCCTGAAACGTGATGATCAGCCCCGTCGCCTCGTTACTCTCCGAGAAAAGCAGCGAAACCCCGAACCCGATACGAACCGCGAACCCATCCGGCGTTATAAGATCTGCCTCAAATCTTGGCAGTTGCTCGCCATCTCCGGCTGCAGCAAGAGAAAGTTCAATAGCCTCGCGAATATCGCCAAACAGCTTGTAAAGCGAAGTGCCTTGAACTTCCTCAAGGCGATACCCCGTGATCTCGGTTGCGGCCGAATTAAACGTGAAAATATTGCCGTCAAGATCGGTTGTCACGAGACCGGAACGGATCGATTCGACGATACGTTCGTGCAGAGCCCGTAGATTAGCGAGGTTCTTTGCGGTTTCTTCGAGTTCATCCACGGAACGATGCCGATCCGACAGACGCGATGCGAGCAAACCGACAACCAGCATTGCAACCACGTGAAAACTAACGACCTGCACCGCTTTTCGCACCTCGATCGCCGGACCGGCAGATTCGATGACAGAGGTTATCGCGAGTATCGACAATGCAATAAAAAGCCCAGCGCACATCGCCGACATCAACAGCGTCGGCAGCGGACGGAGAAAGAAGCTTCCGACACTTATTAAAACGATATATAACGTTATGTAAGGTGACGAAATGTCACCCGTTCGCCATACCAGCCACGTGATCAGCAGCGCATCAAGCAGAAACTGAGCCCGGATCTGCCACGCAAGAGTTTTGCTGAGCCGCAGCAGGAAAAAGTAGACGATCGTGAGGCCGACAGAAATTGTGAAGACGAGGAAAAGCCCTTGCGGAAAATTCTCGACCGATAGGCGAAACGTGCCGCTGAACCATATCCAACTCGTCACGAGCAGCAGAAAAATGACCACAAGACGCCCGATGATCAGTGTCTGTACTTTTTGCAGCGGCTTATAATTGGCTGATTCCGCCTTTTCGCCTAAACTAGTCATATATGGAAAACGCCGCAGAGCAAAATAATTCACCTACCTTTGACCAGCGCCCTTGGGGCACGTTTACCGTCCTGGACGAAGGCGAAAATTATAAGGTAAAGAGGATCGAGGTGTTGCCCGGAAAGCGGCTGAGCTACCAGCGGCATTCGCGTCGCGCAGAACATTGGTACGTCGTGCGCGGTATAGCTAAAGTAACATTAAATGGAGATGAGATTCTAGTAAATAGCGGCAATTACATAGACATTGCCCGTGAGGACGCCCATCGGGTAGAGAACCCTCATGCTGAGGAAACGCTCGTGTTCATTGAGACTCAAACGGGTGATTACTTCGGCGAGGATGACATTGTGCGGCTCGACGACGACTTCGGAAGGAATTGACCCGCCGCGTATCCACTAATTGGACGCCAAGGCGGCTGAGCTCGAAACGATATTTTCAACCGCCGTTCCGAAATGCTCGACGACCAGATCCGGCTCTTCGGCCAGCAGCGGCCTATGCTTGATGCCATATCCAGTTAGAACCAATACGCTGCCGATACCTGCATTTTTAGCGATCTCTACGTCCAGGCTCTTATCCCCGATCATCCACGATCTGCTCATATCGATCTCAAATTCCGCCTGAGCCGATTCGATCATCCCGAGGTTTGGTTTACGGCAGCGGCACTCCGCACTAGGCAGATGAGGGCAGTAGTAAAACGCATCGATCCCGCCCTCAAGTTCTACCTGTATTTGATCATGGATCGCGTGCATGTCCGCCTCGGTATATTTCCCTCTTGCTATGCCCGATTGGTTTGTGAGGACGATGACCAGATAACCATTATCTTTCAGCCGCTTGATCGCAGAGGCCGTAAACGGAAAAACACGCAGGTCTTCGACTCGTGAAAGGAAGTTTACTTCCTCGATCAAGGTTCCATCCCGGTCGACAAAAACTGCTGGTCTTTTCATAGCGAATTAACATTACTTTAACCCAAAGCAAGCGAGGAGCGAAGACGCAGAGGTGGCAAATAAAGGGTTAACCGATTAACAGGTCATCTTCGTCATCTGCTTCGTAGCTGATCAGCGTTTTTGCATTAAAAACCTCTGCGGCAGCTTCAAAAACTTCGTCCACGCTGATGCCTGTCATGCACCGATGATCGATCGGGCAATCTCGCAGCATACACGGCGAACAGTCAACATCTTTGCGGATCAACAATGCTCGATCCGAAAGTGGCCGCGTCGTTTCGGGATTTGTCGGGCCAAATATTACTATCGTCTCGGTACCAACCGCCGGTGCAACGTGTGCCAGCCCCATGTCATTAGAGATCAGTAGGTCAATTGTGGCGAGGATCGAGACTGCTTCGGAGAGATCGGTTTTGCCGGCAATATTTATAGGCCTGATCTTGCACAGCTCCGCGACCTGTTCGGCGATATCGATCTCTTCGCCGGACCCAACCAGCAGAACATTGACATCCAGATCGCTCTGAAGCCGATCGGCCAACTCCGCAAATCGCTCCGCCGGCCAGCGTTTTGCTCGTGAATTTGTCGAACCAACGCCGAGGGCTACCGTTTTCTTGAGCGGGTCTACACCGAGCCCTGCAAGCTTTCGCCCCGCTTCGAACTGACGCTCGTCCGAAACCTCGAGCGAAATATCTGGATACGCGGCTGAAACCGTGTCACATCCGAGTTCCCGTTTTTCGATCTCGGATACCAGATTCAAATAATAGAAAACCTCGTGCCGGCGGTTCTTCCATTCCGGTACGGCGATCGGCTCAGTTAGCAGCAGGCCACGAAGGTCCTTGTTGTAACCATATCGCTTGGGAACCCGCGAAAGAAAGGTGGTCAACGCCGATTCGAACGAGTTAGGAAACATTAGGGCAAGATCGTAGCCATCACCTTTTAGAAAATCCGAATTGTCGAGGACATCTTTGAATTTCCATTTGTGCGGGTCAAAGGTGACCAGATCATCAATAAAACCCGCATCGCGAAACAACCCATCCGCCCACGAACGCGTATGCAGCGTGATCTTCGCATCCGGAAATATCCGCCGCAGTTCCCTCAACGCCGGTATCGACATCACCGCATCACCGATCCAATTTGTACCTCTAACCAATATTTTCATGAAATCGGATTTTTTAACGCAAAGTCGCAAAGGGGCAAAGATGCAAAGTTTTTAGAGGCCGTTTACTACGCGATGAACGGCGTGGCCTACTTTTGCCTCACCGAAATTCATAACCAGAGCAAGTTTCAAGTTCATCAACCTTAGATAGGTCAACGCCTGTACTTCGAATATTTTGTTGTACAAAACAACTGCTTTTACCTCAACGATCACAAGCCCTTCAATCAATAGGTCGAGCCGCAGCGGCGTCGCGAGTTTGTTCCCTTTATACGAAAGCTCGACTTCAAGTTATCGTTCAACTCTCAACCACGCGACGCAAGTTCCCACGCTAGGGATTCTTCGTAAACACCTTCCAAAAGTCCCGGCCCACCTAACGTCCTGTGAACCTCGATCGCCGAATCAACTATGTCTTGCTGATCTCATTCTCATCCATAAACCTAACCAATTCTTATCTTTGCGTCTTTGCCTCTCTGCGTCTTTGCGTTAAAAAATCCCCATTGCCATCAAAAAAGTGTCCTCAGTCCATCATTCAACCCGATCTCCGGACTCCAGCCTAATTCCTGTGAGATCAGATTCAGATCTGTGACGTAATTCAAAGGCGTTGGTGCTGGCAGCGGGCTTTCTTCGTCGATAACGGCTTGCAGGCCGGAGGTTTCTTCAAGTTTGGTGACGAGGTCTTTGAGCGTCAGAGCGTTTCCGAGGCCACCACCGATGTTGTAGAGGCCGTGGCGGATTATTGATTCGGTAAAGGCTGTACAAGCTGTGGAAAGATCATCCACATGCAGCAGATCACGGAGCGGATTTCCACCGCCGGGCAACTGTAGACGTTCGCCTTTATTTATGGCGTCGACGTAATGACCGACGAAATTAGGCGTGTTGTTGTCCGTGACCGGGCCGTAAACGGTCGATAGCCGGAAAATGCAGGACCGGAAATTACGTGCGTTCGCATAAAATTCGACATAACGCTCAGCGATCAGCTTTGACCATTCAAGCGGCGACTGGCCAGCGAAAAGGGTGGGGCAGTTCTCATTCACCTGCGAAAAATTATCGGCAAATCGCCCGTAAACGTCCTTTGTCGAGGCAAAGATAAAAACCGAATCTTCCTTCATCTCGCGAAGCAGATTTACGGTACCTTCGACGTTGGTCAGAAAGATGTTTCCCGAGTTGTCAGGATCCTTATCAAGTAATGCGGCGAGATGGATGACAACGTCGTAATCCTTAACCATGCCAACATCGGCGGTATTCAAGATGTCTAATCCCGAACGCCGAGAAAGATCGTCCGCATTCAGGAATTTACGGACATTCGTGCCCAAATATCCGCTGCCGCCGGTGACGAGGATCTTCATAGCTAAATTAAAGGCTATAAATTGCTGTACAGCAAGTGTTGCGAATCTGATAGAATTTGCTGAGTGACTTTTAACGCAAAGTCACTACTGTTGCGTCTTTGCCCGTTGGCGATTTTGCGTTAAAAATTTCCTTCCTCAGTTTCGCAATGCCCGATCCAAAAACACCAAGAACTACGAGATCAAAGATGCCGCCGAAAGGCTGGGTCAAATCTCGCCGTGCCGAATCGTTTCAGGCGCCGCCCACATCGCGTTTTCGCCGCTTTCTGCGGATGGTCTTTAACGCCTACACCATCTCGATCGCTTCGTTCCTGCTATTAGGTGCTTTTCTCACCGCGACTTACTTTTGGTTCGAATTTTCAGATCGTATCGATCAACGGCTTTTAAGCGGACAGGTTTTCACACCGTCAGCGGGCATATACTCAGCCCCAAAAACCTTAAAGGTTGGCGAGCCCACATCTTCGACTGAACTCGTCGATTATCTTAAATCCGCGGGCTATATCGAGAAAAATAACCAGGCAGACGCTTCGCGTAGCCGATATTCGGTCGAGGGCGATCAGCTCGCCGTGGAACCCGGCTTGACGGGCATTATCGACGGGAAAAAGAATTTTGCATCGCTGACGATAAAATTCAGCAAAGACGGCAAATCGGTGGCGGCTATTGGCGACCGTGATTCCGGGGCACAGATACAGGAAACCAAACTCGAACCACAGATCCTCAGCTCGATCGCTGCGGAAGGCGACGGACGCCGCAAGACCGTGACGTTCAACGACCTTCCCGCCCATCTTGTGAAAGCCATAACGGTAACGGAAGACCGTTCGTTCTTCGATCATTACGGAGTCAATGTTCGTGGTATTGCTCGTGCTCTATGGCGGCGCTATGACGGCGATGAGGATTCGCCGCTCGCCAATCAGGGCGGTTCGTCGATCACGCAGCAGCTGATCAAAAATCTCTTGTTGTCGAATGAGCAAACCTATACCCGTAAGGCGAAAGAAGCCTACATGTCGCTGATTCTAGAGACTCGACTGTCAAAACAGGAGATCTTCACGCTCTATGCCAATCAGATCTATCTCGGACAGCAATCCGGCGTTTCGATATATGGCGTCGGCGAAGCGTCAAATGCGTATTTTGGTAAAGATGTCTCGCAGCTAACCTTACCCGAAGCCGCTTTCCTGGCCGGTATCATCCGCAGCCCCAACCGCTACAATCCATATAAACGACCGGAACGCGTAAAAGAACGCCGCAATCAGGTTCTCGAATCGATGGCCGAGACCGGCGAGATCACGCCACAGCAGCTAGCCGAGAATCGAACTGCCGACATTACCCTAAAACAAGTCTCCAACACCCGAGACCTACAGGGAATGCCTTATTTTTCGCAGTTCGCTATTGAGGAATTGCCTAAGATCGTCAGTGACCCCGACGCCCTGCAGCATCTGCGTGTTTACACTTCGATCGACCCCGACTTGCAGAAAAAGGCGTATGAGATCGTCAACAAACGCCTCGCCTCGCTCGACAAGAATTTCCCAAAAAAATCCGGCCTCAATGCGGCCCTTGTCTCGATACGCCCGAAGACCGGCGAAATAGTCGCGATGGTGGGCGGTCGTGATTACCTGGAGAATCAATTCAACAGGGCGACCGACGCGATGCGTCAGCCCGGCTCAGTCTTTAAGCCCTTCGTCTACGCGGCCGCGATCAATACCGCGTACGATTCGGGAACACGGCAATTCACTGCCGCCACGATGATGAAGGACGAGGCGAAGACCTTCACCTTTGGTACAGAAAGCTACAAACCGGGGAATTTTGGAGATTTCTTTTCGAACAAGGACACTTCCCTGCGAGACGCTCTGGTCAAGAGCAAGAACGTCATAACTGTCGATATCGCGATGTCGCTAAATATCGGCAAGGTTATGTCATTTGCTGCAAAAGCAGGCTTTCCCAAGGTCGAAAAAGCCTATCCGTCGATGGCACTCGGAACAGCCGAAGCGACTCCGCTGCAAGTCGCCACTGCCTATACAATGTTTGCCAATCTCGGCGACCGAGTCGATCCGATGCCGATCACTCGCATCGCTACCGGCGAAGGCAAAACGATAACCGCCCCGACGCCGGTCCGCAAGAACGTCGTCCGTCCTGATGTCGCGTACATTATGGATGACATAATGAAGGACGTCATTAATCGCGGAACCGCCGCTCAGGCTCAAGGCTGGGGTTTTAGAAACAATGCTGGGAAAACGGCATTTGCCGGAAAAACAGGCACGTCACGTGACGGCTGGTTCGTCGGATTTACACCGGAACTGATCACGGTCGTTTACGTCGGTTTTGATAACGGGGACGACCTGGGTATGAAAGGCGGCGACTCGGCCATGCCGGTCTGGGCCGATTTTATGAAAGAGGCTCTCGCCCTGCATCCCGAATGGAACGGCGACTGGACAATGCCCGCGAACGTTCGCAAGGCCGAGATCGACATTCGCAACGGCAGCCTGATTCGTGAACTCGACATGATCGAAGCTTCAGCCTCGCCAAGCCCGACGCCGACGCCTCTAAAACCTGCCGATCCTGAGCTCGAAGCTCTGTACGATACGGTTCCGACGCCTCCTAAAGAGATCTTTGTTACCAACGTGCCGGCGGAGTTTCGGCGTATCGAGCTATTCGTCGCCGGCACCGTTCCAAACCGCTCGATGCTTCCGATGCTCGAAGATCCCGCTGAATCAGATGAAGACGGCCCCGAACGTCCTACCCCAACCCCAACCCCTGTTACTGAAACCTGGCAGGACAGCACTGACTCGCCGCCTGCATCCAACACCCGACCGCGAACAGCCGGTCCGGCCGCCGAGATCAGCGGTTCGGTCACTGTCATGATCTGTCCGGTCAGCCGCTTGCGAGCAACACCGCTCTGTCCGGATAAAGAATCAAGAACATTTTCCAAGGGCTCCGAACCCAAGGATTCGTGTCCGATCCATCGATAGCTGCTCGTAAATAGATGTTCTACCAAGAACGCCCTTTATATAGCAACGCGATAACGGTATCCTTTTAGAAGTATGTCGAGTTTTGCGTGGATCTTGATTCTCGTCCTGACGCTGACCGTGCTGGGAAGCTCAGCACTCTTGTTTGTGACTATAAAATATTACTGGGGCGATCGCGGGCGGCCGCCGCTGACGGGGGACGAGCGGCGGGTCCAACACGAAAAGGAGATCGAAATGCGGGCGAAACAGATCGAATACAGCCGTATGAATCCGCCGCGGCCCCGCAGTACGTCCTTTTGGGACAATACTAAACAGTCCTAATTCCCGTCCACAAAATGCACGGCTTTGACGTATGGCCTTCCCTTCGAATCGTAGCCGTACGTCATCTTCTTTATATAAAGGTTATTGTGAAGCATTCCGTTTACCGTGAACGAGCAAGTTCCGTTGTCGCAACGCTGCAAATTGCCGACATTGACGCCAACATCCTTGCGTCCGCGAAATAGCCAGTCGCCCGCAAGCTTCATACTCGAAAAGCTCTTACTCTCACTCTTATCCGTCAGCGAATGTTCGACGACGAACTTAACCCTGCCCACATAGGGTTTTCCGGGATCTAGCGTTCCGAATGTCTTTGCCTTGAAAGCGTTAGTAACCCTCAGCGAGAGCATCTCAACCGATTCCGGCCTGCCTTGTGCCGGCGAGATAGATGTAACCATAAGCATCAGTGCGGTCAAAAATAATATCTTTACTTTCATAGCAGCCTCCTAAAGAACATGAACATCGTCGCCAATTCTTATCACATTACCGAATGTCTCGCCGATCAGGTTCTGTCCGAACAGGACAGCGGTCGGGCTCATTCCGTATGCTTCGATGCGATCTGGTATCACATGTTTGGCCATTCTGTATGATGCGAGTGTTTTTAGTGGCTCTTTTCCGTCAAATTCACCTTTTGCCTGATCTACCGTGGTCATCACACAACGTGCACACGGCTTCGTGCCCCGGAATATAGCATCGCCGACCTTGATCCGATCCCAACGATCCTCAGCAAAAGCGGGCGAACCCGACACAACGATGTTCGGTCGAAACCGGTTCATCCCAAGCGGCGACTGGACCGCATGCGTCCCGTTTGCCAATTTTTCGGTTATATCCGCCAACGAGGCCTCGCCAATAACCAACAATGGATAACCATCCGCAAAACTAACGATCTCACCGCCCTGGTTGAATCGCTCGTTCACATCCCGCCGCGATCCGTCGCCCATATACACAAGCTGACAAGGCTCGCCGATCACGTCACTGAACCACTCATTGACCACCGGCGAATAGATCTCGCCCTCGCAAACGTCGTTCCAGATCGTGACCTGCTGTTTGTCGCCCGTCTCAGGCTCGAGCGGTATCTCCAAAGTCCCAAACCCCGCCGCAGTCACATACAGATCATCGCCCAACCCAACCTCAACCGTCGCCATCTGCGGAAATTCCCGCTGCGTAAAAAACATCCCATCCGGCGTCGTCAGCATCCAGCGACGGTCGTGCTGCAGACCGCGAGGCTCGACGAGGGCGGAATCGAGAGTGATGCCTTTGAGTGATTTGATGGGGTAAATGTTGATCTCAGAAATATGCATATTGGAATCTGACCATTTCGTACCACATAGGAACATAGAACACATAGGTTCATTGCTTCTATGTGCTTATGTTCCTATGTGGTAAATACTTTCCCACGAAACTTGATAACACCATTATCAACTTTTCTAAACTTTTCGTTACATAGTTGACACAAAACCACGAAACCGCATATACTAGCACTCATTGACGCAGAGTGCTAAATATTAGGTTTCGGCCTCGGTCAACGTCATTTTAAGACCTTTTTTACTAATTCCAAAGGAGTAAACAGTTATGGCTACAAACATTACACCACTACACGACCGCGTGATCATCAAACGCATCGAAGACAACGTTAATCAGACCGCAGGCGGGCTTTTCATCCCGGACACGGCAAAAGAAAAACCGCAGGAAGGCGAAGTGATCGCCGCTGGTGCAGGTAAATACAAAGAAGACGGCACCCGCCAGTCGCTCGACGTCAAAGCAGGCGACCGCGTTCTGTTCGGCAAATACTCGGGCAGCGAGATCAAACTCGACGGCGACGAATTCATCATCATGCGCGAAGACGAGATCTTGGGAATTATCTCGCGTGCGGGCGCAGCAGCGTAAACAGTGGACAGTAGCCAGTGGACAGTGGGCAGTTTCTTGCTCCTTTTCTGTCCACTGCCCACCGACCACTGACCACTTTTTTCGACGAAGGAGAAATACATATCATGGCAAAACAAGTTATTCATGGCGAAGAATCACGCGCAGCTATTCTGCGTGGTGTTAATCAGCTCGCAGACGCAGTTAAAGTAACGCTTGGCCCTAAAGGCCGCAACGTTGTTATCGACAAGAAATTCGGTTCGCCGACGATCACCAAAGACGGTGTCACGGTTGCTAAAGAGATCGAATTGAAAGACACGCTCGAGAACATGGGAGCGCAGATGGTTCGCGAAGTCGCTTCGAAAACGAGCGACGTAGCCGGTGACGGCACGACGACCGCGACGGTTCTCGCACAGGCGATCTTCAAAGAAGGCGTCCGCACAGTTGCCGCCGGTGCAAACCCGATGGCTCTCAAACGCGGTATCGAAAAGGCAGTCGCAGCCGTAGTTGCTGAGATCCACGCGATGGCGCAGCCTGTTTCGGGCGACTCGATCGCACAGGTCGGCACGGTTTCGGCTAACGGCGACAAAACGATCGGCACGATCATCGCTGAAGCGATGGACAAGGTCGGCAAAGACGGCGTTATCACCGTCGAAGAGTCGAAGACGATGGACACGCTTCTCGAAGTCGTGGAAGGTATGCAGTTTGACCGCGGTTACCTGTCGCCATACTTCGTGACCGACGCTGACCGTATGGAAGCCGTTCTTGACGAGCCTTTCATCCTGATCAACGAGAAAAAGATCTCGAACATGCGCGACCTTCTGCCGATCCTCGAGCAGGTAGCAAAAATGGGCCGTCCGCTGCTCATCATTGCTGAAGACGTTGACGGTGAAGCACTTGCGACCCTCGTGGTCAACAAGCTCCGCGGCACCCTGAACGTCGCTGCTGTTAAGGCACCTGGCTTCGGCGATCGCCGCAAGGCAATGCTCGAAGACATCGCGGTCCTCACGGGCGGCAAGGTTATCAGCGAAGATCTCGGCATCAAGCTCGAAACCATCACCCTCGAAGACCTCGGCAAAGCCAAAAAGGTCACGATCGACAAGGAAAACTCTACGATCGTCGAAGGTGCAGGTTCGGGTGAGGCTATCGACGGCCGCATCAAAACGATCCGCAACCAGATCGAGGACACGAGCAGCGACTATGACCGTGAGAAGCTCCAGGAGCGTCTTGCTAAATTGGTCGGCGGCGTAGCCGTGATCAAGGTCGGTGCTGCAACCGAGACCGAGATGAAGGAAAAGAAGGCACGCGTCGAAGACGCAATGCACGCAACTCGTGCTGCTGTCGAAGAAGGCATCGTGGCTGGCGGCGGAGTCGCTCTGGTCCGTGCCGGCAAGGTCCTCGACAACTTCAACACCGAATCTGAAGATTCTGACGAGCTGATCGGCGTGAACATCGTTCGCCGTGCGATCGAAGAACCGCTCCGCCAGATCTCGCAGAACGCAGGTCAGGAAGGTGCAGTCGTCGTCGGTAAGGTTCGCGAAGGCAGCGACAGCTACGGCTTCAACGCAGCGACCGAAAAATACGAAGACCTCGTCGCAGCCGGCGTCATCGATCCTGCCAAAGTAACGCGTACCGCGCTGCAGAACGCAGCCTCGATCGCAGGCCTGATGCTCACCACCGAAGCCATGATCGCAGACGTCCAGGACGACAAGGGCGGCGATCACGGCATGGGCGGCATGGGCGGCGGCATGGGCGGCATGGGTATGGGTATGTAAATTCCTGAGCAAGTATCCCACCTTGCTTGCGACTGCGGTTTAGTTCGCAAAGTAAAATGAGAGGCTTCGCTCCTTTATGAGTGGAGCCTCTCTTTGTTGATAAGCGGAGTACAAAATGGCAAAGAAAAAGATCAAGTTTGACCTTGTGACCTTTGTAGCAGGCGCAGCTTTGGAAAGGGCTGAACCGTTTGTTCTAAGATGCAACTGCACAGGCACAGTAACGATAATGCCGCCATTGCAGGAGGAAGTTGTCGTTTGTCCAGAATGCGAGTTGAAGATCAAGATTCTTATTGTTGACGGTGACCCTGGTTACATCGCGGGTCTAGGAAGTGATGGTAAAACTCCAACTCTAATTCCCGTTCAAGGAAGCTCAGTCCCACCCTTAACCCCTAAGGAGCGGGAGCAAGCTCTCCGTGAGATTGAAGATAGTATTAGATCTAACAAATGAGTATTGGAATTCCAAAAGAGCATCTTTTCATTGTAGATTCGGATGGCAGACGAATCGATACCGAAGAACTTGTTAATTCATTTCCCGATTCCGATCCACGAGTACTATTAAATGACGAAATTGGAAAGCTATTGTATGTCGCCGACCTCGACTTGTATTTCGTAACGCCCCGTCCAAATGGTGACCAAATTCGCCAGAAACTCAAAGAAATAGGATTGCCAAGGCTGGGGACTGAATTAAAGAGGCATCAAA
>JBGSQW010000049.1:0-6787 GCA_041737885.1 Pyrinomonadaceae bacterium | reverse complement strand
GTAGGTGAATTGACACCATTATAAAAAGTGCAATAATACGTACCGGCGTCTGTTGATTTCAGACTATCTACAAACAGAGACAAATAGGACTGATTTAAATTGTAAGGAGTTCCTCCAACTATATAGAATAAAAAATGATCATAGCTTGCATCTTGACCAGAATAGCTGTTAAATATTGTTTGGTATTGTCCGGTGAACAGATTGTCTGGATTGCTTGTTAGAGTTGTCGGTGGAGATGTTAAGCTCACTGCAAATACCATTTGGGTGAATTTTAATCCATCTGAACTTGCTACGCATTTGAGCCTGAGAGAATCGCCTGCGTTGAAAGTAATAGATGAATCATCACTAAGAACAGATCCATCATAGAACCACGATACAGTTGTGAATGTTGCATTGCATCTTAGGTTCATATTCATTATTACATATGACAGAAGAACTACGAAAACTTTGAATATGGAATTCATTTTGTATTTCTATACGCGATCATATTCGTGTTATACCTGATCGCCAAGCTGATTTGGAATGTAAGAAAACTTGCGGAGATCGGAACTCCTCCGGCTTATATCAAGAGCATAAAAATTAGTTTTCTGGTATTTGTTTTAGGCGCTATCAGCGCGGTTTTGGTGGCAGTGGGCGTACACAAATTTATGCCGGCTTAGCCATTTAGGGAGAGAAAATGACCAAATATATATTTGTAACTGGTGGTGTGGTTTCTAGTTTGGGGAAAGGTTTGGCTGCCAGTTCGATCGGCTGTCTGCTTGAGACTCGTGGGTTGAGCGTTCAGATGATGAAGCTCGATCCGTATATCAATGTCGATCCGGGCACGATGTCGCCGTTTCAACACGGCGAGGTTTTTGTGACCGATGACGGAGCCGAGACGGATCTCGATCTTGGGCATTATGAGCGATTCACGAATGCCCATCTTTCGCAGGCCAATAACTGGACTAGCGGCCGTATTTATCTTTCGGTAATCGAAAAAGAACGTCGCGGCGATTATCTCGGCAAAACCATTCAGGTCATTCCGCACATCACGGATGAGATCAAAATGGCTGTTCGTAAGGTCGCCGATATGCACAAGCCGGACGTTCTGATCGTCGAGATTGGCGGAACCGTCGGCGATATCGAATCGCTGCCATTTCTCGAAGCTATTCGCCAGATGGGGAACGAAGAGGGCAGAAATAACGCGATATTTATTCACGTGACTCTTGTTCCGTTCATTGCTGCCGCGGGTGAACTCAAGACAAAGCCGACGCAGCACAGCGTTCGCGAGCTGCGTGAGATCGGTATTTCTCCGGACGTTCTGCTATGCCGTTCGGATCGCCCGCTGCCCGCAGATCTTCGCAAGAAGATCGGGCTTTTCTGTAATGTTCAGGAAAATGCAGTTATTTCGGCTCTCGACGTGCCGACGATCTACGAAGTTCCACTCGCATTCCGCGAACAGGGCCTCGATGACCTGATCGTCACTGATCTGCATCTGATGGAGCAATTCCCAACCGCCGACCTCAAACGCTGGCGTGATCTCGTCTCAACCATTAAGGAACCGACCGGCGGATCTGTAAAGATCGCGATCGTTGGGAAGTATGTGGAACTCGAGGATTCGTACAAATCGCTTCGCGAGGCCCTGACCCATGCGGGCGTTTCGAACAATTTGCGTGTAGACGTGAAATGGATCGAATCGGAGAATCTCGTTAAAGACGATTACGAGAACGAACTACAGGATTTTGACGCCGTTCTCGTGCCGGGTGGTTTTGGCAAACGCGGTATCGCGGGGATGCTGAAAGCGATCAAATACGCTCGCAAATCGGGAACACCGTATTTCGGCATCTGTTTGGGGATGCAGACGGCGTGTATCGAGTTTGCACGAAGTGTTTGCGGATTGCGTGATGCGGATTCGACTGAGTTTAATGAGGAAACGCCGTTCCCGGTCATCTTCAAGCTGCGAGACCTTGTCGATGTCGACGAACTTGGCGGAACGATGCGTTTGGGAAATTATCCGTGTCAGCTCAAACCAGATTCGCTGGTGAGCGAGGTCTATCACGGAGCCGCAGAGATCGGCGAACGCCACCGTCACCGGTACGAGTTCAACCCTGAGTTCCGAGCGGCGCTTGAGCGGGAAGGCATGGTCTTCAGCGGTGTCTCGCCGGACGGGAAGTTTGTCGAGATGATCGAGTTGCCACGCGAGACACATCCGTACTTCGTCGCGTGCCAGTTCCATCCCGAATATAAGTCAAAACCGCTAGCCGCCCATCCGCTATTCGTTTCTTTTGTTGATGCAGCGTGGAAGAACCGTATGCGTAGCGAGAATCTGGAACACGATGTAACAAGCGATAAACATCTGGAAATGCCCGATCATGTTGAGATCGGCGGTGATGAATAGAACCAGAGTCCGCGGCAAGTAGTTTTGCTGAGGTAGGAATTGGCCGGAAAGGCTATTACACTGAGAAACAATGGATTCTTTCAAAATAGACAACGTATCTTTCGGGGGCGGGAGCCTCTCGTTTATCCTCGGCCCGTGTGTGGTCGAGTCGGCTCAGCATGCGTTGTTTATGGCGCAGGAGATCAATGATATTTGTAAGCAAGTCGGGGTCGATTTTGTTTATAAATCTTCTTTTGATAAGGCTAATCGGAGCTCGATCGAGAGTTTTCGCGGCGGCGGGATGGATTTTGGGCTTGAGGTTTTGGCTCAAGTCAAAGACGAGATCGGTGTTCCGGTTATAACGGACGTGCACGAGCCGTGGCAGGCGGAGAAGGCGGCTGAGGTTGTGGACATGCTGCAGATCCCGGCGTTTTTGTGTCGCCAGACGGATCTTTTGGTCGCGTCCGCGAAAACCGGTAAGGCAGTTAACGTGAAGAAAGGGCAGTTTCTCGCCCCCTGGGATGCTAAGAATATCGTTGATAAACTCAGCGAGGCTGGTTGCGAAAAGATACTTCTGACCGAACGCGGAGCGAGCTTTGGATACAACAATCTGGTCGTCGATCTGCGGTCGTTTCCTATCATGCGGTCGTTTGGCGTGCCGGTTGTGTTTGACGTGACGCACTCGCTCCAACTTCCAGGCGGTCTGGGCAAGGCAACGGACGGGCAGGGGCAATACATCGAAAACTTTGCACGTGCCGGTGTAGCCTGCGGCGTGGACGCCGTTTTTATGGAAGTCCACGATAACCCGGCCAAAGCTCCGAGCGACGGGCCGAACCAGCTGCCGCTTTCAAGATTGGAAAAACTTCTTTCCAAATTAAAACAGATCCACGAAATCGTCGACGAATAAAGACGCCGAATGAAAAAACATTACCTTGCGATTTTTGCTTTCCTCTTTGTAGGTTTCTCCCTGCCAACGACAGCGCAGGACGCTGGTCGTACTGCAACCGCTACCTGGCAGGTTCAGAAGTACGACATTGATGTCACCCTGCCGCAGGACAACGCACGCTCGATATCTTCAAGGGCCGTACTGACCATCAAAAACGTTTCAGGCCGGCCCGCTACGACACTAACGCTGCGTATCGCTCCGTCAGCCGAGGTCACGGCCGTTAAGATAAATGATTCGACGGTTGATTTTGCTAAAAGCGAAGAAAAGATCAACGCAAATTCCAGCCTTCAGCGTATTGCTTCACGATTTAGTTCAGTAGCACCCGATGGCCTCGTGACCGCGACGGTCGATTACAAGGTGATATTGAAAGATAACACCGCTCTTGGTTCGGTCTCGCCGACTCTTGCTCAACTGCTTCCGCTTTCATACTGGTATCCTACGCCGAACAGCTGGTTCTTCACGCGTGGCGCGGACGTTGCCCCGCTTCGTCTCAAGGTAAATGCACCGAGCGGTGTGATGGTTGCTTCGTCGGGAACCGAGTCCGCAACAGGCTTTGATCAAAAGCTCAGTACGCAGCCATTCTTCGTAGCCGGAAATTGGGACGTTGCCAATCTAAATGGAGTTTCGGTACATATGCCGAAAGGCACCGGAGCGGAAGGCCTAAAGCGAGCAAGCGAATTGGCCGGTTTATTCGCCGATGCCCGCACTTTTGTAGCGGGTATTCTTGGCAAGGCCCCAGATGTTCCGGCTAGGATAGTTTCGGTTCGGCGCGGAGCCGGATTTGGAAGCGGCGGCACAGTTTTGGTTGACGAGGCTGTATTTCGCCGATCAAAGATCGATTCGCTGACCGCGATGAATATTTCCGAGGCGGTTGTGAAAACCTGGCTTGGCAATTCCACGACCGTTAATGGTGAGGGCTACGGCATTATTAGTGACGGATTGTCACGATATATCGCAACTCTTTTTCTCGAAAGCAAATTTGGCAAGGATGTCGCAGATATCGAGCGACTTCGGCAACGTACTGCATATTCGGCAGTTTCAAAGCGGGATGCTCCGATGGCGACTGTTTCGCCGATCGATGATTACTATTATCCCGTCGTAGCGAATAAGGGGGCAATGGCGTGGCGGATATTGGCCAAACGGATAGGTTCAACAGAATTCGCAAATATTGTAAAAGCGAATTCACAGGACGGGAATTTAAATGTCGGCGAGTTGCGACAGGCTCTTTCATCGCAAAAGGAACTCATTGATCTGTTGTTCGATCAGGTTACGGAGATGAACCTGCTCGTCGGCTTGCCGCAGCAGGAAGCGGGCGAGACTCGCGTCTCGCTGAGGAACACCGGTTCAACCGATATAACCGTTGACGTGGCCGCAACGACAGTAAGCGGGCAGAAGATCGTTTCGCCCACAACCATTCGTGCTACAAGCTTTGGCGAAACTTCGTTCAAGACGACGGAAAAGATCGTGCGGGTAGAGATAGATGCTGAGAAATTGTATCCGCAGAATGATTATTCTGATGACATCGCACCGCGAGAGACGACCGAAAGCGATCCGCTGTTAGCAGTGAAGCGGGCTTTTGACAAGCAGGAATTCCCAGCGGCCGAGGCGACTGCAAAAACGCTGCTTCGTGATCTTCCGCGATTTGACGATCTGAGAATACTATATGCCCGATCGCTGCACGCACAGAGTAAGAATACTGAGGCGGAAAAGGAATTTAAACTGGTTCTCGATGAGAAGCTGCCAACTGCTCGCAGCATCGCCTGGGCCAATGTAGGGCTCGCAGAGGTTGCCGCCAAGGCGAACCAGAACGAAGTTGCTATAAAATACGCTGAGGCCGCTCTCGCAACGGATGCGGAGTACGGAGCTAGCTTTGCCGCCAGGAACCTGCGCAGCCGCCTCGGGGCCGTTACGGCGAACGATGCAACGGTTAAGACCTTTTTCACCGACTTCGACCGGGCAGCCGCCTCTAATAGGAAGGCCGAGATCGATGCTCTCGCCATGCCTGGTGAGGTCACGAGATTTATCAGCGGAATATCCGGTTCAACCGAACAGTGGCAAACTCAGGTTCGCCAGATCGATCGCATCGATGCCAATACGGTCATCGTTGAAACGGTCATGACCATCAAGCTACTCAATAAAGAGATAGAAACAGGCGTCGCCGTTTATCGTCTAACAAAGGTCGGTGCCGGCTGGAAGCTCAGTGCAGTAGATATGTTCGAAGTGAGATAAATGAGCCTCGAAGAAAAGTTAAAGAAGATCAAGCTTGTGATCATGGATTGTGATGGCGTCCTTACAGATGGACGCCTTTACTTTGGCCCCAACGGGGAAGAACTAAAGGTGTTTCACGCACGCGATGGCCAGGGTATAGTCGATTGGCATAGGGCGGGGTTTCGCTCAGCGATCATTTCCGGCCGAAATTCCCCGATCGTCGAAATGCGTGCAAGCCAGCTGGGTATCGAGTTTGTTCTTCAGGGACGGAAAGAGAAGGTTTCTGCATTCAACGAAGTGCTCGCTCTGGCAGGCGTATCTGCCGAGGAATGCGCGTTTATTGGCGACGATACACCTGACAGTGAAGTGTTTCCGTTCGTAGGCCTCGCGGTCGCGGTTGCCGATGCTCACACGTCAGTAAGGCTGGCTGCCGACTACGTGACTTCGGTCAACGGTGGCTGTGGGGCGGTCAGGGAAGTATTTGACCTTTTACTCGCCCCAAAATAAACGCGATCTTTTGCAATAGAACATATTGTGTTCGTCCTATGAAGGCTTAGATGCGACGAAGTTTTGCCAGAAAACCCCTGTAAATACGGGTAGATCGGAAATAGTTTAAAAAAGTGCTCTGGCGACTTTACATTCTGTAAGATGCTGTTAATATCTTAGTTTGCTCGAGAGAACGAGCGAAGCGATTTCAGGGAAAGAAACGGTTCCCTTCAAGAAATTGAAGGGAATTTATTTCGCTCCAAAAACTGAAATTATGTTCTTTGAATTTATGATTTTAGTGATGCAATTCATTTGCAGCTGAACGTTGTTATAGAGATCGGATGCCGAACTCGTTAAAAACAACTTAGGCCGCTTGACAATGAAACGCAAAACGTAGAGAATCATAAATTGCCCCAAAGAGTAAGCGGTTCGCCGCGAGCTGAGAAAGTTAAAAACTTTCACTCTGGGGTTGACATACAGAATAGCTTCTGTATAATCGAAAGTTTCGCCCCTAGAGAAGTTTTAAGGGGAGCGAATTAAAAGAAGTTGATATTTGAAAACTGAATATGCGTGTCCATGTGTTAATTCGTATGAACAACAAAAAAGTCCTGCAAACTCCATTTGCAGGCGGATCGAGCCCTCGGGCTTGATTGTCAAAATGATGAACTAGGAAACTAACGAGAGTTTGATCCTGGCTCAGAATCAACGCTGGCGGCGTGCCTCAGACATGCAAGTCGAACGATTAAAGCTCTCTTCGGAGAGTGTATAGAGTGGCGCACGGGTGAGTAACA
>JBGSQW010000034.1:0-11037 GCA_041737885.1 Pyrinomonadaceae bacterium | reverse complement strand
AAAACTGCGAGAGCACGAGGCGACAAAACGCCTCCCGATCGTTGTGTTCACTTCCTCCAGCGAACAGGAAGACATGATCAGAAGCTATGACCTTGGGGCCAACAGCTATGTCCGAAAACCGGTCGATTTTGAACGCTTTATGGAGGCGACAAAGCAATTGGGAATGTACTGGCTCGTTCTGAATGAAGCTCCGCCTAAATAACGTCTGTATGGCTAAACCACTGCGCGTATTGAATATCGAAGATTCCGAGCGGGACGTTGCTCTCTTGAGGCGTCATCTTGCGTCGTCCGGCTATGCCCTTACTGCGGAGAGGGTAGAGACGTCCGAGCAAATGAAAGCCGCCCTAAAGGCACACGAATGGGACGTAATCCTATGCGATTATTCGATGCCGCAGTTCAACGCCCTTTCGGCTCTTAAAGTTCTCAAGGAATCCGGGCTCGATATCCCGCTCATCATTATTTCCGGTACCGTCGGAGAAGCTGTTGCCGTCGAGGCAATGCGAACCGGTGCACAGGATTACCTGATGAAGGACAATCTCGTCCGGCTCGAACCGACGATCGAACGAGAATTGCAGGAAGCCGAGAACAGGCAAGCCAAACGTCAGGCGGACAATGAGCGAAAGGCTCTGTCTAAGATAATTCAGGGAAGCATCACAACATCAAACCTTGACGAATTTCTCAAGGTCGTTCACCGGGCGATCAGCAAGATAGTCTATGCAAAAAATTGCATCGTCATGCTCCATGATGCGGAGACTGACACTTTTACTTACGAATTTTGGGCCGACGAGCATGATCCGCCGCTTTCATCGAAACCAGTTGGTACAGGGTTCGGCAGCTATGTCCTGCGGACCGGTAAGCCGCTTCGTCTGACAGCACAACTCGAGAAAGAAATGATCGACCGCGGTGACGCCACACTCAGCGGAACGCCATCACTTTCCTGGGTCGGTATCCCTTTGCGAACGACGTCGAATACCATCGGCGTTATGGTCGTTCAACACTACGAGGTTGAAGACGCATACAGTGAACGCGATCTCGAATTCCTCTCGTCGGTCGGAGATCAGATCGCAATGGCGATCGAACGCAAACGGGCAGAAGAAGAGCTTCGAGAGAGCGAAGAGAAATTCTCGGGAGCATTCGAATTGGCTCCCATCGGCGTTGCTCTTGTCTCACCCGATGGGAAATGGCTGAAGGTCAACAAGGCTCTTTGCGAACTGACCGGATACACGGATCGCGAACTACTAAAACTCACTTTTCAGGACATAACTCATCCGGACGACCTCCGAGCGGACGTGTCGAATGCCCGGCGACTGCTCAAGGGAAAGCTGAACCATTATCAGATGGAGAAGCGCTACATTCATAAGCTCGGGCATATAGTCTTTGTATCAGTAAACGTCTCACTGGTGCATGATAGCAAGGGCGAACCGCGATACTTCATCTCGCAAATTCAAGATATTACCGCACGCAAGCTGGCCGAGGCAGACCTTCGTGAGAGTGAGCACTTACTCGCATCGTCCCAGCGGATAACGCATTTGGGCAGTTGGGTGATGGATATTGACGAGGATGGCAATAAGAGTAGCGAACGCTGGTCCGACGAACATTATCGAATTTTCGGCTTCGAACCCGGTCAGGTCGAGATCACGGATGAGGTCTTTTACAATTCGATCCACCCCGACGACCGCGATCGTCTCGCCTCGACCGTACGCGAGTCCATCGAGCAGAAGAAGAACTTTGATATTGAACACCGTATTATTCGGCCCGATGGCAGCGAACGCACAGTGCAGGCTATGGCTGAGGTTGTCTTGGATAAAAAGACTCATAAGCCACTGAAACTGCTCGGTTCCGTGCAGGACATCACCGACCGGAAACGCTCCGAAGATGCACTCGAACAATCAGAGGAGCGCAACCGCGAATTGATCGAAAACGCGATCGACATCATTTATACCCATGATCTAAAAGGCAACTACACCTCGGTCAACAAGGCAGGCGAAAAGATCACGGGCTACACCACCGAAGAAGCGTTGAAGAGGAACATTGCGGATTCCATTGCCCCGGAAGACGTCGAGAAAGCCCGCGAAATGATCTCGCAAAAACTCGCGGGCAATGCAACCACTGCTTACGAGATCGACCTGATCGCAAAGGACGGCCGGCGCATCTCGTTCGAGGTAAATACAAGGATAATCTACGAAAATGGCGTACCGAGCGAAGTACAGGGAATCGCCCGTGACGTCACCGAACGCAAGCTTGTAAATGCCGAGCTTAAGGAGAAATCCGCCCTTCTCGAGGCGCAGTTAAATTCGTCTATCGATGGCATTCTTATCGTCAATGAACACGGGAAACAGATCGTGCAAAACCGGCAGTTGGTCGATTTATTCAAGATGCCGCAGGAGATAGCCGACAACCCTGACGACTCAGCCCAAATTAAGTGGGTTACCGGCGTACTGAAATACCCTCAAGAATTCGTTGATAGGGTCGCATATCTTTACGCAAACCCTGACGAAATCAGCCGCGATGCGATCGAGCTCAAAGACGGAACGATCCTCGACAGATATTCGGCACCGGTTACCGGCAAAGACGGCAAGCATTACGGTCGTATATGGAACTTCCGCGACATCACTGAGCAAAAGAAGGCAGATGAAGCACTGCGCGAGAGCAACGAGAAGTTTTACCAGTTGGCGGATAACATCACTGACGCATTCTGGATTCGTTCTCCGGATCTGAAAGAGATCTTTTACATAAGCCCGGCGTTTGAGCGGATCTGGGGCAGACCCATTGAGACTATATATGCGGAGTCAACGGAGTTTCTCAAATATATACTGCCGGACGACCGCGAGTATGTTGAAAACGCATACGAAGCCCTGACTAAAACCGCTCCGACGATCGACATCGAGTATCGGATCGTACGTCCGGACGACGAGGTCCGCTGGCTTCGTACCCGGGGTTTTCAGGTTAGGGATGCGAAAGGCGATCTGATACGCCTTGCCGGGGTTGTTAGCGACATTACCGAGCAAAAGCAGACGAGTGATGCTCTCTCAGAAAGTGAGGACCGTTATCGATCGCTGTTTGAGACTTCGCCCGATGGCGTCGCGATGTTCAACCTGCAGATGGAAGTAATGGTCGCGAACGCTCGTTCGGCCATCATCTTTGGATATGCAAGTGCCGACGAAATGACGGGGAAAAATGCCTTCGAATTGATCGCTCCCGAAAATCTGGAACGCGCCAAGGCAAACATTAACGGCATATTCGAAACCGGATACATACCACCGCTTGAATCGATCGGCATTCGCTCCGACGGAACCCATTTCGCAGTTGAATTCAGCGCGACGCTTATTCGTAACATCGACGGTCAGCCTCAGGCTATTCTTGGCGTCTCTCGCGACATCACCGAACGGAAAAGAATTCAGGAAGCCCTTGGAGAGTCGGAGGAACGCTACCGTGAACTGGTTGAGAATGCCATAGACATCATTTACACACTCGATCTGGAAGGCAATTACACCTCGATCAATCGTGCGAGTGAAGAAATTACCGGATACACGGTCGAGGAATCGCTAAAGAGAAACATTGTCGAGTCGATGGCTCCGGAATATCGGGAGAAAGCACGAGAATTACTAAGTGCCCAGGTGCACGGCGAAAATCTGTCCGCATTCGAGCTTGAGATCCTCGCGAAAGACGGTCGCCGAATCGCCTTAGAAATAAAAACCCGCCCGATCAAGGAAGATGGCGTAGCGGTCGGCGTTCAGGGCATTGCCCGCGACATTACCAAACGCAAGCTGATCGAAAAACAGATAATTGAAAACGAAGCAAAATTCAGAGATCTCTTCGACAATGCCCCGGTCGCCTACCATGAGCTTGATGTAAAAGGTTGCTACACGAGGATCAACCGCACCGAAGAATTGATGTTGGGTTACACGAATGAGGAGCTGAAAGGAAGACATGTTTCGGAATTCGTAGTCGAAAGATCTTCTCGCGAATCCGTTAAGACAAAACTCGCAGGTAAGCTTGAGTATAAGCCGCATGAACGAACATTTATTCGTAAGGACGGCACGCACATTTCGGTATTGGTCGGCGACCGGCTGATCTATGATGCGAACGGTGAGATATCCGGGCTCCGGACGACCCTACAGGACATTACCGAACGCAAACTCGCCGAAGGCTTGCTGGTCGAAAGCCAGGAGCAGCTGACACTGGCGGCAGAGTCGGTGAACCTCGGTATTTGGGATTGGGATATTGTCGAAGACAAGCTCTCTTGGGATAACCGCATGTACTAGCTCTATGGCATCCGCGCCGAAGATTTCAGCGGAGCTTTCGACGCGTGGCAAAAAGGTCTGCATCCCGACGACCTAAAGACCGGTGACGACAACATAAAAGCAGCCCTCGCGAACCAGCGGCCTTTCAGCAACGAATTTCGCGTGGTTTGGCCCAACGGAAAGGTCCGAAACATCGAGGCGCGTGCGATCGTCAAGCGCGACACGGACGGCAAGCCCCTTCGGATGATCGGCGTTAACTGGGACATAACCGACCGCAAGGAACTCGAAGAGCAGTATCGCCAATCGCAAAAGATGGAGGCCGTCGGCGTTTTAGCGGGCGGTATCGCGCACGACTTTAACAATCTCCTGACGGCGATAAACGGCTTCAGCGATCTGACGCTGCAGAGAATGGAAGCTGACAGCCCATTTAGGGACCATATACAAGAGGTCAAAAACGCCGGAGAGCGTGCGGCAGAACTGACCGGTCAGCTACTCGCGTTCAGCCGAAAACAGGTGCTGAAGGCGTCCGTGATCAGTCTTAATTCGGTTATCACTAACATTGAGAACATGCTGCGCCGGATCATAACGGAGAATATCGAATTGCGCGTGGTGCCCGACCCAAAGCTAGGTAATGTAATGGCTGACCCGGGACAGATCGAGCAGGTAATAATGAATCTCGCCATCAACGCTCGGGACGCAATGCCGAGCGGCGGCAATCTGACGATCGAAACGGAAAATATCTACCTGGGCGAAGGCTATGTAAACCAGCACTTAATGGTATCACCCGGAGAATTTATTAGAATAACCGTTTCGGACACAGGCGAAGGTATGGATTCGACGATGCAATCTCACATTTTTGAGCCGTTTTTCACGACCAAAGAAGTCGGTAAAGGAACCGGGCTCGGGCTTGCAACCGTTTACGGAATCGTCAAACAGTCGGGCGGAACCATCATGGTCTACAGCGAGATCGGACACGGAACGACATTTAAGATCTACTTTCCCCGCGTAGACCAGGCTATCGAAAGGCCGCTTTGGCCCGCAGACAGTGCAGCTAGCCATGCAGGAACCGAGACGATCCTGCTCGTTGAGGATGAGGATACGGTGCGCGGCTTTGTCGTCGAAGTGCTGAAAAGCGGCGGTTATAACGTACTGGCAGCCGCAAACGGCCCGGAAGCCTTGGCTCTGATCAAAAACCATGAAAAACAGATACACTTATTGATTACAGATGTCATTATGCCAAAAATGGGGGGAGCCGAGTTAAAGAAGCGTGTGGTCGAATTGCTGCCCGAGATCAAGGTCCTCTTCATTTCGGGCTATACAGATGATTCTATAGCTGATCGAGGAATCGACGATCCTGATGTCGCCTTTCTTGAAAAGCCTTTTAGTCCCAACAATCTGACCCAGAAAGTCCGCGACGTACTCGATGCTTAGTAATTATGGTTTGATCTCGCCATCGCCCATAAGATACGACTCCATGGCCGTAAGTTCGCGTCTTATCACCGGCTCCAGAATCAACCCAGTAAAAACGATGCTTTAGTGAACCTTACAAGACGGCCGCGTGGCCGCCTTGTAAGCGTCTGGGACCGAATAGGGTATTACGCTTACAGAGTTTCAATTTAGCTTAACTTCAAGACGTCCTGACGTTCCCAATTGTGGCACTCGCTCGGCAGCAATTGAATCAATTTAGGTCGATTCGTCGTTTCTTCTTGCTGCTGAAAAAGATCAACCTTACATCTGCTGAAGGGTGAGCTTTTATAGGTTCGCCAGTGTTCAAGTCACGTAATGAAAGCACTTTGAATCATATTCTAACCTGTCCATTTTTACCCAGTTCCGGAAAAAACTGGTCAGTCCTGGTACAGCATTGATCAGGATTCGAGACCAATTAACAAGAAAACGCGGGCGCAACGAAGTTAAACACTTTGGCACGGACTTTGCCAAGGAGGAACTGGCTAGTACTTTTTCTGCCTAAGGGCACGAGCTTCACGGAAGTTGAACCGAGCTTCCTTCGTATCATAACGATAAGATCAAAATGAGCAATCCTTTCTTAAAAATTGCTGTCGCTGCCCTGCTTTTTGCATTTGTAGCTTTATTTACATATTGTCGAAGCCCAATGACAGCAACGGTACTTCCCCGGGCGGTCGAGCCCGCGGGGTTTACCAAATCAATCCGAGAACCCATCCTTCCATTACCTAAGACTCTTCACCTTGATGAGGCGAAGGTCGCTCTCGGAGAAAAACTATTTAACGAAACTTCGCTCTCGCACAATAACACTATCTCTTGTGCGTCTTGTCATGCCTTCAGTACTGGTGGAACTGACCGGCTAGTTCACTCAAAGGGGATCGAAGGGCAGGAAGGACGTATAAATGCTCCGACCGTGTTTAACTCCGCATATAACTTCAAGCAATTTTGGGACGGCCGGGCCGACGATCTAAACGGCCAAATTGATGGCCCCACCCATGATCCTGTCGAAATGGGTTCCAGCTGGGAGGAAATAGTCGGCAAGCTCAACGCATCTGCGGACTATCTGGCGGCTTTTGGTGCGATCTATCCTGATGGCATTCGAGCGGAAAACATCCGCGATGCGATCGCTGTCTTTGAAAGCTCGCTTGTAACCCCTAACGCAAAGTTCGATCGGTTTCTAGAGGGCGATCAAAACGCCATCACGGCCGACGAATTGGAAGGTTATCGAATATTTAAGTCGGTCGGCTGTTCGAGCTGCCACCAAGGCATGAATGTTGGAGGTAATTTGTTTCAGGAATTCGGCGTAATGGGCGACTACTTTAAGAATCGAGGTAACCCCACAGAAGCAGACAACGGACGGTTCAATGTTACTCGAGACAAAGCGGATATGCATGTTTTCAAGGTTCCCAGCCTACGAAATGTTGCTCTGACTTCGCCGTATTTCCATGACGGATCGGTGAAGTATCTCGATCAAGCTGTGATCGTCATGAGCAAGTATCAATTAGGAAAGCAATTGTCTGAGGATGAAGTAAGACTGGTTGTGCTGTTTCTCGAATCCTTAACCGGTGAGTACACGCGATACGGAGAAAAATGAAAACACGTATCAAACAACTAAGCATCGGTTTGGGTATGATAGGGCTCCTTACTTTCCTTTTCATCCATACAAATTCAATAGATCCGTCTGCTCACGACAGCTATAGAAATAACCTTCATCGTATGAAGGATCTCGACGCTACCATAGATAGGGAGATCCTCAAGTCGAGGTATGGCCTAACTAGTAACTATGATTCGTTAATGTCAGATCTGCAGGAACTTCTAAATCTGAGACAGTATGCTGACGATATCCCGTATTTTGTTCAGCCAGACGGAAGGGGTGAGATCAGCGGCCAGATAGAAAACTATTATCAATTGGCATCGAGCAAGGAGAAGCTGATCGAACTGTTCAAATCGCGCAACGCGGTCATGAATAATTCTTTGCGGTATTTCCCTGTTTCTGCGTCTCGAGTAGCGGCGAAAATGTTCCAAGATGACGGAGCCTCGGTCGAAGCCCAATCTTTGAATGAGGTGCTGAGGGAAACCCTGATCTTCTACGTGCATGCAGATCAACGCACGGCGGACCAGATATTACAACGAATAAACAAACTGAAGCAGTTCGAGCATGATCACCCAAGTTCGGCAAATCTGGATGAACTCGACATCACACTGCGGCATGCAACCAACATATTGAAATACAAGCCAGAGCTGGATGATCTGATCGAACAAATCGTATCGGTTCCGACGAGAGCAGCGGGAACAGACCTTATAAATAATTACGATCTCAAATACAACGAGGCGGTGAGCCGAGCGAATTACTATCGTTTGTCCCTATATCTCTTCTCGATCCTGCTTCTTGTTTATGCCGGCTACTTTGTTGTAAAGCAGCAGAAAACAAAAGGCGAACTGAATAGGGCAAATGAGAATCTCGAGCAACGCGTAGACGAGCGAACCGCAGAGTTAGTGCTTTCGAATGAAACACTTACGGTCGAGATAAAAGAGCGAAAACGTATGGAGGCAGCGCTGAGCGGCGCCCGAGCGTTCTTGCATGCCGTGATCGACAACGTGCCTAACCTAATTTTCGTTAAGGATACCGAAGGACGATTCGTCCTGGCCAACCAAGCTATAGCAGACTTATTAGGAACAACCAGCCAAGCGATGATCGGTATGTCTTCTGATGATTTCGGTAATTTTCTTGGTGAAGACGGAAACAATGACGACATCGAGATCCTACAAAACTTTGACGAGAAGTTCATTCCAGAGGAGAAATACACCGATCAAAACGGCACCAGCCGCTGGTTTCAGACGGTGAAACGATCGCTCGCGATGGAAGACCAAGGCGAGAGGTTCTTGATCGGGGTGTCAACCGACTTAACAGAGAGAAAACTAATGGAGGGCCAGCTTCGGAATGCCCAGAAATTAGAGTCTATCGGGCAACTCGCGGCCGGAATTGCACATGAGATAAATACTCCAACCCAGTACGTTGGAGACAACACACGTTTTGTCAGAGATGCTTTTGGAGATTTTAGTTCAATACTAGGGAAATACGGTATTTTATTGGAATCAGCACGATCCGGAAGTGTTACCCAGACTGAAATTATCGACTTAAAGGGCGAAATTGAAGAAGCCGATCTCGAATTCCTCCTGGAAGAAGTACCCAAAGCGATCGAGCACTCGCTCGATGGTGTGTCGCGAATCGCCAAGATCGTACAGTCGATGAAAGACTTTGCCCATCCCGGCTCCACCGATAAAAAGGTTGCTGATTTGAACAGAGCCATCGAAAGTACAGTTACAGTCGCCCACAACGAATGGCGGTATGTGGCCGAACTGGAAACGCATTTTGATAGAAATTTACCTTTGGTTCCCTGCTTTCTCGGGGAATTTAATCAGGTGATCCTTAACATGGTGATCAATGCTGCTCATGCTATTTCAGATGTGGTGGGCGACGGGTCTAACGGTAAGGGCAAGATAACCATAAGCACGACCAAGGTGAGCGATCTCTGGGCTGAAGTTCGGGTCGGAGACACTGGTGGCGGCATCCCCCTTGAAGCTCAATCCAAGATATTCGATCCATTTTTCACAACCAAGGAGGTGGGCAGAGGAACAGGGCAAGGTCTCGCTATCTCACACACCGTTGTTGTTGAGAAGCACAATGGCGAATTGACGTTTGAGACAACACCAGGCGCAGGAACAACCTTCATCATTCGGATTCCGCTGGCACGCGATCCTGCAGCTACGTGATCGAAACCACAATTATGATAGATATTCTTTTTGTCGATGACGAGCCAAACATCCTTGCTGGGCTCCAACGCATGCTCAGATCGATGCGTCATGAGTGGAAAATGTCGTTCGCAAATGGCGGAACTGAAGCTCTGGAGATTCTGTCAACAACACATGTAGATGTAATCGTTTCCGATATGAAGATGCCCGGTATGGATGGGGCTCAGCTCTTCGATGCAGTGCGTGAAAAATTCCCTCAAATCGTTCGTATCATTCTATCGGGCTACTCTGAGAAAGAGATGATTATGAAATCGGTAGGCTCAGCCCATCGATACTTGTCGAAGCCCTGCGACCCCGATCAGCTAAAGTCCACGGTAAATAAAGTTTGTGGTCTGCGAAAGCTGCTTTCGGACGCACACTTACGCGAATTAGTGTCCCAACTTCCAACCGTGCCCAGTTTGCCGCTGCTGTACAGCGACTTGGTAGAGGAATTGAGCAAACCTGAACCATCTTCTAAAAAAGTGGGTCAAATCATTAAGCAGGATATCGGTATGACCGTGAAGATTCTTCATTTGGTCAACTCAGCTTTCTTTGGGCGTAGCCGTCGGATCACAGATTCGAATGAGGCCGTTGATTTTTTAGGACTCGACACAATTGGTTCGCTTACGCTTGGTCTGGGCGTTATTTCACAATTCGAATCGCAAACCTCTGCCGCTTTCTTCGCTGAGCTCTGGGAGCATAGCGTTTCGGTTGGCCTTTTGGCTTTTAAGATCGCTTCGGGTGAGGACAAGTCTCTGGCGAACGACGCATTTACGGCTGGTTTGCTTCATGACCTGGGAAAAGTCGTACTCGCAGTGAACCTGCCACAGGAATACACCTCTGTAATCAACCGGGTGAGAAATGCGGGCATTTCATGGTTCGATGCGGAGCGGCAAGTCTTTGATGCGACGCATCCGGAAGTCGGTGCATATTTGGCCGGCTTGTGGGGTTTACCAACAGCCGTCGTGGAAGCGATCGCATTTCACGATTCGCCGAGCGAAGCTTACAATACCTCATTTACTCCGCTAACAGCGGTTCACGCGGCCCACGCGATATTACACGTTTCATCTCAAAGCGAATCAAAGCCTGGTGAGCCGCCCTTCGACCTGGATTACCTCAACGATCTAGGACTGTCCGAAAAAGCACAACTGTGGGCTGCAAAACAATTGACTATAGTTTGATCCCAAAATAGACTCGTGCGTCCGTTTTGGCACTCAATAAAAAAGGCGAGCCGTGGGGGCTCGCCTTTGGTCCTATGGGATCGCTCCCGTTTCTATTCGAGGCCGACAAGAACGACGTCTGAGAGGTTGTCGGTCATTTCTACCGTTCGGTTGGCGAAGCGGTAGCGGCGGCTTTGGACGGTGATGAGGTACGATCTTCCGGTTTCGAGGCCGGTGAATTCGTAGGGTCCGAAGGAGCCTGTGACGGCTGTTCTTCGGCCTCCTGCGGCGTCGGTCAGGACGACGGTCGCATTTCTCAGGGCCTGGCCGCTGGCGGTCAGGACCCGGCCGCTGAGGCTGGCTCCGTCGAGCAGCGTGCC
>JBGSQW010000030.1:0-4372 GCA_041737885.1 Pyrinomonadaceae bacterium | reverse complement strand
TTTGATCTTTGCGGGCAAGAACGTTCCGATTTGGGTCTACGGCGTGGTCGTTTTGTTAATAATTCTCGGAGCTTGGTCAACTTTGAAAAAGATCCGCAAGCAGTTGAACACCGTAGAGGAGCCCGCGAAATGATCGTGTCGACACGCTCGTGCGGTGGCCTCCAAGACCGCGATTACCTCAATAAATGAAAGACATATACGACCTCATTGTGATCGGCGGAGGGTCGGCGGGGCTTGTCGCCGCCGGTGGCTCCGCAATTCTTGGCGCCCGAGTTGCTCTGATCGAAAGGAATCTACTTGGCGGCGATTGCCTCTATACCGGGTGCGTGCCCTCCAAGGCATTGATCAAATCGGCCCGTTTCGCGCATCAGATGAGACGCGGGGCGACATATGGATTCGAATCTACCGAACCAAGGTTTTTGAAAGACTCTTTTGCATCGATCACAGGCCGCGTTCAGGACATCATCAAGATCGTCGAGCAACACGACGCTCCCGACGTTTTCGAAGCGATGGGCGTCGAGGTGGTTTTCGGCACGCCGCAGTTTTTGAACGCGAACGAGATCGAGGTCGTGCTCAAAGACGACGGCAAAAAGCGTGTGATGCGAGCAAAACGTTTTTGCATTTCGACGGGCTCGCACCCGTTTGTACCACCGCTCGAAGGGCTCAACGAGACGGGCTTTATTACAAACGAGAACGTCTTTCATCTTGCCGACTTGCCCGAACGCCTCGTCGTCCTCGGAGGCGGAGCAATCGGCGTCGAAATGGGACAATCGTTCGCGAGATTCGGTTCGAAAGTGACGATCGTCGAAATGGGCGAACGAATATTATCAAAGGAAGAAGAAGAAGTTTCCGAACTCATGAAGACGATCCTGAAAAAAGAGGGCGTCGAGATCCTTACAAGTCATAAAGCGGTCAACGCTCGTATGCGTGATGACGGAGTCAAGATACTGACTGTCGAATCTAACGGCAAGACTCAAGAGATCGAAGCAGATGAGATCATGGTCTCTATTGGCCGTCGGCCAAATCTCGACGGACTTGGGCTAGAGAAGGCGGGCGTTGAATCCGAACCGCAGCGGATCAAGACGAACGAATATCTCCAAACCTCGGCAAAGCACATCTTTGCGGCCGGAGATGTGACGGCACATTTCCAGTTTACGCACATGGCCGATTATGAAGCTCAGGTCGTGATACAAAACGCCTTCGTTCCGTGGCCTTTCAAGAAGAAAACCGACTTTCGTGTCGTGCCGTGGGCCACTTTTTCCGATCCCGAAGTTGGCCGCGTTGGAATGACGGAGGCGGAAGCCCGAAAGGAATTTGGCGAGAGCGTTAAGGTTTATAAGGTTGCTTTCGAGGATAACGACCGGGCACAGGCAGAAAGTTCGGTCGAAGGATTCGCAAAGGTAGTTACTCACAAAAAAGTAATTATCGGTGCGACGCTTGTCGGCTCGCATGCGGGCGAGTTGATACATGAATTTGTCTGGGCCGTTAAGCAGCGCATGAAGATCACCGATTTGAACAAAATCATTCGCGTATATCCGACGCTGGCAAAGATCACACAGGCGATCAGCACCGAAGCGACACTTGAGGATTTGAGGTCACCGTTCGTACAGAAGTGGTTCAAGCGATATTTGAAGATCTGGCGGTAGAACCGACGTGGAAAATCTAAACCCCGCAATCCTGATCATGACGAAGGTGCCGCAGCCGGGCATTGTAAAAACGCGTTTGCGACCGTTCCTTTCCGACGAACAGTGTGCCGAGCTTTCAAGATGCTTTCTCGCGGATACAGTCGCCAAAGCCTTAAGTGTCACGACGAAGGTTATTGTCGCCTATTTGGCGATCGGCGATGAAGGTTTGATCCTAGACCTGGTGCCGGAGTCAACGACATGTATTAAACAGAATGGCAGAGACCTTGGTGAAAGAATGGTGTCGGCGATAAACTTCGCCGGATCAAACGGCTGCGGCCCGATCATCGTAATTGGGACTGATAGTCCAACAATGCCGCCGGAAGTACTGGAAACCGCATTGCAGCGGCTTGCAAAACCCGCGAACGAGCTTGTACTGGGCGGAACTGAGGACGGCGGATATTATCTTATCGGTTTGAAGCACAACATTCCATCGATCTTTCATGGCATCCCATGGAGTTCGGACAAGGTGTACTCAACGACTCTCGAGCAGGCCGCCCAAACAGGACTGACAGGAATCGTGGAACTGCCGAAATGGTATGACGTCGACACGCCGGACGACCTTCGGAGACTTTTTATTGAAGTGGGCGAAAATGTGGACACTATATCCACAGCTCCAGAAACATGCCGCTGGATCCTTGGCAACCGAAATTTATTTGTTTAATTCTCCAAATCGGCTTGCCGCCTTATAGGGTGATACGATCGAGCGAGGCGGTATGGGCTGATGCCGATCCAATACAGGCATTGAAACATCACCCATCGAAAAAATATCGGAATGAAAGGTCGGCTTTCGAATCGGCGGGATGATGTCGTGATCTCGGATTTCACGCGAACCAGTTTTCCGCTCCCTTTCAATCGTCGTACAAATTCCAGATCTTCAAACAGAGGCAGCGGCTTGAATCCGCCAATTTGATGGTACGCATCCCGCCGCACAAAAATGCCCGAGTCGCCGTACAGCAGGCCAATGTGCCGGATCTTGTCATAGAACTGGTTCATAAACTTGGCGGCACGACTGTCTCCGTCAAACCTGAGAGCAAAATTGCCGCCGACGATGTTGTGGTCTGAAAGAGCTTCGTGGATCAAAATGATGGCATCTGTCGGTGGGATCGAGTCGGCATGAAGAAACCATAGAACGCTGCCCGTTGCCGCAAGAGCCCCGGCATGCAACTGGATCCCGCGTCCGCGTTCCGTGCGTATCACGGTTGCATCCCTGCTCGTGGCTAATTCACAAGTTTCGTCAGTGCTGCCGCCATCCGCGACAATAATCTCAAACGATCCAGCTAGGATGCGAAGTTCGTCGAGCGTTCGCCCGATCTCGGTCGCTTCGTTAAGCGTCGGAATAATGATTGAGATATCAACGCTCATCTGTCATGTTGGTTGGCGGCAATTTCCAACTCGGCCGCTGTTCGACAAACGGCATTTCAAGAAGAGGGATCAGTTCTAAATCACTCTGCCGCCGAAACGCGGGAACGCCGATCGTCACACCATCATGTTCGCTGATGTCCCGAAAGGTACCGTGAAGCCTGTCCCATATCGAAAGGCCGCTCGACCAGTTCGAATCGGTCTCAGCCTGAACGACCGAGTGATGAATTCCGTGAAGCCGCGGCGTAACGAGAAATTTGCTCAAGACATGTTCGATCGACCTGGGCAGTTCAATATTAGAATGGTGAAAGACTACCAAAGGGAGAAGAATCGTCTGCCAAACCCTCAGCGAATCAGGCGAAACACCGATGATGAAGACCTGGGCGGCCCGCCATACGACCGAGATAGCGATCTCACCAAAATGGAATCGAAGTGCCGTTGATGCGTCAAGGTCAACGTCGATGTGGTGAACGACATGAAACCGCCATAAGAATTCGACGCGATGCGTTAGAACGTGCCAAAGGTATAAAGTGTAGTCGAGCAGAACCACCGAGGCGATCATCTCGAGCCATCTCGGGAGACGGATTATCTTTAATAGACCGATCCTTTTGCGTTCAACTATCGAGGCGGCCCGTTCAGCTACCGGCCTCTCCAGAAAATACATCGCACCGGCCGCGGTCGCTGCCAGAGCAAGATTTCGTCCGGTTCGCAACGGCTTTGATTCGACAGATGAGCGAAGCGGTTTTTTCTTTTCAAGCACATAGACAGCGGCCAAAACACCAGCTGCCACCGGAAATGCCAATAAACGAAAAATAGGGCGGATCTTCATTCTTAAATACTAAGCGGTCACGGCCCCACCGCAGGACGAACCCGAACCCGCCGTGCAGCCGAAACAGTGATCGGCGGTCTCGATCCGGCGGTGTGCGAGCTTCGAAATATCGAAATCGAATATAGTCTGCGGCAATGCGGTATCGACCGGCATGTCGAGCATTTGATTAAAGTCACAGTCAAATAGGCGTCCAGTCCAATCGACGCTGACTATGTTCCTGCACATCAACCCTGAAACGTTTCCGGGATTAAAGGCATTGACGAGTTGCGTCATATAACCCTCGTAATTGCCCGAACGTCTCAGCCAATCGAGAAACCGAGCGATCGGCATGTTGGTGATCGTGAACAGATTGTTGAATGATATGCCGTGCCGATCCATCAATTCGCGCTTAAAATCCGCTTCGATCGATGCCTGGTCGGGCGGCAGAAATGCGCCGATCGGATTGTAAACGAGATCAAGCTTGAGTTTTTCATCGATCCCATATCCGACCGTATTTAAG
>JBGSQW010000007.1:0-12482 GCA_041737885.1 Pyrinomonadaceae bacterium | reverse complement strand
TCCACGAAAACCCTTGGCTAAGGCTAATATTTTTTTGCGCTTCTCTAGGCGCTTATTTCCACGTTTTGCTCTTGGCATTTCTTCACTCCTTCGTCGTGAAATTGAGAATGTAGAATAGAAAATGGATAATTTTCCGAACTCTCAATTATGAATTCTAAATTTTCAATTAATCTCTACCGTACGGCAGCATCTTTTCAACGCGTTTTTGGTCGCCTTCTGACACCAAGCAATCGATGTCGAGGTTACGTTTACGTTTTGCCGTCTTCTTGGTCAAAATGTGTCGAGCATGGCTGTGGCCGCGTTTGAATTTGCCCGACGCTGTCGAGCGAAAACGCTTTGCCGCACCTTTGTGTGTTTTTAATTTTGGCATTTCATCCTCTCCTCATATCGGCAAACCGCAGTTTGTCGAATGTCGTTAAAATATCTCGTCGTCGTCTTTAGGCTCCGGCTTTGCTTTCGCAGGTGCCTTCTTAACTTCTTTCTTCTCTGGGTCAGCTTTCTCTGCTTTCTTTTCAGCCGGTTCAGCTACTTTCTTATCTGCGGCTGCAACTTTAGCTTTCTTCGGCACAAAGATGGTGAACATCTGATAGCCTTCCATCTTTGGATAAACCTCGACATCGGCGAGGTCCGCCAGATCAAGCGTCAGCTTTTTAAGGATCTT
This sequence comes from Pyrinomonadaceae bacterium, assembly GCA_041737885.1. GTDB lineage: Bacteria > Acidobacteriota > Blastocatellia > Pyrinomonadales > Pyrinomonadaceae > OLB17. The sequence continues at coordinate 11,821 of JBGSQW010000007.1, read as the reverse complement.
GCCGCCAAGCTCGCGGTGCGTCATTTCACGTCCACGGAAGGCGATGGCCGCTCTAACCTTGTCACCTTCGCCCAGCCATTGGCGGGCGTGCTCCATGCGGTAATCGTAATCGTGATCATCCGTTCCGGGCCGAAACTTGATCTCTTTGACCTGCACAGTAACCTGTTTCTTCTTAGCTTCGTGAGCTTTTTTCTTCTGCTCGTATAGAAACTTTCCGTAATCGATCAGCTTACAAACAGGTGGTTTCCCGTTCGGAGATATCTCCACGAGGTCGATTCCCCGGTTTCTCGCTTCCTGGATCGCATCGCGCGTGTCCATCACACCCAAAGTTTCGCCGTCCTCAGTAACAACTCGTACTGACGGTACTCTTATGCGTTCGTTCGTGCGATGAAGCGGCTCACGAAAACGCGGCTTAAATCTGTTTCCACCAAATCTTCTAGCGATAGTTGCCTCCTAAGTTATTCAGCGATCTTAGAGACTACGCTGCAATTTCTGCTGCGTGATCATCTCTTTGAACTCTTCCAACGACATCGCACCGATGTCTCCCTGCTTACGTTCGCGAACAGCGACCTTATTGCCTTCCAATTCCTGATCACCGAGGACCAGCATGTATGGAACTTTCTGCATCTGAGCATCTCGGATCTTTGCACCGATCTTGTCAGACCTCGTGTTTGATTCTACCCGAAAACCAGCATTTCTCAATTCCGCAGCGATGCTGTCTGCGTAATCGTTGATTCGATCGGTGATCGGCAAAACCGCAACCTGAACCGGAGCTAGCCATAAAGGGAACGCACCGGCATAGTGCTCGATCAAAACTCCGAAGAACCGCTCGATCGAACCGAACAAAGCTCGATGGATCATATATGGGCGATGCTTAAGATTATCGTCACCGGTGTATTCAAGCTCGAAACGCTCCGGCAAGTTGAAATCAAGCTGGATCGTGCCCAACTGCCAAACGCGACCGATAGCATCTTCGATCTTAATATCGATCTTCGGCCCGTAGAACGCAGCCTCACCCTCGATTCGCTCGTATGAGATCTCTCTCTCGTCAAGAGCACTCGCAAGCTGCTTCTCCGCTGCGGCCCAATCCTCGTCGGAACCAAGATAACCTTTGTTCTCGGCACCACCGCGAACTGAAAGTTCAAACCGCACTTTATCAAATCCGTACGTATCAAAAACCTTGATCGCAAAATCCAAACAGTCCGCAACTTCAGTGTGAACCTGATCAGGCCGCACGAAAAGATGTGCGTCATCGACCGAAAATCCGCGAACACGCATCAATCCATGAAGCGTTCCACTCAGCTCCGCACGATAAACCGTGCCCATTTCTGAATAACGCTGCGGCAGATCGCGGTACGAACGAGGGCTCGATTTGTAGATGCCGATGTGGAACGGGCAGTTCATCGGCTTGAGCCGATATTCCTCATCCTCGATGCTCGTTGGAGCATACATCGAGTCGGAATAATTGCCTTCGTGACCGCTCGTCACCCAAAGCTGACGTTTCGCAATGTGCGGCGTGAAAACAAAGCTGTATCCGCGTTTTTCAAGCTCTTCTTTAAGAAGCCGCTCCATCTCGTTGCGGATGATTCCACCTTTCGGGTGCCACAGGATCAATCCTTGGCCATAGTCGTCCGAAATCGAAAACAAATCGAGTTCGCGGCCGAGCTTACGGTGATCGCGCTTCTCCGCCTCTTCACGCTGCTTCATCCAGGCGTCGAGCTCGTCCTGAGTCGCGAATGCAGTGCCGTAAATACGCTGCATCTGATCGCGTTCCGCATCGCCTTTCCAATATGCTCCGGAAATTGCCAAAAGCTTAAACGCTTTCAGCTTCCCGGTGTGCTGAACGTGCGGCCCCAAACAAAAATCTATGAACGGCGAACCGTCGATATGATAGATCGTTGCGGAGCCGTCGACTTTCTCATCAATAAGCTCACATTTGAGCGGCTCGTCACGCCCTTTGAAGAGTTCTAGAATTGCAGCCTTTTCAACAACCTCACGACGATAGCGAAGGTCGCCCTTAGCCATCTGCTTCATCTTCTTCTCGATGACCGGCAAATCGTCTTCGGTTAGATTTTTTGGTGCAATTAAATCGTAATAGAATCCGTATCGCGGATCTTCCATCAGAGCCGGACCAACGCCAAGTTTGGTTCCAGGAAACAGATCAAGTATCGCCGCCGCAAGCAGATGGGCGGTCGAGTGACGGATCACTTCGAGGCCATCGCGTGAATCACTCGTGATCGCCTCGATCGACAGAACCTCGTCAGTCTCCGTCAGTTCCCTGTTTAGATCGACTTCCTCGCCATTGACCTTGGCGGCAAGCGATTTCTTCAGCACGTCGCGGTCGAATGCTTTGATGGCATCCAAAACCGTCGCCGGACTAGGGATCGACTTCTGATCATTTCCAAATTTTACGTTTAATTCGCTCATTGTTTTGTAAATAGTAATTGCAGATAGCAGATAGAATTGCTCCATCCACGACCTAAACAAATCAGTAACAACGACAATCTCTTGCCGCTCTTACCATTTCCTATTTACTGATAACGATTTACTCGTTCGTCCTACTACTAAATAGATTTGATCCGATAAGAGCGACTTTGCTTTGCAATCTCCTGAGAAACTGCGATTGTCACGCCATTAGAAGCGTGTCGTAGTAGTTATAAAAACAGCAAAGTTCTTAATTAGCATCTTATCGAAAAATATAAATGGTAGTCTCTAGCAGACTCGAACTGCTGACCCCTACCTTGTCAAGGTAATGCTCTACCAACTGAGCTAAGAGACTACACCTCGCGGTTTCTTGCGAAAAGCGAACCTAAAGAATGCCAAACCCTAACTTTCGTGTCAAGCCTAGCGGGGTTCTTTGCCCTTCAATGCTTTGTCTTTTCGACACGCAGAGAGCGGTTTTGCAGTTGCCGAGATAATCGACAGCACTTTCATATCGTCGGCATCTGTCGTGACCTTCATACAAGCACAGCCGTAACCGTAGCTCCCGTTGGTCGTGATCCACTGTGATTTGGAAAAGCTCGGCCAGTCACCGTCAGCCTGCGAGCCACCCTGAGTTCCGATGATCCATTGCCCTTTCGCATCTGTGAGCCAGGCGTTTGCGGGCGTGGGATTTTCAAACCAACCACATCGGGTCTCAGCGAGTGCTTCAGCGGCGCTTGAGCCTTCAAGGGCGGCATTGCCCGTTACAACCAGTACCAAAACTACGAGAGCGAATAGAATAATCCTTACCATAACTTCAGTCCTTAACCGACACCAGTACAAAAACGATGCATTCCAACCGCGACTAGCTTAGTTGTTCTGTTGTCGACATCGTATTTAGGATTTACCTCGCTGAATTCGATTATCTTTGTATTGGCGAGTGATGCCGCATATTTAACGAGCTGAATGAATTCGCCGGCACGCAGGCCGAGCGGTGACGGCGTGGATGTGCCCGGAGCGTCGGTCATGCGAACGGCATCTATATCGAACCCGAAAAAAGTGTTGAGCGACGAACTGTGCCCTATAAATTTTGCCCGAATCTGTTCCTTTAGCTCAAGATCCGCTTCGTTTCGCGAACGCAGAACTTCTAAGCTGATCCGATTTACTCCGAGGTCGCGGATATAGTTGTAATAGATGGGCGAAGTCAAATGTGTTTGATAACCCGCTTCATAGAAATAAGCGGGTTTTAGGTGACCTTCGTCTAAAAGCTGTCTATAGGGCGTTCCGCTGTTTCGCTGCTCCGCAAGTCTGACATCGAGATGGGCATCGATGTTGACGCCTATCCACCATTCTTTGCCAAAAACCTCCGCCATCGCGACACCATCGGGATATGAAACGTCATTTCCGCCACCGAGAACTATCAGACGCTTACCATCTCTCAAAACCTGCGTAACTATCTCTTTGTGCCGGTCATGTATTTCTTCGAGATCGCCATCCACGTTCGTATTCCCGAGGTCGAATATTCGTTTCTTTATATTGAAGGTCGTTAGCCGGTAAAATTGTTCACGGATAGCATCCGGAGCAGCAGCTGCTCCAACCCGGCCGTTGTTTCGCCGAACACCCTCATCTTGCGGACAGCCAAGAATTACAATGTCAGCCGCGGCATAACCGTCGGGATCAGACACAACGGTCTCGCCCAATCTCGGATCGTTTGGATCGCCACGACGAAAAAAAAGGCTCTTTTCCGGCCTGCTTGTTTTGCCAAATATTTCAATCATTTGACCATAGTATTTGCTCATTTTGATTTGAAGTCAACGGATTACGGAGTATCATCTTTCACATACCTTCTTATTCGGAGAATTGATGACCTATCGGCTGAAAATATTGTTGTTGCTCGGGATTCTCACGGGCGCTTTTGCTGCACCAGTCTCCGCACAGGCGGATGATTTTTGCACCGAATTTGGCCTCACGCCTTCGCTCGATTCCCCGTTTGCAAATGTCCCGTATATCTTCGGGCGAGTTAACCTTCGCGGCGATGGTGCCGAACAGGCATCTAAAAAGGTGGCGGTCATATTAATAGACCCGCAGCAGACTCAGAAACGCGTTACCGTTGGCAAATCCGGTAATTACTGCTTTCGCCGCAGTAGCGGTAATTCCGGGACCATCTTTGTTGAGATCGACGGTGTTGAGGCAGCTCGCCGAAGCTTTGGCACCTTTGGCGCGGCTCAGCAGAGAGAAGATTTTGAGATAAACCTGGGTCAGAAGGCGATCCCGAAGTTTGCTCGGCCTTACAACGTGAAAACGGTCCCACTTTACACGGTAGCTGCCGAGGCCGAACAAGCGAAGGATTTTCGTAAGGTCATTACTACGCTTAAAGAGATCGTCGTGATCGATCCCACCGATTACGTTGCGTGGGCAAAACTTGGCGTTGTTCACTTCTTTCGTGACTCGTTTGCTGAGGCTGAAACCGCCTTTCGCCGGTCGATCGAGAATAAACTCGAATACACGCCGGCCTGGGTCGGCTTTGGCCAATTGCGGATCGCTCAAAAACAATACGAAGCCGCCATCGAGGTACTAAAACACGCAGCCTCGCTTGATTCGGCCAACGCTAAAACGTTCCAGCTTCTCGGCGAGGCTTATCTGCTTTCCAAGCAGGGCTCACTCGGCGTTGCAGCACTGAATGAAGCTCTGCGTCTCGATCCTAACGGAATGGCCGAATGCCATCTGCAACTTGCACATCTATACCAACTCGCTGGCGCCAAGAAGCTCGCGGCCAACGAATATAAGCTTTTTCTTGCCAAAGTCCCGAGCTATCCGGAGCGGCAAAAGTTCGATAAGTTCATTAAGGAAAACCCGGAATAGTTAATGAAATACGGCATTCGCATCATACTGATCACTGCGGTCTTGCTACTTGGGAGCGGTGTCTTGATGGCTCAGGCGGATGATATCTGCCGCGAATTTGGGCTTCGACCTTCGTCCGACGAGCCGATCGGCAAAATACCGTATATCTATGGCAGGATCGCGATAAAAGGTTATGATCCGGTCGGTAAATTCCCTCAGGTGACGGTTAATTTCCTCGATCCGCTGCAAACACAACGTCGGCTCACCGTCGATAAAACCGGCAACTATTGCTTTCGTCGCAGCACCAATGGTGGCGGTACGCTGGTGGTCGAGGTCGAAGGCGTTGAGACGGTTCGAAAGTCGGTTTCGTCTATTGGACCGGTTCAAACCCGAGAAGATTTTGAGGTTGTCGTTTCTTCGGCAAGTTCGCTAGCTCCGCCAGGTGTGATATCGACAAAGTACTCTCGTCCGCGCAATGAGAATACGGTCGAACTCTATCAAAAGGCCGCTGAGGCCGAGAGGGGGAAAGACATTCCGTCGGCGATCCGGCATCTGAGGGCGATCGTTGCGATCGACAAGGAAGATTTCATCGCTTTAACCAAGCTCGGTTCTCTCCAAGTCGGTGCAAATCTCCGAAGTGATGCCGAACGTTCGTTCACGACCGCTCTTGAACTGAAGCCCGATTATCCAGCGGCTCTTTTCAATTTTGGGATGCTGCGGGCATTTCAAAATCAGTTCGAAATGGCGATCGATCTGTTTAAGCGAGCGATAGCATCTGACCCCGAATCTCCGCAAACACATCGCATGCTCGGCGAAGCCTATTTGCAGGTTCGTAAGGGTTCGCTTGCTATCGAGTCTCTCAACGAAGCCCTGCGGCTTGAACCGGTCGGCCAGGCAGATTGTCATTTGCTGATCGCCCGGCTTTACGACCTGGTCGGAGCTAAAAACCTTGCCTCGGCTCAGTACAAGGCTTTCCTCGCCAAAGTTCCCAACCATCCTGAACGGAAGACATTTGAAACGTACATCGCCGACAATCCGATCCAATAGATCGAAAATCGTCTCACTTGCGGGGACAAGAAAATAAGGCTTAAACCATTCATAACACAATCTTTACGGTGATAAATCGTCTCACTTAAGAATATACTCTCCATCAAGTGAGACGGGCATTTTGCCCCACTTTGCCAACATATCGATGCGCCGTCGGCTTTGAGATGCCGAGTCGCCTGCCGATCGCGGCGGTACTCAAACCTTGTTTCGCGAGCATTTTCGCGTATTTGACCAAACGTTCGTTGAGCTTTGGGCGGCGTTTAGCATCTACTGGACGAAACCTCGGCTGAAGATGCGAGCGTTCGTCGTCCGTACCGATGTAGGAATATCCAAAGAAGTTATCGACGATGGGTTTGTTGTCCTGGATATGCTCTTCGTGATACGGGTCAAATTTGGCTAAACGATAGATGAGAGCGTTCTCGGCGTCATACTCGATGCGACCGTCGCGGCTTTTTATTTGCTTGATGTACCTGAGATCATTCGCAAGAAAGCTCTGGCCGAGGGCGAACGTCGAATCGGCGATCTTGGTGATATCGACGGAACCCTGAAGGTCGCGTTCTGTCAGTGGAAGCTGCTGATCGCGTTTCGGTGTGTGGGCAACCACCAATATCGACATCAGGCGGCGTTTCTTCAATTCTTGCAGCCGGTTCATCAGGCGAAATGCGACTTGCCCGCTCGACGACGAATTGCGGCTGAGAAAGGTTAGATTGTCACAGATGAGGATGTACGCGTCGTGAGCATCGAGCTTGTTCTCGATGTCCGTGAAGAGCATGTCGGTATAGTCATCGTAGCCGTCGATGATCTTGCCATCCCAATAAAGCTCGGCACGCAGCATGTTTGACGAGAAATGATATGGATTCTCGATGATCCCGTCATCGCTCTCGGTTGAATACCGCCGCGAGAACTGCGGCAGCGTTAATTCGAAGTCAATATACAACACTCGTTGCGGAGTGACCTCGATTCCCGGCTGCGGAACATTGAACGGAGCCAACGCCGTTCCGCACGCCAGCGACTCCGCGATCTGAACCGCCAGAGCACTTTTCCCCACGCCTGACATTGAATAAAGCACCGCAAGTTCCTCTTTCAACCACAGCGGCCCAAACAGCTGCTGCATCGGCTCCCACCGCGTCGACATCTCGACACACTGTTCCGCCGTACGCACAAAAAGCATCTCCGGATCAGGAGCAAAAGCCCTCGGATACTTCTTCCTCGCCTCCTCCTTCATCTTCTCCACCCGCTCCCGATGCGGATCCCAACCCACCATCGACCCATAATCCTGATCCCCAAACTCAAAAACAGACATCACATTCCTCCTCTACAAACGTTTTCGTATTCATACATCTGTTACGTTATATGAAACAAAAGGTTTCGTCAAGAGAAAAATGTAGTACCCATGCAACATTTTATGAGGATGTTTAGCCACGAATGAGCGCGAATGACACGAATAGTAAGAGCTCTAAATTCGTGTTATTTGTGTAAATTCGTGGCTAAATTTCTTCCGAGCTTACTTCACCGGCAAAGCCGTTGTCTTGGCGTTGTAGAAGGCGATAAATTCCTTCGTTACGTCGGTGACATTCGCTAGATTGATGAAAATGCAGCTATCGGCTACCTTTGTCGCGTCGAAGATAGCCGCATAGTTGTTCTTTTTGCTGAATTCGGCGACGGCCTTGCCAATTTCGAAGGTGATCAGGGCCTTGCGGCGTTGGTCCATTTTTACGTCAAGATTGGTTTTACTGACCTCCAACGAATGTTGTAGCGATTTCCCCTCTGACTTTTTCGCCTGCAGAGTCGCATCGTTCCCTTCCGTACCGGGCTCCTTCTGAAGTTCGCCCGCGATCGCCGCGAGTTTTGCGTTGCCAACCTGCATCTCCTTGATTTCCTCGGCAAAATCGAGGTTGATGAGCTTTTCCGCCGCGATCAACGTCGCGATTCCCGATTTCTCGTCATAAAAAGCAGCCGTATTGATCAGCCCAACCTTGGCCGCCACCGCTTGCGAATATCCTGCCGCCGCCAACCCCGAAACAAAAACCGCCACCAAAACCGAACGAAAAACCTTAAACATGAGAATTCTCCTTAATTTGTAAATCAGATCTGATGGTTGTTGGAGATTTGACGGTTGGAAAGGGTTGTACTTCTACCTTTGAGAATCCAGAATCTACGTAGCCAACGAAATCGCGGCAGAACTTTGAGACGACGGGAGAATCATCCATTTTGGCGTTATGAGAAGTTCGTTTCCCTTACGCTTCTCTGCGGCAGCATATGAAAGCGTAAAAGGCCGGATATGAGCCCAAGACGAGTACAAATCTCGAATCTCCGAACAGTCATCATAAGTCAAAATCCACGATGAAGTTTCTAAACGTCGCAACACGTCCGACAAATTTTCGTGGTATTCGTGACTTAAGTGATTTAAGTACAACTTTGGGCCTTTCACATAATACGGAGGATCAATAAAGAAGGTCGTTTTTTCGGAGTCCAATGACCTTATGAAGTCTATTCCGTCAAGATTTGTAACTTTAATTCTATCTCGATACTCAGCAACCTTCGCACAGCGAGTGGCAAGGTTCGGACGATTAAACCTTACATCAATTTTCCACGCACCTTCCTGTGAATACCCACCGATCGGCCCGCCATTCATAATTATGCCCGATCGGTTACATCTATTTAGATAAAATGCAGAAAAACCTCGTTGAAGCCGGGACGTTTTCGTCTTACAACGATACACGTCCCGTTGTTTATGCCATTCGTCTATACTCAGAGGGGTCGTCTTAATTAAATCTATGAATTCTTTTGATTTGTGTGTCAATGTCCACCAAAAATCGAAAATGGACGGGTCCGCGTCATTAAGGTGAATACTTCGGGTTTCGCCTGAATATAAAAGTCCCAAAGCCGCCCCGGCGCCACCGGCAAAAGGTTCAGCCAAGTCAGTACCGCCAAGCCGGTTTAGCTTTCTAATCGACTTGAGTAGGTCCATCATTGTGGCCTTTCCGCCGGGATAACGAAGGGGGCTGCTTAATCTCATTTGTGAGTTGACGGATCCATTTCTAACATTAAACGAAATAGCGGCTCTGTTCTTAACCAAAATTGCAAGATATCTTTTTCAGTTGGAAGTTCCGCTGGAACATGAACAAATGAATGCAGGTCATTAAAGCCAAACGGCGTTGACTTATTATCGAATAAAGCTTTTTCAACCATTCTGGTTTCAGTTCCCGTAAGATTATTCTTCGCAACTTCCTTCATTTCCATAAAAAGGTGTCTAGTATCAGGATAATCAAATTTCCATTTCACGCCAGACGCTTTTAGACGAGTTTCAAGCGAAGCCATTCGACCTGAACGAACCAGATAGTCGGTTACCGTAAGTTCAAAGAAGACTCTCAACAAAACGGCTCCAGCATTTGGTTTGGAAAACCTATCAAGACTAACTAGTTCGTCCCGAATCAATGTGAGACGATGTGCACCAAACTTAACCTTGAGTGTTTTTGGTATAACACTAGTAAACACATTAACTTGTCTTTTTGCGGGCGCAACCACAATGGGGGCGGGGGGCTGAACATTTGAAGGCGCAATTAAATCAGCAGGCACAAACGATCCTTTTTTCTTTTGCGGAAGGTCGACTGATTCCCACTGTTCTTTAAAGTACTTCTTAATGTCCTCATTTTTGTTCAAAGTACGAGAAGTTACCCGTCCAGATGCAACTTCGACTAGTAGCTTTTTGAAAAAAGGCAAAAATGCGGCTTTTGTTGTGGTCCCCTTGTATCCGTGTTCAACATCACGCTCGACCCGCATAATCTCACGTCCAACCGTAGATTCGAATAACCTTGCGAGTGTGCTGATAGCGGTTGTTCTCGGGTCGTTTATCTGCTCTTTTAACTCCGGCGGAAGGTCTACAGCTCGGGCCATCTCGACAATCGCTCTAGTTTCTCGGGCTGACTGAATATCTGACTGTGTAAATCCCAGTTCCCGAGCGAGGTCGTCTGTGTCGTAACCTTCGTTCAGTTTTTCTAAAATGAATCTCGCTCGATTTTCTGCCTGCCATGCTAAGACCGGAGTTCCGACGTGACGACCGGCTACCTGTTTATCCGTCGCCCTTCGAGTTGGAGCGACTGTGACAGGAACTTTATTAACTTCTTCTTTCGTAACCTTATTTGAAAGAATCGCAATTTTTCTATGGGTCGAACCTTCTAGCATTGTTGGTTCTCGCAGTGCTATCAATGCAGCAAGCCGTCTATTCCCCTCAACCACCGTGTATCGACCATTTTCTCGTATCGCTAGTAGCGGTTCGTTGGGAAAATATCCGCGAGTTGCAATGCTCTCGGCAATTTCCATTGCCTTATCGCGTTGAAATAGTTGTTGCACTATCTCCCTGGGGGTGCTGTGCGAAGCAAGTCCTCCCAGGCGAGGATTTTTCTGATCAAGGTCTAAACTTGCAACTGAAATCAGTTTGGTTTTCCAGCTTAGTGTATCGTCTTTAGGCATGGGAACTCCTGAATGTTTCTAACAAAGCGAATGTAAATAACAGGCGTAAATGTAGCGCAAAAAGTCTATGATTCGCAATAGCGCCCGAAATGTGTAGGTTCGTCGCTAACCGTTTGTTTATGAATCCTTGTCGGAGCTTTCGTTTGTTTCGATATTTGAACGGCTCTGTTCTTCTTCGTATAGAAGAAAATCAACGAAGTCTATCACCGATTGTTGATGTTGTGGCGGCAATGCCTCAAACAGTTTCGCAACCTTGTCTACGATAGTCATAAGTCTTTAAAGATTAATTCGCTCAGATCTCGCAATCAATTCCCCCAATTATTTCCCCCATATCGCTGGGATGGTGTGCGTGCCGTCGCCGCGGTTCTCTTGCGATCACGGTACGAAATTATAAGTCAAGATGCCGGAGACCTTTACCGGATCGCCTGCTAATAGGGTTGGTTTGAATTTGGAGCGGCAGGCGGCGTCGCGGGAGGCGTATTGGAGCGTGGCGGCTCCGCTGATGGCTCCTGCACGGAGGATGCTGCCGTCTTCGCCGATCAGGATCTGAACGTTTACGGCCCCGCCGTGGCGATTGGCTTTGGCTTCTGCGGGATAGGTCGGTCTTCCGAGCTCAAGGGCTTTGCCGTTGATCACGCCGCCGTTGACCAATTTTGCAACGGGTTTGCCGGTCGCCGGATCGATCTTCGGCGGGGATACGAGATTAGGATTTTTTAGATCGAGCGTGATCGTGACCACTGCTGATGCCGGTTTACCTTTTTTGATCGCGGGAGCAAAACTCAGCCCCATACCCATTTCGACGAGGGCCTTGTCGAGGTCTTCGAGAGCCTTTATCGGCGTCGTGCTGCACGGCCACATGGGCCCAAATACCATAACAGTGCGTTTAGGCTTGCCGTTTTCGTCGACCTGTATAGCGATCTGCACCTTACCATCGATCTCGGCGTCAATGGCGGACTGAGGGATCGCAAACTTCGCACTGGTCGTCAGTTTAGGATCGGAATCGGGAGAAACACCCTGGCCGTAAATGCTGCTCACGCCA
>JBGSQW010000048.1:0-14984 GCA_041737885.1 Pyrinomonadaceae bacterium | reverse complement strand
TTTGAAGTAGGGTCCGACACCATGAAAACAGTATTTATTGCATTACTCTGCGTGATTTCATTCGGCGGATCGGTCATTGCTCAGGACAAGCAAGAGCTTGAAGCCGAAAAGATCGCGAACGCGAAGCTCAAAGGCGAACATCCGCTTGTCGCGATCGCCAAAACAAAACCGTCGTCCCTTAAACCCGAACTCGCCGGCGTTCACCCGCGAGTTTACCTGACACAGGCCGACATCGACAGCCTCAAGGAAAAGGCAAAAACTCACAAGGATCTCTGGCAAACTGCAGTTTCACGGGTTCGTGCTCTAACGATCGAACCGCCACCCGCACCGGCTCAGGAACGACGCGTTCAGAATGACGTCGGTATTGGCATCGCCGAGGCCGCGTTCGTCTATAAGATGACCGGCGACAAAAAATACTTGGACGCGGCAAAGAAATACATCGACGCGGGTATCAGCTACGACACCTGGGGATACACCTACAACAAGCCAAATGTCGATCTGGCAGCCGGACACCTACTCTACGGAATGGGCTGGGGCTACGACCTGCTTTACCACGACCTGACGCCAGACGAGCGAACGAGGATCCGCGAAAAGCTCGTTAAACAAGCTCGTCTTCTACACGAATTTTTCAAACCAAAGTCAGGCAAATCATACGCTTACAGCCAAAATCACACGTTCATCCCGATCTCAGGCCTTGCGGTGACGGCGTATGCCCTGATGGACGAAGTTCCCGAAGCAAAAGAGTGGGCAGCGACCTCGCGGGCGATATTCGACCGCGTGCTTGATACCTACACTCAGGACGGATATTTCTACGAGAGTATGGAATACTGGATCTTCTCGACGCCGTGGCTGGTGCACTACATGGATGCTCACGCAAAATCCACCGGTGAAGATCTCTACGCGACGACACCGGGCTTTAAACTTGCTCACAAATACGTCTCGCACATTACCCTCCCCGGTGCCGAGTTCAATTTTGACTACGGTGACATTTACGCTGGCCCCGTCACACGTGCTAGAAAGGGCGATGATTACACCCGCGAACGCATAAACGGTAAATTCCGCACCAACTACAACATCCTCTACAACATCGCGACGCGCTATTCCAACGGCGAGGCGCAGGGCGTGGCAGATTGGCTCAAATCAAAAGGCCAGGTAAATGCGGAAGAGTTTTGGACATTCATCTGGTACAACCCGACGATCAAACCTGTGCCGATCGAAAAACAACCGACGAATCACTATTTCGAAGACCACGGCGTCGTCTTCTGGCGGTCTTCGTGGAATGACAACGCGACGGCGTTCTCGTTCAAGGCAGGGCCGCCCGAGGGACATTCGGTGACCGAGAAGGTCAAGGCGTTTCCCGACTGGCGACTCTCCAGCGGCCACGCTCATCCCGATTCCGGCAGCTTCATCATCTGGGCAAATGGAAAGTACCTGACGGGCGATTCGGGCTATGCCGGAGTGCCGATGACGGAACATCACAACACAATAGTGTTCGACGGAAAGGGCCAGCACAGAGAAGGAAAGGGACACGATGTGTTTGTTGGAGTGCCATACGACCGTATGAACCTGATCAAGCTGAAAAAGGTCTCGCTCACGGACAGAAACGCCGAGATCGTCGCAGACATCACGGCGGCCTACGAGCCGGAAGTTGGCGTCAAGAAGTTTGTCAGGACATTCAAATTCTCCGCTCCGGACAGTTTCACAATGACCGACTCGATCGAGACCGAACGCCCGCAGACCATCACGTCGTACATTCACAGCGATCAAAAAATCGACCAGGCATTGGACGGAGTCTTCATCTTCGAACCCGGCAGCACGCAGCTAATAGTTGAGTTGGCAAAACCAGCAGAGTTTGCTGTAAAAAATGAGATCAACATCCTAACGGCCCCCGGCCGTCCCGGTTCGGTTGACAAAGGCGAACGCGAAGAACGCGGCGTCCGGCTCGCTCTATCGACCAAACAAAAGGTCACCAAACTCGATATGACCGTGAAGATGCGTATCGAGAAACAAAAGTAATATTCATTGCTTCCTACTCGCCCTACGGCCGTCCAAAAATGGGCGGCCTTTTTTTGAACGACTGGAGCGGCATGCATCCCTGCTTGCCACGCTGCGGCTTCCGCAGTGTTATGACGGTCATTATTTTTCTAGTTTGATTTTACCTCGGGCGCATAAGCGGTCGTTGACCGCTGGCAAGCTGGGATGCTCGCCGCTCCAGTCACTAATTCCCCCGCCATATGTTAGATTTTATATACGCAAAATATGGAGCCTCTTGCAAATCAAATCAGGCCGCTTAGCCTCGACGAATACGTCGGCCAGACACATCTCGTCGGTCCTGGAAAGCCTTTACGGCTGGCGATCGAGCAGGGACATATTTTCTCTTTCGTGCTGTGGGGAACGCCGGGGACGGGCAAAACAACGCTCGCACGCATTTACGCAAACGCGATAAAGGCTGAGTTTCACGAGCTTTCCGCCGTCTCGGCGGGCAAAGAAGACATTCGCAAGATCATCTCTAGCCGGACCGCGGGCATCCTGCCCGTAAGTAAAACTACTGACAACTTACCGCTCGATGATTCAGAAACGCAAGACTCGCAGGCTGAAAGCCTGCGGTCCGCCCCTCGTCCCCGCGTCCTCTTCCTCGACGAGATCCACCGCTTCAACAAAGCTCAGCAGGATTTCCTGTTACCGTTTGTTGAGAATGGCGAGCTGGTTCTGATCGGAGCGACGACTGAGAATCCGAGTTTTGAGATCATCCCGGCTTTGCTGTCGCGGCTGCGCGTTTTCGTATTGAATGAGTTTACGGAAGAAGACATGGCCGCGATCATCGACCGCACGGGCTTTGAACTCGCTCCCGAAGCTAAGCAGTGGCTCATCGAAATGGCCAACGGCGACGCTCGTCAGGCCATAACGATGATCGAGAACACCTCGCGCCTGTATGAGGCGATCACGCTCGAAACTCTGAAGGAAACGCTGCAATCAAAGTTTCTCCGGTACGACAAAAAGGGCGAGGAGCATTACAACATCATTTCGGCGTTTATCAAATCGATGCGTGCGAGCAAACCCGACGCGGCGATGTACTACCTAGCCCGCATGCTCGAATCCGGCGAGGACCCGAAATTCATTGCCCGCCGCATGGTCATCTTCGCGTCCGAAGACATCGGCCTCGCCCAGCCGACCGCCCTGGTCGTCGCAAATGCTGTATTTCAGGCAGTTACAACCATCGGAATGCCCGAGTGCATCCACAACCTGGCTCATGGCGTCGGCTTTCTCGCAAACGCAGCGAAAGACCGCTCCGCCACCAACGCCATCGGCGAAGCCATGGCAGACGCGAAAAAACACGGTAACCTGCCCGTCCCATTGAAGATCCGTAACGCCCCGACCAAGCTCATGAAAAACCTCGGCTACGGCAAAGACGAGGGCAACGACCCGGACGGCGACTTGCTGCCAGAGAAAATGCGTGGTCGGAAGTATTTTTAGGCTTAAGCACTTTTGAGATTAGTGCCGCGTAGCGGCTATATGAATTTAGCCGTGGGTTTCAACCCACGGAAGATTGAAAAAACAAAACCGGGTCGCGTTAGCGACGTCTGAATCGCGGCATTATTCATCCGTCGCGACGCGACGAAAAGATTGATGCTTAATTTCCGTGGGTTGAAACCCACGGCTAAATTCGCATCGTCGCTACGCGACAGTGGAATATGGAAGAAATCAAACAATGAAAATCTTATTCACCGCAATCCTGCTAAGCCTGACAACGAGTCTCTCCGCTCAGATCGACAAAGACTTCGTCTCAACCCGCGAGATGGACCGCATAAACTGGATGGAGTTCAAAAACGTCGTGCCGTCCAAAACGACGACGGTTCTGCTTCCCACCGGAACGCTCGAACCGCATGGTGTGGTCAATAATGGTGCGGACAACACAGCTCCAACGGCGATGGCCAAGACGATCGCTCGTCGCACGAATGCACTGATCGCTCCGACGCTAAATTACGGCATCACCGGCTCGATGGAGGCATATCCGGGTGCGTTTCAGATCACTGAGGCTGCATATCGGCCGTTCGTCAAACAGATCATCGAGGGGCTCGCGAAGAACGGTTTTCGCAACATCATCATTCTCAACGGCCACGGCGGCGGCCAGACAGCGGTTTTGAACGCGGTCGCGGCCGAGGTCGCGAGCGAGAAAAAAGTGCGAACACTCGTGATCAACTGGTGGTCGTTTGCCTCTGACGAAACCAAAGAGGTCTTTGGCGAGGACGGCGGCCACGCAGGGTGGAACGAAACAGCCTTCATCCAGGCCATTGACCCAACTCTGGTCCATCCTGAAAAATACACCGGCCCGGAAATGACCACGGCTTATCCAACCGCCGGCACATGGTCAGCCGTGCCGTTCCCGTCCTCAATCGGCCTTTACCAGAAAAATCAGGGCTACCCAAGATTCGACCAGGCCAAAGCCGATCTCTATTACAAAAAGGTCACAGATAAAGTCGCCAATTTGATTCTTGAGATCGTCAAAAAATGGGATGTCGCGGGGCTCTAGCTCGAGACTGCGGGCCTTTACAACCTTTCCCTCAGTTCCTATCATGACTCTTAGCAGAAAACGGTCATTTGCCTGAATGAAAGACTCAGCACAGCCCAAAAACACCCGCGACGCAATACTCGATGCGACGGATCTTTTGCTTGCACGTTCGGGCTACAAAAAGATGACTATAGACGATCTTGCTAATGAGGTTGGCATCGGCAAAGGTAGTGTTTATTTGCACTTTGAAAGCAAGGAGGAGATCGCTCTTTCGCACATCGACCGCATCATCGATCGCCTTAAGGACAAACTGCACGCAATCGAGGCTGAAGCACTCGCCCCGCCAGAAAAGCTGAGCAAGATGCTGACGACGCGCGTGCTATACCGGTTCGACAGCATTCAGCACTATTCGCAGAGTTTGAATGAACTGCTAGGATACCTCCGGCCAAAACTGCTCGACCGGCGGCACCGATATTTTGAGGACGAAGCAAAGATACTCGCTCGGGTGATCGAGGACGGCCAATCCGCTGGTAATTTTGAGCTTCGTGATCCACTAGATCTCGCGAGAACGCTGATCACAGCAACAAATGCCCTCCTTCCTTACAGCCTCAGTGTTTTTGAGTTGGGCGATAGAAACGTGGTGCAGGACAACACGCAAAAGCTCGCTGATCTTCTAATTCGCGGGTTAAGGA
The DNA here is from genome assembly GCA_041737885.1 of Pyrinomonadaceae bacterium. GTDB lineage: Bacteria > Acidobacteriota > Blastocatellia > Pyrinomonadales > Pyrinomonadaceae > OLB17. The sequence goes on along the minus strand of JBGSQW010000048.1, from coordinate 9,782 downwards.
AGTAATCTTTTTAGCGTTTCCAGTAATTTTTGATCTTTAGATCCAGATAGGGGAAAGCACAGTACTCTACGCTGCGGCCGGAATCGCGGAGCTTTTGCACCATTCTAACGGCAGCGTCAGCATTTCTGGTGTGGACGATGATTGTTGCCGCGCGTTGTAACTCGGGCCGATCATGCAGGAATTCGGCAATTGCGTAACCGGTCGAGCCGAAATCATCGTGACTGTTCGATTCGTAGTGATGCGGCAAAAGGTCGTGATCGAGGAAGACTGCGTCGTAGCTCGCGTCCTCGAGTAGCAACTTAGCCTCATCAACCGTCGCAGCGATAAACAACTCATCGCCGTCAAACCTTTTTTTGAACCATCGATGCCGGCGCTCGTCATCGTCGAGCAGCATCACGCTGATCGGCGTGCGATCAGCACTTAGATCGGCAAGCCCAAACTTGATCATCAAACTACGGAACATTCCCATAACGCTAACTCTGTCAAACCGACAATATAGCATATCAGATGCTTCCCACCTTTCTCACTTTACGATCTTTTGCATCTTTCGGCCTTTGAGGGAAACTCCGTCACGTCTGGTAAGCTTTCTCGCAGAGTTGCAAAGTAGGCTAAGCCGAGTCAAGTTAGTTCCTTCAATCTCCGCCTAGTTTTCCCATAAGCGATAATATTGCATCGTACTTTTGAGTGCTATAATTCAATTCAAACATAAGCCAATGCCGCAACAAGAAACCAAAAAACAAGTTCTGAAAGCAGTTCCAAAAAGTACAAAGCTTGAGATTGACGAGTGTCCTATTTGCTATGGAACGGGCATGGAGGTCATTAAAGGAAAAGGCGCAAGGCCGTGTGTTTGCCGTAAGAAAAAGGCACAAAGCGGTTCCTTCGAATCCGTGAGGTTACCGAGGCGTTACGACGGCTTTCATTTTCACAATTACAAGCCGCAGACAAGCTCACAGGAAGCAGCGTTCAAGCTAGCAACTTCCCTTACAATGGAATTCCCCGCTGTCGACCGAGGACTATTGATGATGGGCAGTGTTGGTGTTGGAAAGACACATCTCGCAGTTTCGATCCTAAAAGGCCTGACCGAACGCGGTTTTAACTGCCGATTTTACGAATTTCACTCGCTACTGAAAGAAATTCAGGATTCGTATAACCCGAGTACGCAGACATCAGAGTTGAGCGTACTTTCGCCTGTTCTAAAAGCCGATGTACTCGTCCTGGACGAGCTAGGCGGATCAAAGCCCACCGACTGGGTTCGTGACACGATGGCTCACATCATAAACAGCCGCTACAACGACAAGAAAGTAACGATATTCACTACTAACTATTTGGACGAACGGCGTAACGACCGCGAAGAGGTTCTGGAAGATCGCATTGGTACGCGGCTGCGGTCGCGTCTATTTGAAATGTGTAAAACTGTTTTGATCGACGGTAGAGATTTTAGAAAATCTTTCGATAAATCTTTGTCGGCAAAAAGTTAATCGCCTATTGCGAAAGAGTTTGAATACCAAGGTCAAATTGATACGCCTGCGTATTCCTGAATGGTTTAGTAACTTCCAGCCACGATCGTCGATTTAATACCGCTCGCTTCCTGGGCGATCTTGACGCCAACCGAAGCACCGATACGGGTCGCTCCGGCCTCGAACATCGCTCGAGCATCCTCAATTCCCTTCACACCGCCGGACGCTTTAACGCCAAGTTCGCTACCAACAGTTTTTCGCATTAGCGACACATCATTTGCCGTCGCACCGCCTTTCGCAAAACCGGTCGATGTTTTAACAAAATCTGCTCCCGCATTTTTTGCAGCAAGGCAAGCACGTATCTTTTCGTCGTCGGTTAACAGGGCCGTTTCGATGATCACCTTACAAAGAATGCTATTTTCGTGGGCCGCCTCGGTGACGGCTCTGATGTCATCCTCAACTAAGCAGTCGTCACCAGATTTTAGAGCACCGATATTGATCACCATATCAACCTCGCGAGCTCCGTTAAAAATAGCTCTGCGAGCCTCATAGGCTTTAACATCTGGCAGTGTAGCTCCAAGTGGAAAGCCAATAACTGTGCACACTGGAATCCCTGAGCCTCTCAAAAAATCAGCTGCCTTCTTGACCCAAACAGGATTTACGCAAACGGAAGCAAAACCAAAAGTGACCGCTTCCTCGCAAAGTTTTTTAATATCAGATTCCGCAGCCTCAGGCTTGAGCAGCGTGTGATCGATGAGGCTTGCCCAATCGTGGGCGGTCGCAGTTTCGCCCAGTACGATCCCGATACGCTCGGCACCCGCGTCAACGATCCGCTGGACATCGGCATGACAAAACGTCGCACAATGGTCGTCACCGCCAAGCTTTGCCAGCACCATGTCGGTGATCTGGTCGATCAGTTTTTCGTAATTGCCGTTCTGCATATCTTCTAGCTCCGATAGCTGCGGTCGATGGAATCGATCTTGCCGACGCGTTTTCTGTGGCGATCCTCGGAAATGTCGGCCGAAACGAATGCCTCGACTATCTGCTTGATCTCCTCGAATGAATTCTGTCCGGCACCGAGTGTCAATACGTTAGCACCGTTATGCTCGCGAGAATTCTTCGCAAGTACGGTTGAATAACACGCCGCAGCCCTGACATTCGGTACTTTATTCGCCGTCATCGCGCTTCCAATTCCCGCTCCGTCGATGATGATCCCAACATCGACCTGCTTTCCGCTAACCGATTTAGCGACAGCATGGGCAAAATCAGGATAATCGACGGCATCTTCACTGTTCGTACCGAAATCGCGGACGCTCAGTCCGAAGTCCGTAAGGAAGGCTTTCAGATGTTCTTTCATTTTAAACCCGCCGTGATCAGAACCGATCGCGACAGAGCGGACTTTCGTGGTATTTTGGCGGGACTCTTTGCGGACAAGCTCGATGCCGCGTTCCGTTACAATATCCTCGGCAAGAGCCGTGAATTTGACGTTAGCGGCGACCCGCAGCTTCGACCCTGGCTCAAGGCCGCGAAGATCGTCCTCGGTTATCAGCGTTCTCGACGATTCATCGCGATCGAAAGCCTTTCCAACCTTATCTTTTAAGGAATTAACAACAACATGCTCGACTGCAGTCGCCGGTGCGGGCAGAACGGTCTCGCCTTCCGTTGGAACTGTCGCGAGAACCTGCCGGACCAGAGCTCGAACGCGGTCACGTGTTTGTTGTTTTTCGTCCGTCATAAATTGCAGAAACCCCGGCGTTAGCAAGGGCGAATCACCCTGCGTGAACTTAATTCAACCGCTTCACCTTGAATCTTAACCTACGTTTGAATAGTATTTCTAAATACAAATTCTTTCAAATCAACAAGGAAAATATGGCCGCCGAATCAACCCAAATGGCTGAAACTGAATTCACTAACTCAAATCTCGAAGTGATGTACAGCTCCGCTGATATCCATGCCCGCATCGCGGAGCTTGGAGCTCAGATCACTAAAGATTACGCCGGCAAAGACCTCGTTCTGGTGGGCATTCTGAAAGGCTCGTGCATTTTTCTAGCCGACCTGATGCGTGCGGTAGATCTCTCGCTGAAGATTGATTTCATGGCCGTGTCGAGCTACAAGGACGGCACACAATCGAGCGGTGACGTTGAGATCCTCAAAGATCTGACGAATCCGATCCGCGACAAACATGTCCTGATCGTCGAAGACATCGTCGACACCGGCCTGACGCTCACGCGGCTCGTCGAGATCCTCGGTTCACGCGGAGCCGCGTCGATCAAGATCGCAAGTTTCCTCGACAAACCAGAACCGCGGATCAAGAAAGAACTGGTCGTGGATTACAAAGGCTTCGTGATCCCCAACAAATTCGTCGTCGGTTACGGCCTCGACGCAGCCGGTAGATACCGCAACTTACCATTCATCGCCGTCGTGATCGATCCATCGGCCGCATAGAAGCAAGACCGGTAGCGGAGAGTGTATTTTTCAAGAATTGTGTTTTCTCCTGCGAGGTGCATTACTCCCCTTGACGAACAAGCAACTTTTCCCTATACTTTGAGTTTTTCGACTTGTGCATTATTTGCATGGGTTAGACAGGAGCTAACACTATAATGAGTTACGCAATTATCAGAACAGGTGGCAAGCAATTTGCGGTCGAGAGCGGTATGACGCTTCGCGTGCCGAAGATCTCTGCGGATGCGGGAAAGAAGGTTGATATCGACACTCTTCTTACCGAAGGTGCAGTCGGTGCCGGAACGCTTAAAGCTACCGTCGTCAAACATGGCAAAGCTGACAAGATCATTGTCTTTAAGAAGAAACGCCGTAAGCAGTACAAACGTAAACAAGGCCACAGACAAGGTTTTACGGAAATCACGATAGACTAACTGATGGTTGATATTGGAGTCGTTCACTTGTTGTTCGCCATCCATTTGTCACTATCCACTAAATAAAATGGCACATAAGAAAGGTGTAGGTTCATCCAGAAACGGTCGCGATTCAAATGCTCAGCGACTCGGTCTCAAAAAGTTCGGCGGCGAGCATGTACTCGGCGGCAATATCATTGCACGTCAGCGCGGCACCAAATGGAAGCCGGGCAATAACGTTGGCAAGGGCAAAGACGACACGCTGTTCTCGCTGATCGAAGGCTTTGTTAAATTCGAGAACAAAGGGCAAAAAGGTAAATTTATCAGCGTCTACGCTGAAGGTGCTCCTGAATTGGCCCCTAAAGTTGTCGCGGAAGCAACGGCATAACAGTAGATCGCTAAATTGAAATGATTAGAACGCCTGCCCAAAAAGTAGGCGTTTTTTTCTGTTTCATGAGTCCCGATCACGACAAAACGGCTCGCGACATTGTGAAAACCCTGACACTTGAAGCCCCACATTTTTTTAGTTCTTGAGCACAAGATGAACTTGTTGCCCCCGAAGTCAAAACATCATCCACCAACAGCACTCTTCGTCCTTCAACGAGATTCGTTCTCAGTACCTTAAAGGAGTTCTTAACACTAAGTTCACGTCCTTTTTGATCCATTCCTGCCCGATGGATCTGCGTGTGTTTAGTTCTCGCCAGACTTAGGGCATCGACCGGAATGCCGGTAAATCTCCTAAGTTCATCTGCGATCAACTCCGCTTGATTAAAACCGCGTTCAACACGTCGCTGTTTTGAGAGTGGCATTGGGATCAGAACGTCGATGTCGTTTATTGGAATTCTCTCTTCGGATGCTTTCCTGAGCACATGGCTCAACTTCCTATGAATATACGGCGAGATCTTTAGCCGAATAACCGCAGCCGCTAGAGCCTTCTCGTATACGCCAGCGGCATATGCCTTTTCGAAATGATAATCATCACACTTGAGGCATCGAACTGGAACTTCCGCGGCCTTCTCCCCGAGCAATGCCCCACATTTCGAGCAAAGCATCTCCTCGCCTGTGAACAGACGCGTTTCCTGCCAGCACGTAAGGCATGACAGGCCATCGACCAGCTCATCATTTGACGAGCAGACATTACATTCCTGAGGGTAGACGATCGAAAGGAGGGAATTCTGAACGGCTCTGAGCATCTGTCAAAGCTTATTCTTCGTCGAGCAGGCCTTTTTCCTGAAGTTCCTGACAATCGAGGCAGAATCGAGCGGATGGCAAAGCAGCGAGCCGCTTAGGATTGATCTCTTTTTCACAATTCTGGCACACGCCATACTCATCATCCTCAATACGCATGAGAGCTTCATCGATGAGGACAACCTGCTTGCTCTCATTTTCAGAAACCGCAAGCATTACGTTCTTCGAATAGTTTCTGACCGCAAGGTCGACAGGATCAGGCGTTTCTGAATCGTCGACAGAAAGATCATTGCCTTTCAGCTTTTGTATCAAAAGCTCACGTTCGGCGATTAGTTTGTCCTTGATCTCTTCTAAGTTCAAATTACTCATTTTTGGTACGGAAACCCCTTAATTATTGTATAGGCTCGATATAACTGTTCCAACACTATCACGCGAGCCATCTCATGCGTAAAAGTGAGAAACGATAACGATAGCATGTTATCGGCCCTGGCCGCAACCTCCTTTGAAATACCATCTGCTCCGCCGATCACAAAAGCGATCTCCTTCGTTCCGGCGTTCTGCCATTTCTCAACCTCTTTTGCCAATTCGTGCGATGTTATCTTGCGGCCAAGAACATCGAGCAGACAGACAAAGGAGCTTTGATTCAGCTTTTCGAGAATTCGTTTGCCTTCAACTTCCTTGGTCTCGTGCGGGGCCGAATCGCGTATTTCGACAACATCGCATTTAACAAAGTGCGAAAGACGCTGCAAATACTCCTCCTGCAACGCCCGATAGTTTTTGTCCCTGGTCTTCCCAATCCAAACGAAGCGAAATTTCATTTGATCAACCAAAAGCCTGTAAGGAGTTTTTAACGCTAAGACGTTAAGGGCAAAGTCGCAAAGATTTCTATGCTATGATCGAGGGGCCAAGTTCCTCACTTTTCTAACTTTGCGTCTTTGCTCCTTCGCGACTTTGCGTTAAATATCCTCAGGTATTTCAACCTTACGTGCATCAAGCCAAAGTCGGGCCAGATCGTAGAATTCGCGTGATTCCCCATTAAAAATGTGCACGACGAAATCGCCGTAGTCCAGCAATACCCAATCGGCGGAGTTGTAGCCTTCGATGCGGACCGGGCGTGAACCGAGGTCGGCTTTCAGTTTTTCGTTTATGTCGTCGGCGATCGCTTGGACCTGACGCTGGTTGGTACCGCTGGCGATGACGAAAAACTCCGTGAAGCTCGTGATATCGCGTAGATCCAAAGCGACGATGTCATATCCCTTTTTATCGGCCGCGCACCGGATGGCGAGTTGGACTTCGGGGTCTAGGTCAGCGAACGGTGTGGGCTTGGCTGCAATTTCGATCTTGACCGCGTCACGCTGAAGCGATCGTTCTTGTGTTTCTTCCATTAGCTATAAATCTGATATTTTTCTATATATATTGCAACCTCAGCGGCTACATCCTGACGCCACGAGCTATCTTCGGCTCTGGCCTTTGCACGGATCCCCGTTGCCGAAATATCGGCGTTAACTCTGTCCGTAATATAAATTCGCTTGGCCGCCCCCGCGATGTCGGCATCGCCGGTCTGTCCGCGCAGATCTGTTATTCTGCTTCGGATCTCATCGGCTACATGATCGAACGAGATCTGATATCCAGGCCGGCTCATTACGATATGGTTTGAAATGGACAGAACGTCTTCCCATTCTCTCCAGGTCTTTATGTCCATCCATGAATCGGCTCCCATTATGAAATAGATGTCGTCGTCAGGCCGTTCAGTGTTCAGCCTCGCGAGGGTTTCGATCGAATAAGGCCTTTCCGGCACGTCGATCTCCATCCTCGAAACCTTCATTCTTTTCTCGTCCGCAGTTACCAGGCACAGCATTGTGTAGCGATCATAAGCCGAAGTCGGCTTGAGCCTCGTCTTGTGAGGAGCGTGAAAAGCCGGGATGAAGACAAATTCGTCTATCCTGAACTGTTCTATCAGAGCCTTCGCTATCGATAGGTGTCCGTTATGAACAGGATCGAAGCTGCCGCCATAAACCGCTGTCCTTCGAGATCGTTTTTCCACATTCATCGGCTATCAATAGGTAGAAGCGTCGTTGGCAAGCGATGAAGCCGCAACGCGTGCCCTTTCCTCTTCGAGCACCTTCTCTGCGTCCAGAGCGGCTGAAACCGCGTTAACGAGGTCCTTCACGCCGACATTGGTCACGGCTGAGATCGCAAAAAATACCTTCTTGTCCTTTTTAGCCCGCTTCTTTAAGGCTTCCAGGCGTTCCGGCTCGTCGAGCGAATCGGTTTTGGTGGCGACAACGATCTGCGGGCGAGTTCCTAGATTGGCGTCGTACTTCGTAAGTTCCTGATTAATGATCTCATAATCTGAAATAGGATCGCGGCCCGAGAGCGAAGAGACATCGACGAGATGCAGTATAAGCTTTGTCCGTTCAACGTGACGCAGGAACCGGTGTCCGAGACCTGCTCCGTCAGCAGCTCCTTCGATCAGACCTGGGATATCAGCAACGACAAAGGTCCTGAAATCGCCCATATCGACGACCCCGAGATTAGGTTCGAGCGTGGTGAATGGATAATCAGCGATCTTTGGCTTAGCCGCTGAGATCACACTGATGAGCGTAGATTTGCCCGCATTGGGAAATCCGACGAGGCCTACATCCGCGATCAGCTTCAACTCAAGCTGAAGCTCGCATTCCCTGCCCGGACGTCCGTTATAGTGATATTTTGGAGCACGCTGTGTCGGTGTCGCGAAATGAGAATTTCCCCAGCCGCCCTTGCCGCCTTTAGCCGCGAGATACCGCTGTCCTGCCTCGGTAAAATCGAACAAAAGCTCGGTGGTCTCTGGATCAAAGACCTGAGTTCCGACCGGCACCTTAACTACAGCATCAACACCATCCTTGCCAGAACGATTGGAACCCTCGCCATGATGGCCGCGCTCCGCCTTATGTTCAGGATTGTATCTAAGGTGAAGAAGCGTGTTCAGCCCCTCGGTCGATTCCATCCAAACGCTGCCGCCCACGCCGCCATCGCCGCCCGACGGGCCGCCGCGCGGCACAAATTTCTCACGTCGAAATGCCGTCACGCCGTCGCCGCCGTTACCGGCCTTTACTCTGATCTTTACTCTATCGAGAAACATAAATTAGTTTGATTGTAGGTTTATGCCCACCTTATAGCAACCGCGCGACATTCACCGCAGTCGTTCCGTTCCATCGTTCCACAGTTTCCCACGTAGCAAAAATGCGAGGTTCGAGGTGCAGTAGCGGTTGTCCCATGTCCCACTACCTCGACGCTCGCACTTGTTAGATCGTCGTCTCGACTCTGGTCAAAACGGCCTGCATGAAAACGGCGGAATGAACATCGCCAGTACTTAACCCGAAGGCCGTGCGGCTGACTATTGGGCGAATGTCCATGCTTTGGATCGTTTTGCCGACTTGCTCATGCGGTTCTGACTTTTGTCCCATGTCCCACTACCTCGACGCGCGCACCTTTCACAATTTCAAGAGAACCCTGGTTTGAGCCGGCTCTCGCCAAGTGTTTAGTAGAGGTGAATCGCCTGCCAATCTCGGATGCCCATAAATGCATATACGTTGCATCTATAATATTAGTTACAAAATTCTAACAGCAAAAAAAACAAATGCGTTGCTTTGATCGCTCAAAACAACGCATTTGTTATTCCTGTCTAGCTCACCGAAGTGATCTAAAAGGTTGGCAGCTCTCGCATGTACACGTTCGAACTGCCGTATTTTGTATCCCGACAACGCTCTGCGGGGAGCATCTTCCGGTCAACACCTCGGTTACCGCTTTCGCTGAACCAATTTAGCAAATAAATGCATGGTGCCATTAGGTTTTTTTTGTGGTGGCTTTTCCTCCACCGCCGGTTACGTTCCCGGCAACGAGGCCTGGCGTACGTTCATTCCGAAGAACAAGTTTTCGCTAGGCGGCGTGGCTCTCAATTGGCTGATCATTTCCAATGAGCGTTACTCGTTTTTATCCGAGCAACTCAGATCGTTCCTTTCGTCCCGATCCTAGCAAGCCTTTCGGCTTCGGCTCCGAGCGTACCAGGCAACGGCTTTCCGCTCCTTCTGCCCTCGAACGATGCGTCACCGCATCTGTTCCACCTCTCGGTGCCGGTCAAGAAGCCCGTAAGCAATCTCGACTGTTTAATCATCTTACACCTGCTATTTTCAGAGTCAAGTATAATCTACTTTAACTTTTGCCCAATAAACACAGGACTTCTGTGCATATCCTGTGGAAAAGCCTGTGAGATAACTGTGGACGAAAATGTGGAAAACCACGCAAG
>JBGSQW010000043.1:0-77742 GCA_041737885.1 Pyrinomonadaceae bacterium | reverse complement strand
GTTACGTCTCAACAAAGGCCCCCTTAAAGAGAATCACTATGCCCCCGATGGAGTTTTGCTATTCCTCGGTCCCACAGGTGTAGGAAAAACCGAACTAGCGAAAGCCGTTGCTGAGTTCATGTTTGGTGACGAAAGCAAAATGGTTCGCATCGACATGAGCGAGTACGGAGATGGAACCGTTGGCATTGAAAAACTCATCGGTATGCCGCGCGGCATCGTTGGCTCGGAACGCGGCGGTATTTTGACCGAACAGCTTCGTGATAATCCCTATACGGTTCTGCTGCTCGATGAAGTAGAAAAGGCTTCGCCTTATTTGATGAACATCTTCCTCCAGGCTTTTGACGAAGGCTGGATCACAGATGGACGTGGCAAGAAAGTCTACCTCTCGGACGCGATCGTTATCATGACCTCAAATCTCGGTTCGGAAAACTTCAAGAAGTATGAAAAACCGCTAGGTTTCGGCCAGAAGTCACGCGGTGAGATGAAGAATATTCGCCAGGACGTAATGAAAGCGGCTGAAACGCGTTTCACTCCAGAATTCCGCAACCGTATCGACGAGATCGTCATTTTCTCGCCGCTCGTAATGGATGAAGTTCGTGAGATCGCTAAGCTCTACCTTGCCAAGATCCAAAAGAATATGGAACGCCAGGGCAAAAAGGTGGATATCACGGATGCGGCTCTTGATCTATTGACTGAGAAAGGATTCAGTCCTGCGTACGGAGCTCGGTTCCTAAAACGTCACATCGACCAGAAGGTAAAACTTCCGATCACGAACGAGTGGAAAGCTGCGATCAAGTTCACGGTCGATGCGGTAGATGGTGACATCACGGTCGTTCCGGGTGATGTTTTCAGCTTAAATTAAACGCTGAGTTCAGTTCCTGCATCAAAGGCTTCGATGATAATATTTTCATCGAAGCCTTTTTCCGGTTCGCTCTCTGTCATTCTCATGAAGAAAAGCCTTCTTTCACTCCTATTTGTTCTCTGCCTCGGCATAACTTCGTTCGCACAGGACGTGCGGCTCAAGATCACCGAGCAGCCTCGCCCGGAATTGCCCCAGAAGCACGGCACCCTCGACATCCAGGGCACGGTCGTGTTGAGGGTTCAATTTTTAGAATTCGGCGAAATCGGCGAGGTCACTGCGATAAAAGACCTGCCTGCCGGTCTGACCCAAAACGCGATAGCCGCTGCACGCCGCATTAAATTCGAACCTGAGACCAAGGACGGCAAAGCCGTGACCGTTTACCGCGAAGTTCAATATACATACAGCTGGAATGGTGGCTGGTTGGAGAAAAACTCAGACACAACCGCTGTAGCAGGCGACCCCGCTGTTGCACAGGCGATTATCGCGAAGGCTGTGCAGCTACTCGGTGGTGATCGATATTTGCAGGTAAAAACTCAGATCGGCAGAGGCAAATTCAGTGTTATCGCCCAGGGAATGGTTGCTTCCTTTCAATCGTTCACCGACGTGATAGTATTCCCAGATAAAGAACGAACTGAGTTCAAGGGCAACGGCTCACGCACCATTCAGGTCAATACAGGCGACACCGGCTGGATCTTTGACGGTGATCAGGAATTAATAAAGGTTCAAAACGCGAGTCAGATAGCAAACTTCAAAAAAGGTATCCGCACCAGCCTCGATACGCTTCTCAGAGGGAGCTGGAAAGGCAATGCAGAACTCTCCTATGCCGGCAAACGCGCGGCCACGCTTGGTAAAAGAAATGACGTCGTCCGTCTCAAATACACAGACGGATTCAGCGTAGATTTTGAGTTTTCCGTTGAAGGCATACCGCAAAAAGCGGTCTATATCCGATATAACGATGAGGCAGAAGAGATCAAAGAAGAAGATCGCTATGCCCAGTTTATCGACGTAAACGGCATCAAAGCACCGTTCATCATCGACCGGTTCACCAATGGCCGGGCTTCGTCACGCATTAATTTCGAGACGCTTGAGTTCAACAAAACTATCAGCGATACGATCTTTGCCAAGCCGGCAACGCCTAAGGACGCCAAGAAAGAGATTAAGCTCTAGTCCTCACTTCGACCATTCGTTAGACGTGAGAATATCCACCTTGATCGGTACCTTGGTAACGAATTCACGCCCCGCGGTCAGCATTGCGGACGCGAGTTTCCGGGCGATGTCATCAGCCTCAGCCTTGTCGCATTCTACGATGATCTCATCATGAACAATGTTAACGAGCTTGCCCGAGGTTCCGTGCAGATCGTCGTGAAGCAGGCGTAGTGCTCGCTTGAGAATATCCGCCGATGTGCCTTGGATCGGCATGTTTTTAGCGTATCGCTGGGCGGCACCGATCGACGAGCGGTCGTTTGCATCGAAATTCATCCTCGCCAAGCGCCCTGATTTCGTCCGTGCCGAACGCTCGATCAGCACGCTCTTCGACTGGTTCCGCAGCCACTCGTCCATCTTTGGATAGGTCGCAAAATACTTCCTCAGCGTGTTCTCGCCCTCGGACTGCGACAACCCCGCCATCTGTGCAAAACGCGATGCGCCAAGGCCATAGACAACGCCAAAATTCAAACGTTTCGCGAACGAACGCTGTTCCGGCGTAACCTCATTGGCATCGACACCAAAGACTTGAGCGGCCGTGGCAGCGTGAAAATCCTGTCCGGATTCGAACGCCTCGATAAAGTTTCTGTCCTCCGAAAAATCCGCCAATATACGAAGTTCGATCTGCGAATAATCAGCGATCACGAGCGTTCTACCGTCCGGAGCCCGGAAACACCGTCGATATTCTTCTTCGTGAGGTATCTGCTGAAGATTGGGTTTGGAACAGGAAAAACGGCCGGTCGGAGCCCCGATCTGGCGAAAATCCGCATGTATTCGCCCTGTCGCCGGCTCAACGAATTCCAGAATGTTTTCGCCAAAACTTGAGATTGATTTTGCCACGCCCCGGTATTCTAAGAGCTTTGCAACGACCGGATACTCCTGCGCCAGAGGCTGCAGTTCCCACGCCCGAGTCGAACTTGGCATCGGGATCCCAAGTCCCGCGAGGGCATCAGAGACCTGCGCTTGAGAATCGAGATTTATCGTCGGAGCCCCGAACAGCGACGCCTGTGCAATTCCAGCCGCGAGCATAAATTGCAGCTCCTCGGCCGCCTTTACCTGCACCTTCGTCACCTTTTCGAGCTGCTCACGCCAACGGCCTTTGTCGATGTAAAAGCCGTTCAGCTCCATCTCGGCGATCGGCATCACGCACGCATTTTCCAGAGCAAGAACCTGTTCAAGCTCGTCCGCCACGATGCGTTCATGAACTTTATCGCGAAGCTCCGTCATGATCGCCGCGTCCTTCGCCGCGTACTCGATCTGCGATTGCGACAGCTCGTCCGCTCCCCAATTGCTCACCTGCTCGGATTTGTCGAGCGTCCGCCCCAGAAAAAACTGCACCAGATCCGCCAAGCCATGCCGCCGCTCACCCTCACCCGCCGAGATCAAAACGCTCGCCAAATAAGTGTCATAAACCGCCCCGACCTCGCACCCCAGATGATGCCGCACCCACTTAGTATCAAACTTCGCATTATGCGCGATCTTCACCGACTTGGTCGAGGAAAGCAACTCCCGCAAAGGTGCCAATTCCGGGTTCGTCCTCAAAACACTCGTGCTGCTGCCACTGCGACTGCCGCTGCTCGATCCCCACTCACCGCCCGCAAACGCCCTCAGATCAATGACCTTGGTCGAATTCCCATCGCTCAACTGCACCAGCCGCACGTCCCCGCGATACGGATCCAACTCGGTCGTCTCCACATCAAACCCCAAAAACGCCTTCCCCGCCAGCTCCCCACAAGCCCGCGCCAAAGCCGCCCCATCCCGGATCAACTCAAAATATATCTCCATAATCGGTTAAAGATATTGTATCGCGGAACACGCAAAAACTCCCCTGGATCTTATCGCATAGCGATATCTGACTGTAGCCGTGGGTTTGAACCCACGGAAAAGTTTATGTTATGAATATCTCGTCGCGTCAGCGACGGTTGACGCACGTTGAGACAACACCTTCGAAATTGAAATATATGGCAAACACGTACACGCAAATATATCTACACGTCGTTTTCAGTACGAAAAATCGAGTCGATTGGATCGCGCCGCAAATCGAAGATCGAGTTTGGGCATATCTTGGCGGGATCGCGAGAAAGCACAAGATGACGGCCATTCAGGTAGGCGGCATCGACGATCACATCCACGCCCTTCTCGGAGCCCCGCCGATCCTGTCACCGAGCCAAGTGGCGAAGTACTTAAAAGGCGACTCGTCATTGTGGATACATCGTGAGTTTCAAGCTATGAATGGATTCGCATGGCAGGATGGATATGGTGCTTTTTCCGTCTCCCGATCTGAAATACCGAGAGTGGTTGAGTACATCAAAAATCAGCGAAAGCATCACGAAAAAGAATCTTTCGAGCAAGAATATATCCGCCTTCTCCAACTCCACGGTATCGAATACGACGAACGCTACTTGTTTGGATAACTCTTTTTTCAATCGTCGCTGACGCGACGCATTGCATGATTTCGCCTTTCCGTGGTTTGAAAACCACGGCTACAGTCAAACCGTCGCGATGCGACGAAATCCATAACACGCAAGAAAAAACTCCCCTCCTTACGAAGGAGGGGTGGTAGCCGGTTCTGGCACAAAAGACGATGCCAGTGCTAAAGCCGTGGGCTGGCGGCGTGGTTCTCTGCTGAGGGTTGAGCTAGTAAAAGCCCACCAAAACCCCCTCCGCTCACCACCCACTTCCCCACTTCCCCGCCGTCACACTCTCCCATTCTCCACAAAATGCACGCTACTAATTGTATGTTGATCGCCGCATACAATCCGTATAGTTTTGATCCCAACGAAACCGTTCCTATTCACTGTTCACTATTCACTGTTCACTGTTCACTCCAAATGACTCTCATCGCCCAATTCGGCCAACGCATCCGCCAGCTCCGCACCGCCCGCGGCCTTTCCCAGGAACAACTAGCCGAAAAAACCGGCTTCCACCGCACCTACATCGGCATGATCGAACGCGGCGAAAGAAATCTTTCCCTCGCGAATATTGGCGTGTTTGCACAGTTTTTTGAGATGTCCGTATCGGAGCTGATGGTATTCGAGAAGGAAGAAATCACCACGAAACAGCGAGGTGATTCCTAATGGCTGATCACTCGTTCACCATCACCCTCTCAAATAATCGTACCGAAAAGGACGGTATCGAATACCTGCTCGAACACGAGACGGGATTCTTCTACGTCGATAGCGAAACCCGGAAAAAGATATTAGAAATGCTCGGCTTACCCAGAACATACGCCCGAGCCTTCGACATGATCTACATCCCACGCTACGCCGGAAAAATCGCAACCGAAGAAGTCATAAAAACGCATCTCGACGAGATATATCTCGTCGAACTCAAAACAACGAGAAAGTTCTTGCCCGAAAACCCAAAAGGCTTCTTCTTCGGAGCAACCCAAAACGAATTCGACTTCGGCGAACGGCTAGGTGACAAGTATCGCTTCTGTTTCGTCTGCCTTCATCCTGACTCACGTTCGCACGCAATGCTTTCGGTTCCGGAACTTGAAGCAATAATGCGAACCAAGAGGATTCAATACCAGATTAATTTGTAAAATTCGGAGAAAAGGACAGATATAGATATGAGTATCTTGCATGTTGGCCATATTCAGGCAGCAATTGATAAGAGATTTCGCTCGATCATTGATTTAGCCGACGCTACCAAGGGGCAAGAAGAAGATCATTTTTTAACTAGAGGTTTATCAGCTTTCGTCATAGCAGAGCTTACCGGGGCTGGAGATGAAACGGCAGCGGGAGCCGTTGTAGATTCTTTTGGTGATAACGGCATAGACGCTGTTTATTTTGATTCCCCAGAACGCACATGCTACCTAGTGCAATCAAAATGGATAAAAAGCGGAAATGGAAGTGTTGATGTGGGTTCCATTCTAAAGTTCAAACAAGGAGTACACGATTTCTTCCAAGGAAATATTGATTCCTTTGGCCCTCGAATGAAGGCTCGAAAGCCAGAAATAGAGGAGATACTGAGTGATTCACGAAACATTTTTGCGTTAGTGGTCAGTTACACTGGACACCAATCACTTTCAGCAGAAGCTCAAAAGCCGCTGGACGAACTTATTGAAGCGCTGAATGATACCAGTGAGTTAGTCCGACTACGCGTCTTAAATCAATCAGACTTGCATGGGATCGTTGCCCAACAAGCTCTCGGCGAATCAATAAGGCTCGAGATTATGTTGAAAGAGTGGGGCATGGTGCGGGAGCCGTTTGAAGCATTCTACGGACAAGTAGACGTTAACGATATTGCTAATTGGGGTAAATACGGAAGTTATCTTTATGCGAAGAATATCCGGGGATTCAAGGGTAGCACGGACGTAAACGAAGGCATCATTGGGACTATTCGGACGAGCCCTCAGAATTTTTGGTATTTCAACAATGGAATTACCGTCGTAGCGAGCAAGGTTACACCGCAGCCGCTCGGTAGCGGTACCACTGAATCTAGAGTGTTCGAATGTGATGGCGCAAGTGTCGTAAATGGGGCCCAGACGGTTGGAAGTATTGTGGCTGCTGGTATCGGCCAGAACGAATTTCAAAATGCACGCGTATCTGTCCGTATCATTTCTCTTGAGAACTGCCCAGATACTTTTGAGCGCGATCTTACCAAAGCAGCCAATACGCAAAACCGGGTCGAGAGCAAAGATTTTGTCGCTCAAGACCCACAGCAAGCTAGGCTGCACTCAGAATTGTATCTGGAGAACGGCAAAAAATACGTTTACCGAAGCGGCGAACGACCTCCGAACACTATCGAGGGATTCACCTTTGAGGACGCCGCAATTGCACTCGCTTGCTCCCATCCCGACATTCAATACACAGTTCAAGCGAAAAGGGAGGTAAGTCGACTTTGGGATGATATTACAAAGTCTCCATACACCATCTTTTTCAACTCAGGAACGTCCGCCCTCCGAATGTGGCGTGCAGTCGAAGTCATGAGAATAGTGGAGAGCGAACTTAGGACGCACCAATCTACAACTGACGGTAAGAATAGACTTATCGCAACTCACGGAAACAGAGTCGTGTTACATTCTGTTTTTCAGTCTGGACTCGATTTGAACGACCCTGATCTGGCAGCGACTTTGGACAAAGCAAAATCAGCTGTCGAACCAACGTTAAACAAGCTTATTGATGCAACGGTCAAGCGATTTGAGAGTTCCTACCCAAGCAATTTGTTCAAAAATCTAACTAAGTGCCGCGATTTGGCTTCGGAAATGTTGTCCGAATCTAATGAAGAATTAAGAGAGAACCAACTCGCTTTTTCATTTGAGTAAATGAGAATTTTCAATAGTAATACTAGCCGTACCACAATTCGAGAGGTTCCCATTTTATCCAAACAAAGGCAGTGTTTTCGTCCTCGAGAACATCGTCATCAGTAAGACCATCCCAATCATCGTCTTCGCCGTAGCCTTGGGAACGTATGTCCAACAGACTTGGGTCGTCGCCTGCGTAGCCATCTAAAAATAGCATCGCGACTTCCCCGCGTGTGAGCGGGATTCCGCCTCCTGTTCCGTTTCTTGGGCGGGCGAGGATTGTTTTGACGACGTCAGAATAGCTGGGCTGCGGCTTTGTGGTTTTCGATCTCGTCGGATTTTTGCGTTCGTATCCACGAATTTCTAGATAGGTGACGTGCTTTTCGTTGGTCGCAGAAGCTGTCACTTTGACCAATTTGTGATCGTGTCGTTCGCAAGTCGCCTTGATTCCGACTCGTTTCAGATTCCGAACCGCTGCTTGTCCTCGGAAATCGGGCCAGCGTCCGTTGAATAGTTCGTAAAGCGTTGCGGTTAGAAAGTACCGTTCGTAAATTCTTGGCTTCATCACCAACAACTTATCGATTTCGTCGGAATAGTCCAAAATCGACTATCCGTATGATTCTAGAAAAGGCTTGGTTGGGTTATTTCACCACCTGCTTGCAGTTTGATAAATAGCGGATTTCCTTTCTTGGTCTGTATGCCTCCGAGCGAATTAACTTTGCTGACAATCTTGGGAAGGCAGTAATCCTCTAGCCGTTCAACGATCTGGGAAGTACCGAATCGAAGAATTGACCATCCTTTAACCACAAGTGCGTTATCCCGACGATTGTCCTTTTCGGCTTTTACCGGATTTGCATGCCATGTATCTCCGTCCGTCTCAACGTTTATCTTTCCCTTTTCACAGTAAATTGCGAAGTCGAGGGCAACAAACTCTGAGTCGACCTTAAAAAATTCTTGACGTTCGGCGTAAATATCTAACCGCTTGAATGCCGCCCAAACCCTATCCTCGAGTGGACTTTCATCCCAAAGGTCATTGATTTCGTACGCCCCAGAGAATTTATCCCATGTGGTTGGGATAAAAGCGATTCTTCTGAATCTTCTGCTAAAGATCGGTTCTTCGAGCCTTTCTAGCGGTCCAATAGAAAGCTTGGCGTAGATTTTCTCGCGATCGCTCTTGGGGCCTTCATCTGGGAACAGTTCGCACCTTCTGAAATTCGCGATTTCAAGGACGGGCGCAAAGTAGTTGACTGCGTGGGACTCGGAACCGAAAGCTTTTGTTTGATAAAGAGCTAACCATTTTGGTGGCCAGCATTTTGAAAGCCATTTTTCGACGCTCGATTGCGGGATTCGATACCAGTGTTCATCTCGCGCAATTTCAAAATCGCGCCGATTGTTCATAATCGCGACGAGGACATCACGTTTTCCTTGCAAAGTTGTTTTCTTTCCCATACGTCGTCGGGATGCAAGATTATGTTTGGCCCTTTTTTGACTATTTATATCGCAATTTCGTTAGAAGCACAATAGGTAGGGTTTGCGGAGTTGGAGTTCGGGTTTCGAGTTTTTGGCGCGGTTGGCGCTCATTACTCGGGAGACGGTTTCGGTCTTTGGTTTGGGAGATCGTTTGTCTCTTACGTATTCGATATCGCTATTATAGCAAGCGGCGACCCGAGGGTCTTATCTTGAGCCGCCGTTGATAGCGGTCACTGCCTGGAGTGGGAGCGACAGTACGCCTTCGTCCATGTGTGCTTTGTTAAAGATCACGGTCCGCGACGGTTTGATACCGTGATGGACGGCGAATGGATTTGCACGGATGACCTTGCCCGTCGCGTTTTTTGGCGAGCGTACCGGAAACGTATCCTCGATCCACGGATCGACCTTTTTGAGACCGATGACCGCCCGGGGAAAATCGAACATCAGCTCGACCGCCTCCGGTTTATCCATAGCTTCCCAGGCGACCTTGTTCAAATAGATCTCGCCTCTTGTTCCCATCGTCACCCGAATTCCTTCGCTCCTGATCGAGCTGTTCGGCTTGCCATTAAATTTTGTCCAGAGTTTTATTGTTGTCATAATGTTGTATTAGATGCGTAATATTGTTTCATGGTTGCATCACTTTTGCAAGTGCGGATTTTTTATTGGTGGATCCTGGCGGTGAGGGCGGGGCCGCGATCGGCATTGATGAAACGGCCGCCGCGGCCGCAGGCGATATGGCCAGTAAAACACTCGTTTTCACGCCTTATGGATCGTTTTGACACGCCGAAACGCCGTCGCGGGTAAAGAAAAACATCGTTTATTTGTTTACTTGCGTCCCTGATTCGATTATACTGTCGTCGGTTTGCCACGTTGGCGGTTTTGTATCGCGACGAAAGAGCGAACGTCAGAAGATATTTTTTTACAGATCAAGGTACATACGAGATCGAGAATTATTGGGTCTGAAGCACGATTTCTACGGAAATATTGGTGCTCCCCGACAGCGTAGAGAGCTATAGGCCTCTGCGTGAAATAAAGAGATTCCTGCGTGAAAATACAATACTTGTCTATCTGGAAACCATTTCCATTTTCAAGCTATAGAACCATAACGCGCGACGCTCACCTCGAGCCTCAGTCCTGATCCGTATCCAACATATCCATTCTGGCTTCGCCACCTTCGTCCTCAACGCAACGGGCAATTTTAAACCCTATTTTTGAGGAATTATTTGCATGTCAAAAGAGATGATAGTCTCGGTCAACGGCCGGGAAAAAAAGATCGCCATTCTAGATAATGGTAAGGTCACAGAATTTTACATTGAACGCGGTGAGGAAAACTCAGGCGTCGTAGGCAACGTCTATAAAGGCCGTGTTATGAGGGTTTTACCCGGAATGCAGTCGGCATTTGTTGACATCGGCCTGGAGCGCGATGCGTTCCTGTATGTGTCCGATTTCTTCGACGAAGACGAGGAAATTGAGCGCATCGTTTTGAACAAAAAAGGCTCTCCCGAGGAAGCCAAACGCGAAGCAAAAGAGCACATCGACCGTTCACGTATCGAGCGCGAAAAACAGATGGATTCTACTCAGGATCTCGCCGAACCCCTCGTCGAATCTGAACCGCGTATCGAAGAAGATCTCAGTGATGAGCCCACACTTGAAGCCGCTCAACCCACATTCGAAGATCGCCCCGAAAGGTCCAAACGAAGCCGCGGCTCAAGAGGCCGAGGCCGTAAAGAAGAGGCCGTTCAAGCCGAACCAGACCAAGTAGCTGAAACCGCTCCGCTATTCGAAATGGACTTCGACAACTCTGGCTTCGAACGCATCAGCGACGATAGCGAAACCGGTGAACTCTTCAAGGACGCCTACGTTCAAGAGGCGATCATCGACCGCGTCCGTGCCGTCGAATTTGACATGGAAACCTCTGCCGAAGCCGAAGTTGGCTCACTTCTAGCCGAAGTTGGCGGCGAAACCGGCGGCTTTGAACGCATTGCCGACGAGGAAGACGAAGTGCCGCCACCACCGGCCAAAGGCCGACGTAAGGCCAAAGCCAAAACCGAAGAGGTCGAAGAAGAAAAGGCCCCGGCCAAGAAAAAGGCTCCTGCCAAACGAGCCCCGGCAAAAGGTAAATTCTCTAAAACCCCCAAAACTAAAAAGGGCAAGGAAGACGATCTTCCCGACGCAGAAGCGAGCGTTAAAGAGTCAGATCCACCAGCAGAAATGGCTGTTCGACGTGGGGGGCGCGGCCGACGACGAGGAGGCAAGCTGAAGTCGGACGAGATAAACGACGAGACTTCAGAAAACGGTGACTCGTTTGAAGAACCAACAAACATCGACATCGAGCAAGCCGAGCCGGTCGAACAAGCTCCAGAACCTGTGGTCGACTCTAACGACTCCGAAACTCGCGAAGAGAATCCTGACGATTCTTCGCAGCAGAACGACGACCGCCCGCGAGGCCGCGACAGGAATCGACGCGGGGGACGCGGAAGGAACGATCGTCCATCCGGAGATCGCCCGGCCGGAGATCGCCCGTCAAACGATCGACCTAGTAATGAAAGACCGAGCAACGATCGACCTTCTAACGACCGACCTTCTGATCGTCAGTCAGGCGATAACAAGCGATTTGACCGTAATGACAGGTCGGATCGCGGCGGACGGCCACAACAGCCGACGATCTCAGACCTGCTTCGCGAAGGCCAGGAGATCCTCGTCCAGATCGCCAAAGAGCCTATCGCCAAGAAAGGTGCCCGCATCACGTCGCATATTGCTCTTCCCGGACGCTACTTAGTTTACATGCCGACGATCGAGCATTTGGGCGTTTCGCGAAAGATCGAATCTGCCGCCGAACGCAGCCGCTTACGCACGTTGATCCAGCGTATCCGTCAGGATGCTGAGATCCCATCGGGAGGCTTTATCGTTCGAACCGCAGGTATCGGCGTTGCCGAGGAAGACCTGAGGAACGATGCCAAATACCTCGCGAAAATGTGGGCCGAATCGAAAAAAGGCTCTGAGAAAAAGAAATCTCCTGCCTTGATCCATCAGGATCTCGATCTCGTCCAGCGTATCCTTCGTGATCAGCTGGCGGATGATTTTACGGCCATCCGCGTTGATAGCGAAGAGGAATATCTCCGCACCGTCGAGTTCATGAATCTCATCCAGCCGCGTTCGGTCAATCGCGTCAAGCTTTACACCCGTGATGAGCCGATCCTGGAATACTACGGTGTTCAGGAAGAGATCGACAAGGCCCTGAAACCACGCGTTTGGTTGAAATCAGGCGGCTATCTCGTCATCAATCAGACCGAAGCTCTCGTCGCGATCGACGTCAACACCGGCAAATTCGTCGGCAAAGGCAACGCCCGCCTCGAGGACACGATCACCCGCACCAACATGGAAGCGGTCGATGAAATTGCCCGTCAAATTCGCCTTCGCGATCTCGGCGGGATCATCGTTCTCGATCTGATCGACATGGAGGACCGACGCAACCGGCACAAGGTTTCGCAGGCTCTGCAGGAAGCTCTTGCCAGCGACCGTTCACCGACTAAAGTGTTGTCGTTCAACGATTTCGGGCTGATCATCATGACCCGCAAACGCGTCAAACAGTCGCTGGAACGCACTATGTGTGCTCCATGTGACTACTGTGAAGGCGCAGGCTGGGTCAAATCGCCGACGACCGTTTGCTACGAGATCCTGGCCGAAGCCCGTCGCCTCTCTAAGAGCGTTGAGGACGTTCGCCGCACAACGCTGCGTGTCCATCCGGATGTCGCTAAGGCGTTCCGCTCCACCGAACGGGAAGTTCTCGACGAACTCGAAGCCTATCTCGGCCACATTGACATAAACTCCGACAAGTCGATCCACCAGGCACAGTTCGATTTCGCTTTTGTCTAAACTCAGACGCATCAGCAAGCAAAAAGGCGGCCAGATCGGTCGCCTTTTTTCGTTTTTGGCAGCATCTCGAATGGGCCTTTTTCGGCCAAATCCCGCATATATGTCTCGGAATGACACACGGACGACGATCGATAAAACGTCGTGCCACTATGGATGCCATGAATTGATATGACGGTTGCGAAGATACTGGGTAGTTTTGATGGCCGTGGAGGGGCAAAATGAAAGTAGCCAGATGCTAAGCTTCTGGTCGAAGTAACTTTTCAGAGTCTAGTGCGGTGGAGCCGAACCAGCCATATCTCGCCGCATGATCGACGCGGCTAGTTCCGAGCTCATCTAACGAGAAGCTCCGCATCTGGCTGTTTTCTCCGGCCGCTCTTCGGCCAAGATCACTCGAACTACCCGTTTCCCCACTACCCTTTATCCTTGCTCTTGACGTGCGTGCAAATGTGTGCTATCTCTGAAACATTGCCTCAAAAAGGAGATCGTTTTATGACACTGCATAGCAATTGGCTGAAGTTCAATGGAATCAAGAAGGAACGCGGGTTCAACCGCCATCACATCACTATCAACTGCAATGGCCAGATCCACATCAACCGCCAGTCCCATATTGATCTGGGCCGTCCACGAGCTGTAACGCTTTATTACGAGCCGGATCTGAACAAGATCGCCATCGAACCCGCCGACCCTCGCGGTGCGGGCGTCGTGCCGCTTATCGCCAAGACATTCGGTGCCCACTACATTCCCGCTGCCCAGTTCATCCTCCAAAACCGCATTGCCATCGCCGGCACCGAATGCTTCACCAAACCCGAATTCAACCACAACGGCATCCTCATCCTCGACCTAAACGAAACTACCCGAGCAGGCCGCGGCCGCAACCCCGGCCCGGTTGGAAACCCGACCCAAGGGATCGCATCGATCAATAGTGACCGGTATCTCAGCGGTGAGAAACGGCCATTCTATCTAGGGCGGTGAGCGTGGGTGAAAGAGCGGCGATTATTTTGACATATTGTCTCCAATTTTTTCGCATATACAGATGAAACCAAATTAAGCACATCTGGAGCCTTTATGATCGACAAAATCAACTACCGTACATACGGACGAAGTTTCCCCGTTTTAGCAAGAAGATCTATTATGGCGGGGTTCGCAGCATCGATGGCCCTCGGCCTTTTGTCGCTGACTCTACACACTAGAACGGTAGCGACGCAGGAAATGGATAAGTCCGTTCAACCTTTAGACAGGAACGCGGCGGTTGAATTTTTGAAGATGGACTCAGCATATGCCTCGCTTCCCGAGGCGATAGCGGCAGCGACTGGTGGCGCCGATCCGACTTACAACCCGAGGGCGGTTACGAAGCTTACCGCCGATGATGGAGTAGCGAACGCTTCTTTTGGGTGGAGCGTTGCCGTGTCCGGGAGTACAGCTGTGGTAGGAGCTCCAGGAACTTCGCCTTCGCCTACGAACGCGGTTTATATCTTCCTGAAGAGTGGTAACGGCTGGGCTTTGCAGCAGAAGTTGGTTCCTCCGGGCGGCACAGGTGGCAATTTCGGAAGTGGCGTGGCAATTGAGGGCGACACAGTCGTAATCGGACGTCGCTTTTACGCCCCGTTCGGCGCGGCATACGTCTATACTCGAAGCGGCACTATATGGACTCTAGAGGAACAGTTAACACCACCTTCTGGGAATACTGTTGATGCGGGGTTTGGCCGGAGCGTGGCAATTTCGGGTGAAACGGTAATAGTTGGGGACCATAGCGACAATAGCCCGGCCCTCAGACAAGGTTCCGCTTACGTCTATATTCGAAATGGCACAGCGTGGACACAGCAGCAAAAACTTACAGCATCGGACGGCTCGCAGACCGACAGCTTTGGCTGGAGCGTGGCTATTTCCGGTGGCCAGGCAATCATTGGTGCGTGGGGTCAGCGTAACGGCAGCTCCGATCCAAATATAGGAGCCGCGTACGTCTTTGAAAGAGAGAATACGGGCTGGACACAGAAGCAAAAATTGACGGCTTTCGACGGAGTTGGGGCGGATGAATATGGCCGTACCGTAAACATTCTTGGCAACACAGCGGTGGTCGGAGCCCATTCCGACGACATCGGGCCGAATGTTGATCAGGGTTCGGCCTATGTATATGTACGTAGTGGACTAAGCTGGACGTTAGAACAGAAACTGACTGCACCGGATGGGGGAATGAGGGCAGAATTTGGCGAGTCAATTGCAATTAGCGAAGGCCACTTGGTCATTGGCGCGTATGTCGACGATATCGGGCCGAATGTCAATCAAGGTTCGGCGTATATTTATAGTCGCTGTGCTCCGATGGGAACGCCGCCACAAAAGATTCTAGCAAGTGACGGGGCCGCTCAAGACACATTTGGCAATAGTGTAGCAGTTTCAGGAGACACCGTACTCATAGGGGCGCGTGGTGACACGATCGGTGCGAACAATCGCCAAGGCTCAGCTTATGCGATACCGCTTGCCGATATTGGTTTGGCCCCAGAAGGCTACAGGCCTTCTGGGGGCCCATGCGAATTTGGCATCGAGGTTAATATCACGACAGATCAGGAGGACTTTGATCTTGAGGACGAGATCTGCGATGTCGACGC
This sequence comes from Pyrinomonadaceae bacterium, assembly GCA_041737885.1. Lineage (GTDB taxonomy): Bacteria > Acidobacteriota > Blastocatellia > Pyrinomonadales > Pyrinomonadaceae > OLB17. Next base: position 62,480 of record JBGSQW010000043.1, on the reverse strand, counting down.
GATGATGAATGGGCCCCAGTGCAGCCTCAGGGCCGCAATTCAAACGGCCAACGCGAGCGAGAGCATCACCGATCTCATAAAATTCAACATTCCCGGCGGCGGTGTTCAGACAATTTCACCCTCGAGTGCGCTGCCGGCGATCACCGGGAACGTAAATATCGATGGCACGACGCAGCCCGGATATGCAGGCAGTCCTGTCATTGAGCTCCGCGGCGATCTAACAGGCGGCGACGGCCTTGTTTTCGCGACCGGAAGTGCAGAATCACGCCTGAACGGGTTGACGATAAACCGCTTCAAAAATACTGGTGGGAATATTCGCGCGGGTGTCACCTTACAGTCCGAAGGCAACACCATTGAGAACTGCATCATCGGTCTCAATTCGGACGGGCTGCAGGTGGACAGCGCGAACGTGCAGGGCTTCGGCGTGCGCATCCTCGCGTCGAACAACACGGTTGGCGGGACGCGCGGGGCGGGCAACTCTCCCAACAACATAATCGCGGGCAACGACAACGCTCAGGTTTATATCAACGGGAGTTCCGTCGCGGGTAATAAGGTTAAGGGCAGCAACCTCGGTATCAACGCGGCGAATGAACCACCCGCAGGAACCTTCTTCAACGGGGTGCTGATAAAGAATGGTCCGACAAACTCAGAGATCGGTGGCTCAGGAGCGAACGAATGGAACTATATCACCTCTCAGTTCGGCGTAAGGGTGGAAAACGAGGGCGCCGGCAATATCGGTCGAAACATCATCGCCGGGAACCGGATCGCAGGGTGTCTTGTAGGCATTAGGATAGAGAACTCCGGTGAAAACACCATCGGCGGAAACATCGGCACGGACGCAAACAATAGCCGCAACTATCTTTGGGGCAACGGTACAGGTATATCGATCGAAAATACCACTGGCATCAGCACACTTGTGGATGAGAACAAGATCTTCGGAAACGTGATAGGTTCAGCTCCGAACGGTTCTTACACCGGAAATGAGTTCGGCATCGGGATCGACAAGGCCGAGAACAATTTCGTGGGTGACGGTACTCTTGGGCATCGCAATATAATTTCCGCAAATCATGTAACCGGCGTCTCACTCGGGGTCGAGTCGAAAGCTAATATTGTCCGGGGCAATTACATCGGCACGGACCTCGAAGGTTCCTCCGCCCGAGGGAATGGCGGCGGTATCGCCGTCTTGGGCATTAACAACCGTATTGTTGAAAACACGATCGCGGGCAACGACAACGGCGTGGACATCGGCACCGCCGGAAAGTCCACGCCGCCGCCAGCCGGAACCGTGGTGGACAGCAACCGTATCGGGATATCCGCGGGTGGCAACGATCCGATCCCGAACGGGATCGGGATCAGCCTGTTCAGCGGGATTACAAGCGTAACCACGAATATAATCTCCGGAAACGACGGTTACGGGATAACGATCTACCGCAATGGGAACAACGTCACGAACAATAAGATCGGTACCGATCCTACTGGCACGACGGCGATAGGCAACGGTTTTAACCACCCTTTTTTTGAGGCTGGAGTTGATATCAGGGGCACACAGAATGTTGTTTCAGGCAACACAATTTCCGGGAATAAAGTTGGACTACAGATTGCGAAAGGAATCCAAATCTCGGACCCTACACCGTCCAATAATCGCATTGAGGGGAACTTCATCGGAACAAATTCAAACGGTACGGCGGCGGTTGCGAACGCAACACATGGCATCAAGATCGGCAACAACGCTATCGACAACATGATAGGCGGCGTGACGGCTGGCACAGGGAACGTCATCTCAGGGAACGGTGGAAACGGTATTCACATTAGTATAATCGGCGTGCCCGGCGCTGTGGCTCCGTTTGAGACAAAGGTAAAAGGTAACCGGATCGGGACCAACGCTGCCGGCACCGCCGCTATCCGAAACGTTGGGGCGGGCATATCGATCGAAGGGGCGATCTCATCCCGGATCGGCGGCGTCACAACTGAGATCCCAGCGGCACGTAATATTATTTCGGGAAACGGCGGAGATGGCATCCGTATCAGCGACACTGGCGTGGTCAATCGGGTTCAGGGCAATTACATTGGCGTAGGCGCCGATGGCACGAGCCCACTCGGCAACACCGGAAACGGCGTAACGATCGCCAGCGGCTCCGCGAGCAACATCATCGGTGGTACCGAAGACAACTCCGGTAACGTGATCGCCCACAACACGAACGGGGTCCTGCTTGCCGCCGATGCCGGTGCGGGCAATCTAATTGATCCTAACCGCATCTTTGCGAATCTTCTTCTCGGCATAGACATCGGCGGCGACGGCTTTACGCCGAATGACCCGACTGATGCGGATGTGGGGCCGAATAAGCGGCAGAATTATCCGACGTTTACGCTTGCCGTGGTTGGAGGTGACCTTATCGTCAGCTATCAGGTCGATTCGGCACCGCAGCACTCGAGCTATGGGGCGAATGGGATCTATGTTGAGTTTTTTGAGGCTGATTCGACCGGAGCCGGGCGGGATTTTCTTGGGTTTGATCACTTTCTGCTCAGTGATTATAACAACGGGGCTCCGGGGACGCGGCAGAAGAATCTGGGGAATGCAGCAACCCTCGGTATTGTCGCGGGTGACCGTTTGACGGCGACGGCGACGGATGCGGATGGGAATAGCTCGGAGTTCAACCCGGCCGTTACATTGGCCGCACCGCCGATCACGATAAGCGGGCGTGTGACGACACCGACAGGGCTCGGGCTGCGGAACGCGGTTGTTACGCTGGTCGAGCCAAGCGGCAGTCGACGAACCGCGACGACGAGTTCGTTTGGAATATATTCATTTGCGAACGTGCCGTCGGGACAAAACTACACGATCAGCGTCACTTCAAAACGCTATCGATTTGCTCCGCGGATCCAGGTGATATCTCAGAGTGTTAGCGATCTGGACTTTGTGGGCCTGGAATGATCTGCCGATACAGCAACTGCCGGTCGACTGATAGCGGTGATTCCCGCCTCGTGGGTCGGAGCAATGACGGTTAAGGCTAGCGTTTGTTCGGGCCGCTTGTCGGCGACGTGTAGGTTTGTCGTGGTTACGTATCTTGAGCCTTCGCCGGTTAGGATCCAGTCTATCGAGGCTCCCGTGGCTTTTCTGATGCCCAGCAAAAGCTCTGCGTTAGGCATTTTGTCACCGTTGATCACGTCATCGATCTCGCGTCTCGTGGAGCGCAGACGAAAGACGATCGATGAAATGCTCTGGTACCCAAAGATCTCAAGTATGCGGCGGCCGATGTCGAGTGAGATCGGCAGCATCTCTTCGCGAGAGAACAGCTTTTCACTTGGCTCCGAGGTTTCGCACATCGGTTCTATTTCGCGACACATCCTGTTCATAAAAGCCCCCGAAAACTGCCTGTTCTACTGACCGCGATCAGTATAGATCAGCGACGGCTTCAGACTGTGTACTGCGGGTTACATTCACTGGGAAAAGAGTCTCGTCAGAACATAAAAAATCACCAAAAGGCTGCTGTGAACCTTATGGTGATCTTCGTATCCTAAATCTGTATTAGGTTAGGTGAATACTAAGCGTACGCTTCGATCTCTTTCGGTGCTATGTACATTATCCGCGTGCAATTTTCGCAGGTGATGATCTCGTCGCCTTTTTTCACGTTCAACTGAACCTGCGGGCGGAGCTGCATGTAACACGCACTGCACGAACCATTTACGACCTCAGCTACGGCAATGCCATCGCGGCTTCGTTGTGCTAGCCGGTCATAGACAGAGGCAAGGCGGGCAGGCAATGTAGCGAACGCCTCTGCGCGGTGCTTGCTCTCAGTATCACATTCAGCCTTGTCCGCCTTGATCAACTTGTCAAAATCTGCGAGGGCCGCATCGCGTTTTGCATCGAGCGAATTTATCTCTTCGGATCTTTCCTCTAATTCTTTCTCGACGCCTTCGACCTCTTCGAGGATCTCAACGATGGTTGTCTCAAAAGCCGTGATCTGCTTCTGCAGAGCATCGGTCTCGCGCATCGCGGTCTCGTATTCCTTTTGATTCTGGGCGTGCTTCAGATTGCGGTCGGCACGTTCGAGATAGGTTTTATTCTCGGCGATCTGCTTTTCGAGATCGGCTCGTTTTGCCTGAAGCGAGTCGCGTTTATTCTGGATCTCACGAATAGAAAAGGCGTGCTGTTCAAACTCTTGTTCGATCGCGGCACGCCTTTCTGTAGCTGTCTCAATTGATTTCTTTAATTTCCTGAGATTGGTATCTGTCTTCTGTAGCTCTATCAGTTTATCAAGTTCTGCTATCACGTTTGAATTTACTCCCGTATTTCGAAACTAACTTTCAATAATACCTCAATTTATGTTCAGGGCAAAGAGCCAAAACGCGACAAACCAAGCGTTCGGCTTTGAGGCTTTGCTACTGATCGGTTAGCCAAGGAAAACATCAAAATGGCCTTGTAAAACTGAAATCTCTACGACCGTACCGTCTTCCGCGTGCCAATGCGGCAGCTCAGACGCCCTGACGAGGCGTATTTCCTGCTCCGCTCGCGGCATTCCAAAATGCGAGATACGGGCGACGGCCAGAGCCCCGTTGAACATGATCCCATCGGTTGGAGTTCGCGCCCAACCTGCTTCGATCGAGAGACATCTTACCCCTTGACGTATTTCGAGGAGAGACCCGACCATGTTCGAATTTCCTCGCGCAAAGTTGTGCGGCTCAACCCGCTCGACCGACAAACTGCGACGATCTCGCATCGCATCTGAAGCGATCTCGATCATGCTGTCGAAAAGCCAGGAGACGCCGGTCCTTCTGATGGCATCATTCGAAGATCTAAGCCGCAGGTAATCGACGATATCCTGATGACCCGCGGTTGAAGCATTTGCAGTCACTTCGTCAAGCATTTTGGACCAGACGTGGTCGAGTTCGAGCATAGGCGAGGATACGAGGTTTCGTGGTATTATTTTGACATCGGCGGCATATTTTTACCATTGTTTTATGAGAGTTTTGGCGATTATTTCTTTATTGATGCTTCTGTCAGCGACGGGATCCGCGCAAACGACAAAGCCGAAGCCCGTTGCAGCAAAGCCAAAAACGGTAGCCGCAAAACCTAAAGTGACCGCTGATAGCAAAATCGGTAAAGCAGTATCAAAGATAACATCCCCAAAACCTTCCCCATCAAAGAATAACCCGATCGCACCAAACCCATCTGCAAAGAAGCCTAAGGCTGTTACTACTGCGTCAAAACAAAAAGCAGTGTTGAGCCCCGAGGAATCCCTCCAAAAGGAAGCGGATGAAGAAGCGGAATACCAAAAGGCATCGACCATACCTGATGGCTCGGCCCGCATCGCGGCTCTTCAAAAGTTCATTAAGTCGTATCCGAATTCAAAACGAACCCCGGATGCAGAGGGCCTGCTGGTTACGGTCCAGTCCCAACTCGGGAATGACAAGCTCGTTGAAGGCGATATCGCTGGTGCTGTTTCCTTTTTTAGGGCTGCGATCTCTGACGCTCCGTCGCCGATGCCTGACGTGCTTTTTGCAGACACGTTCGCAAAATTTCCAGCTAACGTTTACTTTCGCGGGGCACGAACTGAAGGGTTTGATCTGGCTCGATCGATCGAGGAAAAATGCTCCACGGTCATACAACTGTTGAGCGTGGCGAATTTTTACATGAGCATCGAGAACGGCTCGGAGGCGAGGCGTGTCGCGGAAAATGCTCTGAAGGTAGATGCGGCATCGAGCCCTGCACACCAAACGCTGGGGCTTGCGAACCGCATGGATTTCCTGCTCGATGAATCGGCCACCGCCTATGCGAAGGCTCTGGAACTCGATTCTGATTCTATTTCAGCACGCCGCGGACTGGCCGAGATGAAGCGTGCTCTTGCAAAATCGGACGAAGCAGTCGTCCTTTATCGAGAGATCCTTGCGAAAGATGAGGCCGACCTTCCCGCCCGAACCGGATTGGTATTGGCTCTATTTGACGCCGGCAAGCGGACCGATGCAGAAGCCGAACTCGCCAGATCACTGGAGGCGAATCCCGGCAATGTAATTCTCCAGGCCGGAGCGGCTTACTGGTACGCGTCAAACAACGAGGGTGAAAAGGCCACCGACCTTGCTCAAAAAGCGATAGCAAATGACCCGCGGTTTATCTGGTCTCACATCGCTCTCGCACGAGGCTACATTGCCCGTCGTGATCCTATCTCCGCCGAAAAAACCTTGCTCGCCGCCCGTCGGTATGGCAATTTTCCGACGCTTGAATACGAAATAGCCTGGGCACGGGCAAACGCCGGATTTTATCGCGAGGCAGCCGAAGAACTCAGCAAGAGCTTTTCTGTCAAAGACGGTCTGGTCTATACGAACCTGGGCGGTCGGGTAAATCGCGGCTCAAAAGACCTAGCCGAATTGGTCGGTTTTGAACGACGGGCCAGCATTTTCGCTCCCGCATCCGCCGAGGGTTCCGACAACGCCGCCCGACTAGCGGCTTTGCTCTCACTAAAGCAGGAACTCGATAAAAGCGAGCCCGACGCCGAATCGGTGTCTAAAGCCGCTGACGCATTTGTCGCAGGTGACGACAAGATGAAAGTGCATCGCGTGATATTCGCCAGCTCTCAGCTTCTTGATAAAAAAGTTGCGTTGGCGAAGGTCATTGAGCTTACCCGTTCAGCTCCGACGGCGTTAGATGCCGGTCTTGAGGTCGCTGATCCGTCGGCTGCGGTGATGGCAAGTGAACTCTATGAAAGCCGGATAATTGCAGCAACACGTGGCGATTACGTAAATTTACCGCCGGTTCCGAGACAGACTCTCTCGTCCGTTCTGCGAGGAAGGGTCGAAGAGATAAGTGGTTGGGCTCATTTTCAGTTAGACGATGCTCAGCAGGCGACAGTTCATCTAAAACGTGCCGTAAGCGTTTTGCCGGTGGACAGCGCGTGGTGGCGTTCCAGCACCTGGCGTTTAGGAACATCCCTCCTACTAGAAGGGAAGAATGCGGAGGCTCTGGACATGTATCTACGCAGCTATAAGAGCGGTCCGCAGGATGCCCTCAAATACAGTATCGTTGAAAATCTTTATCGGCGTGTAAACGGAAATACGATGGGATTGGAAAATCGAATTGGTGCAAATCCGAATGCCCCGGCTGATGCGGAGGTAGTTTCACCACGCCCAACCTCGACGCCTTCGATCCCGATCGCGGTAGCGAAACAAGTACCAACGCCGGAGCCGACGCCAAGCATAGCAAAGACTGAGGAGCCGGAAGCAAAAGCCACTCCCCAGCCGGAAATAGCTGCGACCTCGACACCAGAGGTTTCCAAAAGTGTCGCGGCTCAAACACCTACCCCGGTCTCGGTTGAGCCAACTCCATCGCCTAGCCCGACCACTGAAGTTTCAGAGGCGGTTAAGCCCCTTCCTGAAAAATCGGCAGCGGAACCACCTGTTGTTCAAGCGACCCAAACGCCTGAAAGTGTAAAGCCACCAGAACCGAGTCCGACGCCAATGCCCGTATCGACAGAGGCCGTTAGTTCCGAGCCTGTCCCGGTAAAGGTCAGCGAGCTGCCGTCACCGACGCCGACGCCGGAACAACCCAAACCTACGCCTACGCCCGAACCTGCAGTTACGACCGTTGCAAAGGAGACCACCGCGGCTACAAAGCTCATAGACGGTACCAACGGACTCTTCCCGCCGGTCATAATTAGTATTCCACCACCAGCCAGCTCCAAGATCACTGCGAAGGCGGAAGCTGCTCTGCTGGGGGTGGAGAAAGAAAAAACCAGCGAAGAAGCTTCGACCACAACCCAGGATCCCCCTCCTTCACCGGCACCACAGTCCGTATCCACAGCGACGGATAGTCGTCCGCGCTTGATCGACGGCGTGCCCACCAATCCTGAGGGTGTCGTAAAACCATGCTCGCTAACCCTGGATCAGGAAACGATAACTGTGCAGAGTTCCGGCATTGATCGAGCTGTCGTGATCAGACGTAGTGATGACGGTGATATCGAAGGGCTAACGGCAACATCTTCGGCTCCGCAGGATGTCAACATCCGGCGTGAACCAATTCCGGGTGTAAAATGGACCGCATTGTTCATACTTCGATCTGTTACTGCCAAGCCCGGAACTTTTCAGGTGACATTTGAAGCCCCTTGTGGAAAAAAGGAAGTTACGGTTAAAGTTCAGTAGAACGTTTTCGTCTTTTGCCCACTCTTTCGTTGGTAGCCACCGCGACGGTCGCAATACTGCAGAGAAGCAGAAAGAAAAATGCGTTGGACGGCGTACGTAGCGGAAAATCAAAAAAGCTGTGAACAAGCACCCCAAGGCAGCCCGCGAGAGCTCCAACGGCGGCCTCATTCCGGAAACCTATGGTTTGCGTGATCGTTCTTAGGCCTTTTCTAAAAAGAATAAAGATGAATGCAGCAAGGCAGACGAAACCGGCTATGCCCGCATCGGACAAGGTCTGCAAATATTCGTTGTGAGCCTGCTCAACCCGGAACTGGCCGCTCCAGGTATCGTATCTTGTGAATGCCAGCCCGAACGATTCAAATCCGGATCCGAGGATCGGATGTTCAAGAAAGATCTTTATCGCGATCGGCCAAAAATGAAGCCGTCCCGTAGAAATATCGGCGTCCGCCTGAACGACGCCTACACCTCTTAACAGAGAATCATTACCACCAATGAGAAGTACAACGCCCAAAATCACTACCAGTAACCCAACGCCCGCGGCAGCGATCGCGATCTTTCGCTGACTTCCCTCCTTTGAGCGGGTATTGCCTGACCAGCGTCCTGAAAGAAAATTCAGCACCATTACAAACGCCACTACGGACACAAATCCGAGCAATCCACCACGGGAACCGGTGGAAACTGTTGCGGTTCCCATAACTACTACGGCCGCAGCGAGCAATATGCGACGCTCCCTGGTCGACTCTTTGGCGAAGAGGAGGCCAAGAGCTAATCCGCCGGCCATTTGCATAAACGTCGCGAAGTGATGCTGGTTGACGAACGGCCCAAAAGGTATGGCACCTGCTGTCTGCCGAACGCCGTAGATACCATCGGGACTGGCGAGGCGCTGCAAGATACCGTAGAAAGCCATGCCCGAGGCAAATACAACGATCAACCAGACAATCGCTTTCAGCCGTTTTTCACTATTTATGAAGGTTAGACAGGCCGCGAAAAAGGTGGCATAAACTACGAGTTTTGTTACGAAAAAACGCGTAGCGTACGGGTCTAGCGACAGAGCTTCCGTACCGGGCACATTGAGACCGCCAGTTGCCGAGCCTAAAGGCAGCAATTGGATCAAGCCAATCGCCAAAAACCCAAGCAGCGGGATCTGTAAAGAACTAGTATTAATTATTAGACCGCCCGCTCTCCAGGCTTCCGCACCCCACATCAGGACGAGTAGAGCCCACATTACAGAGATCAATGCCCAGGTGATGTTATCGACCCCGCCGAAAAGCAATGTCGAAAAGATCGGGATCAGGCAGAGTAAGAAAAACACGACCTTGCTTGGCAGTGAAGATGCGTCACCAGTTGCGACGTCCTCAAAGCTAATTGCAGCCCCTCGTTTTTCTATCGTGTTATCCATCTATAGCTTACAGTCTTTTGATCGAGAAATCGTCAAATGACAACCGTCCCGTGATCCGGCATGCCGGTCCGGAGCATCCATCCCGTGCCAAACGGATCATTATGCCATCGCCGCCCGCAGGAACGACAAACTTCAGGCGGATCGTGGTCCAGTCACCTGCAAGGGCAAGCGGCGGAGTGGTCATTAGCGTTCCGGTCGAGGCGGCATCGGCTATCTCGATCTTGAGAGCGGCCGCGGATTTCAGATCGGAACGGTAAAATCCTTCAAATTCGTATTCAGCCCCGGCAACGACCGGGATCACCTGTGAAACACTCCGGAAATGTGACGTTTCGAACGAATTAAACATTAAAAAGAGACCGAAACTTCCAGATCTCTTCTGCGAATCGCTTTGCCCGATCTGCGGTTCCGGACCGTCCGCGATCTGCCATTCAAATGGTCCCGCTCCGCGGAGTTTTATAGGTGTCTCAAATCCTCCGTTCGAAACCTGTCCGATCAATGTTTTGGCTCCTCCGTCCGTATTGAGATCAGCTAAAACCTGAGCTGCCAGCTGAAACTTTTTCGCTGAAAGAAGCTTCTCGCCCAATGATTCACCGAGCTTTCTAAAGGTAGTAGTTCTGGCCTGTTCGGAAAGTTTTGACCACGATATGACCGCATCGTCGAAACGCTCCTGGCCGATCAGCGTGCCTGCTAGAGCAGAGCTGATGGCCTCGGTATCGCCAAGTGCCGAACGAACGCGGCCTACATCACCATCGAAGATCTGCAAGGCGAGCACGACTGCATTTCGCGCGTAATCTGCATTCGAGGCCGAGGCGAGAGCCGCGAGTTTGAACCCATCATCTATCCTTCCTTCCCGTATCAGGAAATTTCCATAGGCCCATTGAACTGATCCGTAATTTGGTGCAAGTTCGAGAGCTTTCTTCAGGGCTGCTTCGGCACCGGCGGTGTCACCGTTCAGATTTCGTGCCCTGCCAAGATTGATCCAAAGCAGATAGTTATTAGGCGACAATGCCGTCGCCGTTTCATATTCGCTGAGCGATCGGGCGAGGTCGCCGGGATCGAATGTTTTCTCAAAAAGTCCCGCCGCCGCCAGATGCGTCTGCGGATCGGACGGGCCAAGGCCGACGATCGAATCAACGACCAACCTCGATTCAGGCCGCTTGATATCGAGCCGAGATGCGATCGCATTAGCGAAATTCCAACGAACAAAGAATGCGGCAGCAATGACGCAAAGTACCGCGACCACAATGACAGTGGCCTTGGTGATCTTAGGTTCGATTTTGATCAATTTTAGAGACAAAACTAAATAATATCGACCGGCTCGATCTTGATCTGGGCCCGTTTCAGTATCACATCGGCATCATCACACTCCGCTCGCAGCGATTTCAAACGCTCTGCCGGGAAGTGTTTAACCGAGATAAGTATTTCTGCGATCTGCTTCTCCTTACAAAGGTCGGCGATACCACCAGAACCATCGAAGACTTTTAAACCGTAGATAACTTTGTCCCGTTTCTTTGGATCGTCATCTATAAAGCCTATCGCCTGAAGGCCCCATTCCGGATTGTTGTTTAATTCTCTCAAGATCATTTCGCCGCCGTCTCCGGCCCCGAATATCATTACTTTTCGACTATCGTGAGCTGCGACCGAAGGAAGGACCTGACGTATCAATCGAAACGCCATTCTACTGCCCATGACCGCCAGTAATAGTAACAGCGCATCAACAAAGAACACCTTTCGCGAAAAACCCTCGAATCGATAGATCGCAAGCACGGCAAGCATACTAGCTGCTGAACCAAGAGCTACACCTTTTCCGAACGTAATTACATCGCCAATGCTAGTGTATCTCCACAAGCCGCGATAAACACCGACCGCAAGAAAGGCTGCTAGCTTTATTAATACCAGCAAAGGAGCGGTCTCGAGGAACAGCGACCAACTCGTTGACTCTTCAAAATTACGATAAAGCAACGCCCACGCTGAATAATAAGCGAGCGTGATCAAAAACGCGTCGAGAAAGACCTCAAATATCCGGCGTTTGTGCGAGACGTTAACTAGAAATGCGAATACCGCATTCTCCTGAACAGCTTGTTCTTCTTCGACGCCATCGTAAACTTTCACTTTAGAAAGATACACGCCAACGATGACCAGAACGATCGTAAAAACTCCGATCAAGCCAAAACTGCGGAATGGGCCGATCCGAGCAACCATGACGGCCAAACCGCCCGCGATAACGGCAAACCCGTAGAGCATTAGAACCGCAGTTCGCTCGGACAATCCGAGCGCCACGAGCCGATGCGACGTATGGTCGCGGCCGCCCTGCGACGCTTTGCGGCCCCACAGTTTTCTCAAGACGGTCACGAATGTAGTGTCAAAGATCGGAACAAACAGAATGAGAACCGGCACCGCGAGAATAGCGACAATTCCGCGCGAACGTCCGCCAACCTGATTTAACAGGACCGACCCGGAAAGCAAAAATCCGATAAACATTGACCCAGAATCGCCCATGAAGATCGACGCCGGATTGAAGTTGAAAACAAGAAACCCGACGAGCGCTCCGACGAATGCACTGGCGAGCAGCAGTTCGTTGGTCAGGCCGCTCGACGCAAAGTTCATCGCAAGCGAAAACGCTGCAATTGCCGAGATGCCGGCAGCAAGGCCGTCCATGTTGTCGAGCAGATTTATTGCATTTGTGATACCGATGACCCAGAAAACGGTAATCCAGATATCCACGATCTCAAATCCGGTGAGCGGTAGTTTGAGACCCGAAATGACCAGAATTCCCGCACCGATCAATTGTCCGATCAGCTTTTGATACGGCCGTACGCTGACAAGGTCATCGATCAAACCAACGAGGAACAGGAATGCGCTGCCGCCGATGACCACCAGCGATTCGCGGCTGATGGGGACGAGTGCGAAATATACGACGTTCGTCGCGACGAAGATCGCGATCCCGCCGTGCATGGCAGTTGGCTTTTTGTGCCAGCGGTCCGATTTAGGCTTTGCGACGAACCCGTAACGCACAGCAACGGACCGCACGACGAACGTGCATATCACTGAAAGGATCGCCGCAACGGCGCCGACAAAAAATGGGCTTGAGACCAAACCGGGCATAAAAACGAATGTACAAGCCAATTATCGCAGAAAATTAACCGTTTTGCGTTTTCCGGTCAAAAGTGGCAATACGTTGAGCATGTTTTTCGAGAAGCATCTGATAAACCTCGGAGATGTCGGCGACCATTTTCTCGGTGCGGAAATTAGGATCGACGTGAATTCTGCCGTTGTCGCCAAGCTTCTTTCGTAGCTCCGGATCTTCGAGAAGATGTGCGATACGATCCGCGAGCCCGACCGAGTCAAAAGCTTTGACGAGATAACCGGTGTAGTCATCAATAACGACTTCAGGAGCACCGTCGATGTCGAACGAAACACACGGCTTGCCCATCGCCAGCGACTGCGGCAGAACGCGTGCGAGGCCCTCTCTTAAAGAAGTGTGGACGACGATGTCCATCGCCGAGATCATTTCCGGAATTCGCGTGCGGTCGATCAGGCCTGCAAATACAAAATTCTCGAGAATGCCGTATTCTGCGGCTCGCTTTTGCAGATGTTCGAGCAGAATACCGTGACCGATGAGGAAAAAGCGGACATTCGGCACACGTTTTACGATCTCGGGAGCGGCGTCCATCAGTTCGTCATGGCCCTTGAGCGGGAAAAGACGAGCGATCTTGCCTACGACGGGAGCGTCCAGCGGAATTCCAAATTCACGTTTTACCGCATCGGCATCAAATTTCGCATTTAGGAACCAATCTAGCTCCATTCCGCTGTAGATCGTGCGAAAACGCTCCGGCTCAGCGATGCCCGCCGCAATCGCTTTTTTGACGATGATCTCCGAAACGCTTATGTAGTGATCCGTCATCGGTGAGCAGATCTTTTTCGCGAGCCACCAGGCACGATTGATCAGCCACGGCTGATAGTCGTGAAAAACAAGGCTGTGAAGTGTGTGAACGACGAGGGGCGTTCCAGCGAGCCAAGCCGCAATTCGGCCGAGCACGCCCGCCTTTGATGAATGCGTGTGAACGATGTGGTATCGACCTTTTTTAATGAGCTTGTAAAGCTTCCATAGGGCAACAAGATCTGAGAAGGGATTGATGCTGCGCCCCATTTCGGGCACGATGATAAGGTTAGTGGTCTCACGAGCCTGAGTGAGCAGTTCGCCCTCTTTGCCTTTGTCGATGCCGCTGATGAAATCAACGTCATACTCAGGCATCGCATCGAGCCCGACAACGGAAAGCAGAGTATTCTCCTGCGCCCCACCGACGATCATTCGGGTAATGATATGGAGAACGCGGATCTCGTTAGTCGGGCGACTTGCTTTGACGCCGCCTAGCACAGGCGATTCTGACATCGAACTAGACATCAGCGACCACCAAATAATCGCGGTCTAGATGGATCATCTCAAAGTCTTTTACACCCGATTTTGCCAAAATATCTCGAACCTGCGGCTCGGTGTATAGGAAAAGTGGCGTGCCTTTCATCCAAAAGCGGAAGCGTCGGAGCGGTACTCGCCATTCCACCGCTTTGGGAAAACTCATGATCATTTTCCCTCTCGTAAGCTCTCGCATGCGCGTGATGATCGGTACGGGATGCTCGACATAGTCAAAAAATCCATTGCCTGTACACGCATCGAATGGCCCTTCACTCATGTCGATCGCCTCTGGAAATCCGCCCACCACAAATTCGCAGATATCGCCGACGCCAGCTTCATTTGCCAGTTCATCCGCGATCTCGATCATCACTTCGGCAAAATCCACCCCGACGACCTTCTCCGCCCCATTCTGAGCGAATGCTATGCAAAACCTACCCGAGCCGCAGCCAACATCGAGGATCTTTTTTCCCTCAAACGGCTTTAATTTCTCAACGTTTAGCTCAAGCCGTTTTTGAACGACTCCGCGCCAATAATTATCGATAAAGGCAGCGACCGGCCCCTTCTTCTCATCGTAGATCGCGTCGAATCGCTCTGCATCATCGTCAAAATGATCGCGAACCCTATCTTCGACCGTTGTATTTCGCTTGTCTGTCATAAAACTCTTTGCACAGGCCCGCACGTAAAACACGGGCGAATAATTCAAGGATGCAATTCCATCGGAGCATCAATATTTAGAACTTCCCTCATTGGTGCCATCTTAAAGTCACGAAGAAGTTTTCTGAGACGGCGCTCGGTCGAACCGAGATTAAAATAGTGCGTCAAAGCGATCCGCCGAGGTACGTCGATCCGCGGATGTTCTGGGTCGAGTTCCCACGGATGCAGGTAAAACGTGACTGGCTGGCCTACACGATTTACCGCCTTGATCGCCTGTTTCGTGATCTGATACGGATATATCCTAAAATAAGCCCCGCCCGAGATCGGCATCGTAAAGCCGGGCAATTTCAGAGTCGAGATCGGAAACTCAACAAACTCAAACTTTTCACTCTTTATCGTGTACGGAAATCTCGGTGCATCTGCGATTCCGTAACGATAGTTCAAAACCGGAAAAATACTTGAGTCATACTTGATTCCAAGTTCCCCGAGAATATCGAGAGCCCACAGTGAATCCTTCGTGATCGAAAAGAACGGGGCACGATGCCCGAGCACTTTCTTGCCGGTCAGATCCTCAAGGTAATGTATCGCCCGCGTCAATTCCTGCTTAAAAAGATCGGGTTCCTGTTTGTAGATCAGCGTATGCGAAAACCCGTGCGTTCCGATCTCGTGCCCCTCGGCTTCGATTCGTTTAACTATTTCAGGGTGCTTTTCAGCGACGTAGCCGAGCATAAAAAACGTAGCTTTCGCTCCGCCGTCATCCAGAATTCTCAACAGCTTGTCGCCCGCAAACTCGATCCGGTCTTCAAACTTGTCCCACTCTGCATACGGGATCTCGATGCCTTGATACCAGTCTTCAAAGTCGATCGTTAGAGCATTTGTAATAGGAGCCTTGCCCATAAAAACCCTTAAGCGGCAACCGGCAAATCAACCGCGCCCCGCAAATAAATGCGAGCGGCGGAAAACGTGACGACAGTGCGGGGAAGTCGCTGCCGGTTGCCAATCCCCTATTTTACACCACCACTCTGCAAAATCGCACCTGGCTCCGTACGTTCGGAATAAGTAATAAGTCCCATGTGAAAAGTTTCAACTTCTCACTTAGGACTTAATTGATTACCCCGAATGAACAATGGCGACTAGTCAATAAACCGCTGAAACCAAAGCTCAAGCATTAGAAATGTCCAGAGTTGGAACGAGTGATCGCGTTCACCGGCGATGTGTTCGTTCACGTACTTTTCCAGTATATCCGGCCTAACGATGCCGCGTTTTAGTGACCTTTCAGACAGCAAAACGCTGCGGACAAAATCCTTCATCTCGGTTCGAAACCACTTTCCGATCGGCACGCCGAAACCCATTTTGCGGCGATAGATCACTTCTTTCGGAACGAGTCTTGCGGCGACTTTTTTGAGCAGTGATTTGGTTCCGACGCCGCTCATTTTCAGGCTTTCGGGCAATGTTGCTGCGAATTCGATCAGTTTGTGATCGAGAAACGGTGAGCGTGCTTCGAGCGAATTTGCCATCGTCGCTATATCTACTTTAACAAGTAGATCGTTTGGCAGATACGTCATCTGATCCGTCAGGAGCGTCACGTCGAGCGTGCCGGTTCCGTTCGCCTTTGCAAACCATTTATCCAGCAGATTCAATGGATCCTGGCCGGAAACTGACGCGGCGAAGTCCGATGTATAGAGTTCCTTCTTGGTGTCGCGGTTAAACGTCGTGACCCAGCGGAAATAGCGTTCGGTTCGCGGCAGATTTGCGGCTCTTAGAAATCGCTTTGCATCGCGAAAGCGGCTACGCTTCAGTTCCGATGTTGGCAATAAACTCACAGGAGCTTCAACAAAAGCCTTTCGCAAAGCCGACGGCACGCGGGCATAAGCCTCAGCGATCCGCATCGCGGCGTATCGTTCATATCCTGCAAAACTCTCATCGCCGCCGTCGCCATTGAGGGCTACCGTGACGTGCTTTCGGGTCTCCTTCGCAACGTAATAGGTCGGTATCGCACTCGAATCCGCGTACGGCTCCCCGTAATGATCGACGAGCGTAGGAATAACGTCGAGAGCATTTGGGCGGACAATAAATTCATTGTATTCGGCCCCGACATGCTCGGCGACGCGTTTAGCATATTTGAGTTCGCTAAAATCCTGCTCTTCGAATCCGATCGAGAACGTT
Organism: Pyrinomonadaceae bacterium; assembly: GCA_041737885.1. GTDB lineage: Bacteria > Acidobacteriota > Blastocatellia > Pyrinomonadales > Pyrinomonadaceae > OLB17. The sequence goes on along the minus strand of JBGSQW010000043.1, from coordinate 45,717 downwards.
TTGACGGGCTGCTCGCTTTCCTGGGCCATCAGAGCGACGACCGCTGAAGAATCAACTCCTCCCGAAAGAAATGCCCCGAGCGGAACCTCTGAGATCATCCGAAGCTTCGTGGATTCACGCAAGATCCGCGTGGTTTCGACAATCGCTTCTTCCTCGCTGATCTTTATCTTTTTTGAGAAATCAGGCTGCCAATATCGCTCAGTTTTGATCTCGCCGTCCTTCCACAGCAGCCAGTGTCCGGGTTCAAGTTTGCGGATCTGCTTGAACGCCGTCATTGGCGCAGGAACGCAAAGGTACGACATGTAATTGTCGATGGCCACGAGATCGACCTCTCGCGAAACAGTGGGATGCTTCAGAACTGCGGAAAATTCCGAACCAAAGATCAGGTCACCGTTCGGCTGATGCGAATAAAGGATGGGCTTTTTCCCGACGCGGTCGCGGGCGAGGAAAAGCGACCTGTCGCGTTCGTCCCATATAGCAATGGCAAACATTCCGCGCAGATGCTGTAAGCCATCGACGCCGTACTCGTCGTAAAGGTGGACGATCACCTCGGTGTCCGATTTTGTGTAGAATTTGTGGCCGAGCTTGTCTAGCTTTTCGCGGAGTTCCTGATAATTATAGATCTCGCCGTTGAAAACGATCGCCTTTGTACGGTCCTCGTTGTACATCGGCTGCTGTCCGCTCGCCAGATCTATGATCGCGAGTCGCCGCATGGCGAGGCCGACATTTTCCTTCAAATAAAAGCCGTCCTCGTCGGGGCCACGGTGGAGAATCGCGTGATTCATCGCCTCCAAAATGGAACGATCAGCCGCCGCGCGAGTAGCATTTACAAATCCAGTAATACCGCACATTATTTTTCATCGCCGTCGCCAGGCTCCGGCTCTAGATCACGGCGTTTCGTATTCGCGACGATCTGATCTTCGACCCGCTTTCTAGCTGCCAGCCGAATTAGATTCTTATTCTCACGGTTTTCCTTAAACACTGTCCATCCGGCTGCCACTAAAATAAACAAAAAGACCTGTATCTGCGTGCGCTGACGGTACGCCGTACCAACGTTTCCCTGAAAGACCGAATAAGCGATCGTCAGCATAAAACTGAACATCAGGATCGGAAAAGCATTTCGCAGTTTGTTACGAATCGTATATATCAAACCTAAAATCAAGAACGGGATCGATGCCCACCACACCAAAACCTCAGGAATAGTTATCGACTGTCTTAGGTTAGATGCCTGCCACGGAAATGGAGCAAACATCAGATAGGTAAAGCCGATAGGAATTGCCGACAATGCTCCGCCCGCCGTCGATACGTCGAGTTCCTCGCCGTATCCCGATTCGGCCGCACGTGCCAGATCGCGTCGACTACCTTCGATGCGCTCGAGACGCGTAAACACATCCAGTTCGACGCTCGCCCGCTGGCCTACACCAAGATATGCGAGTGCAATGCCGACGGCGAATAAGACGATGGTGTTTCGCAGGATCGATCGCTGCGAGGACATACCAACGACAAAGCTACCGACGACCGCGACAACGACCATGTAAAATATATAGAATCGCAGCGACAGGATGCCGAACATCGAGAAAACAAGCGTGGCAAGGGCTCCGTAGCTGAACCTCGCCTGAAGCTGCAGAACCATCGTCATCGCCACGACCAGAAGGAAGATGATCAAACCATCCTTTAGCAATTGACCGGACCAAATGACAAATGACGGGAAAACTGCGATAGCTACTGCCGAAAAGCGGGCGACTTTTAGATTATTAAATATCTTGCGGGCGCAAAAATAGACCATTGGGGCGGTAGCCGCACCGAGCACCGCGCAAAACGACTGTGCGGCAAAAATGTTGCGTCCAAAAATGTAATAGATCACGGCCGTAATGTAATACATTCCCCACGCGACACCGCTACGCGGGTCAAACTCAAAAAAGCTGTTATCGGGATTGATCGAGAGCCCCATCCAGTTCTCGACCATCTGCGTAGCCTTTACGTCGTATGCGAAAGCGTCTCCGCCAAAGAACTCTCTTAGCTCAAAGATGTGAATCATCAAGCCAAAAGCCATTCTGAGAGCCAGAGCAACGAGGAAAACAGTGGTGATGAACTCCTTCTCTTCGGTAAACTTTCTGAAGGCAATAATGAAAATAGCCGACATGGCCATTACCAGAGCTATCGCGACAGCTCCGTCAGGAAACGGAACAAGCGCGATGCCCATCGCGATCACCAAAATGCATCCAAGTGAAATGAACCGGTTCAGCATCAGCTAATTTTCGTCACGGAGAACGAGATTGTTTTCGAGGACGAGGGCATCAAAATTGGCATTGCCAAACGTATTGATCGCATCTTGCGGCGTACAGACGATCGGCTCCTGTACGTTGAACGAAGTATTGAGCAGCATCGGAATGCCGGTGATCTTTTTGAATTCGTTGATCAAGTTCCAGTATCGCGGATTTGTCTCTTTGTTGACCATCTGCGGACGGGCCGTTCCATCGACATGAACGACGGCAGGGATCTTCGATTTGTATTCTTCAGCAACCTCGATGACCGTGATCATGAACGGATCATGATGTTCGACTCCGAAAACTTCATTTCCATGTTCTTCGAGCATCGATGGAGCTAGAGGGCGAAACCATTCACGAAGCTTCACCTTGTGATTCAGTATCTCGCGCATATCGGCACGACGCGGATCGGCGAGAAAGCTGCGGGCCCCGAGTGCTCGCGGACCGAGTTCCATCCGCCCGTTGAACCAACCGATGATCGCACCTTCTGAGATCATCTTGGCGAGCTTTGGCAGCAGCTCTTCGTCAGCTAAGGTGTGATATTTGAGCCCTGCCGTATCGAGCGCGGCCTGGCATTTTTCGTTCGTAAATCCCGGCCCCCAATATGCTGAGTTCATCACGAACTTCCGCGGATTCCCAAGCTTCTGATGCCAAACCATCATCGCGGCACCCAGCGAGCATCCCGCATCACCTGCGGCTGCCTGAACATAAAACCGCTTGAACGGCGTCTCGTGAAAAATTCGCCCATTCATAACCGAGTTGAACGCCACGCCTCCGGCCATGCATAGATTTTCCTCGCCGGTCATCTCTTTAAGATGCTTGACGAGATGTATCGCGGTCTCCTCGACCGCTTTTTGGGCGGAGCACGCGATGTCCCAATGATGCTCGGTCAATTCTTCGCCCGGCAGCCGCGGCGGACCGAGTTCGCTGACGATCGCATCAGGAAACTGATAATGCTTGGCAAGATGATGGTCGAGAACGCGGATATTGAACTTGAAATCGCCTTTCCCGTTGGTCGTTAGCACTTTCTCGCGAAAGAAATCGTAATGCTTCGGCTTGCCGTACGCCGCAAGCCCCATCACCTTCCACTCGTCACCAGCGAACATATCGAAGCCGATGTAATTCGTAACTGCCGAATAAAACTGCCCAAGCGAATGCGGCAATTTAATTCGTTTCAGAACTTCGATCTTATTCCCTTTTCCGCGCGAAAACAGCGTCGTCGTATCTTCGCCCGTTCCGTCCCAAGTCATGATCGCCGCGGAATCGAATGGTGAGACAAAAAACGCCGAAGCTGCGTGAGTCTGGTGGTGTTCGAGGTAGTGAAATTTGAAATTCGACGGCCCAAAATGCTCGCGCAGCCGTGTCGGGTGTTTGAACATCCCCAGATAGCTATCGCTCACCTGCGCGATCCCGCGATCAGCACGCGCCTTGAACATGTCCTTCGAGATAAACGCCGATTTCGCGGCCTGCATCGCCTTGTGCCGCAAGATCCAAGGCTTCCAGTAATGCCCGACGTGCTCGACATCCTTCAATTCGATCCCGGCCTGATCCAAGCAAAACTGTATAGCCCGGTAAGGAAACCCCGCGTGATGCTTCTTCCGCGAAAAACGCTCCTCTTCCACGGCAGCCACAAGCTCACCGTCCTTGATCAGCGACGCCGCAGAGTCGCCTAATGTTGTAAGTCCAAGAATGTACATCGACTATTTGACCAAGCTCCGCTCCGCGAGTTCCGCTGTCGCACTCTCGACCTTATCCTCGGCTTCTTGCTCTGCAAGCCAGTTCAAAAGCTCAGCCAAGCCTTCCTCGAGCGTAACTTTCGGCTCATACCCGAGCATTTTTCTGGCTTTCGATATGTCTGCAACGCAATGCCGGATATCCCCTTCGCGGTATTTGCCGACGATTATCGGAGCAATGTCTTTTCCTAATCCTGCCGCGAGCAACTCCGAGATCTTCTTGATCGACGTCGCTCGGCCAGTACCGATGTTGAAAGCGTTGTAATCGCCGCCGTCGGTTTCGAGAGCAAGAAGATTTGCGTTCACGATGTCCTTCACATTTACGAAATCGCGGGACTGTTCGCCATCTTCGAAAATGGTCGGGGCTTGGTCGTTCATCAGCCGCGACGAAAAGATCGCGCAGACGCCGGTGTACGGATTCGACAGGGCCTGACGTGTGCCGTAAACGTTAAAATAACGAAACGCGACCGTCGGTATCTTGTACGCACGGCCGACGGCGAGGCAATATTGTTCCTGATCCTGTTTGCTAACCGCGTAAACGGATGTCGGGAACAAGGGTTTCACTTCGGACGTTCCGATCGTTTCAAGCTCGCCGCCACAGGTTTCGCACTTGAATTCCCAATCGTGAGCCGCAAGCTGTTCGTTTGGCCGTAGGAACGGATAAACCGTTTCGTTGCAAGTATTGCAGCGATACGCGCCTTCGCCGTAGATCGACATAGACGAAGCGACGATCAGTTTCTTGAACTGCTTCGGCCGCTTGATCATCTCCTCAAGCAAAACCGCCGTGCCGAGATCGTTCGCCTTCACGTACCGCACGATCTCGTACATCGATTGCCCGACACCAACCTCGGCGGCCTGATGATAAACGACGTCGATACCGTCAAGGGCCTTGGCGACGGCCTCGGCGTCGCAGACATCGCCCTTAATAAACTCTGCTTCTGTGCTAAGATGCGGCGGTGGCGTGGGGCCATGGACCTGTTCTACGAGTGAATCGAAAATGCGGACCTTGTGGCCGCGTTCGATAAGTGCGTCAACCAAATGCGAGCCGATAAATCCGGCTCCGCCCGTGACGAGGATATTCATTTTTTCCATCTAAACCTTCTTTTTTGAGGCATTTACCGCAGATTCGAATACCTCTAAAACTTTTGGAGCGACAGCTTTCGCCGAGTATTCACGCTCGACCGTCTCGCGTCCCGCTCGTCCCAGTTCTCTCCGCAGCTTGGCCGACTGCATCAGACGTTTGATCTTCTCGATCCATTCAGCCTGGCTGTCAGCGAGGAACCCGTTCACTCCGTCTTTGATAATTGTAGAGTTTACACCGACCGGCGAGCAAATGGTCGGTATTCCGAGTGCCATGTATTGCAGAGCTTTGAGACCGCATTTTCCTTTGGTCCAGTTCTCATCCGGCAGAGGCATCAACCCAATGTCGATCTGCCGCAGATCGTCGAGTTCCGTATCAGAACGCCACTGCATCGCCTCTGTGTCGACACCAGGAATCTTATAAACCGGAGCCCCGATCACACGAAGCCGGAAATTTTCCTGCCTCGCAAGTTCCTGAAGCATTTCGCGAATAGTGTCGAGATGCTGTATCGTGCTGAAGCTTCCCGACCAGCCGATCGTGATAGTTTCAGGTTCTTCCGTTTTCTCAATAAACTCGTATTTGTCGGTATCGATCGTGGTTGGAATGATTGTGACGGCCTGATTATTCGCCCGAGCATAATCGGCGAGGTAGTCGTTTCCAGCCATGATATGCGTCGAAAGTCGGCAGATCTCTGCGACCTTGCTCGGAAACTTGAGATAGCTTAGGTAGCCATTTGACGGGCTTTTATATGAAACAAACACCGCATCGTCAAAATCGAAAACAACCGGAACACCAGATCTCACGATCTTTCGCTCGAACCATGGCGGCCCGAGCAAAGCAGCTTCGCGGAAGATATAGACAAGGTCGTATTGGGAAACGTCGGAGAGCTCCGTGCTACGTCGTTTCATACCGCGCGTCACGGCTCCGACCTTCTTTAAAACGTTACCGCCTTGATACAAGATCGCACGCAATTCGTCGTTCTCGAACGGTGCGTAGATGATCTCGACCCCGCCTTCGCGAAGTATCGGCTCCCACTGTTCTATTCGAAATCGCTGGCCTGGCGAGGTGTCGTAAATGGAAGGAACTACAGCTAGAACACGCATAAACAAAGGAGAAATCGTAACAACTAATTACTCTCTTTGCAAAAAAGCCGCTCATAAAGCCGTCGGTAACGGACACCGCCGACGGTTTCCAGCTCGAATCGCCGAAGAGCGACCTCGCGGCAGCGGTAGCCGATATTTCCCAGGCGACGGAGCCGAAAGATCGCACTTTGATAGGCGTCGGTGCTGAATTCATCGATAAGCAGGCCGACATTCTCGCTTCGGATCAGTTCATCGACATCACCTACACCAGAATTCGCGATAACCGGAAGTCCGGCAGCGAGATATTCGGGAATTTTCGTCGGCGAACGAGATTGCGTCGCGTAGGTTGCTTTCACAAACGAAAGCCCAAAATCCGCTGCGATCAAGTAGTCGAAAATCTCCGTAGGCTGCACTCGTCCGATGAAATAGTCGTTCTCGGTAAATCCGCGTGCTGTCAGTAGTTTTTTTATTTCCGTCGGATCCGATTGAGTGAGAAACAAAGCAAATGTCCGAGGGTCGAGTTCACGTGCCGATGAGAGAAAATCTGCAAGATCTTTCGTCAAATAGAGCCCGCCGAGAGCACCGATGTGTGCGTAAACGGTTCGACCCGCCAGGGCCAACTCATCTCGACGGCGTTCTCTAACCTGCGGATCGATCTCCGGAAAGCGTGCGGCGAAATCAACGCAGCACGGGATGACCTCGACGGGACGCGTCTCGTGGGCAAGGATCATTGACTTCGCTTTTTCCGTAAGAACGACGAACCCATCCGATACTTTCATCAACCATTTTTCAACACGCTTCGCACCGCGAAAAAGCAGTCCGTTCTCAGGCCAAACACCAGCGTCGGTGTATTCCTCAGGAAAGAAGCCACGAACATCAAAGATCAGCTTCGGCTTTCGCCCCGACATCTTCCTCGCCAATGCTCCCATCAACGTCGCCACGTGGATACGTCCGTGAAGCACATCGAGCCTGCGTTCGCGGATCTTTCGCCTGACGAACAGCGTTCCGGCGAAAATATCGTATGCCGTTGCAATAGCTGAGGGCGAGCGATGATATGCGAGTACGTCCCATTCGATACCTTCCGTTGCCAAGGCTTGTTTTGTCTCAGCGATCTGTTCCGGCGACCATTTTGCCTTCAGATCAGGCTCGAATGTGACAATGCCGACATCAATTCCGCCTTTCACCAACTCGCGCAAATACGGCAAGACCTGCGTCTGGACGAGCGGCTCGCGTATTCCGAAATAGCAAATATAAATGGTTTTTTTGGCTGACTCAGTCATTGTGGAACTCGGCGAGAATTATCGCACGATAGCCATTCGCCGCGCTCACCTTCGGCATAAACGGAAGCAAAAATCCGGCGGCAAGATTGCCGAAAAGGTATAGATATTTTGAGGTCGAAGCCGCCTTTCGCAGGAGTCTTGCGATCGAGAGACTTTCAGAATAGTGGATAGTGACCTTTGCTTTCCGCCCAGTGTTTTCCGCCTCAGTTCTGAGCATCTCAGCAACTTCCCTCGCATCCGGATACGGATTTTCGAGATGTTCCGACAGCCAGTCAGGAATAGCTTGATTAGATAAAACCAATCTATTGTTGAATGCTTCGTCGATCTCACGAGCCTCTTTTCCATCTGGAAAAGTAATGATTATCGTCTCCCTCGCAACCCTAACAAGCTGCCTGATCGCCTCAGGCCGAAGGTCTGACGGAAGATGTTCGAGCACATCGACGGACGCTGCGACGGAGAACGACCGCTCGGCAAATGGCAGCGTGATGATACTCCCGTGAATGAACGTAAACCCATCGACCCTCACATCCGTCGGCAAGATATCGACGCCGACGACGCTTTTCGCCGCAACGAACGCTGACAATCCATATTCCCCGCAACCCGCATCAAGGACCGTCGTCTCCGCATTTACAAACGGCCGCAAGATACGGGCGACGTCGACATTACGACAACGCGTGTCCCACGCCATTTTGTACAAAGTTTTTCGGATCGATCCACCCATGTAAATTACGCCTCGACCCTCACACCACGCCGATTAGAAGGCCGACGACCGAACTTGAGGAAATAGTTGATGTTTCTCGGATCAAAATAAAGGCTCTTTATCGAATGGGCAACGAAAGCAGGATAATTTCCAGCTACGAAATACGACCCCGCAAGTATCTGATGCAAGCTGCCGTACGCCGGCCGCTTTACAGTCTGGATCTCTGCGTCATTCGTGCGAAAAGCCTTATCGAATGCCAGCATCATGTCGTGTTCCATCACGCCAACATTGGCGTGCATATTCGAATTGTGGACGCGGTATTTGAGCAGAATTTCAGCGACGAAACCGACCGTGTCCCGCTCGCTGACCCGATATGCCAGATCCCAATCCGCTGAAGTCGAAAGCCGCATGTCAAATCCGCCAGTCTCGTCAAAAACACTTCGCCGTACCATCATTCCACTCCCGCCGCCGAGCACACCTTCGCGTTTGAGCATGAGTAAGACGGTGCAGACTTTTCCTTCAACCCCTTCGAGCCGATGAACGAGTGAATTACCGTCAGCATCGATCTCATCAACACCAACGTGGACGAGCCCGAGCTTTTCATCGGCTTGAAACCTTGCAACCTGCTTTTCTATCTTTGTCGGCAGCCAGGCGTCGTCAGCATCGAGAAAAGCGATGAATTCGCCACAACTTTCCTTCACGCCGTTGTTTCGAGCTGCAGAGACACCCTGATTCTGCTGAAAGATCGTGCGAACTCTGTCGCCATAACCGGTAAGTATCTCTTTCGAATCGTCCTTCGAACCATCGTCCACGACAATGATCTCGATTTCGGAATACGTCTGAGCCAGAACGCTGTCGATCGCCTCGCGCAGATAATGCGCGTAGTTATAATTCGGAATTACGACGCTGACGAGATCTTCTTTCATTAACCTTTCCGGCAAACCGCGACCAGTGTTACGGCCGATTCAACAGTAGACTCATCAAAATTGTAATCCATTTCCGTCGGATAGAACGGCTTGCCCCATATCGCACGGCTTAAGCTTTCACGTGGACCAACTGGGATCTTGTTAAGAACCTTCCAGCCAACGACCCTCGCCTGCGTCGCCATATCTTTCGGCATCCGCTTTTGTCCCTCAAAAAATGGCGAGACCTTGATTGAAGCGTCGAGATCCTGACCGAGAAAACGTTCGATGGTAAAGTAAGCTTCCATCTCAGCCTTTAGCTCGTCTGGCTCGTATTCGTGAATATGAAATGGATTTGCGGGCACACCATTAACCGGCTGAGAAAAATTTGCGTTCGGCGTGGAAAGAATCAGTTTCCCTTCTGCTGTTAGTACACGGCTTAACTCAGCGAGAAAAGAGCCGCGTTCGCGGAGATGTTCGAGTGTTTCAAATGAAGTGATGACATCAAATGTGGCATCTTCAAACGGCAGACCAAGCCCGTTGCCGAGTAAAACCGAGCCATTCTCACCACATTCGGCTTTCGCCTCGTTAGCGGCAACGGGGTCGATATCAACGCCTGTCACAAACTTCGCTTTCGATCGCAACAAGCCGATGCCGTAACCTGTCCCGCAGGCTATATCCAGAACTTTCTTACTTTCAACAAACGGCAATGCAAAGACATACCGAGCCGCATGTTCGCCCCAGTACGGCGACAAACGCCCCGCGTCCACTACATTCGCTCCCTTAAATCTCTCCGAAACCGCCATCTATTTCTTCGCGAGCCAGCGTTCGTACAATGCGAACTGCCGCTCGACCATCTGCTCCGCTCTAAAATTCTCGGTCACAGTTTTTCGTGCCGCGACGCCAATCCTTTGTCGTAATTCAGAGTCACGGCTCAGACGGATCACCTCACTCGAGATCGCCGAAACATCACTCGGCTCGATCAGCACGCCGTTCTCACCGCTCAAGATCACCTCGCTCGCGCCGCCGACTTTGGTCGCGATGACTGGCAATCCAACGCCCATCGCTTCCATGATCACCTGGCTGAATGCCTCTGAAAGCGATGGTTGTACGAAAATATCTACTGCATTAAGAAACGAAGCGATGTCACTCTGCCAACCAGCAAAAACGATCTTGCCAGCCGGAAATTTTGCAGCCGCTTCATTTACCTCAAGGATCTCGCCGCGTCCCGCAAAAACAAGCCTGACGTTTGGAACCGCCGCCAATATCTTTTCAAACGCTTCGATAAGCTGAATATGGCCTTTGCCGTTAGCGAAATTTGCGACGTAGCCGATTACCAGATCGTCATCGGCAAAACCTAATTCTCGACGAACGCTCAGCCGTTCAATAGCACTAGGAGCCAGTCGCTCATAATCAAAGCCAAGATGCACGACCTCGATATCGCGTTTTATGCCATCGACATCGTGCATGTACGCCTTTGCCGCATTCGAGACGGTCATCACATGATCGGCCTTTTCAGCCATCCACTTGTCCGCTCTGACATGAAATCGCGAACCGAGCATCCGCACAACGCTCGTATGATGCCGCATCAAAGCGACAATCGAACGGCTTCCCAAACGCTTCGTCAAAACGCCGATCAGGCCCGAATAGAAAAGGTGGGTGTGTAGGATATCGACCTTTTCATCCTTCAGAAACTGGGCGAGACGACGAACGGCAAGCGGATATTGCATTTTTCCCGCAGCGTTCAGCGATCGATAGGTAACTCCGGGAAATTCTCCCAACCAAGTCGGCTCGTTCCCCGGCCTTAGTTCAATAAGCGACACACGAACGCATTTCCGCGTCAGCCCGGTGGCGATATTGCGAAAGTAATCGCCCTGCACCGACGAGTCGCAAATGTGGCAGACATGCATCACTAAAAAGGTAACAAATTAACGTCGAACAACGCAGGCTGCGAGCAGAACCAATCTTTTTCGGCGGGTTTCCCCTCAAAAATGACCTGCATCTTGTATTCCTCTAGGATCGCCCAGATCTCGTCCAGCGATTGCCCATTCAGCGTGATAAACGGCGGATGAAGCCCAAGCCTCGCGACCGGACGTTGCGCGAGAAAAGTCTCGCGAGCCCCACGAAGAACATCCAGTTCGACGCCTTCGACATCTATCTTCAGACAATTTGGCTTGATGCCTTTCTCCTTTACAAATTCATCAACGCTGATAAGCGTGATCGGAATTTCCGTCTTGCTGCGTTCTGTCTTTACCAGCGAATTAGCGTTCGAGATCGTGTCGCCCGTGTCAAAAAAGACAGTCTCGCCGCTCTTAGACGAAACCGCCTCTGAGCGAACTTCGACAATATCGGAAAGGTCATTCAACTCAACGACCTCTTTCAAAACACCTCGCGTAAACGGCGTCGGCTCAAATGAATAGACCTTTCCTTCGCGACCTACAAGCCTTCCTGTCACGATTGCAAAAAGCCCGATGTGCCCGCCGATATCGAGGACGGTATCGCCTTTTTTTACGTTCTGGCGAAAGAACGCGAAGGTCTCCGGCTCGTACTCCGCCTCGTAATATCGGCTAAAACGCGTCGGGAAACGAATCGTTTCGCCGCCGATCTCACGGGCGATACCGCGGCCGAAGGTCAAAAGATTTAGTGCAGAGTATCCGAGCTCTTTTATCTGTGACATCTATTATTTCGCATCAGTACGAGCATCAATCTTACAAAATCTCTCAAGTCCATCGCGAATGCCCGCAAAATAATGCACACCAACGACCTTGCGATAAAGCGCAAATAATAGCTTGTCGTCATTAGGTATTACGCGTTCGACCAGCTTCACGAAACTCAAAAAAAACGCTTTTCCAGCCTTCGACCCGAGCAACGATTTAACCAACTTTGCGAATTTTAGTTTCAACCGATCGTCACTGCCGATCGGCCCGTTAACCTGCATCGTATATGCAAACTGTTCAGGCGGCGCTATATCCGCAAGACGAGCGTATGCCTCCGCAATCCCGTATCCATACTTATAATCCTGAATGCATTTCCCGTCGATCGTCGTTGGCTGCGTGTGCAGAGCCTCAATGGCGGGAACGTAGAAGATCGGTATGTTGTTCTTCCACAAGCGTATAGCGAGTTCGAGCTCTTCGGACATTGGCGTTTTTAGGGTTTCGTCATAAACGCCTTTTTCCGGATCGAAACTACCCTTTTCTACCGAAAGATTACCGCTAGCGACGATATTTGCCGAAACGTAGCCCGAAACCGAGCCGAAAGCAACCTCAGCTCGTGCTTCGCGTTCGATCTTGTCGAGATAACGATACGCCGGGGTTTCTACCGCAGGCACTACATAAGGGTAAAGGCCGAAGATCACTGAACCGCTCTTGTCAGCGTGTGCCTGAACGTGCTGACGAAGTAGTTCCTTCGAAACTAATACATCGTCGTCAATAAACAGCACGATCTCATTCGCAGCGTTTCTAAACCCGTTATTCCGAGCCGCCGCAGGCCCAGTGTTCTCTTGACGAAGATAAACGAGGCGAAACGGCTCGCGTCCTGATCTCGACTCCACCGTCGACTGCGCGGACTCCCGCCCCCCGTCATCGACGACGATTATCTCAATGTCCTCAAAGCCAGACACGTCACTCGCCAACAGATGATCGAGGACCTCGGCAAGCTGGGCGTTGCGGTTGTAGGTCGGAATGACTACGCTGATGCGGTTCATACAAAAACGGGCCGGCTGCCGTATATAGTCGCGACAAAGCTGCCATGGGGATCGGCGTTTTTATCCGCCGGATTTGCAGATTTCATCCGGCAAGAGAATCCGGCGGCTTCAAGGATCGAGATAAATTTGCCCAGCGACTTTCTTTTTGTGCCGGGTGAGAAATGATATTCAAGAATTACGTTTTTGATCTGGCCGAGCTTAGGTATGATCTCATCGATCACTTCGTCCTCGCTGCCCTCAATATCCATTTTCAGCAGATCGACCGATTCCGGCAGAATAGTCGAAAGTTTGACTGCCGGAACCTTGATCTCCTGTAGCTCATCGTCGCCATGCATCTCGCGGATCTTCGTAGATCTAAGGTCGCCGGGTTTTGAGAACATCAGCGCAATTTCCTTCTCATCGCCGCCGACCACAGCGACATTCAAAACTTCTACATCACTCAACTTGTTGTCCCTAACATTCCCCTGAAGTGTTGCAAAAGTCGTCGGATGAGCTTCAATAGCAATGACCTTTGCCTTTGGATAAACGGTCTTAAAATATAACGTCGCGAGCCCTATATTGCTTCCGCAATCGACGATTACTGGCTCAGGGTTCTCGGTCTGAAAGAAATACTCTTCCTCGAAGAACACCTCTTCAAAATTGTATGCAAAAGCTAACGGGTCCAGATAGTTTACGGTCAACGGCCCGATCTCGACCTTGCCGCTCCCCGATGACGTGCCTATCTTTCTTAGACGAAACATCGCCAGTTTGCGCACAAATTGCCGCATCTGCTCTTTCGGAATGTGCCCGTTCCGGTACGTCGTCTGGGCATACCGGTTTACCGAATCAATAATTGTGAAAATCGCTGATTTCAGCATAGTTTGGAATGCTTCGAATCTACTAAAGCCTCGATTTGAGCCGCCCCTGCAGCCAAACGCGTTCGGTACCTGAAAGAACGCTCTTCCAGCAGTAAAGGAAGAATCCAACGAGGGCCACAATCAATATTATAGCCGAAAGCACGATCTGTTCGGGGTACGCAAGTCTAATTATGACTGTAGGCACGACGAACAAGGCGGCGATCGTGGACATCAGGACCAACGAGGATGCCTGGAATTTGATGCCTGCAAATCGTTTTGCGAGCATAAACTGAAGCAAGCAATCAATGGTGGCTCGAACACTCCACGCAATAGCTGCTCCCGGAATGCCGAACTTTGAGATCAGGAACGCTGTGAGTGCAAGATGCGGGATTAGCTCGATCCAGAACAGCTTGGCGAGAACATCCGTTCGCCCCGCGGCCATGATCGATGAATATGGCAAGTACGCCATAATATTGAACGCAATACCGGCGAGAAGGATGTAAAACGGAGTTGTGCTTTCCGCGCCGTAACGCTCGTTTGCCCAGTAAGTAAAAAAAGGCTGAGCGACGACGAACAGGAAGCCAACCGCCGGAATGAGCCAAATCAGATTCAGCCTTACGCCCGTCGAAAACAAAGAACTCAGACGGCTTTCATCATCAACCGCCTGCAGTTGTGAGAAGGCCGGAAGCAATGCCTGGACGACCGAGCCCGAAAACATCGTCAGCATCGTAGCCAGCGTAAAGCCGACCGAATAGTAGCCAAGCTCCGTGGTTGAATATTGATCGGTCAGAATGGCCTTTTCACCGTTCATGAGCAGAACCATCGCGACCGCCGCCACGACGTAGCCGAGGCCGAATCTAACCATAGGCCGTATCATCGGTCGGTCGACAGAAAGGGCAAACAGCTTTCCGTTGAGCAGTTTACCGGAAATCGCGAGATGCCCGGCGAGACAGATCAGATTGGTAACGAGCAATGCGATCGCAACACCGGTCAGCCCGTACCCGAGATAAATAACGACCGGCGTAGCGATGAGTCCAGCAACGCGGGTCGTCGCGTTTATCGCCGTATTAAGGTCGAGTCGCAGCCGCGTGAGTTGCGGCGTGTTGACGATGCTGCACAAAAAATTGACTAGGAAGGTAACCGAAGCGATGCGCAAAGCCCAGACAGCGTCCGTAGCGTATTGAGAGGCGACGTTGCTTCTCGCAATTATCTCGGGAGCAAAAAGGATGAGTCCGAGAGCAACTGGAACCGAAACCGCAAGTGCTATAAACGAAGCAGTTCGGACGATCCGTGCTTCGCGATCAATGTTGCCTTCGGCGAAAGCCTCAGATGCAAACTTGGTTGACGCCATCGACATTCCCAGATCCGCCCAGGAAAAGTAGTTCGGGATCAGAACGACCAGCGCAAGCACGCCATAACCCTTGTCGCCCAGCAAGCGAATAACAAAACTGGTTGCCACCAGCGAAACAACAAGCGGCAACGCCTGCCCGACGATCATCCAGAACGAGCCTTTTACCACTCTGGTCGTCAGGCCAGTGGCCACGTCTTGTGTCGATCCGATGTTTTGAGTTTTGTGCGAGATAGATCCGGGCTCCAATAGAACGATCGCTTATTACTTCGCTTTTGAGGCAAAATGATCCCAGGCTGCTTTGGCGATGTCGGCGATAGTCTTTTCATTAGCAGCGATGTCTTCTTTCGAATCAGTTATGAAAACGCTGATGTAAAAGTATTTGCCGTTCGGGAGATAGACGATCCCAATATCATTGACGGCAGCAGTAATGCCAGTGGTTTTATTTGTGCCGGACCAGCCTGTTTTGTGTGCGACGACTGTTCCCTCAGGAAGTTGGCCTTTCAATCGATTTGCGCCAGTCGAGGTTTCACGCATGATCTTCCAGATAAAGTCATGGCTCTTCTGCGAAAGTTGTCTACCACTATTCTCGAAAAATGTCCGAAGCACCCTATTCGCAGCCTTTGGTGTAGTCCAGTTTTCGAACTGTCTATCCCAGCTACCCTGCATTACCTCTTCGTTGATCTTGATCGAGACGTCCTTTATATTGTTTGACCGGAAGTAATCATCAACCACCGCGGGACCGCCAAGCAGCTTAAGAAGAACGTCACACCCGACGTTATCGCTTCTTGAAACAGTATGTTCCAAGATCTCCGCGATCGTTAACGATGCTCCTTCGGGAAACTTATCTTTAATTGGACTATAATAGGTTGGAAACAGATCGCTCTTTTTAATATCCACCTTTTGGTCAAGGGAAAACTTGCCCTTATCGATCTCTGACAGCATCACTAGCCCGATGTGATACTTAAAAACGCTCTGCATCGGAAACCGCTTGCCGCCATTGAGCAACACTTCATCCTTCCCATCACCGCCAACGATCGCCACGCCAACCACGGCCTTTTTTGTCGACACGATCTGTTCTATTTTCTGCCTCAGATCGTCTTTACCTTTCGCAAGTATTTGATTCGTGAAAAGGAATATTGCGATTGTGGCTAAAAGAAATATCTTGGTCATAGTTCTGAAATTCATGATGCTCTGGCCCGTCCGTTTCCGTATAAATCTCACTTCGTATTTGATACTAATTGCTCTTTTTAGCTTTCAAAACAGGCAGTGTTTCCGCCTGAAAAAAAGGATTTTCCGTTCCCCAAAAGATGTATGACAAATGAAGCTCATTTTCGGCGAACTCGTACATTTCTTCAGCCGTTATTCGTTTATTGGTATTTGGATTAATGTGTCTGTGGTTACCATCCTGAACCGCTAAACCGGTCGGCACTTTTTTGTAACTGCTTTTAATAAGCGGGTAGCTTTTCTGTTCCTTTTTGTACGGCAACAAATCGGGACCGCCAACACCGATCTTGTTTGCCCACGCAAATTCGTACACGTCATTTAGCAAAGTAGTGGCTAAACCAGGAACACGGCAGCCCGGCATAAAATTGGCATAAGCAATAACGGTTGATTTAGGGAACGCTTTTTTAAGAGCAGTCAAATTTTCCGTGACTGCCTCTTTGTATCGCAAACAAGTAAAGCCGGGCGGATGCAATTTGCCGCTTCCAAATCCTATGGATGTTTCGGAGGTATTTATACCTTCAACAATTCCGTCAAACTCTTTTCCCAAAGCGGCATAAAGTTTATGCAATCTTTTTTGCACTTCCGCGTCCCATCTTCTCGTCGCCCATCCTTCCTCGGTATAATCCGTTTCGTCGTAGTCTTTGAATGTATATGTTTTGTTTGCTCCGCCATTATAGATCGCGTCTTCCCGCAAATATTTGGGTGCAAAATTACGCTGTATTGAGAATGAAACGTCCTGAATTTGAATAAACAGCCTTTTCCCCGATCTCTTTAGAAGCTTCAGATCCTCTTTGATCAAACTAAAATCATATTTGTCTTTAGTATGCTCCAACTGATTCCACGAATAGGCGACTTGAACGCCATCAAAAAGTTCGGGTTTCCAAAAGTCTGAATTCCTAACAAGTTCTCTGTCCATTCCCACAAACAAAAAATTCTTTATCTGAGAAAACGAATTACCAGCCACAAGCAAGATCAAAGCAAAGGTAAATAGCAGTCGTTTCATAAACTTAACAAACCATCTTTGAACAAGTGTTAGAAGAATCAGTGATGCTCCTTCGCTCCGTCAGGAAGATGGCCGTTATAGGTCTCGCTTCACCTCTATAGCGGTTGACTTGGTTCGGAGAATGCCCCCACTTTTAACCCTCGAATGTTGTTTCTTTTATCTCTTTGATTGCTCACAAATTGAAATATGTAGGAATAACATTTCCGGCTAATTGATCTTGAATTTTTCAAAAGTTTTACCGTTGTATTTATACGAACCGTCGCCTTGCGTTCCGATCCAAACATTGCCCTGATTGTCTTTATAAATTGAAGAAACCGGAATGTTTTTCCCTCCGTTCTTAATTGGAAAATGAATTAAGTTATTTTCGCTGTTTCGCCAAACTCCTTCGGAATTTACCATCCACAAATCACCGTTTTTGTCGTTCACCATTGACATAAAATATTCGGCTTCTTTTTCACTGTTTCCGATTCCTTTTTCTCTTTTATAATTTATCGGAAAGGGTTCAGCACCTTCGACGTTATTAGGCAATATTTTGTATTTGTAAGCTGAATTGCAGATCCAAATAAATCCGTCTTTGTCTTCAATTATCGAACGAACGCCAAAAGCACCGCCTTCCGGTGTTTCCATCAAATGTTTTTCATACATCCACGACACTTTCTTTCCGTCGAAGCGGTAAACACCCATATCGGCAGTTCCAAACCACATATTTCCCTTGCTGTCTTTATACATCGAGAAAATACTATACGGGTTAAACCCGGCATTTGGATTTTTTGCATAGAATTCATCTTCCATTTTGTTTTTGGGAAACTCTAAATGGTATAAATTCTTTCCGTCATAACGATAAGGTCCTCGTTTTTCCCAGCCGATTCTGAACCACAGATCGTCCGGCTCCGATTTCCATTTATTGCCGGAAGAATTATTTTCAGTTACTACCAATTTGGTAAATTTTTGCCCGTCAAATTTGCACACACCATCTTGCGTATCAAAGTAAAGATTTCCGAATTTGTCCTCTTGAATTGCTATTATCGAGTGACTGATCAGTCCGTCTTTTTGCGTAAAAGAAACGAGGCTTTTCCCATCATATTTGTAAACACCATCTTTACTGCCAAACCAATAGTTATTAGCTTTATCCTGATAGATCAAAGTCGCTTTCGCATCAAGTTCAGCAAAAACTTTGCCAACAGATCTCTGCTGAATTTCTTTGGGAGTCGAATCAATTTTGCTTTGTGCGTTACAAGACGAAAATGTCATCAAAATACAAACAAATGCCGATAGCGTAAAATATCTATTTCTCAACTCCATTTTTTTACCTTCATAACTCTTCTTAATGGCAGTTTCTATTTCTTTCGTTGTTTGAATAGCCATTTTGGCAATGTATTGTCCAAAAGTTGCGGCGTAAAAACACTGTCGTGCGTTGTAGCTTTAAGTTTCCAAAATCGAATCTTCTTTTTATCAATTTCTTTATAAAATTGTTCATCACTATTGATGGGATTTTCCGTGTCGTCTATTCCGTGAATTAACCAAATAGGAATGGTTGATAATCTTTCAATGTTGCCGAATTCCGGTATTCCTGAAATACTGATTCCAGCCGCAAACAGATCCGGTCTGGCTGATAGAGAATTTATAACCGTCGAACCACCCATTGAAAACCCAACCGCGTAAATTCTTTTCTCGTCAATATTTAACTCTTTCTTTAAGGACTCAATTAGTTTTAAAACCGCTTTTAAAGAACTTCTTGGATTAGAGACAGGTATGTTTCGATCTTTGTCCAGCACATAATCAGACGAACGATCAGGAAATTGCGGTGCTAAAATATAAGCGGGATATTTCTTCTGACTTTCACGGCTCGCAAACAACTTCGGAAGTATTCCCAATTGAGATACATTGTCCGTTCCGATTGCTCCCGAACCATGAAAGAAAACAACTAAAGGATATTTTTTTGTATCATTCTTAAACGCCTTAAACAGGCGATAATTTATTTTGGTTTTCTCTTCGCTATCCGCAAAAAAAGAGGATTCAAAAATACTATTATCCATGCTTCTGATCTGTGAAATTCTTTGTTTTGTCGCTTCTACATCTGCCTTATTGTCAAGAGTTTTCGGTCCAAACTGAGCTTTCGCAGTTGTAAAAGAAATTATTGTCAACAAAATGATTGGTAAGATTTTCGTCATAATCATTCGCTAATAGATTATTTTTGGATTGCATCGACCATTTTGATCGCTGAGCATTTAAAAAATCAACAAATTCTCTCGATTAGAAAGTCAATGATGATTCTTCGCCCCGTCAGGCACTTTCCCTTGATAGATCTCACTTCCTGTCGCCTTAAACTCCGCAGCCTTCTGGCTCATGCCAACCGCAAGAGCCTTTTCGGCCTCGATGTTCTGGGCATTGGCGTAATCACGGACATCCTGCGTAATCTTCATCGAGCAGAAATGCGGGCCGCACATTGAGCAGAAGTGGGCTAGTTTTGCGCCCTCGGCGGGGAGTGTTTCGTCGTGAAACTCTTTTGCCTTTTCAGGGTCGAGGCCGAGATTGAATTGGTCTTCCCAGCGGAACTCGAAACGGGCCTTTGATAGAGCATTGTCGCGATATTGCGCTCCGGGATGTCCCTTTGCCAGGTCGGCTGCGTGGGCCGCGAGTTTGTAGGTTATTACACCTTCTTTTACGTCCTGTTTGTTCGGGAGGCCTAGGTGCTCCTTTGGCGTGACGTAACAAAGCATCGCCGTGCCGAACCAGCCGATCATCGCGGCTCCGATTCCCGAAGTGATGTGATCGTAGCCCGGAGCGATATCGGTCGTCAGCGGCCCGAGCGTGTAGAATGGAGCCTCGCCGCAGATCTCGAGTTGCTTGTCCATGTTCTCTTTGATCAGGTGCATCGGAACGTGGCCGGGACCTTCGATCATCGTCTGGCAGTCCATTTCCCAGGCGATCTTGGTTAACTCGCCGAGCGTATCGAGCTCGGCAAACTGAGCCTCATCATTCGCATCAGCGATCGAGCCGGGCCGCAACCCATCTCCCAACGAAAACGCAACATCATACGTCCGCATTATCTCGCAGATCTCTCTAAACCTTGTGTATAAAAAGCTTTCTTCGTGATGTGCAAGACACCATTTCGCCATGATCGAACCGCCGCGGCTGACGATGCCTGTCGTGCGTTTCGCCGTCATTGGAATGTATGGCAGCCGCACACCTGCGTGAATGGTGAAATAATCAACGCCCTGCTCAGCCTGTTCGATCAGTGTGTCGCGGAAAATTTCCCACGTCAGATCTTCGGCTTTTCCATTCACTTTTTCGAGAGCCTGATAGATCGGCACCGTGCCGATCGGCACCGGCGAATTCCGCAAGATCCATTCACGTGTCGCGTGAATATTCTTCCCCGTCGAAAGATCCATCACCGTGTCCGCACCCCACAGCGTTGACCAACGCATCTTCTCGACCTCTTCCTCGATCGACGAAGCGATCGCAGAATTGCCAATATTGGCGTTAATTTTCACCAGGAAATTACGGCCAATAGCCATCGGCTCCGACTCGGGGTGATTGATATTGTTCGGAATGATCGCCCGCCCGCGAGCAACTTCGTCGCGAACAAATTCAGGCGTAACAAATTCCGGAATCGCCGCCCCAAACGAATCACCTTTGTGTTGATGATTGAGGGACGAACGGTCGCTGCGTTCTGACAAGGCAAGATGGTCAAACGCCGCCTGACGACCGAGATTTTCGCGAATCGCCACATACTCCATTTCTGGCGTAATGATGCCTTTGCGGGCGTAATGCATCTGTGTGACACACGCACCGTTCTTGGCTCTAAGCGGAGCACGGCGAAGGCCCGGGAATTCCTCTAGGGTTCCTCGTTCCTTAATACGAGCAACGTCCTCAGCACCTTTGGTCAAATAACCATTATCCTGCGGCAAGATCTCGCGGCCCTCATACTCCTCGACATCACCGCGTTCCACGATCCAATCACGCCGAAGTGCGGGCAAACCTTCGCGCACATCGCATTTCGCTTTCGGATCGGTCCAAACACCGCTCGTGTCGTATACGCGCACCGGTGAATTTTCTACAACTGTGCCGTCAAAATCCTTCGACGGCGACAACGAGATCTCACGAAATGGAACCCTTAAATTATGTTTGCCTTGATTGATGGTCGATCCATTGGTTTCGACATACACTTTCTGCGAGGCAGGTAATTTAACCTGATCGCTGGTCTTCTCTTCTGGCGACTGGCCATTAACAACTGACAATTCTTCTTTCATCGTTTTTCTTCCTCCGGCGGCATTATCCGCGTCAGGTTTTTAGGGTAATGTCCGGCTCCACCGAACAACTCTCAGCTGGTTTGCTCCCCTGAAAACATGCTTTCTAAGATTCTAGCGAAATACGGCAGCTTTGCCCAGACCCACCTTCGCTGCTACGCAGCATCTTTTACCAGAACCCAGGTCGTCATACACCTAAGATTCTCAACATTGGTCGTCTTGATCGGCTCAAGAAAATGCCCATCAACAGTCGCCGTTGCCTCTCGCAGAATTTGTTCATCGACAATGAAACGCTCCGAACCGTCGGGCATCAAAAATCGGCCGTTCGAGGTTGGAATAAGCAGTGCGTCGATGCCGATAGATGACGCAAGCCTCGCAAAAAAAGCACCGCCGGGTTTGAGCACGCGCCATTGCTCGAAAAACCAACGGTCAAACTGCCTTCGATCCTCGGCAAAATGCATCACGGCATTGCAGATCACCCAGTCGAAACTCTCATTCGCAAAAGGCAGAGCATTGAGTGATGCGACCTGAAAATTCTCTTGCGAAAGCCCAGGAGCGAGCCGTTTTGCCAGCGTGCGGACCGCCTCGATCGCCTCTGGGCTGATATCGACAGCAAAAACGTCGAAGCTATTTCGCATCAACCAATAGATATTTCGACCACCACCACAGCCAGCATCGAGGACCTTCATCCCAGACACAAATCGGCCCTTTTGGATCTGATCGAACAGATAAATATCGATATCACCGAACGTTTCGCGAAGTTCATTCATCTCTATGCCTCAACTCATATAAACTAAATTAATTTGCTCTTTACCATGGTCGTATTCTCCTCGGCCTGATCTGCTTAGACTAAGACGATTGTACGTGAGAGCCGTTAATATCACCGTTAAACGTAGAGAAGCATTTGCAACATTTGGCACCGATATGCGTGCAAATATTCTGATTCGTTGCTTTTCCAGCCACTTATCTCAAAAATTCGCTTATGCAACCATTTGCCTTAAGCGCTATACTAACATTAAGATTGTTTATCAATGATAAACGTTTAGCACCCGGGGGATTTTGAGGAAATGAAAAAGTTGATGCTAGCTATATCCGGCGTTTTCTGCCTTCAACTAGGTTTCATCGCCTATCATGCCAGTGATCCCGCTGCGGAGACGTCGTTTCTCGTTGTTAACGAGCAGGCTACCGACAGGAGCCTTGCGGTTAGTGTCACTGAGCCATCTCCCTACGAAATAACCGTAGCCGACCTTGGCCCTGAAGTTATTGATGAACCGACCTCGCCTGAGAAGCCCGAGCGAGTGATTCCTGACCGTGAGGTGTATTCCGCTCAGACTGCACGACACCAACCGCGAAAACGCCCGGCTCTGAATACCTTTGTTTCACAAAATGCCCTCACAAGCCTCCGTCCCGTAAACGTTACCTATCGCCTTCATCAAGGCGTAGAATTCAAACCTCAGGCTAGCGCTTCGCGAACTGAATATCCGCAAGCGATGCCGGAACATAATGTCCGCTCATACGAGCTTTCTGCAAAAGTCGCTTCGCCGCCAAAAAAGAAAGGCTTTTTCTCAAAAGCGTTGCCGATCATAAAAAAACCATATGACTGGTTGAAGGCCGTCGGCTCTACCTTCAAATAACTTCACGCTTGTTACTTCTGCCAAGCGCTATTAAACTCAGGTAATTATGAGTTTAATGGAAACGATCATTTCTGACCTGACCGATGCAATGCGTGCCAAGGATGCTGACAAGCTTTCCACGCTCCGCATGGTTAAAGCCAACCTGATGAACCGCAAGATCGACAAAGGCAGCGATCTAACGGACGAAGAGGTATCTAAAGCACTACAATCGCTCGTCAAACAGCGTCGTGATTCCATCGAGCAATACGAGGCTGCTGGCCGCACTGAACTGGCTGCCAAGGAAAAAATAGAGATCGCGGTAATCGACGTCTACCTTCCACAAGCTGCCTCTGCCGAAGAGATCGTCGCGGCTGTCGAAGCCGCTGTCGCCGAAACGGGAGCTTCGTCCATGAAAGACATGGGTACCGTTATGAAAGCCGCACTTGCGCATTTAGCGGGCAAAACAGCCGACGGAAAGCTCGTGAGCGAGACCGTAAAAGCAAAACTTGGTTAAATGGCCGCTGAACATCCTGAACAATCCGCCAGTTGGGCTGAACGTAAACTAGATGAGCGTGGCCGTCGTGCTCTCGAACGTCAGCTCGACTATCAGGAAGAAAAAGCCGCCGTTCTCGCGAGCGGCGAGGACGAGCTCGTTCGTATTAACTTTGTGCGGTCACAGATGATCCGCAAAAAGATCGAGATGATCGCTCCCCTCAATGAAAACCACAAGATCCTTGAGGTCGGGAGCGGTGCCCATGGCCTGGTGTTCGGCATCGCAACCGGCTTTGGAATAGGTGTCGATCCACTGGCTGTTAGCTACAAGCGTTTGTTTCCAAAAGTGCAGCATAATGCCCGGACGATCGCGGCGATCGGTGAAGAGCTACCCTTTGCCGATGCATCTTTCGACGTGGTCCTGAGCGATAACGTGATCGATCACGCCGCGAGGCCCTTCGGAGTGCTGGACGAGATCGTCCGCGTTCTCAAGCCCGGTGGAACGCTGTATTTTACAGTCAATGTTCATCACCCTTTCTACGAATTGGCTTCGCGATTTCATGGCCTATGGAACGCTCTCGGAATTCGGTACGAGCTATCCGCTTTTGCCGATCATACGGTGCATCTGACTGAGCAACGCATCTCTCAACAGTTCGCTACTCTTCCGGTAAACCCCGTCGAAGAATCTTCGAATATCTCCTCGATTAAAAACGCACAACGCAGATCTAGGGCATGGAACGCTGATGCTATCTTAAAAAAAGTTTTTTTTAAGAACGCGGTTTACGAGCTATTGGCAACAAAAATTTAACTGATGTCCTCCGTTAATTTCGAAGGCCCGAAAAACCTAAGTTTCTCGGGCCGACGTGATCAATGTTCTAACGGAATCTACGCTACTTTCATAACATTTTCCGCCTGCGGGCCTTTAGGGCCGTCGGTTACCTCGAACTCGACTTCCTGGCCCTGTATCAGGGTTTTGTAGCCGTCGCCGCCGATAGCGCTGTAGTGAACGAAAATATCCTGTTCGCCGGGCTGCTCGATAAATCCGTAGCCCTTTGCGTTATTAAACCATTTGACCTTGCCGATAGCTTTTGACATCACAATGTAAATCCTCCTAAAACTTCTAAATCCTCATAATTTTTCTGCCCACCTTTATCGGGATCATGGCAGAAAACAAACCGCCCCACACGCCGTCCAAAGAGGTACGGCTTCCGGTGCGGAAAAAGTTCTACTTCGCACGTCTCATTAACAAATAAATCAAGACCTTAAACCGCAAGATCTATTCTGTTTTTGCTTGTGTTGTGTTGATAGACGAATGGAAATTTAACCAAAACTCAATCGTCTGTCAAGAGATTTGTACTCATTTCGATGAAAATTGACATAAATATGCCGATACCGCAAGATAAAGCCAATAATTGCTCTCCAAAACACCTTTAACCATGTCATATGAATACGGCCAAAACGCCCTGCTTTCTTACAACGAATATCTGAAAGTTCCATCCCTGCTCGAACAGCAGCGAACGCTGTCAGACCCTGTCAGCCACGATGAACTTCTCTTTATCATCATTCACCAAACGTACGAATTGTGGTTCAAACAGATCCTCCACGAGATCGACGCGACCATAAAGTGGCTTGACGAAGGCCGCATGTTCCGAGCCAATCACAGCCTGCGCGGTGTGGTCTCGATCGAGCGGATACTAGTTACGCAGATCCACATTCTGGAGTCGATGGCCCCCATCGGCTTTCTCGAGTTTCGCGATAAGCTCAACCCTGCCAGTGGTTTCCAGTCGATGCAGTTTCGCGAACTGGAATTCGTCTCCGGAGCCAAGGATGAAAAGATCCTCGCGACCTTTAAGAATGATGAGTTCGCATTTGAGCGTCTCAACCGCCGAATGGGCGAACCGACGCTCGCCGACGCCTTTTGGGAACTCTGCAAAAGAAGCGGTTTCGCCGTCGAAACCCACGAAGACCGCGTTGCCGCCACCGTTGATATCCTGACAAACCCCGAGAAAAACGCCGAGCTATACAACATGCAGGACCTGCTCATCGAGCACGACGAACTGATCGTCTCATGGCGCCACAACCACATCCTCATGGTCGAACGCATGCTCGGCATGAAACGCGGCACCGGCGGCTCAGACGGCGTCGGCTACCTGATGTCCACGCTTTCGAAGAAATTCTTCCCAGAGATTTGGGAAGCTCGAACGCATCTGAAAATTCAACCAATCGCCTAAATCCATGGTCAAAAGATACTTTTCGCTCGCATTTTTGTTACTCTTCGCCGTTACCGCATTCGGCCAAAACGTCCGGGTCACAATACTCCACGTCAACGACGTTTACCAGTTCGCACCGGTTGAGGGTGGGAAGCGTGGTGGTTTGGCTCGTTTGCTGACGTTGAAAAAGGAAGCGGTCGCAGAGAATCCTAACACCATTTTCACTCTTGGCGGCGATACTTTGTCGCCTTCGGTTGAGACGCGGACGTATCGTGGGGCTCAGATGATCGATGCTTGGAATGCGGTCGGTTTGGATCTCGCGGTGCTTGGCAATCATGAGTTTGATATCAAGACTGCCGAGCTGCTTGAGCGGATGAAGGAGTCGAAGTTCAAATGGCTCGGGGCGAATGTGATCGATGTTAAGACCAAGAAGATCTTCGCCGATATGCCGCCGTACGTGGTTCGGGAGTTTAACGGTATCAAGATCGGTTTCATCGGCCTGCTGCTGCCTGAGACCAAACAAACATCGTCGATGGACGATACTCTGACGGTTACTGATTATTGCTCGACGGCCAAAAAATTTGTCAAAGAACTAAGGAAAAAGGCTAAGGTCAATGCCGTTGTCGGGCTGACGCATATGTTTATGTCGCAGGACAAACAGGTCGCCAAATGTGCCGATTTTGACCTGATCCTCGGCGGCCACGAGCACACGCTGCTACAGTCTTCGTCAAACGGAACGCCGATCTTCAAAATGACGGCGGACGCCCGCGAGCTTGGAAAATTTAATCTCAACTTCGACGCCAAGACCAAGCGGCTCGAGAGCTTCGATTGGGAAATAATCCCGGTTACCGACAAGATCGCCGACGCTCCCGAATTCGCTCCGGTGTTCGAGAAATACAAGGGCCTGCTCGAACAACTTGCAGTTCCGGTTGGCTCAACCTCGGTCAGGCTCGATGCACTTTCGCTGTCGTCGCGGACAATGGAGACTAATATCGGTAATTTCATCGCCGACAGCTATCGTGGCGCCGGAAAGGCTGACATCGGCTTTGTTAACGGCGGATCGATCCGTGCCGATCTCATTTACGAGCCTGGCGTTCTGGCGAAACGCGATGTGCTCTCGATCCTGCCCTTCAACAACCCGATCGTGAAGGTCGAGGTCACCGGCAAGGTTCTCAAACAGATCCTCGAACACGGTGTTGCTCGCAGCGGCACGGGCGAGGACAGCGAACCAGGCAGATTTCCGCAGGTTTCCGGGCTGACATTCACGTACGACCCGAAAAAGCCCGCAGGCAGCCGCGTCGTCGCTGTAACGGTCGCGGGACAGCCGCTCGACGAAGCCAAAACCTACACGATCGCGACCTCAGATTTCCTCGTGTCACGCGGCGGCGATGGCTACACGATGTTCAAGGACGGCAAAGTCGTATCAGGTGCCGCCAAAGCTCCAAAAGATTCCGATGCGTTTGAAGCAGCGATTCGTAACGCTCCAAACTCGACCATCTCGCCGGTTGTCGAAGGGCGAATCGTTCGCGTGAATTAACGAAAAGGGCATTTGGAAAACGGCCTCTCTGCGGCAGAGCCGCTACAGAAACTAGCCAGACGTGAAACGTCCTAGCCGAATCGTCTCTCGCCCCTTCAGGGCGACTACAATTACCCCACGGTTCCAGACGTTTCACGTCTGGCTAGTTTCTCCGGCGGCTCTGCCGCCAAGAAACGAATCGCCGCTACTTACTCTCATTCCCCAACCGATCAACACTTTTTACTATAACCTTCTCGATCTTTCGGTTGGCGGACAAAACGATCGACCGTTCACTTGCGGGCAAAACTGAAGTGCTCCAGCCGTTTTTGTCTTTGGCGTAAACCACGAACCAGAAAGCCTTGCGGCTTCCTTTTTCTGACCACGT
Organism: Pyrinomonadaceae bacterium; assembly: GCA_041737885.1. GTDB lineage: Bacteria > Acidobacteriota > Blastocatellia > Pyrinomonadales > Pyrinomonadaceae > OLB17. The sequence goes on along the minus strand of JBGSQW010000043.1, from coordinate 18,089 downwards.
TACGTTGACGTGGTTGGTATTTCGTTTAACCGTGACTTTCAGCGACGCAGGCCGCTTCGAACTTATCCAGGGGAATGCGGGAGTGACCGCGTCGCGTTTGTAGACTGTGTCCCTGAGTTCGTTTTGAATGCCTCCCATGTCGTTTCGCAGAGATTTCTGGCTGAAGTAAATGGCACCGCGGGTAAGCTCATCTTTCCTGGTCACGCCGATCTGCGACGCGATTTCACCGGCGTTGAAGGTCGGCGTCGAACCGATACGATAGGCGGCGATGCCGGGCCAGATGTGGCGCTTTTTCACATTTTGAGATTTCCACCAGCCGAGCAGATTTGGAAAGCTCAGCCCTTTCCTCGCCGTTTCCCAATAAAGCTGCGGAGCGAGATAATCGACCGTCCCGTCCTGCAGCCATTTGCGGGCGTCGGCATAAAGCTCGGCGTAGGCGTTGAATCCCGCAATTTCCTTCTCGGGCATCGGCTGCCAGATGCCGAACGGCGAGATGCCGTAAACGATCTCGGGTTTTATACGTTTGATCTCGCGTCCCACGGATTCGATAAAGGTATTGACGTGCCAGCGACGCCAATTGTCACGGCTGAGCGGAATGCGTTTCACGCCGCTGCTCGCGGTCATCTTTGCTGCAGTTCGGCGATATTCGTCGTAATTCTCCTGATCCGGGAAATCGATCCGCTTGCCCGCCGCGTCCGTTTCGGCATACGGATAAAAGTAATCGTCAAAATGCACGCCGTCGATATCGTAGCGACGCACGACATCGGCTATGACCTTGAGCGAATGCTTCTTAGCGTCGTCATCCGTCGGGTCGAGCCACATGGATTTGCCGTACTGACGCACGATCGACGGCTGCTTTTTCGACACATGTTCGTCGGACATCGTTTTTGCCGACGGATGATATGCCCGATACGGATTGAACCACGCATGAACGAGAATCCCGCGTTTGTGGGCCTCAGCAACCAAAAACTCCAGCGGGTCGAACGCCTGCCCTTTTCCCATCTGCCCGGTCAAGAACTCGGACCACGGCTCTAGCTTCGAGTTATACAATGCATCCGCCATCGGCCGCACCTGAAACACGACAGCATTGAGCCGCAGCTTTTTAGCGAGATCGAGAATGGCGATCAGCTCTGCCTTTTGCTCATCGATGGGCAAGTTCTTCTTCGTCGGAAAATCGATGTTATCCACCGTCGCCACCCAAACCCCGCGAAATTCCCGCTCGATCTGCGGAACCAGTTGGGCCATGGCTCCGATGGCTAGTGTCAGAGCAAGAAAAGTGAGGAGTGCGAAATTTCGGGCAATCCTCCCCGATGCTGCAAAAGTAGAATTCGTATTTGTTGTGTCTTTCAAACTTAACATTTTTGTCGTTTGTATCTTCGGTTATTAGACAAGATGGTTCCCTGGAAAATCAACCTTCTTCGTTTTGCCGTTCCGAGGGATCGACTGTTCATAGTAGAAGCGGATTTTTGGTTCCCTGGATTTTCAAAGATCTATGTTTAGAGCCGATTTTTTTCGGGATAATTTTTTGGTTCCCTAGCCCCGTTAGGGGGCGTCATATTTATAGATGCGGGATTTTATTTTGGTTCCCTAGCCCCGTCGGGGCGGCATTGTTTGGAGAATATTTGAGGGTTTGATTCCAACCAATATATGTCGCCCCTACGGAGCTTTGATCCGCAATTGGTTCGGTTTCTATAAATATTTCGCTCCTACGGAGCTAAGAACCGTCGTCTCGTAGCGGATGTTGGTTCCCTGGATTTTCAAAGATCTATGTTTTGAATCGGATTTACGGATAATTTTTTTGGTTCCCCAGCCCCGTTAGGGGCGTCATATTTATAGATGCGGCATTTATATTTTGGTTCCCTAGCCCCATCGGGGCGGCATTGTTTGGCGGATATTTGGGTGTTTGATTCCAACCAATATATGTCGCTCCTACGGAGCTTTGATCTGCAATTGATTCGGTTTCTATAAATATTTCGCTCCTACGGAGCTAAGAACCGTCGTATCGGAGCGGAGAATGGTTCCCTGGATTTTCAAAGATCTATGTTTGAACCGTTTTTACGGATAATTTTTTGGTTCCCTAGCCCCGTTAGGGGGCGTCATATTTATAGATGCGGATTTTATTTTGGTACCCTAGCCCCATCGGGGCGGCATTGTTTGGCGTTTATTTGAGGATTGGGATTCCACCAACATATGTCGCTCCTACGGAGCTTTGGTCAGGATGTGATTCGGTGGCTACAGACAGGACGCTCCTATCGGAGCTAAGAGCCGGTCTAGCGGCGTCGCTTTTTGGTTCCCTGGGTTTTCAAAGATCAAATGTTGAACCGTCATTTCTTAGTTCCGTAGGAGCGATCTGTTTATACAAATGAACCTTCTGGTTCACTAGCTCCGTAGGAGCGACCTGTTTGTAGAAACAGGAATGTCTTTTGGTTCCCTAGCTCCGTAGGTGCGGCCTTTGCGGAGTGACGTCGCACCTTCGGAGATGGAAGGGTTGCGGTGAACCGCGTCCCGGGTTTGATGGGGAACAAAAACGAAAGTTTCGAATGATGGAAGTCGCGAGATCACGGAACCGTGCGATGCTCATCCAAATTGTGCGGACAACTATGTTTTTCAGCAGCCTGTTACAAGGAACCGGAAATGGCTGCGGGGACAGATCGAGGCAAACTTCCGGGACCGAAGGGTCGACATCTTCGAACTCGGGCAATCTGTCAGCCCATCGGTGGCTGCCGTACCGGCTTGCGATCAACAGGCCGAGTACGCCTTCGACCATCGGTAACCTTTCGTCACGAGCGATAGAGCCGAATGAGATCTTGAAATTTGGTTCGCAGTTTGGGTTGGCACAAGCTTTCATACGAACTAAAGCTAACCAAAATACCGCCGAAATGATATGCCACTTTTCTCAAAACGACATACTATGCGTGAAATGACATACTTTTCTCAAAACGACATAGTTTTCGCGAAATGACCTACGTTGCTTACCGAAACCCTGTAAATCACACGAACGCTGCAAAGACCTCGTTAGAGAACAGCTTTCCCTTCCGCGTTAGCTTCAGTTCCTGCCCGCTGATCTCGATCAAACCGACGTCCGCCAGGCTGTGCAGTTCCGGACGATATTTCTCGGCGAGATCGAAGCCAAATCTCTCAGAAAAAGCGTTGAGATCGATACCGCTTTCGAGCCTAAGGCCGAGGAAGATGTATTCGGAGGCGAGATCGATATCCTCGCGCATAACTTCGGCAGAGCTGCCTGTCTCGATCAGCGAGACGTATTTCGCCGTGTCGCGCTCATTGGCGTATCGCTGACATCCGTCAAACGAATGAGCCGAAACTCCGAAGCCAAAAACAGGATCGAGCGTCCAGTATTTGCTGTTGTGGCGTGATTCAAAGCCGGGGCAAGCGAAGTTTGAGATCTCGTATTGCTCGTATCCGACGGCAGCCAGACGGTCGAGCATGACCTCGTACATCTCGGCGGCGAGTTCTTCGTCGATCGGCTTTCGGCGGCCGCTGCGAAGCTGTTCGGCAAGCGGTGTTGCGGAGTGTATCTCTAATAGATACAGCGAGATATGTTCCGGTGATAGTTCGATAGCTTCGCTAAGATTTGCCTTCCAATCAGCCATCGTCTGCTCCGGCAATCCGGCGATCAGATCGAAGCTAATGTTGTCGAAACCAGCGTCGCGAAGCATCCGAAACGTCTGCCGGGCATCATTCGCATCGTGCCCGCGGGCGAGGAGTTTCAGATCGCGGTCGTTGAATGTCTGAACGCCAAAGCTCGCTCGATTTACACCGAGCGCACGAAATGCTGTCAGAGTTTCCGGCGTTACTGTCGCCGGATTCATCTCCATCGTGATCTCGGCATTTGCATCGATCTCGAATCCTGAATGGATCGTGGTTAGAATGCGTTCGAGTTGATTGGGGTGCAGCAAAGATGGGGTTCCGCCACCGAAGTAGATCGTATCGAAGGCAGTACCGCCTGCGTGAGCGGGCGGCGTGGACTTGTGAATTGAAGCGATCTGATTCGTGTCGTCGTTCCGCCCGCTTACGCAGGCGGTTCTGACTTCTCGACAAAGAGCCGCAACATACCGCTCGACTGCCCCGCTGTCGCGGTAAACGTCGGTCGCGAAATCGCAGTACGAGCACCGCGATTTGCAGAATGGAATATGTATGTAAACACCGGCTGCCATTGAGGTGCGGTAGAACTATTTTTCGAGCGAAGCCGCCAGCGAATCGCTCCATGCTGATTCGAGATCCGCGACTGGTGTGTTTATTTTCGCCGAGCCATCGACCGCGATCGTGAGGTCGCTGCCGCCAACTCTTCCGATCACCGCAAACGGGCATCGGCCGATCAGTGCGGTTAGCTTTTCAGCATTCGCAGGTGAAAAGCTGATGACTATCCGCGATGGCGATTCGCCAAAGAGGATCGATTCGGCTGCGATGCCGTCGCTTAGAACGTCGATGTCGGCCCCGATCGCAGGGCGGCCGAGTGATGAGAAACAGCTTTCGGCGATCGCGACCGCGAGGCCGCCGTCGGAGCAGTCGTGGGCAGAGGAAAGCAGCATTTCGTCAGCGAATTTGAGCAGAGTCTGCTGTACCAGCGTTTCGGTTTCGAGATCAATCTGTGGAACCTCGCCGGCGGCGATGAGTTCGTCGGTCGTGTGGCCGAGGATGGTTTGGCTGTATTCGCTGGCGGCGAGTTCGTCTTTGGTAATGCCGAGGACGGCGATGATATCGCCCTCGGTTTTGAAGCCGTGGGTGATGATCTTTCGCGTGTCGTCGATCAGGCCGACCATGCCGATCGTTGGCGTCGGCAGGATACCTTTGCCGTCGGTTTCGTTGTAGAACGAGACATTGCCGGACACGATCGGCGTGTCGAACGCGTTACACGCGTCCGCAATGCCGTCGATAACCTCTGAGAAACTCCACATCACTTCTGGCCGTTCGGGCGAAGCGAAATTGAGGCAGTTCGTAACGGCGATCGGCGTTGCTCCGACGCAGACAACGTTTCTCGCGCCTTCGGCGACTGCGAGCATCGCACCGTTTTTCGGGTCGATCGCCGTGAATTTACCGTTCCCATCCAAACACATCGCGATCGCACGACGGGTTTCCTTGACGCGGATAACCGCCGCGTCAGCCCCCGGAGTGATGACCGTGTTCGTGCGAACCATCGTGTCGTACTGCTCGTAAACCCAGCGTTTGGAGCAGATGTTTGACGACGACAAGAGCATTTTCAAGGCTTCTGTCGGGTCTTCGGTCTTGGGTTTTCGGTCTTGGGTCTTTATTTTCTCCGCGTCTCCGCGTCTCTGCGGTTCCATCGGCCTTGAGTACTTCGGAGCCTCGTCGGTCAGGGCCATGACCGGCAGATCGGCCATCAGTTCGCCGTTGTGGATGATCTTGAGGCGGTCGCCTTCGACGACTTTGCCTATAGCTACGCAGTCGAGATCCCACTTTTTGAATACGTCGACAACCTCTTTTTCGCGTCCCGCCCGGGCGACGATCAGCATTCGCTCCTGCGATTCGGAGAGAAGCATTTCGTACGCTGTCATGCCGGTTTCACGCTGTGGAACTAGCGTCAGGTCGAGTTCGAGGCCGTTGCCCGCACGGGCGGCCATTTCGACCGACGAACTCGTGAGCCCGGCGGCTCCCATGTCCTGAATGCCCTCGATCGCCCCGCTTCGCATGGCTTCGAGACAGGCTTCGAGAAGGAGTTTTTCTAAGAATGGATCGCCCACCTGAACGGTCGGGCGTTTTTCGAGAGCTTCCTCATCAAACTCAGCCGACGCCATCGTCGCACCGTGAATGCCGTCGCGACCCGTCTTTGCACCTGCGTAAAGCACAGGATTTCCAATGCCTTCAGCCTTACCGAAAAAGATCTGATCTTTGCGAACGATGCCGAGGGCGAAAGCGTTGACGAGCGGATTCAAGCTGTAAGACTCGTCAAAAACCACCTCGCCGCCAACCGTCGGCACGCCGAAGCAGTTGCCGTAATGGCCGATGCCCTCGACGCAGCCTTTTAGGATGGAGCGGTTGCGGGCTTGAACCTTGTCGTCGGACCCAGTCGCTATCGCTCCCGGTTCTGACCCGAGCGAACCGAATCTTAGCGAATTCATTGCCGCGATCGGTCGGGCTCCCATTGTGAAAACGTCACGCAGGATACCGCCGACGCCGGTTGCCGCTCCCTGGAATGGCTCAATGAAACTTGGGTGATTGTGCGATTCGACCTTGAAGGCCACGCACCAGTCGTCGCCGATATCGACGACACCGGCGTTCTCGCCCGGCGGGACGATGACACGCGGGCCGGTGACGGGCAGACGCTTGAGATGTATGCGGGAAGATTTATACGAACAGTGCTCCGACCACATCACGCTAAAGACGCCGAGCTCCGTCATATTCGGCTCGCGGCCCATTAATTCTATGATCTTTTGGTACTCGTCAGGTTTGAGGCCGTGCTGTTCGACTACCTCGGGCGTGATACTGGTCATCGTTTAAAAAGAAGCGAAAAATGCCACCTAAAATAAACTCAAAAGTTTATTCGTTTTGGGGCTTATTATCAACCCGATAGATGTTAAGTCTGTGAACGAAAGCTGCGCTATTCATGTAACTTTTATATTGAGAGCTTAATTTTTTATTGTATTATTCAGTGTATGGAGTTCAGTGATCTGAAAAAACCAACTCTGGCGAACTTTATCGAACGCGACCCAAACAAAGTCAGCGGAGTTTGGGTTTTTAAAGGAACGCGCGTCCCGCTTTCTGCTCTTTACGAAAACCTCAGAGATGGAGCTTCAGTCGAAGATTTTCTTGAATGGTTTCCAGGGGTCAAGCGTGAGCAGATCGTTGCGGTTTTGAATCACGAATTGGCCGCCCTTTCCGTCTAGCACCGATATGAAGATCCTCTTCGATCAGGGAACGCCAGTGCCTCTTCGCAAATTCCTGAATGATCATCAGGTTGACACAGCATTCGAACGCGGATGGCAAGCCTTGGAAAATGGAAATTTGCTCGCCGCTGCCGAGGAAAGCAATTACCAAATTCTGATCACAACGGATCAAAATCTTCGCTACCAACAGAATCTAACAGGCCGAAAAATTTCGATAATCGTCCTGCTCTCAACTTCCTGGCCGAGAATACAAAAACAGTTTGAAACGATCATCGCTGTTATTGCTGAATCGACCGACGGTGACTACAGGGAGATCCCGATCCCGTAAATCTTACGGTGCCGCTGGTGCCCCAAACGCCGCCCATTCCTCTTTCGCCGGGCCGTAGATGCCGGGAACACGCAAGCCCGCCTGTCGCATTAGAACAGTCATCTGGCCGCGATGGTGGGCTTGGTGGGCGATGAGGTAAAAGAGGGTCATGCCGCGTGACCATTGTTCGCCGTACATGTCGTCTTCGATGAGGAGCGTTTCTTCGGTCCAGTTTTTTGATACTTCGTCGCCGACCGATTTGCCGCCGATGCCGTAAATGCGGGCGATCTCAGCGGCGCTCGTGGGGCATTCTGTTTCAGGAGCGGGGGCATCGATGGTCAAGCCGACGAGGCCGAGCATCTCGTTCAGTGTAACTGCCATATGCCAGCCTAGAAATCCGAGGGTTCGACCGTCCTCAGTCACCTTTTGGCCAAGCGATTCGTCGGTTAGATTCAGCAGGACCTTGCCGGTCATTTCTGCTTCGTAATCCCAGGCTTTGCGGAAATCTTCTATGTTTCTGTACATGATCATATCCTCCGTGTTTTGATTCGGGGCTATTGTTGCACAGATGGGATAGGTGTTGCAAATGCACGTAGTCTATTCCAAGGTGTTTCTCATGCCCATCTGTTGAGCTACATTGCTACCGAACTTTTTTTCGAAAGCGGCCTGCATCGTCCTGTTAAATCCACTGGCATATTCTTCAAAACCAGTCGGAACCATGCACCCACCTTCGGAAATCGTCAGAGAATATTTCTTTTTAAGTGCCTCGAATTCGGGAGTCGGAGGCGAATATCCCGTCAACCCATATTTAACGATCTTAAATTGACCATTCGCAATCTCCTTTTTCGCATCAGCTACGCCTTTTTCGTAGGTGTATGTCGATGCTGGCATTATGAGATCCGTTCCTAACAGCAATAGCACTGGAATCCCAACGGCTGAGTCGGAAACCGACTCTGCTCCTGCCGCTGCGGCTGGCTTTGTCGCGAGCACCTTTTCGATCTCCTCTGTCAGCTTCTCGTGCGTGAATTTGCCCATGCGCACGTACGCCATTTCGCCGGTGGCGGTGTAGAGGGCGGTCATGGGGAGGTTGCCGCTCCAGTCTTTGGCGACCATGGTGATGGCGGCGCTTTCGTCGGGGGTTTTGAGGAGATAGGCGGGCATCGTCGCCTTTACTTCGTTGAGAAACTTTGGGACGACGGTCGCGATGTCAGCGAGGTCGTCGAGCGAGACGGTGATGACGTCGATCTTTCCTTTATACTCGGCGTCGATCTTTACGAGATCGGGAAATTCTTCGCGGCACGGATCGCACCAAGTAGCCCAAAAATTTACGAGCAGCGGCTTACCTTTCGGTTTGATCAGCGACCTGAGGCCTTCGATGTCGATCTGGTTTACCTTTGGGCCTGCGACGGTCGGCTTTTTGGGAGATGGTCTAGGCTTTTTAGCCTGTGCGTAGCTTGAAAAAGCAAATGACAACGCAAAAACGGCGCAGAGCGCCGCTTTTGCCAAAAATACAAGCTTATTGGACATAAATACTATTTGCTCGCGCCAGCTTTCTTGATGGTGCAGCCGAAAGCGTTCTTGCGTGTGTTCACGATCTTTTGACCTGCCAACGACTGGTCAAATGCCGTCTTGAGATAGGTGTCCGTAATGGCCGCTCCCGAGCGGTCATTGTCGATCGCTCCGTGATAGAGCAGGACGTTCTTGGCATCGACGTAGTACGCCTCAGGCGTTACTGTCGCACCGAGTTTGTCTGCCAGCACGTTCCCCTTATCAATCAGCATCGGGAACGAAGCAAAATTTTTCTCAGCGTCCGTTTTGACCCAGTTGAGATCTTCGGTCGCGTTCGAATTGATGCCGATGAAGGTAATGCCTTTCGATTTGTAATCAGCCGCGACAGCGTTGATGCGTTCGATGTAGCCTTTAACAACCGGACACTGAGCCGACAGGAACATCACGACGGCGCCGTTCTTGCCCTTCAAGCTGTTCAGGCTGTGCGTTTTGCCATCGATACCCGGCAGCGAAAAATCATCCATCGCCGCACCAACCGCGATACCCTGAGCACTAGCCGAAAAGGCAACCGCAAGAATGACCGTAAAAAGAAATAGAACTCGTTTCATTTTTAAGTTTCCTCCAGATCGAAAAATAGTGAATGTCCAGATTGTATCAGCGAATACATGCCTCTACAAGCTTTTTGAGGTTTACGTATCGCCGGGCGAAACGGTTTCGTTCAGACATGCAGTATTTTCTATTTTCGTACCCGAATCCGTACAGGATTCATAATTCCCAAAATATTTGTATTTATTCCCCACCCGGCAGATCATTGATCGTGAAGCCGCTTTCTTGCCTCAGACGTTCTTTCCGCATAAACTGGTTATGTACGCATAACTGGAATTTAATTCATGAGATTTTACGACGACATCCTCGGCCTGATTGGCAATACGCCTCTTGTTCGGATCAATAACATCACCAAGCAGCTCAAGATAAAAGCTCCCATCTACGCAAAGATGGAGAGCCTGAATCCCGGCTACTCGGTCAAAGACCGCATCGGCATATCGATGATAGACTGGGCCGAGCGCGAAGGCGTGCTGAAAAAGGGCGGGACGATCATCGAAGCGACATCTGGTAACACCGGTATCGGATTGGCGTTGGTCGCGGCGGTTCGTGGGTATAAGACCATCTTCGTTTTGACTGAAAAGGCATCGACCGAGAAGGTGCGTTATCTGAAAGGCCTGGGGGCTGATATCGTCGTCTGCCCAGCCGCAGCGAAACCTGGAACGCCCGATCATTACGTAGCGACCGCTAAACGAATCTCTGAGGAAACGCCGAATTCGTTTTATCCCGACCAGTACAATCATCCTGAGAACCCGGCGGCACATTACCGCACCACCGGCCCTGAGATCTGGAACGATACGGACGGCAAGATCACGCACTTTGTAGCGAGTATCGGCACCGGCGGAACGATCAGCGGAACGAGCCGCTATCTCAAGGAGATGAATCCCGACATTAAGGTCATCGGAGCCGACCCATACGGTTCGATCTTTAAGACGTATAAGGAATCGGGTTTCATTCCCGAGGCGACGCCATATTTGGTCGAGGGCATCGGGCAGAATCTGCCTGTGGGCAACGCCGATGTCGGTATCATCGACGAGATCATCAACATCACCGACCGCGAATCCTTCAATTCGGCCCGCGAACTCGCTCGCCGCGAGGGAATTTTTAGTGGTGGTTCGGCCGGGACGATCTTCGCGGCAGCTTTGAAGGTCGCCAAGGATCTCGACGAGAACAGCCTGATCGTCTTTATCGTCTGTGATACGGGCGAGCATTATCTGTCGAAGTTCTACTCGGATGAGTGGATGAAGGAAAAACTGATGCTCGAGCCGCAGCGTATAACTGCTGGCTTGATCGCCGAGACCAAGAATTCAGGTGCTCCGGCGAATCTGGTATCAGTTTCGCCAGATGAGACGCTGAGCTCGGCTCTAGCCCTCATGAACGAGCATGGCGTGACACAGATGCCAGTAATTGAAGACTATCGCTCGGTCGGCAGCCTGCGTGAGAGCCGCGTGCTGGCAAAACTACTGGAAAAACGCGAGCTGCTCGACGGCAAGGTCGGCGATGTGATGGACGAGAGTTTCCCGGTGCTGGAGGCAGATGCGAGCCTCGTTCAGATCAAAGCCAAGCTGCAAAAATATCCAGCAGTTTTGATCGAGGATTTTAAACGAATTACTGCTATAATTACGCGGTCCGACGTTTTAGATATTCAAAAATAAGCGGGTTTGTTCTGTTTTGGTAGAGCATGAGCAACGAACCTAAATCAAACAACGGCGAATGGCAAATGCCCGATCCGGTCTTCCGATCCAGCGAAGGCTACACGCCGAAGTCTGCAAAAAACTACGTCAACCCTGACGAGATCGATACCGCCTCGCCCGATTTTATGGAGGCGGACACCGACGAATTCGACACCGAACCCGCTCTGGACCAGGACGAGATCGACACCGATACACCAGACCCCGCGTCAGATGCAGATGCAGATGCAGATGCAGATGCAGATGCAGATGCAGATGCAGATGCAGATACGCGAGAGTATCCTGCGGTTTCCGAAGATCCGCCTCTAACCCCGGACACCATCAAGGTTCCCGCTCCGCAAAAACAAGCCGGAGGCTGTCTAAAAACCTTCGGTTTGGTCTCCGCCGTGATCGCTTTCTCAGTGATTGCTGTAATCGCGGTTCTTATCTATTTTCTAGTGTTTTACCAACCAGCCGACACTTCGTTTTAGCAAACCCGACTGGACCGCAAGCGTCCCGCTTGCCCGTTAATTGCGAACACGGGTGTAGACGAACTTTGATTTCATATTGGGCATGGCAGGGAGTCCTTTACGGGTAAGAGTTTGAATTAGAGTTTTTCCATCTTTCGCTAGTGTCCATTCTTCCGTCGTTTGCATTACGGGTGAATTATCGCCTCCGCTAACTGCCGCCATGACACTCTTCGTGTTGTGTACCAGTTTCTTTCCGTCCCAGGTCGCTACCACCTTTGCTCCCCCATCGATTTTGACCGTGCCTTTCGCTGAACCATCAAGGGAGTAAACCGTCTTCGTCGTATACTGGTGACTGTCCATGGTCGTCGTAGAAACCATCACAATTTCTCTTGTGTCGTGGGTTACAACCATCGTGCTATCCGCAAAGGTAACCGTTCCGCTGACACCTGAATCACTCCTGTTCTTATCCAAAACCCATTTCCCGGCAAAACTAACGGTTGGGGCGTCCACTGGATGTCCGGTCTGCGCGAAAACAAAGGATGAAAACAGTAATACGCTAAGGACAATTAAAGTAACTCGCATAAAGATCCCAACTAAGGATGAGTCATTTCTTCGGCGATAACTAACTCATCAAATTTTTCTGCTGTTAAAAGCTCAAGTTGGATGGCCGATTCCTTAAGCGAGATGCCCTTTTTGTGTGCATGTTTCGCGAGTTTCGCCGCATTGTCGTAGCCGATGTGTTGATTTAGCGCGGTGACAAGCATTAGCGAGTCTTGCAGATAGTGATCGATCTGCTCGCGATTCAGCTCGATGCCGGCGATGCAGTAATCGACGAATCCGTGGCAAGCGTCGTGGATGAGCCGTACAGAATGAAGGAAATTGTGGATCATTACGGGCTTGAAAACATTCAGCTCAAAATTGCCCTGCGAACCCGCAAAACCGATCGCTGCATCGTTCCCAAATACCTGCACAGCCACCATCGTCATCGCTTCTGACTGCGTCGGATTCACCTTGCCGGGCATGATCGAGCTTCCCGGTTCATTCTCAGGCAGCGAGATCTCGCCGATGCCGCAACGCGGGCCGGAGGCCAGCCAGCGGATGTCGTTCGCGATCTTCATGAGCGAACCGGCCAGAGTTTTGAGCCCGCCGGAGGCAAAAACAACTTCGTCATGTGCAGAAAGAGCAGCGAATTTATCAGGATGCGATTTGAATGGTAAACCAGTGAGTTCAGCGATCTTCGCCGCCGCACGTTCCGCAAATTCCGGATGGGCGTTCAGGCCCGTTCCGACCGCAGTGCCGCCGATCGCGAGATCCATCAAGCCCGGCAGGACCATGTGGAGGCGTTCGATGTCGCGTTTCACGAGATTTGCCCAACCGCCGAATTCCTGGCTGACCGTCACAGGCGTTGCGTCCTGCAAGTGAGTACGGCCGATCTTTACAACGCCTTCGAATTCGGTCGCCTTTGCCTCGATAGCGTTCTGTACTTTCTGAACTTCAGGTATCAGAGCCGTCAAACGCTCCGCAGCTGCGATGTACATCGCGGTCGGAAACGTATCGTTGGACGACTGCGATTTGTTTACATCATCGTTCGGATGAACCGGCGTTTTCGAACCCATCACGCCCCCATCGATCTCGATCGCACGGTTTGAGATCACCTCGTTGGCGTTCATGTTTGTCTGCGTCCCTGAACCCGTCTGCCACACGCGAAGCGGAAAATGTGCATCGAGTTTCCCCTCGATAACCTCATCGGCGGCCTGAATAATGAGTGCGAGCTTGTCATCAGGTAATTTCCCAAGGTCGTTATTAACGATAGCCGCCGCCTTTTTCAGGATGCCTAGGGCACGAATGACCTCACGCGGCATCACATCAAACCCGATGTCAAAATGCTTCAACGAACGCTGCGTCTGCGCTCCCCAATACGCCGAAGTCGGCACCTCGATCTCGCCCATCGAGTCTGTTTCTATACGTGTTTCCAATGCTTTTTCTGTTGCTTCTGACATATACGAGATTTTACCGCAGGTTGCCGCTCCGAAAAAGCCTCGGTCATTTCTTTGGCGGCACAGTATGCGGCGGAGTCGTTTCCATCGGCAGGCCCGCCGCCTGCCATGCGACGGTTCCGCCGGTGACATTTACAAGGTTCTTAAAACCCGCGTCTTTGAGAATGTTCGCGGCCTGTTTCGAGCGGTTTCCGGTCTGGCAGATTATGTAAACGGGTTCATTTTTCTCAAGTTTGTCGAAATTCGCCGACAAAACATCGAGCGGAATATTCTCAGCCCTAGCGGCGTGCCCGCCAGTGTATTCCTCAACCGTTCGAACATCGATGAACTGAGAATACGCCTTAGAAACAGCTTTCTGAGCCTCGGCGGGTGAAACTTCCTTGATCTCTCCTACGGCATTCGGAGCGGCTGGACCTGCGCTCTTTGTCGAGGCACTCTGACACCCAACCGTTAAAACCAAAGCGATTGAAAGAATAAATAGATATTTCATTGCGTCTCCGTTTGATTAACAAGGTAAGTTTACCAAATTACCTGGGCCTTTGATTGAGCCTCGTAAGCCAGACTCTGAACACCGTCTTGCTTGCTTCGCTCTCCGAACCGTTATTGCTGAAGAAGATACTCTTGCTCTTGCTGGATATACCTCCGACGATGTGGCCGAGCAACACCCGGTCGCCCTTGATCTCGTTCAGCTTAACGATCTCGGATTCGTACATCGGGATCTTGGGATCGAGGAAAAATTCGGCACTTGCGCCGAGAAATCCCGGCATTTCGCCGATCTTCGTTTCCGTCATCTTGCCGTCTTTGTCACGCGTGACATTTCCAATCACCTTAGTGAAAGGCACATCGTCGTTTTTCGTCAGAGCTCCGGCATTCTCCTCATACTGGCTCATCCCACCGAAGAAGATATTGCTCATCCGTTGTTCTGCGGCGTAATACAACGCGACCTTGGCACTGTGATAGTGGTTTAGATACTGAGTAAAGGCACTTTCAACTTTGATCTTGTCTGAAACGACATTGACGGTGTTAGTAAACGGAATGTTTGCGTTAGGCTGAAAAACTCCCGAAAAAACCGTAAAGCCAACTTCATTTCCCGGAAATATCTGCGGCAGCATATTGAAATCTCGCCGGTGCAGGTTTTCTTTGTCGGTCGTGATCTCGGCCTTATTGATACTCAGCAGGGTTTGATCATCATTTATCCGAAATTTTCTGATCTGCTCGCTATATTGCTGAGAGAAGCCCGGGCCGTGGTCAGGGCCCATCGGGTTATATCGGCCATCAAACTTTTGCCCGCCGATCAAAAAATAGTTGTCGCCGATTCTACCGACCTGCCCACCCGTTAGGGCAAACGCGGGATCTGAGATCTGCCTGAAGCAAGCGGTCAAGGACCCACTCTTTTGGACTGCAGTGATCAAACAATCGAGCGTAACCGCAGTCAACTTGTTGTGCGTGATGTGGTTGCCCGCGGTCTTGCTGTATCCATAGCCGCCGATCAGATAAAGCATTTTACCGCGCTGGATAAACTGCATGTTTGTAGATTGCAATTGTTCATTCAACGCGGGCGGCAGATCGTTGACACTCGCACTCCAACTCTGTTTCGATTCCGGATCGATCACTACGATGTTTGTGTTGTTACCGTTTGCGGCAAAGGACGCGAACGGTTGCCTGCGATGAAGCCCGTCAGTCCGTCCGCCGATCAACACCCATTTCCCGTCAAGCTGCGCACCTGCAAACGAATGCAGTCCAGAAAAACCAGTAATGGCGACAGGTTCGAGAGATATCGCATAACCATTCCCAATCGAATTGACAGTCTCGATCTGCGGTTTTTTAGCTGTCTGTGCACACCCTTGGACAGCCATGCCCACGGCGATTAGCAGCAACATACAAAGAGCTTTTGATCCTGAACAAATCCTCATATCATTTATCGGCTGGAATAGCCGCGACCCCTTCACTACTTTCCGTACTGCATTCGACCTTCCTACCTGCGAAGTGCTAAATGGAATCAACCGCAACCCGCAACCGTTTGTCCACCTCGTTGGCAACTTCGTTGAGATCTGCATCATTGGCAACCGACAACATTTTAGGTGCGTCGATAGCCGCGATTGTTGTTTTTCCGGAATGCTCGTAAACGATGACATTGCATGGCAGTAACAACCCGAGATCGATGTCCTTCTGCAACCCCTCGAATGCGAAAGCAGGATTGCAGGCCCCGAGTATCAAATAATTCGAAAAGTCTTTATCGAGCTTTTCCTTAAATTTCGCTTTCAAGTCGATCTCAGGATTCGCTCATAATAGAATTCTCCTTTTGACGCATCTGCGTCTGAACTGAACTGCCAAATTGCCAAAGACCGAGAACAAAGCAAGCTGAATGATTTAGGCGCGACCGCGAAGCATTCCATTCCAATAAAGCTGCGGCAGTAGATATCTTTTGACCAGGTACATCGAATATCGTTCTTTATTCTGATCAAAGGGAAATGTCTCGTCCGGTTTAAGGTCGTATCCGAACTCGGCCATTATCAAACTGTCGTACCCTGTCACTAAAGGGCACGAGGTGTAGCCGCTATATTTGGCCGAGAGAGGTTCGCCTTTTACGGCGTGCTTTAGATTCTCGGCGACGACAGGAGCTTGCTTGCGGATAGCGGCTCCCGTCTTCGAGGTTGGCAAATTACTCGAGTCTCCAAGTGCGAAGATATTCTCGAACCTTGTATGCCTGAGTGTTTCCTTATCCACTTCGACCCAACCAAGTTCGCTGGCGAGCACACTTTCTTTTATGAAATCCGGTGCAGACATAGGCGGCGTAACATGAAGCAGTTCGTATTTCTTAACAAGTTCCTCGCCAGTGTCAACGTTGCTGAAAACCGCTTCTTTTGACTCAGCTCGAATTGCAACCAAATTATGTTTGAAGATCGTCTCGATCCCCTTATCCTTGCAGTGTTGGGTTAGCGTCGGAGCATAATGCGGAGACGTGAAGATCGTTGGCGTGGCGGTGATGAACTTGACCGTCGCCTTATCGCGCATGCCATGGTTACGAAAATAATCCTCTGCGAGATACGCGATCTTCTGCGGAGCACCACCGCATTTTATCGGGGTGTTTGGCTGCGTGAAAATAGCATTTCCGCCTTTGAATTCGCGAATGAATTTCCAAGTCGAATCGACCGTCTGATAAGAATAGTTACTGCAAACGCCGTCTTTTCCGAGCATTTCCGACAAGCCCGTTACCTTGGCCCAATCAAGCTGTATTCCTGCGGCGACGACGAGGAAATCGTATCCGATCTCTTTTCCACTTTTCGTTACGACCAGATTTTGATCGGGCTTAAACTCTGCTACCGAATCCTGTATCCATTTTGCGTGAGACGGAATATAGTCCTTCTCATTTCTCTCAGTCGTCTCCTTTGCCACGACCCCGCCGCCAACCAGAGTCCAAAGCGGTTGGTAGTAATGCTTCGATGACGGTTCAATGATCGAAACCTCAAATTCCGCACCTTTTAATCTGGCTGCAACTGATAATCCGGCCGTGCCGCCGCCAACAATAACGATCCTTGATCTCATAGCTGATGTGTCTCCTTACTAGTTTTCGGCCAAAAGGCTCTCGATATCCGACCGGAAGGTCGATTCCAATACAATTCCCGTATATCTTTTTGCGATCCTTCCCTTCTTGTCGTAAAGAAATGTTGTTGGCAGGGCAAACCCGTCCGGTGGCAGGTTTGGATCTAAGCCTGCCACGAGAATCGGATACTTGATCTGATATTTCTCGATGAAAGGCGGTATCAGGCCGACATCTTCATCGACCGACACTCCAACCACCGAGACGCCACGTCCAGCATACTCGTTAGCCAAACTAACTAATCCAGGCGTCTCAATTCGACATGGCGGACACCAGGTCGCCCAGTAATTTACCAATACGACCTTGTCTCGATGGTCAGCGAACTTCCAGGCAACTTCGTCAATTGTTTTTAATGAAAAATCTGCTCCCTGCCTTCTCGAACTTACCTCTGTTACACCGAACTGCCACCAAGACGCTGGTGCGGCGTAGAACAGGATCAGTAAAGAGAGAATAAGTACACCGACCCAACTGGAGATTAGGTTCCAAATCTTTCTAGGTATAATACCGCTTCTCATGCTGCTAAATATTCGTGACATCCTTACCCTCGTTATCTGGCTGGTTCCCCTTCTTTCGCTTAGTTTTCCCGTCGAACTCG
This sequence comes from Pyrinomonadaceae bacterium, assembly GCA_041737885.1. Taxonomy (GTDB): domain Bacteria; phylum Acidobacteriota; class Blastocatellia; order Pyrinomonadales; family Pyrinomonadaceae; genus OLB17. Next base: position 474 of record JBGSQW010000043.1, on the reverse strand, counting down.
ACGTTGCAAGCTCCGCGCATTCAGGTGTCGTAGCCGAGCTTTGGCAAAATCACAAGCTGGAGCAAAAGGTAAAATCCAACGATGCCGAGTATTATTAAGATTTCGTACATTTGAATACCTCCTGAGGCGGGCTTTAGAATTTGAAAGCCCGCCCCATGAAATTGACCTACTTGGTGCTGGCACACGCGGTGGCCGACACTTTCGTGTCAAAGCCAGCATCGATCCAGGCTTTGGTTCCACCCGCCACGTTGTAGATGGTCTTAAATCCTGCGTTCTCAAGAATGCTGGTTCCAAGACTCGATCTGTATCCGCTTTGACAAATAACGTATGTCGGGGTCGCGGGATCCAGAATCTCAAAGCCGGTAGGAAGCTTATCGAGAGGTATATTTCGGGAACGGATAGCGTGCCCGGCAGCGTGTTCGGCCGCTCGGCGAACATCGACGAACTGTAGGTATTTTTCCGTCTCTGCCAGGC